>JBKEDT010000069.1:0-22879 GCA_047975565.1 Enterococcus sp. | reverse complement strand
GCACCTGTTTCCAAGTGTTATCCCCTTCTGATGGGCAGGTTACCCACGTGTTACTCACCCGTTCGCCACTCTTCTATTTCCGGTGGAGCAAGCTCCGGTGGAAATAGAAGCGTACGACTTGCATGTATTAGGCACGCCGCCAGCGTTCGTCCTGAGCCAGGATCAAACTCTCATAATAAAAGTTAGAACAATCATAAGATTGTTAAGCTCAATTTGTTTGCTAGCATATTGCTTGCTGTTTAAAAATGTTTGTTGTCTTGAATCAATCAAGACGCCCTACACATTTGGTTTGTCTTTGCTTTGTTCAGTTTTCAAAGGTCTAACTTGTCGCGTTAGCAACTTTTAAAGTATATCAGATTTATTTCTTAAAGTCAAGAACTTTTTGAAATAATTTTTGATTTCTTTTTTTCGTTTGCTCAAGCAACTCATTTATCTTACTACTTGATTTGTTATTTGTCAACAACTTTTTTAAAAGTTTTCGTTGCATTCACAACGATTGATTGCTGTCACATCTCAAGCAACTTAGTTATCTTAACATTTTAAAAAAACAATGTCAATTTATTTTTGAAAGTTTTTTCGCTTCGTTAAGAACTTTTATTACCTTACCATTATCTAAAAAAAAGGTCAAGTTAAAATTACTTTTCGACTCACCTAAAAAAATAAGAGACAGAACATACTGTGTTCTGTCTCTTATTCCCTGCTTAGCCCTGATATAAATCTCGAACTGGTGTCATGATGATGCGGTTCAAATCATTTACAATCGCACTGAACCCTTGTTCTTTTTGCATTAACTCGTTAATCAAATCTTCTGATTGGACTTTCATCGCCATTTCTTGTGCACGTTGTGCATCTTCATCAGAAAATTCTTGTCCGCTCATTTGTTTTTCTTGTAATTCAATTTGCATAGCTTGAAAGTCTTTAAATAGGTTGTGTGCTTCTTCATTTGCTTTTACATTTTCATAAGCTTCAGAAAGTACTTTAAACTCAGGTAACTCGCGAAGTTCTCGTTCCAATTGATTCGCTGTATCATAAATATTTGCCATCTATATTTCCTCATTTCTTTCATTAGTATTCTTATTGTACCATGCTATTATCCGTTTTCAAAGGTTACTCTGATTGATATTTATGCCATAAGTCTTTAGCTGCTTCTCCAATTCCCTTGACCCCGTCTGCGACTGCATCCCCAACATTTTTAGCGCCTTCTTTTGCTTTTTCACTATATTCGTTGACTGTCGCTTTCCAATTCGAATCATCGGACGCATCACTTGATTCACTTGTACTTGAATCGACTTTATCTGCCGCCACAACTTCTCCTTTAGTTACGTAAGCATCTGCGACATTAAAATCAGCTGTTTCTACATAAGGAAGGATGCTTTCTGCTTCTGCTTTAAACACTTTTCCAACAACATTTCCACTCGTCCCTTCTAGGTAGTGATCCTCACTTGTTTTTTCATATCCCATCCAAGTTGAGATCACTACGTTCGGTGTATAACCAATAATCCATTGATCATTCGCTTTTGTTGAATCAAAGTTTGTTTCTGTTGTTCCAGTCTTCCCTGCCATTGTATACCCATATGGACTAGCCGCAGCCGCGGTCCCATTTGAAAATGTCCCTAAAAGCATGCTCGTCATTTCATCCGCTGTTTCCTTAGAAATGACTTGTTTCGGTTTATCTTCTGTATTGTCTACGATAACAGCTCCTGTAGAATCAACTATTTTGGTAATTAAATGGGGTGTATACACTTTCCCATCATTGGCAAATGCACCATAAGCACTAGCCATCGTCATAGGTGACACTCCGTTTTCAAGTCCACCCAAAGCAAGCCCATAGTACTTATCTGACTTACTCAAATCCAGACCAAATTCTTCTGCTTTATCATATCCTTTTTGAATACCTATCTCATGTAACAACCAAACAGCAGGCAAATTCAAGCTTTCTGCAACAGCTTGATACATTGGGACTTCTCCTTGATAGGTTCCATCGTAGTTATGCGCATCGTAATAGCTTTGTGGTTCATCTTTCAAGATACTTGATGGTGTATATCCTGCTTCTAGCGCAGCACTATATACACTAAGTGGCTTGATCGTCGAACCTGGGGAACGCTTCATTTGTGTAGCAAAATTGTATCCCCGGAACACATGATCTCCGCGTCGACCAACTAAAGCTTGTACCCCACCTGTATTTGGATCCAGAGCCACCGAAGCTGATTGAACCATCGCTCCATCAGAAGCATTGGCTGGGAACAACGAGCTGTCTTGGTAAGTTGTTTCCATTTGTTTTTGGTAATCTTGATCAAGCGCTGTATAGATTTTGTACCCTTTATTCATCACATCTTCTTCATCCATACCATATTCTTTGACTGCTTCATCGATAACCGCATCAAAATAATATGGATATTGATATCCAGATTCTGAATTATCATACGTGTCATTCAGCAAATCTGTAATGTTGGTTTGCTTTTCAACTTTTTCTTGCGCTTCAGTTATTTTATCATTTGTCACCATTAGATTAAGAACCGTATCTCGGCGGTTTGTTGCGTTTTCCGGATAGTCGATTGGATTATAGATTCCCGGACCCTTTAACATACCAGCTATTGTTGCTGCTTCACCTATCGTTACCTGATCTGCATCAACCCCAAAATATTTTCTGGATGCATCTTGTACGCCCCAAACACCATTTCCAAAATAAGCATTATTCAAGTACATCGTCAAAATTTCTTCTTTTGAATAATTTTTTTCGATTTCAATTGCCAAAAATAATTCTTTTGCTTTACGGCTAAATGTTTGATCTAGCGTGAGATAAGCATTCTTTGCCAATTGCTGCGTAATTGTGCTACCTCCTCCACCGGATGTCCCACCAGATAAGACCATTCGGACAGCTGCACGTGCGATTCCTTTGATATCAAATCCATGATGTGAATAAAAATTTTTGTCTTCTGTAGAGATAACTGCATCTTGTATATAAGGAGAAATCTTATCTAACTCAACATAAGTCCCCTTTTGTGCATAAAGTGTACCTGCTTCTTCGTTATCTTTATCATAAATAACTGTTGACTGACTTAATCCTGATTTTAAAGTTTCAACATTCGCTTGTTTCGATAAAATGAACAAATAAATGCTCGTGACTAATACAATAATCAGAACAATCAAAATCAGTAGTTTATTTATATGATATTTTTTCCATATACGTTTTCGCCATTGGTGAAATTGGCTTAGGTACGGTTTTATCCAATGCCAAAAACTTTTTATTCCAGATAGTATTTTGGCCCAAAGAGTTCGAAAATCCATCTTTTCATTCTCCTATTCCTTATTTTTCGTTTATTACGATAGTGTAGCATAACTCTCTACTTTCTTCGTACGTCTCAAGGCGGATACAAAGAAGTTAGACGTAGTTAGTTTAGCATGCCAGTATAATATTTTTTCGATTTTTTTTTTAAATATCTTTAAAAATGCTACAATATCTTTGATTTAAAAAAGTGAGGGTCTATTTATGGAAATCAAAATAACTGTACCAAATACACAAGCAGATACGTCTGTAGAAGAATTACTCAAAGATATCTGGCTCGTCCCCCGAAAAGTACGTCATTTTTTACGTATGAGAAAAGCAGTCTCTATTAATCAAACAGTTGCTTCTTTTCAGGAAATTGTTCATGGTGGCGATCAAGTTCAACTAACTTTTTTAGATAGCGATTATTCGTACCAAGAAATCAAGATGGGCAATGCTTCATTGGTAGCACCTATTTATGAAGATGAGCATCTGATTATCGTGAACAAACCAGTTGGTATAAAAACTCATCCGAATGATGCAACTGAATCAGATACCCTTTTGAATCATCTAGCTGCCTATCTTGCTCCTAAAGACCAGAAACCTTATGTCGTTCATCGGTTGGACACTGAGACAAGCGGTGCTGTTCTGTTTGCGAAAAATCCATTTGTTTTACCTATTTTAAATAAAATGCTTGAAGAAAAAACAATTCATCGAAAATATCAAGCAGTAGTCTGGGGTATATTCCCACAAAATAAGACATTCACAGAAAAAATTGGCCGTCATCGTCACGACCGACGAAAACGGGTTGTTGATCCCAAAAATGGGCAAAACGCAATCACACATGTTTCTATCGATAAAAAACTAAGTAACAAAACACAAATTTACTGTACACTAGATACCGGTCGAACACATCAAATTCGTGTTCATCTATCTAATAGTGGGCATCCAATCGTTGGTGATCCGTTGTATCAAACTCGTTCTTCCAGCCGAATGATGCTTCACGCCGTCGAATTAGAAATGACCCATCCATTTACACATGAAAGTATCATTGCTCAGGCAATTCCAGGACTTTGGTAAAAAAAGAAACTCAGTAACGACTAATCTTCGTTACTGAGTTTCTTTAGTTCTAAAGTGGTTAATTCTCTGTAATGTCCCACGGGGAGATTCGGTGGCAAATAGAGTCCTCCCATTCGAATTCTTTTTAGGAATAGAACTTCTTTTCCAACTACTTTAACCATACGTTTCACCTGATGGAATTTTCCTTCATGCAGTACCAAATGAATTTCTGAACGATTTTCTTCTATGCTTGTAGTCAAAATCTGTAGTTCAGCAGGTAACGTTTGCTCACCACCATCAATTACTAATCCAGAAGCAAATTTTTCTTTGTCTACAATGGTCATTACCCCTTTGACTTGCGCATAGTATTCTTTCTCGACATGTTTCTTTGGCGACAACAAACGATGTGCCAAATCACCATCATTCGTAAGCAATAAAAATCCTTCTGTATCTTTATCTAGGCGCCCCACAGGAAATAAATCTTCACGATAATCTTCCCGTTTGATTAAATCAAGAACTGTTCTGTCATACGCATCTTGAGTAGCAGAGACCACACCGCTTGGTTTATTTAAAAGATAATAAAAATATTTTTGATAGACTACTCGTTCACCATCAACTGTGATATGTGTATTCATCTCGTCTACCTGATATTTGTCACTTTTTATGAGTTGTCCATCGACTGTGACGTGCCCCTTTTTTATTAAAATTTTCACTTCTTTTCGGCTGCCATAACCAGTTTGCGCCAAAAATTTATCTAATCGCATATTTGCCCTTCTTTCAAAACAATAGAGTGAATAAGTCATTACGCTCAATTGATTTTTAAGCGTTTTCTCAATCGTGCCATACTTTGACCTAATAAATTCTCTGCCAAACGCGTTTTTAAAGCGAGATAGCCATAAACAGAAGCACCCACTCCTGCAACAAGTAAAATCACTAGCAATGATTGCGTCTTACTTTCCTTACTTAAAAACAAATACGTAAATTGACGTGTGAATACAGCTATCAAAAGCATGCTGCCGGTTAACAGTACAATAAGCAAGGTTCTTCTCAATACTAATTGATAATCAAAGCGAGCAACTTGATACATCTTTCTTAAAATGAGTGCACAAGACACGCTAAAGGCAAGTATCGTTGCAATTAAAGGTCCATAAACTTCAAATATTCGTATTGCTGGGTATTGGAGAGCTACTTTAATCAAAAAGCCAATTCCCAGATAACTCATTGCTGATTTATTTTGGAACATCCCTTGTAGCATGTTTGAAATCAACATATACAGACCTAAAAATAATCCTGCAAAACTAGCTTCGACAAGAACACTTGATCCCAGCACGTCAGGTGAATAGAACAATGTATTTAATGGGTACGCAAGCACTATCATCCCTGCAATCGAAGGAAACATCACAAAGGCAAACAACTGTAGATTGTCCCCAACTAATTTGGCTAAACTATTTCGTTTTTTCAATGTCATTGCTTCAGTAATCAATGGTAAGCCTGTCGATGCAATCGAGGTGGCCAAAGCCACAACAACCATCGTTAATTTATCTGGATTCGCACTAAAAATTGAGAATAGATCAAGCAACTGGCTATTTGAATAATTGGTATGCTCACTCATGATCCGAATAAAGGTAAACTGATCCACTAGCTTAAAAATCGTGACCCCTGAACCAACAATAATAAACGGAATTGCTTCTTTAATCGTTTCTTTTAACAATTCTTTTGTCGCGATTGTTAAGTGATTTCGACTATGTTCAATGAAAACTGTTCTACGTATTTTTTCCTTTTGTAAAAAATACGCTAGTACAGCAAAACTAGCAATCATTCCAATAAATGCTGCAAATGTAGATTGTGTAACTGCAGTCACATAGTTTCCGTGTGCAACTTGCATAATGATAAATGTCGCCAACAACATATAAAAAACGCGAGCAACCTGTTCTGCAATTTGAGATAACGCAAAAGGCATCATTTCTTGATTTCCTTGGAAATATCCTCGAACAACACTCATACACGGAAAAATCAATACTGCTAAACTCAACGAACGCATTGCAGGAATCAGTTCATCTCCCCCACCCGAAGCATGCGCTAACCAAGGCGATGCTATGTACATGATCAAAGCGGAAACACCACCCAAAATCCCCATCAATTGCAAAGCACGTTTGAATAATTTATACGAGAGCCCATATTCATTCAATGAATTATATCGCGCAGTTTGTTTTGCGATTGCAGCAGGTATTCCTGCTGTTGATACCAGTAAAAATAACGCATAAATATTGTAGCCCATATTGAATAATCCATTAGCAGCTTTTGCATTTTCTCCCATCCAAGCATACCAAGGAATAATGTAGATTGCACCAAGTAGCCGAGAAATAATATTGCTAGCAGTCATCCATGCGGATCCACGCACCATTTTTTCTTGGTTCGTCAATCTTTTAGGCTTTTGTTGATTGGTCATCGTCACAGCCTCCATCTTTTCTATAAAACATTACATATAGTTTAAATGTAAACCCTTAAACTAGCAATCTATTTTCTCAATTTTCAGTTATTCTATCCGTTATTTCTTTTATAAGTTTCGCTCATCAAATATAAAAAGAAGAGAATTATGCTATACTAATTGAGAAAATCTAAAGAAACGAGGGATTTAGTATGCGTTTCTCGCTAAAAAACATTCGTACGCTATTACTAAAAGAAAAATTACTCAAAGAATTTGTTTCAGTTGATGGTTGGCATCTAAGCGAACCGAATATCAGCTTTTCAATTGAAAAGCTTAGCTATGACTCACGTCACGTTGATCATTCGACCTTATTCTTTTGTAAAGGACTAAATTTTAAAGAAGAATATTTACAATCAGCAGTAGCTAATGGCCTTCAAATCTATGTTGCTGAACAACCCTATGAAACAAGCGCTTTAGGAATCATTGTCACAGATATACGTAAAGCAATGGCTATCTTAAGCATGGCTTTTTACGACTATCCTCAAAACAAATTACATGTGATTGGATTTACAGGAACAAAAGGGAAAACTACAGCGGCTTACTTTACCAAAGCGATTTTAGATGAATCAACTAATAAAAAAACAGCCTTGTTTTCCACAATGGATACCACCCTTGATGGTATCAACTATTTCAAATCACATTTAACTACCCCTGAGTCATTAGATCTTTATCGAATGATGGCAGAGGCTGTTAGTAATGGTATGACACATCTAATTATGGAAGTTTCATCTCAAGCGTATAAAACACAGCGCGTCTATGGTTTAACACTTGATGTAGGAATCTTTTTAAATATTTCTCCGGACCATATCAGTCCTATAGAACACCCGACCTTTGATGATTACTTCTACTGTAAACGTCAATTGATTTTTAATTCAAAACAAGTAATCTTAAACCACGAAAGTGATTATTTTGATTTATTAAAAGAAACAGCTGAGGTTTCTAATACACCTTATATCACATACGGGCGTAGAGAAACAAGTGACTACCAAGTGGTATCTGATTCAGGGAATTCTCGTGGATTTACTGTAGTTAGCGACCGTGATTCTCTTCCAATTCTTGGAGAATATGAAATCCTTCTTGCAGGTGGTTTTAACCAAGAAAATGCTACCAGCGCATTACTAGCAAGTGCATTAAGTGGAGCTACTGTACTTGATGGTCAAAGAGGATTATCCATCGCTCGAGTACCAGGTAGAATGGATCAATTGGTTCAAAAAAACGGTGCTCATGTTTACGTCGACTATGCGCACAACTATTTAAGTTTGAAAACCCTATTAAATTTTGCCAAGCAAGAACACCCAGAAGGACGTTTGATTGTTGTCTTAGGCAGTCCGGGAAATAAAGCAATTTCTAGACGGCACGATTTTGGTGAGGTACTTTCTGAAGCTGCAGATGTTGTTTTTCTGACTGCAGATGATCCAGCATTTGAAGATCCACAAAAAATTGCAGAAGAAATCTCAGCTGCAATAACAAACGATGCATTGGAAATCCATTATGAAATGGACCGTCCACTAGCAATTGCACAGGCTTTAGCTGCTAGCAATCCTGAAGATTCCATCGTTGTTGCTGGGAAAGGTGTCGATCCCTACCAAAAAATCAATGGTATTGATACACCTTATGCAGGCGATTTCGAAATTGCCAAACAATTAATTGAAGCCGAATAAAAAGAAGCGCCCTCAAGTTAGGGCGCTTCTCTTTGTTTTGATTTTTCATTTTGTTAACAGAATATATAATTTTTTCTTAGTTCGCAACGATATTAACTAATTTATTTGGTACAGCGATCACTTTTCGAATGGTTTTTCCTTCGATAGCTTGTTTAATGTGGTCATCTTTAAGTGCCAATTGTTCTAATTCTTCCTTGCTTAAATCACGAGCAACATTTAATTTTGCACGGACTTTCCCATTGATTTGAAGAACAATTTCAATTTCATCTTCTACTAATTCGGATTCATCATACGTTGGCCAAGCAGCATATGAAATCCCATCTTTATTCCCTAAGATTTCCCATAGTTCTTCACCAATATGTGGTGCGATCGGTGCAAGTAATTGAACGAATCCTTCCATATACTCATATGGAAGAACTTCTGCTTTATATGCTTCATTTACAAAGACCATCAATTGCGAAATTGCTGTATTAAAATGCATATGTGCATAGTCTTCTGTCACTTTTTTTACTGTTTGATGGTAGACTTTTGTTAATTTTCCATCATTAACGTTTGTTACTCGATCACGCATTTGGTTTTCATCATCCACAAGTAAACGCCATACACGATCTAAGAATTTACGACTACCTTCTAACCCATTTTCACTCCAAGCAATCGATGCATCCAATGGTCCCATAAACATTTCATATAAGCGTAATGTATCTGCTCCATAAGCCTCAACCACATCATCTGGATTCACAACATTTCCACGAGATTTAGACATTTTTTCATTGTTACTACCCAAAATCATCCCTTGGTTGTACAATTTTTGGAAAGGTTCTTTTGTAGGAACTACATGGATGTCATACAAGAATTTATGCCAGAAACGAGCATAAAGTAAATGTAATACTGCATGTTCAGCACCACCGATATACATATCTACTGGTAACCAACGCTCTAATTTTTCATAATTTGCAAGTTCTGTTTTGTTGTGTGGATCAATGTAACGTAAGTAGTACCATGAGCTACCTGCCCATTGTGGCATTGTATTTGTTTCACGACGACCTTTCATTCCCGTTTCTGGGTCAACTACATTTACCCAGTCCTCCACATTAGCAAGTGGTGATTCTCCAGTTCCACTTGGACGAATGTTTTCTGTTTTTGGTAACTCTAAAGGAAGTTCAGATTCAGGAACTGTTGTTGTGGTACCATCTTCCCAATGAATAACTGGAATTGGTTCTCCCCAATAACGTTGACGTGAGAATAACCAGTCACGTAAACGGTAACTTACTTCTTTTTTACCAATATTGTGTTCTTCCAACCAAGAAATCATCTTAGCAGTTGCTTCTTCTTTCATTAAGCCATCTAAAAATTCAGAATTAATGTGTACGCCGTCTTCTGTATAAACAGCGGTTGCGTCTCCACCTTCAATAACAGGTAGGATTTCTAATCCATATGCTTTCGCAAATTCAAAATCACGTTCATCATGTGCAGGTACAGCCATGATTGCGCCAGTTCCATAAGATGCAAGAACGTAATCACCGATCCAGATTGGAAGTTCTTTTCCGTTTACAGGATTAACCGCATATGCTCCTGTGAAAACTCCTGTTTTTTCTTTCGCTAAATCTGTACGTTTTAAATCTGATTTTTTCGCTGTTTCTGCGATATACTTTTCTACAGCCTCTTTTTGTTCTGGTGTAGTAATTTCTTTGACTAAGTCAAGTTCGGGTGCCAATACAGTATAAGAAGCACCGAATAAAGTATCTGGACGGGTTGTAAAGACTGTAAATTCCTTATCTGATCCTGCAACTTTAAACGTCACATTTGCTCCGACAGAACGACCAATCCAATTACGTTGCATTTCTTTAATGCTTTCAGGCCAATCAACTAATTCTAAATCATCAATTAAACGATCCGCGTAGGCTGTGATTTTTAACATCCATTGACGCATTGGTTTACGGACAACATCATATCCACCACGTTCACTCTTGCCATCAATAACTTCTTCATTTGAAATAACTGTTCCTAGTTCTGGTACCCAGTTCACCGCTACTTCTGCTTCATAAGCTAATCCTTTTTCATACAATTTTGTAAAAATCCATTGTGTCCATTTGTAGTATTCAGGATCTGTTGTATTTACTTCACGATTCCAGTCATAACTGAAACCCAATGAGTTGATTTGACGACGGAATGTTTCAATATTTTTCTTTGTAAACTCTGCAGGATCATTTCCTGTATCTAGTGCATATTGTTCTGCAGGTAGTCCAAACGCATCCCACCCCATTGGATGTAGGACATTAAATCCTTGACTACGTTTGACACGTGATAAGATATCTGTCGCTGTATATCCTTCTGGATGTCCTACATGTAGTCCTTGTCCTGATGGATACGGAAACATATCTAATGCATAGAATTTTGGTTTTTCTGGGTCATTTTTTGTATTGAACGTATTATTCGTAGCCCAATATTTTTGCCATTTTTTTTCAATTTCTTTATGGTTATAACTCATCTTTCTCCCCCTATTTCTTCTTATCTGAATACAAAAATAAAAAAAGCCCTATAAAGAGAATGCTCTCTTTATAGGACGTAATCTACGTGGTACCACCTAATTTTACTTATTTGGTTACCTCAAATAAGCCTCTTAAACGTGTTAACGATCGTCACCGTAGTAACTTACTTTTGTATTCAGTCACTACAACTCAAAGGCGAGTTCAAAAGGTTCCGTACACATTTCCACCAACCATGTGCTCTCTAGAAACTTCCACTTTTTACTACTTCCTTTTCAAGTGTTGTACTATTCTCAAGTACGTTCATACTACCAAAAATAGCAAAAAAGTTCAAATATTCTTTTAATTAGTTACGGTTAATGTTTGCCCTGGATAAATATAATTATTATGAATATTATTCCATGCAATCAACTGATCCATTGTAATTCCATTCTTATCTGAAACAGACCATACGGATTCTCCAGGTTGTACAGTATATTTTCCTGATGAAGAGTTTGTTGTACTTGGTGAAGAGTTTGTTGCAGATCCTTGATTAACAATTAGCTTTCGACCAGGATAGACAAAATTATTTTCAAGATTATTCCATGAAATCAACTGATCCATCGTAATTCCATTTGCTTCAGCGATTCCCCAGACAGACTCTCCTTCTTGTACAGTATATGTTCCTTGTTGGCTTGAGGATGTACTTGTCTGTGTATTCGTCGCAGTACTGGAAGTGCTTGTATCTTGCGAAGTTGATTGAGAAGATGAACCAACATTCAACTGCTGTCCTGGATAAACAAAATTATCTTGGATATTATTCCATGCAACCAATTGATCAATAGTAATTCCATTTGAATTCGCGATCGACCATACGGATTCTCCTGCTTGCACAGTATACGTTTTGCTTCCTTCAGAAGAGGTCGTTATAGCTTGTGATGCTCCTGTACTGTCAGCAGTACCACTAGAGGTTACGACTGTCGCTCCTCCTCCAGCATTTCCACTTGGGGCGCCATCATATTGAGTTAATCCATATGTTTCGATGACTGAATTTAATTTTTGTGCATAGCCTGGATCCGTTGCATATGTTCCTTCTAAACTTGCAGTCGCATCTCGATACGATGTAGTATTACTTTTCCAAACACCAGAGTAATAGTAGCCATTGCCAAACGAAACGGTACGAAGAATAGCTGCGTTATCTGCAAAAGATTCTTGGAATGAAGAATATTGACGGAATGGTTCATTTAGGGTGACCCATTCTCCATTTAAATATTCTGAAGTATCCATTGTTGCTGTCTGTCCTTCATAACTTCCCTTGATTCCAAATAAATTATAATATGGTGAACGAGCTAAACTACTCGTTCCCCATCCACTCTCAATAACGGCCTGAGCTACCATTACTGATGTATATAAATCATTGGCTTGAGCAATTGGTTGTGCATATGTTGCGATTTCTGTAATAAAAGCTGTCGTATTGATCGTATTTGCTTGAACAGCCGCTTGTTCAGCAAAAACTGGAGTTGGCTGTACAAGTGGTGCGGCTATCGAGCACCCAATCATTGTTGTCCCTAAGATTGCTGCACCTTTTTTTACAGCTACAAAATGTGGATTATGCGTATTTCTTAAGTCTTTTCTTATAACACCTCTTTTTAACATCCCTGTTCCCCCAATTAATTTCATCTATTTTATATTAATTATAACTTTTCTTAAGAAACATTAAAAGTTATTTAATGAATTTAATCTTGCTGTAATTAAATGGTAATATTTCATATTGAAAGTTATTTTTTGAGTGTAGAATTTTAAAATAGTAATCTCTCGTTGATATATAAACGAAAATTCAGTTATTTATTATACTTGCTGTATATTACTTATAGTTTACTTTATCTTTACAGTGCAAAAAATAAACAAACCTCAGAAATTTATCACCTCAAAATTACTTTTCTAAATGTGAGAGTCCTACTGTTCTTTGTAGAGATGGTATAATCAATCTATTGTAAAAAAAAGGAGTACGAAAATGAAAAATAAATCTTTTTATTGGAGTGGGAGCTTTTTATTTCTTATTATCTTCCTACTATTAGCAACTGCCGTCCTTAATTCATGGACTATATTAACTAATTTTGATACAGCAATCACTCAAGTTATTCGCAGCTTGTATCCGTATTTCACAAGTTTTTTCATAGGTATCACTCAACTAGGTAACCCCGTTGTTGTAGGCTGTATCTATCTTATCTGTGCCTTTGCCTTATATAGAAAAAACTTTAAAATATCGGCACTTTGGCTTTCAGTCAACGTGATTGGAATTGCCGCTCTACTCAATTCAGGAATCAAACTCCTTGTTGCTCGACAACGTCCAGCACTTGAACATTTAGTTACTGAGACAAGCTATAGTTTTCCTAGCGGTCACTCAACAGGGAGTATGATGCTTTATGGTACCTTATTTTGTCTTGTGCCCTTGTTGATAAATTCAAAAAATTGGCGACTATTTATTCGCATACTTCTCATTGGTGTTATACTAGCAGTTGGTATAAGTCGTATTTATCTAGGGGTTCATTTCCCAAGTGATGTCGTTGGTGGCTACGCATTAGGAATTACTTGGCTGCTGTTCACCTATCCATTATACAAAGAAAGATTCATGCACGAGACTCAACAAAGAAAGAAGGAACAATAGATGGACTTTCCTTACGCTGAAGGAAATAAAAGATATCATTCGTGGAATTTTGCACTTCGTGAACAATTTGGTGGCAAAATTTTCAAAGTACCGATTGATGGAGGATTTGACTGTCCAAATCGTGATGGGACAGTTGCACATGGTGGGTGTACATTCTGTAGTGTTTCTGGATCAGGCGATATGATTGTTGCTCCTGAAGATCCATTACCTAGTCAATTTCATAAAGAAATCGACATGATGCATCAAAAATGGCCGGCAGTTGATCAATACATCGTCTACTTTCAAAATTTCACCAATACACATGCACCAGTTGAAGTCATTCGAGAACGTTTTGAGCAAGTTATCAATCTCCCTGGTGTTGTCGGATTATCTGTAGGTACTCGCCCAGATTGTCTACCAGATGAGGTGGTTGACTATTTAGCAGAAATCAACGAACGGATGTATCTGTGGGTTGAATTAGGGTTACAAACGACTTTTGAAGAAACGTCAAAACTAATCAACCGTGCACACGATTATCAAACCTATTTAGATGGTGTCGCAAAATTACGGAAACATAATATTCGCGTATGCACACATTTAATCAATGGATTGCCCGGAGAAAGCTTAGAGATGATGCGTGAGAATGTCCGAAGAACAATTTTGGATTCTGATATCCAAGGCATCAAATTACATTTGATGCATCTCATGCGCAAAACAAAGATGTTACGTGATTATCAAGAAGGAAGACTTCAATTGATGAGTCGTCCGGATTATGTCAATGTTATCTGCGATCAATTAGAAATGATTCCAAAAGAAATCATTATTCACCGTCTAACAGGTGATGCACCTTGGGATTCATTGATTGGTCCTATGTGGAGTTTAAAAAAATGGGAAGTTCTTAACGCAATCGATAATGAAATGATCCGTCGTGACAGTTATCAAGGAAAATTTGACATACGTCAAAAGGAGCTGATTGTATAATGTTACAAACTGCTTTGACGTTCAGTCATACCCTTTTAGCAGAAATTGTTCAATCAGGTGACGTTGTTATTGATGCTACTATGGGAAATGGTCATGATACCTTGTTTCTCGCTGATTTAGTTGGTAGTACAGGTCATGTATACAGTTTTGATATCCAAGAACAGGCCATCCAATCGACCAAAGAAAAACTTCTTGCACATGATTTTACCGAGCGTGCTTCATTACTTTTAAAAGGGCATGAACATATTGATACAATAATTGATGCAGCACAACCAATTAAAGCAGCAATTTTTAATTTAGGTTACTTACCTAAGGGAGATAAATCGATCATTACACTACCTCAAACAACACAACAAGCGATTGATGCTATTTTAAAAAGACTTTCTCCTGAAGGAAGATTACTACTGGTTATCTATTATGGTCATCCCGGTGGAACTGAAGAAAAAGAAAAAATCCTTACTTACTGTTCAGAACTACCTCAAAAGCTCTACAACGTTATGACCTATCAATTCATTAATCAAAAAAATAATCCACCCATCTTACTTTGTGTAGAAAAGAAAAAAACAGGTAGCAACTAGCTACTTACTTGGTTTATCTTACTAAAATAAGCTTCTCACTAGAAATCAATGCTTTACTGATTTCTAGTGGGAAGCTTTTATTGTTCCTAACTAAAATAATTCGTTATATTTTTTTGTAAGTCACTATTTTTAAATTCTCCTACCATTCTTGTTTTTTCAACACCATTCACATAAAAAATTACCGTTGGCGTACCAACTAAATCTAGTTCTTTTTTGATTGAATCCGTGCTTTTCATTTTATCAACATTAATTACATTCGTAGAAAATTTCTTGTTATTTGCTGCTTTTTTTATTAAAGGATCTACTTTTTCACAGTACTGACACCCATCCCTTCGAATATATACTACTGTCTTTTTTTCTGATGACAGAATTGTATCTAAAGATGAATACTTAATTTCTTTATACCCAGTATTAGTTGTTTTGTGTTGCTGATACAGATAGGCTCCTCCAAGAAAAATCACTACAATACCAAGTAACAAGATAAACTTTTTTTTCATATTCTACTTCCTTTAATTGACTAACTAATCGTAGTGTTACATCTCTAGCACTTTTTATTTCTCTTTCTTCGCTTTCAGTTTGAAATACCCAATAAGTGCGGCTGCAATAATTACTCCCAGACCAATAAACAAGACGAGTAGCCAGGTTTCATTACCTGATTTAGTTTTTGTCTCTTTCTCTTTTGATTCATTGTTTGTAAAACTAAGTTCATTCATTATTCCTTCGCTATCTATAGTAAATACATCCCCTGTATGTTGATTTACTGCATCTTGATTTGCAAGCCCTTTTGCTGCTAAAGTGACACCATCAGATGTTGCACTCGTTAAAGCAAGGACAGCTTTATTTTCTGAATAAGGAGATGCAAGCAATTGACCAGTCCCTATTTCTGAACCATATTGCTCCTCAATGCTGAGCTTATCATTAGAGACAAAATATTTTCCATTGTCATTGTATTGAAGGTATAAATTTGAATTTAAGTTTTTAATTACTCGATTATTTTTATAACTTCCAAGTATAATTAAATTATTTTTTTCTAGTGTTTCATCAGAGGGTTCCTTATCTGTTTTGACATAGAGTAACGTTCCTTGATTATCCTCGATATAACTTCCCAAATAATTAATAAGTGCGCTAATTGATTGATAGCTAGAATTATCTATTTTTTCTGGTAAAACAATTGCAGTATCGTTATACTTTCCATCCATGATAAATGGATAGGGATAATTATCAAATGATAGATCTGTCTGCGCAGCCGTTTGAATCGTCATTTTTGATTCAGGTGTTATATACGCCCATGGCATTTGCTCTTGTCTGATTGTGCAAGGTAAATCTTGAATTTCTAAATCAAAAGCAATTGTTAAAGTAAATTTGCCTCCAACATCTATATTTTTGGGTACATTAATTGAAACAGTGTCATTATTTGCTTTATCTTTTGTTAATTTTTGACTACCAATTGGTACGTCATTAATCAAAATCGTTACTAAAGAACGATCAAAATCTAGGTTTTCAGAATAGCGAAAATGTAAATTTACTTGACTATCTGATGTAAGTACTCGGGCAGCGGGTAACGAAGCAAAAAATTGAGCCTCTTGATGAAAAGCTCCTGTTAATTTTTGTCCTTGTGCATTTAGTTGGAAATCTTGGTCAACTTCTTTTTTGGGTGTCTTCGTATCCGTCTTATCATCAACTATTTTTTCACTGGAAGACACTTCTGACATCAGTTGCGTATTTGCTACAAAACGTGCACCTTTGATTAACTCTTTGTCATTAGTGGCAGTGAGTAATAAAATCTTTTTGTTTCCTGCCGTAATGAGTTTGATTTGTGCACCCTTTTCTAAATCTTTCTTAGAAATTTCTTTTTGTAAGTTATCCGGTAAGTTATTATACATACCCACAATGATTTGATATTCTTTTTGATTATTATCTGCATCACTAAGTTGAGATAAAGGAATTGTCTCTTCCGTATCATTTTTTAACTTTGCATAACTTGATAAGATATATGTCGCACTTTCCATTTCATTTACGTCAGCCTTATCTGCTGTAAGAATTGCAACTTGTTTATTTTTTATGGAATCCATTCCGCTGAATCGTGCATGAAATACTTGAATACTTTTTTTCATTTCTTGACTATGATAACGTACATCAATATGTGATGTTTTAAAAATAGATAACCAGTCTGCAGGTGTATCTGGAATACTACAATAATTCTCATTATCCTTAGTTGTTACGTTTCCTTGTATGACTAAAGTATTTGTATCTTTCACAAGTAAATCTTTCGGTATTTTTACCTGAGTAGTCTGGGTATCTTCTTTAGCTGTTAAATCCATTGAATAAAACTTTGTTCCATTAATTGTGAACGTTAAATCAGAATACTCATCTTCAGCCAGCTGTGATACTTGATACTCTAAATTAAGTTGTACCTCATCAACATCCCAGTAATCAAGTGTTCGAAAATATATTGTTTGACTAGATACATCACCAGTTAACGTGGTGTCACTTTGAAAATTTGTAACAAATGTTTGCTGATTGTCTTCGTTGTCATCTGCAAAAATAGTTGGTGTCATGAAAAAAACTAACACCATCGTAAGAATGACAAAACACTTTTTGTAAAATTTCATTTTTTCCTCCTAAAAATCCTTATACCTATTTGAAAATTAGTGTTACAAATGAATCTTTCCTTTCGTAGACTACCACACCCTTTTTCCCAATCATCCCTTAAGAAATGAAAGTATTTATATCCCCTTTAACTATACCAACTTGACCTTACCACAAAAAATATTTTTTCGTCATTTTACAGATAAAAATTATGACATTTGACTATTTTTGTCTATTTATGAGCAATAAAAAAGAATGAAAGGAGTACACAAGAGGTACACTTTCATTCTTTTAATTATTCACATTTCGTTCTTTATTTTGTAAAAAACCATTCCAAAACACGTTGGATCCATTTATCCCAGAAAATCCAATTATGTTCACCAGGCCCATGTTCAAACACTACTGGTAGCCCAGCATCAGCTATTTTTTGAACCATTACTTGATTTGCACCATATAAAAAATCTTCCTCGCCACACGCAAAATAGAATCTAGGTGCTTCTTTGCCACTTTTAATTAATTCATTCAATAAATATACTGGATCATTGGTTGAACCGGCAACTTGATTTAACGGCCCAAAAATACCTTCCCAAAAAGAAGCTTTGCGTACCATTAATAAATCATCCATGTTTTCACCCACAGACACAGCTCCAGATAATGAAGCAATTGCCGCAAATGATTCCGGTTTAGCTAAACCCAATTTTAATGCACCATAGCCACCCATAGATAGCCCAGCTGCATAAGTTTTTTCTTTTTTAGTTGTTATTTGTGGAAATAGCTCATGACATATCTGAGGTAACTCTTCAGATACGAATGTCCAATAATTCATGTCGTATGTTGTATCCGTATACCACCCAAGCTCAGTAGATGGCATGATTACTGCTATTCCATATTCAGATGCATAGCGTTCAATTGACGTTCGGCGCGCCCAAACGCTTTGGTTACCACCCATACCATGTAGCAAATACAGTACCGGGATATCTACCAATTTCGCTTGTGTGCTTGTTCCTATTTTTTTCTGTGTAGTTTGAGGTAAGATTACATTTATATTTACTTCCATTTCTAAAACATTTGAATAAAGATTTGTTTGTAAAAAAGCCATATTATTCTCCAATCATTTATTTTTTATTGTAGCACTTTTTTGCCTTCACGAACAAAAATAGTCAACAACAGTGCACCAATAATCAAAATGACCCCAACTAAATAGACTGCATGTAATCCATCATATAGGATATCTCGAAGTGGTGCTAACAAGTCTGGATCAATCAATTTAGCCGTTTGTGGATTAACTAACTGGTTCATTATGTCTGGATCATCAGAAATTGATGTTTGTGAAAGTTCACTGGTTGTAATTCCATTTAATAAAAGTCCAAAGATAGATACCATAATCGTTTGCCCCAATGTTCGCACTAATGTGTTAAACGATGTTGCAACGCCCATTTGATCAGATGGTACACTATTTTGTGCCGTTACTGTAGAGGTCGTCATCGTGATACCTAGTCCAACACCCAAAATCGTTGAAATGGCAAAGAACCATAAGAAGTTGCTGTGCACTGGCATCAAATATAGCCAAATAGAACCTGTTAAGGTAATTACTAGCCCAAAGAATAATACACGATTAGGTGATAATGTTATTAACCATTTTCCGGCCAAGAATGAACCTACCATCCAAACTAAAGAAAGTGGTGCTAAAACAAGTCCACCGATCGAAGCATCTAATCCCAAAACACCTTGCATCCACATTGGAATATATACATCGATTCCCATCAAAAATCCACTGGCAAGTGCAGCAGCAATGTTCACTACCATAAATGTTGGATTCTTAAATAAATGCAACATGATTACTGGATCCTCTGCCCTATGTTCAGCATAGATAAACACAGCTATCATGAGAACACTTACTATGAATAAACTCAGTACAGCAGCATCAATGCCGTTATCTCCTAATAATTGAAAACCTAATAAAAGTGAGAGCAAAATAAGCATTAATGAAAAACTGCCAAGTAAATCCATCTTTTTTGTTTCATTCTTCTCGCGTTTCGGTTCATTTAAATAAAACCAAATAACAAACATTAATAGTAATCCAATTGGTACATTAATAAAAAATATCCAATGCCAACTGAATGTATCCACAATAAAGCCACCCGCTAACGGTCCAAAGACGCTGGCAATTCCCCAGGCAGAACTATTCAATCCTAAAACGCGGGCTCTTTTTTCTATAGAATATAAATCGCCGATGATTGTTAACGCCACAGGCATCATTGCCCCTGCACCAATTCCTTGAACTGCACGTGCAATAATCAACCCAACCATGCTTTGAGCAAATCCACATAACGCTGAACCAATAATAAATAATAATGTCCCAAATAAAAAAATTGGTTTTCGTCCAACTTTGTCTGCTAATTTCCCATAGATAGGTGTCAACATGGCATTTGTTAATAAATAAATAGAAAATACCCAGTTCATTAATTGAATTCCATGTAATGATCCAACAATTGTTGGCATCGCAGTTGTTACAATTGTTCCTTCAACCGCAGTCATAAATGTAGCAATAAATACCCCAATCGTTACTAACCGTACATTTGTTTGTTTTTCTTTCATTTTTTTCCTCCTAACTCAATTCCCTTACTACAAAATAAAATGGTTGAAGAAAAAACTTCAACCGTTAATCAATTCTTGTACAAATAAAAAACGACCTCCATCACTCACATGATGGAGGTCGCCTCGTTAATCCTTCAAACTTGCTTTTAAAGCTTCCACTTTATCAGTTCTTTCCCAAGGCAAGTCGATATCTGTACGACCAAAATGACCATAAGCCGCAGTCTGTTTATAGATTGGACGACGTAAGTCAAGCATTTCAATAATCCCAGCTGGTCGTAAATCAAAATTTTCTCGAACTGCACGAATCAAGTCCTGCTCTGGTATGTCAGAGGTACCAAATGTATCAATTGCTATCGATACAGGTTGTGCAACGCCAATGGCATAGGCTAATTGAACTTCTACTTTTTTCGCTAGTTTTGCAGCTACAATGTTCTTCGCAATATAACGTGCTGCATAGCTTGCAGAGCGGTCAACTTTCGTTGCATCTTTTCCAGAAAATGCCCCGCCACCATGACGAGCGTAGCCACCATACGTATCAACAATAATCTTACGTCCAGTAAGGCCAGCATCTCCTTGAGGTCCCCCGATTACGAAGCGACCAGTTGGATTGATATAATATTTTGTTTTTTCATCTAACAAATCAGATGGAATGACCTCATTAATAACACGATTAATCATATCATCATGAATTGTCTTGTTATCTACTGAATCGTCATGTTGTGTAGAAATAACGATTGTGTCTACACGTAAAGGTTGTCCCGCATCATCATATTCCACAGTTACTTGTGATTTTGCATCTGGACGAAGATAAGTCAATTCTTTATTTTTACGTAATTCTGCTAATCTACGAACAAGTCGATGACTTAGTGCAATAGGTAAAGGCATAAGTTCTGGTGTTTCATCAATAGCAAAACCGAACATTAATCCTTGGTCACCTGCACCAATTTCATCTAGGATATCTTTTTCAGATTCTCCTCGCGTCTCCAAAGCTTCATTAACGCCTTGTGCAATGTCTGGTGATTGTTCATCTATAGCTGACAATACAGCGACTGTTTCTCCATCAAATCCAAATTTAGCACGGGTGTACCCAATTTCTTTGATTGTTTCACGAACAATTTTTTGAATATCCACATACGCAGTCGTTGATATTTCACCAAATACTAAAACTAAGCCAGTTGTCACTGATGTTTCGCAAGCAACTCGAGCCATAGGATCTTGAGCGATAATTGCATCTAAGATCGCATCACTAATTTGGTCTGCGACTTTGTCTGGATGTCCTTCTGATACTGATTCTGATGTAAATAAATGTTTTTCTGTCATAATTTTTATGATTCCCCCTAATTAATATCCGGTTACAAGGCATCTCCGTACTTTACGGATCCTTTCGGGAACTTGCAACGAGCCTAGTATAACAGAAATACTTTTATTTCGCTTGTTTTTTCTACTGATAACAGTGAATTTTTTTTATGCACAAAAAAAGCTATTTCAATTATGAAATAGCTTAAAATCATTCTATCAGAAAAAGAAAAAGATACTTTAAAAAGTATCTTCGAATGACCCGTACGGGAATCGAACCCGTGATACCGCCGTGAAAGGGCGGTGTCTTAACCGCTTGACCAACGGGCCATAAATATTAAAAACTAATGGTCCTAAATGGACTCGAACCATCGACCTCACGCTTATCAGGCGTGCGCTCTAACCAGCTGAGCTATAGGCCCATAATAAAAACTAATGCTAAAGCGGGTGACGAGAATCGAACTCGCGACAACAGCTTGGAAGGCTGTGGTTTTTCCACTCAAGTACACCCGCCTGGCGGTTCCGACGGGAATCGAACCCGCGATCCTCTGCGTGTCCGGCAGACATGTTAACCCCTTCACCACGGACCCAGAATTTAGTTTTTATAATTGCGGGAGCAGGATGTGAACCTACGACCTTCGGGTTATGAGCCCGACGAGCTACCAGACTGCTCCAGCCCGCGATAATTTTAAAAGGAGGATAAGGGATTCGAACCCTTGCACGGTTTTACCCGCCTGACGGTTTTCAAGACCGTTCCCTTCAGCCGGACTTGGGTAATCCTCCAAGTATAACAATTAAAATGATCCGTACGGGATTCGAACCCGTGTTACCGCCGTGAAAGGGCGGTGTCTTAACCACTTGACCAACGGACCGTTGGATATAATGGGCCTAAATGGACTCGAACCATCGACCTCACGCTTATCAGGCGTGCGCTCTTACAAGCTGAGCTATAGGCCCATAATTAAAACTAATGCTATAGCGGGTGACGAGAATCTTACTCGCGACAACAGCTTGGAAGGCTGTGGTTTTACCTATAAACTACACCCGCATTTCGCGTATGGCGCGGGACAGAATCGAACTGCCGACACATGGAGCTTCAATCCATTGCTCTACCAACTGAGCTACCGAGCCATACATAAGTAATGTATTTAATTTTTTTAATTAATAAATTAAACGGTCCCGACGGGATTTGAACCCGCGATCTCCTGCGTGACAGGCAGGCATGTTAACCCCTACACCACGGAACCGTATG
>JBKEDT010000047.1:0-101270 GCA_047975565.1 Enterococcus sp. | reverse complement strand
ACCTCTAATAACAATTCACTCTGCAACAAAGCAATCCCTCTTTTCTCACCCAACAACTAATTGTTTTATAAAATAAAAGACTCTATTTCATATACAGGGTATTTATCTTAATCAAATATAATGTATTTTTAATAATTATATAGAAAAGCGGTTTATTTTGCAATAAAATATTTGACAAATAACTGAATAGTCAGAAAATATATTTTTATTCTAGTTATATCGTCAAAAAAGAAAGGCATGTATGAGGTTATTCTCATACATGCCTTTCTTTATAAAAAATAGTAGAAACGGGGGAACCGATTCTACTATTTTTAAACAGATTATTTCAAATAATCCGTAATATGTGTAACAGCATCTCCTACTGTCTTGATTTGTTCTGCATCTTCATCAGAAATCTCTGTTCCAAACTCATCTTCAAGTTCAAGAACAAATTCCATAATACTGATTGAATCAGCTTTTAAATCATCTGTAATACTTAAGTTTTCTGTTACCTTATCTGCATCGACATCAAAATGGTTTGAAATAATTTTCGAAACTTTATTGAATACCTCTTCGCGAGTCAATCGATTCACCTCCATTAACTGAGACAAATTGCTTTTTTCACAAGTCACACCTATTTTACTGTCATTTTTTGCGAATGTCTATCTTTTTTTGCCTCTTTTATTTTTCAAAATATCAGTCTTCTTGAGTTGATTCAAAATATTCAACCAACTGACCAACAACATCTGTTTCTAACATTGTATGAATTTGACGAATAGTATGACGAACTGCATCCGGACCTGTTGCACCATGTGTTTTCACAACGGGAGCTTTTAGGCCAAAGAGTACTGCGCCACCTTGTTTTGAGTAATCCATTTCTTCTTTCAGATTAGATAACCCATTTTTTAAAAGCACAGCGCCCAATTTTCCTTTAACGCCTTCATCTAAGATTGCTTTTTTTAGTGCTTGCATCATATTCAAAGCCGTTCCTTCAATTGATTTTAAAACAGCATTTCCGGTAAAACCGTCTGTAACTACTACATCTGCAACACCGTTTAACAAATCACGTGCTTCAACATTTCCAACAAAGTTTAAACTCGTTTCATTGTAAAGTAATTCGTATGCTTTTTTCGTTATTTCGCTACCTTTTGTTGCTTCCGTACCATTATTTAATAGACCAATTCTTGGACGAGCGATACCACGGACTTTTCTTGCATAGAAGGAACCTAAGATTGCATACTGTAATAAATGTTCTGGTTTGTTTTCTGCATTGGCTCCAAGATCGAGCATATCAAACCCATCAATATCTTTCCCCATTACAGGTAAGGTAGACATTAAGCCAGGTCGTTCAATATTTTTGATTCGTCCAACGATAAACAATCCAGCAGCAAGCAATGCACCAGTATTTCCTGCAGAGAATATTGCATCTGCTTCGCCATTTTTTACGGCTTGTGCAGCAAGAACCATCGATGCAGTCTTTTTACGACGAATTGCACGAACAGGTTCATCGTCACTTGCGATTTTTTCATCCGTATGGATAATAGTAATATTTTTTTCACTTGTTAAATATTTTTTGATTTCGTCTTCTTTTCCATATAATAAAAATTCAATTTCCGGAAAATCTTGTTGTGCTAAAGCAACACCTTCAACGATTGCTTTTGGGGCATTATCGCCACCCATTGCATCTACAGCAATTCTCATAATTTTTCGCTCCTTACGTTTCTACGTTATTCGATTAAAGTATAGCATAGTCTATACATGATTAATCAAAATATCGATTCTCTCCATCTGTTGGTTCTAGTATCTCTTTTAACGAGTGATATTCTGGTAATGCTTGCCAGTTTTGAATTGCCCAAATACGTGTTGCTTCCTCTCGTGCTACCTCTAAGATATTGCTGTCATTTACTAAGTCTGCAACTACAAATTGTGGTAATCCGGATTGACGGAAGCCAAAAACCTCTCCTGGTCCTCGAAGTTCTAAGTCTTTTTCACTAAGTACAAAACCATTTGTTGTTTCTGTCATGATTTTCATACGTTCAACGCCCATTTCATTTTTGGGGTTTGCAACCAAAACACAGTAGGATGCATCACTTCCACGTCCAACTCGCCCACGTAACTGATGTAATTGCGCTAGTCCGAATCGGTCTGCATCCATTATCAGCATTACCGTGGCATTTGGTACATTTACACCCACTTCAATGACCGTGGTTGAAACTAAGATCTGTGTCTGATTCTCTTTGAACAATTCCATAATTGCATCTTTTTCTTGATTCTTCATTTTCCCGTGTAATAAACCAACTTGATATGTTGGACCAAATGATTGTTGCATTTTTTCATATATTTCAACGGCATTTTTTACGTCTAACGCCTCAGATTCTTCAATCAAAGGACAGATAACATACATTTGATTTCCTTTGGCTAACTCGGTTCGTGTCCATTCTAAAACGCTGGACAATTGCGGATGTCGGACCCAACGCGTATCGATTGGAATACGTCCGGCTGGCATCTCATCAATAATCGACACATCCATCTCCCCATAGGCTGTAATTGCTAAGGTTCTTGGAATTGGTGTAGCAGTCATAAACAGTACATCAGGCTGCCATCCTTTTTCTCGCAATACACGCCGCTGATTTACACCAAATCGATGTTGTTCATCTGTGATGACTAACCCTAATTGATGAAAGTTTACGCCCTCTTGGATAAGTGCATGCGTCCCAACAACAATATCAATTGTTCCATCCTCTAATTGCATGAGTACTTCTTTTCGCTCTTTTGATTTCGTTGAACCGGTTAATAAAGCAATCGTCACTTCTTGCGGATCAAACAACTTAGATAGACTTTCTAAATGCTGTTGTGCCAGAATTTCTGTTGGTACCATCAATGCACCTTGAAATCCAGCGGTTACTGTCGCATACAATGCGATAGCCGCCACAATGGTTTTCCCACTACCAACATCCCCTTGAAGTAATCGTTGCATGTGTTTGGGACTACGCAAATCACGACAAATTTCGTTTGTTACTCTCTTTTGTGCATTCGTCAGTTCAAATGGTAACGTCTGCGTGAATGCTTTTAATCGTTTGACATCATAAAGAACGGATAAACCGTTCGCTTCGGATTTTTCTTCTTGTTTTAACCCTTGAAGTTTCATCTGAAATAGAAAGAATTCTTCAAAAACAACGCGTCGTTTTGCTTGCTTATTTTGTTCATGATCTGTCGGAAAATGCATTCCTTGAATCGATTGTTTTCTATCAATCAATTGATATTTTTCTATCAATTCTACTGGTAAATTTTCCTGTATGCTCTCTTCATATTTTTCTAGCGCAATTCGGATCAAATCCACTAATGTCGTTTGGCGGATTGATTTATTGACATGATAAATCGGCGAGAAGTCTTCTTGTTCTTTGGTGGCTAAGATTTTCATGCCACTGAGCGCTTTACGTTTAGCATCCCACTTTCCATAAACAGCAATTTCTTCCGAAAGGATGATTTTTTCTTTCAAATACGGTTGATTGAAAAAGGAAACATTAAACACAGCATGATCTTGCATCATTCGAAATTGTAATCTACTTTTTTTATAGCCAAAACGACTTAAAACAGGAGGAGCTACTACAATTCCTTTAAGCGTTACTTTTTCTTGATCTTGAATCTCTACTAAATTTCTTTCCTGAATATCTTCATAGCGAAAAGGATAGTATGTAAGTAACTGTTCAATTGTTTGAATTCCTAAACTATCTAGTGCAGCAGCTCGTTTTTCTCCTACACCTGGCAAAACAGTTACTGAATCTTGTAATGATTGCATAGACTTCCTCCTTTATCAAAAAGAGCCAAACGCAAATGGTTTGGCTCCAACATGTTTATTCAGCTGAGAACAAATATGGATATACCGGTTGATCTCCTTGATGAATCTCAACTTCTAATTCTTGATGAGCTGCCGATAATTTACTTGAAAGCTCTTCTGCTTGCTCCATGTTTCCCTCATCACCCACAATTATCGTGATGATTTCTGTATCTTCTGTCAACATTTTTTCTAATGTATCCAAAGAAGTTTGCATAAGGTCTGGTTCAGAAAGAACGATCTTTCCATCCACCATACCTAAAAAGTCTCCTTCAGTAATCTCAATACCGTCAATTGATGTATTACGTATCGCATGGGTTACTTGTCCACTCACAACGCTAGTAAGCATTTCCGTCATTGCTGCTTTGTTTTCTTCCAATGATGCTTGGTCATTGAAAGCAAGCATCGCTGTCAACCCTTGAGAAATAGTGTGGGTAGAGACAACCGCAACAGGGACTTCTGCAACTTCTGCAGCTTGGTCAGCAGCCATGAAGATATTTTTATTGTTTGGCAAAATAATTACTTGTTCGGCATGAACTTCTTCAATCGCTTTAACAATATCTTCCGTACTTGGATTCATTGTTTGCCCACCACTGATTACGTAATTGACACCTAGACTTTTGAATAGTTCTTGGATTCCTTCACCGGCTGCAATTGCAACGATACCATAAGGAACAAGTGGTTTTTCTAACGCTAACTCTTCATTGACTTCTTCATCATGTTCTAAAATTGTTTCATGTTGCAAACGCATATTATCTACTTTGATTTTAATCAATGAACCAAATTTTTGTCCATAACGTAGGACTTCACCAGGGTGTTCTGTATGCACATGGACCTTGATGATTTCATCATCGTTAACAACTAAAAGTGAATCACCGATTTCATTTAAGTAATTACGAAATACATCGTAATCAAATGTATCATCTACAGTAGGACCTTCACCGATTTTAACCATGATTTCTGTACAATAACCAAATTTGATATCTTCTGTTGCTAACTGTCCTTGTACACTGCGGTGATGTTCTGCATTTACCATTTCATCCATTTCAGCGGGTGAAGGTTCATACGTTTCTTCAAACTTAAATTCCCCGTTTAAAGCACTTAAAAATCCTTCATAGATAAACATAAGTCCTTGACCACCACTATCTACTACACCAACTTCTTTTAGTACAGGTAATAAATCTGGTGTTTTGTCCAAGGCTCTTTTCCCACCAACTACAACAGCTTCCATTACTTCTGCAATATTATCTGTTGTTTGTGCTTTTTTTTCAGCTGCTTTTGCAGCTTCACGAGCAACTGTCAAAATTGTTCCCTCGACAGGTTTCATTACCGCCTTATATGCGGTCTCTACACCATGAGAAAGAGCTGCAGCAAATTGAGTAGCACTCAATGTTTCTTCATCTGGAATTTGTTTTGAGAAGCCACGGAACAATTGAGATAGAATAACTCCCGAGTTTCCTCTGGCACCCATTAATAAACCTTTTGATAACGCTCCCGCAAGTATTCCTACATGTTCAGAAGTTGAATCAACTACCGCCTTTGCCCCACTTGTCATTGATAAGTTCATATTTGTCCCTGTATCTCCATCTGGTACTGGAAATACATTTAAAGAATTGACATATTCTGCATTTACTTGTAATCGCTTCGCACCAGCCTGAACCATTTCTTGGAACTGACTTGCACTGATTTTTGTTACATCCACCTAAATAATCCTCCTTCAGATCGACCGCTGTATATAATTAATCAGTCAGTCTCCTGCCTAATCAGGCAGTACACGAACACCTTGCACAAAAACATTAACTGAATTAGCAGATACGCCGAGTAATGTTTCTAGATTGTATTTTACTTTCTCTTGTACATTACGAGAAACTTCTGAAATTTTTGTTCCATAACTAATAATAGTGTATACATCAACAGCAATTCCATTTTCTTCTTGTCGAATCACTACACCACGTGAGTAGTTTTCTTTACGTAAAATCTCTGTAATATTATCTTTAATTTGATTTTTGCTGGCCATACCTACGATCCCAAAAACATCTGTCGCAGCGCCACCAACAACTGTTGCAATCACATCATTGGTAATTTCAATAGTACCAGCTGAAGTTTGAATTTTTACAGCCATGATTAAAGCCTCCTTAACAGGTCATAGTTACCCATTTTCTACTATAGTATTTTATCATAGGCAATGATTAAATAAAAGCTTGTAACGCCCAAAGACGACGAAACCTTCTAAAAAAGGGGTGTTTTTCCTTATTTTTTAAACAAAATACAAAATTCGTTCGATATTTACATAGGAAGAAAAAATACCTACTTGTCAAAACGCTTCATTTATGATAAGTTATTTTAGTATGAGCTAGATTATCTATTGCTCCATATCAAAGCAAAGGAGGAAATTTAAATGGCAAAAGTTTGTTACTTTACAGGTCGTAAAACTTCAAGCGGAAACAATCGTTCTCATGCGATGAATGCTACTAAACGTACAGTTAAACCAAACCTACAAAAAGTTCGCGTTATGATTGACGGAAAACCTAAAAAAGTTTGGGTGTCAACTCGTGCTTTGAAATCAGGAAAAGTTGAACGTGTTTAATTGAATCGAAAGTTTTAACCGTTCATTTGATGAGCGGTTTTTTTGTTACAAAAAATAAGTTAGCTCAACAGCTATTCAAAAAAAGACCTGGAACACGAGTATGTCCCAGGTCTTTTCTATGTGCCACTATTTAGTTAGTGAATATCGTACATTATGTTTTTTTATATAAAGAAAATACATCAAAAAGAAAACGATGTCAATACAATTTGTGGATTAACCCTAGCTTTTTGAAAGACTCGTTAAAAAAATCACAAATTCGATTAAATAACCTTAATTTTTTAATTTTAGTTATTTAATAACAAAAATATATTTTTTTATGAAATTCAGTTGTTTTTTCTTTGCTGAATTTCTGACTATGATAAAATTAACTTAACTTTTTAGAAATTTGGTGACAATATATGCGAAAAAATTTTAGCACTTATGTGAAACGTAACGGGCTATATTTAGCAGCAAGCTTTTTTATTCCAGTAATAATTATGGCTGCTGTTTATCTAAGTATCCATATCTATCCAGGAAGTGAGCGAAGTGTTCTAGCGAGTGATTCTTTCTCTCAATTCGCAAATTTCCATGCAAGCTTCCATAATATGCTGCATGGAAAACAAAGTATCTTTTATACTTGGAATGCATCATTAGGTTTGAATTATCTCTCCCTGATTTCCTATTACCTTGGAGGAATATTTACACCATTGGTATTTTTCTTTCCCAATAACCTAATGCCCGATGCACTTTACTTTTTAACACTGTTAAAAATTGGTAGTGCAGGTTTAAGTTTTTGGTTTTTATCCAATCATACATTTAAAATTCCAAAATGGGGACATGTTGCATTAAGTACAAGTTACGCATTGATGTCCTTTGCAACTGCGCACTCCGAGTTAATCATGTGGTTAGACGCCTTTACATTTCTTCCACTGATTATTTTAGGTATTCATCGTTTGATGGACTATAAGAAACCGACATTATTATTTGTAAGTTATCTCCTCTTATTTCTATCTAATTTCTACATGGGATTTATGGTCGGCGTATTTTCTTTTCTTTACTATTTTGCACGCCTGTTTACGAATTGGAAACAATACAAAAAAACTGTATTCTCTTACGGTCTGACTTCATTATTAGCCGGTGGCGCATCGATGATCATTATCTTGCCTGCAATTCTTGATCTTCGTTCTAACGGTGAAGCTCTCAGTCAAATAACTACATTAAAAACTGAAGCAACAGGTGTTTTAGATCTCTTAATGAAAAATATGGTTGGTGTGTATGATACAACCAAATATGGCTCTATTCCCTTTATCTATATTGGGTTGATTCCTTTAATTTTTTGTATTTTTTATTTCGTCAATCGAAAAATACCTTTGAAAAACAAATTACTCTTTGGTAGTCTATTTGCCATCTTAATAGCCAGCTTCTATCTAGTTCCTTTAAATTTATTTTGGCATGGGATGCATGCACCAAATATGTTCTTATTCCGTTACGCCTATCTCTTCTCATTTTTAGTTATCCTCTTAGCTGGATATGGATGGGAACAATTTGCTATAAAACGGACTTGGTCTGTTCATATTATTATTGGTGTTTTAATTATTGCATTTTGTGCAGCGTGGTTCTTTAAGCCAGATAAAAGTTATGCGTACATTACTCAAAGCTCATTTATCTTGACTATTGCGTTTTTAGCTATCTATCTGATTACACTTACTTTCTATAACCAAGAAAAGATAAGTATGAAGACGCTCGCTGTTTTCCTTCTATTATTCGCTGGGTCGGAAGCAACAGCCAACACAAACGGAATGTTGAATGGTATTTTAAGCGACTGGAATTACGCATCACGTAGTTTGTTCACAGAGCCTTATCCTGATATCAAAAAGCTAGTGGATGAAGCTAATGATGATTCAGAAGATTTTTATCGCTTAGAAAATTTAGATAGTGTTTCTTCTAATGACTCATTTAACTATGGATATAGCGGAATCAGCATGTTTTCATCTATCCGAAATCGAAACTCTTCTGCGTATCTTGATTTATTAGGTTATCGTTCACGAGGAACAAATTTGAATATTCGTTATGCAAACAATACGTTACTAATGGATGCATTTACAGGAATCAAATATAACATTTCAAAAGATGCCTTAAATAAATACGGATTTACTAAGATAGACACAAGTAATGATTACTCACTCTATGAAAATACCAATGCATTGCCACTTGCCTTTCTGGCATCGGATGATATCAACGATATTTCACAACCGGCAACAGATAATTTAACTAGTCAAACAAATCTATTTAATGGTTTAGCGGATATCAATGGCACATACTTTAATTTTTATGAGCCAAAAATGGTTAGTCAAAGTAATACAAAAATCACACAAAGCGGTTCTACTACCACTTTTACAGAAGAAAAAGAAAATCTTGCAAAAGAAATTACTTGGGAAGTGACTGTACCAGCCAACACACAAGCTTATATCAGCCTGTTCCCTACTGATTTCTCACAATTAGGTAGTTCCACTGCAACAATCACTGTAAATGGTGTAGAGAGAAAGACACAGATGGATATTTCAGGTCAGTATTATGATCTTGGATTTTATCCTAAAGATACAACTGTTTCATTTAAAACTAGCTTCTATGGAACATCTGAAATTAGTGTTCTGACACCAAAAGTTGTTGGTTTAAATTTAATTACGTATCAAGCAGCTATAAATTTAATCAAAGAGAATGCTGTTGATATGAAGGTTGATGGGCGCAAAGCCACTGGTACGGCAAATGCAACCAAAGATTCTATGCTAGTTACAACGATTCCTTATGATAAAGGATGGTCCGCTAAAATCGATGGTAAGAAAGTTGACGTGACGAGTTTTAAAGATGCATTTATTGCATTAGAGATTCCAGCTGGGAAGCATAAAATTACTTTTAGTTACCTACCCCAAGGATTTAAACTTGGTGCTGTACTCTTCGTTTCATGTACTAGCCTCTTCATTCTCTACAGTTGGTATCTGCGAAGAAAGATGATTTAAAAATAAAAAAAGCCATCTATGTAATGTGTTCCAAAAATATACCTTTTGGATGCATTTACATAGATGGCTTTTTTTATTCATAGTTTACCTTGTACAAGTATAACCCTTCTGGATGTGCTGTTGGACCGGCTAAATTTCGGTCTTTTTTTGCTATGATTTCTGGTAAAGCATTTTCTGGAATTCGATCGTTACCGATTTTTAATAGCGTACCTACAAGGATCCGAATCATTTTATATAAAAATCCATTTCCTCTAAACGTGAATATTAACTCATCTCCAGCTTCATTAACTTCCATTTTTGCTTCATAAATCGTACGTACCTTATCTTCAATAGAACTTCCAGAAGCACAAAAAGATGTAAAATCATGAGTTCCTAATAAATCAGGAAGTGCTCTCTGTATTTTTTCCAAGTCCAATGGGTAAGGATAATAACTTGCATAATGCCTACGAAATGGACTTCTGGGCTTTCCAATATCTACTCGAAACTGATATGTCTTTTCTTTAACCAAATAACGTGCATGAAATTGATCATCTACAATTTCTACATTTCTAACTGCAATATCTTCTGGTGATTGTGTATCTAGTGCGAATCGCATTTTTTCTTCTGCTCGTTCTTGAGGATAATCAAAATGGATTACTTGTCCGATAGCATGTACTCCAGAATCTGTTCTTCCAGAACCAAAAACCGTAATTGCTGTTCCGTTTGCCATCTTAGTTAATGTTTTTTCTAATTCTTCTTGAACCGTGCGCGCATTGATTTGCTTTTGAAATCCATGAAAATCCGTTCCATCATAAGCAATAATTGCTTTATAGCGTGTCATTAATTTTCCCTCTTTTCTATCTTTGCTTACCTTTACCCAACAAAAAAAGCAAGACACCAATAACGGGTCCTGCTTCTCTAAACTTTCTAAGACCTTAAATAAATAAGTGCAATAGTTACTAATACAAAGCTCAACAAGACGAGTGTATCTCTTAACTTCCAATGTAAAATACGAAATTTCGTCCGGCCATCTCCACCTTGATATCCTCGTGCTTCCATCGCTATTGCTAAATCTTCAGCACGATTGAAACTGCTCACAAATAAAGGAATCAATAATGGGATTATTGCTTTCATTTTTTGAACCAAACTTCCTTCACCAAAATCAACACCGCGTGCCCGTTGCGCATTCATTATTTTTTCTGTTTCATCCATCAAAGTTGGAACAAATCGCAACGCAATGGATAACATCAAAGAAATTTCATGTACTGGAAATTTTACAACTTGTAGGGGACGTAAAAGATACTCAATTGCATCTGATAATTCTAAAGGAGGAGTCGTTAGTGTCAATAATGTAGACATAAAAATAATCAATACAAATCGACAAAAAATAAACACACCATTCAGTACACCAAACTCCGTAATACTAAAAATTCCCCATTCCCAATAAACAACGCCACCTCTTGTAAATAAAATTTGCAGCGCAACAGTAAACAAAATCAGCCAAATCAACGGTCGAACTCCACGAATGAAAAATTTGATATCTACTTTTGAAAGTGCTACTGCTAAAATAGTCAACAAAGATAATAATAAATAGGTTTGCCAATTATTCGCCAAGAAAATTATCCCTATAAAATAGAAACTAGCCAGTAATTTTGCTCGAGGATCTAACCGATGAATCAGTGAATCTCCGGGCATGTATCGTCCAAAAATCAATTTATTCATCATTTGCAGATCCTCCAGACAATTGAAGTAACTGATTTGCAAGCTCATCTGCTGTCAGTGGTAATTTTGTTAAGTTCAATCCCTTGGTAACTAAATGTGTAGCGAATTCTGTCGCTGTCGGTACACCCAGTTGCTTTGCCTTTAACCATTCAACGTCTTGAAATACTGTAGTTGGCTCTCCGCTTCTTACAACACGGCCTTTTTCAAGCACATACATATAATCTGCATAATCTGCTACATCATCCATTAAATGCGTTACTAACACAATAGTCATTTTTTTATCTTTATGTAGCTGTTCAAACATCTCCATCATTTCTTTTCTACCTTGTGGATCTAATCCAGCAGTTGGTTCATCCAGTACTAAAATTTCTGGTTCCATTGCTAGAACACCAGCGATGGCCACTCGACGCATTTGTCCACCAGATAACTCGAAAGGTGAACGTTCAAGATATGTTTCATCTAATCCCACCATCGTCAATGTCTGTTTAGCTAGTAATTTTGCATCTTCTTCACTGACTCCAAAGTTTTTCGGTCCGAACGCAATATCCTTTGCAACTGTTTCTTCAAATAATTGTGCTTCGGGGAACTGAAAAACAATTCCCACTTTTTTCCGAATCGGTTTTAAATTCTTATTGTCTGTAGTAGGAAGAATATCTCTATCACCAATATGTACAACACCCGTAGTAGGTTTGACCAATGCATTTAAATGTTGTAATAATGTGGATTTCCCACTACCTGTATGACCAACTAGCGCTGTATAAGACCCTTCAGTAATTTTCATATCGATATCAAATAGTGCGCGCTGTTCGAATGGTGTATTCGGTTGATAAGTAAAATCTACTTTTTCAAATATGATGTCCATAGCCAATCAACCATCCTTTCTTCCGTCATATACTCTCCAGGAACACTTATTCCTTTGGTTTTTAATGCGGCTTTCAATTTTTCTGGAAATGGTAAATCCAGTCCTAAATTAATCAGTTCTGGACCAGCTAAGAATATTTCTTCAGGCGATCCTGAGCGAACTAACTGACCTTCTTTCATTACGAGTATTCGATTGGCATTGGCCGCCTCATCAATATCATGTGTGATAGATAAAACAGTTAAGTTACTTTCTTCTTTAATTTTTTGAATCGTACTGATTACTTCCGCACGACCTTCAGGATCCAACATACTTGTTGCTTCATCCAATATAATAATATCTGGTCGAAGTGCAACAACACCAGCGATGGCCACTCGCTGTTTTTGTCCACCAGATAAACGTGCGGGTTCTCTTTTAGCAAAGTTTGTCATTCGGACTTTGTCTAGAGCATCTTGCACACGTATAAGCATTTCATCTCGAGGAATACCTTGATTCTCCAATCCAAATGCAACATCATCTTCTACAGTCGAACCCACAAATTGGTTATCTGGGTTTTGGAAAACCATTCCAACCATTCGTCGGATTGGCCAAATGTTCTCTTCATTTAGCTCTAAGTCGCCAACCTTCACTGATCCGGAGTCAGGTAAAATCAGACCATTAATTGTTTTCGCTAATGTTGATTTTCCTGAGCCATTATGTCCAATAATCGCAATCCATTCTCCTTGTTTAATCTTAAAAGAAACATCATTTAATGCGGGACGAAGATCTTCAGGCTGGTACTTGTACTTTATATTTGCTAATTCAATAATCGGCTTCATATGTACTCCTTCTTTATCATAACGTTCGTTCTAACACTATCAAAAAAAATAATAGTTTTCAATTATTTATTAATAGACTGAAAGTGTTTTTTTGTATCCTAAGAATGTGTCAAGACACGTTTTCAGGATACAAAAAAACACTTTATGATGAGTGCATACTCCCCAGATCAAAGACCTGGGGAGTAGCGCTGAGCTAGACTCGGAGCAAAGCTCCAACATCATAACACTCTAAAAGAATCATCTATAAAGTGATGTTTATTCGTGTGATTTTAGACAAGTTCTAATACTACCATTGGTGCGCCATCTCCGCGTCTTGGTTCTGTTTTCAAGATACGAGTATAACCACCTTGGCGTTCAGAGTAGCGAGGAGCAATGTCATTAAATAGTTTTTGTAAAGCTGATTCAATGACGATGTCTTCGTTTTCTTCACGTACGCTTGCAACTTCGTTACGTACAAAAGCAGCAGCTTGACGACGTGCATGTAAATCTCCACGTTTACCTAAAGTAATCATTTTTTCTGCAGTTGAGCGAACTTCTTTCGCACGAGCTTCAGTTGTAACGATACGTTCGTTAATGAATAAATCAGTTGTTAAATCACGCAACATCGCTTTACGTTGACTAGATGTGCGTCCTAGTTTACGGTAACTCACGTTGGTTTCCCTCCTTTGTAAAAGGCTTAATCTTCTTTACGTAAACCTAAACCTAAGTCGTGTAATTTAGCTTTCACTTCTTCTAATGATTTACGTCCTAAGTTACGAACTTTGATCATTTCTGGTTCAGATTTGTTTGTTAACTCTTGTACAGTATTGATTCCTGCACGTTTTAGACAATTATATGAACGAACAGATAAATCTAATTCTTCAATTGTCATTTCTAACATTTTTTCTTTTTGCGTTTCTTCTTTTTCTACCATGATTTCAGCATTTTTAGCTTCATCAGTAAGATTTACAAAAATATCTAAATGTTCAGTTAAAATTTTTGCAGACAAGCTCATTGCTTCAAGAGGTTCAATTGAACCATCTGTCCATATTTCCATTGTTAATTTATCAAAATCTTCACGATGTCCAACACGTGTATTTTCTACTTGGTAGTTCACACGGCGAACAGGTGTATAAATTGAATCAACAGGAATTACACCAATTGGCATGTCTTCTCTTTTGTTTTCATCTGCTTGAACATAACCACGACCAGGTTTCACTGTTAAGCGAGCATGGAACGTAGCACCTTCTGAAACACTACAGATATACATATCTTTATTAAGAATCTCTACATCACTATCAACGATAATATCGCCAGCAGTTACTGTAGCAGGTCCGGTAATATCGATTTCAAGGGTTTTTTCTTCTTGGCCATACATTTTAAGGGCTAGACCTTTAATGTTCAAGATGATTTGAGTGACGTCTTCTCTGACACCTTTGATAGTAGAGAATTCATGCAGTACACCATCGATTTGAATATTAGTAATGGCAGCTCCTGGCAAAGAAGATAGCAAAATACGACGTAGGGAGTTTCCTAAAGTAGTCCCATATCCTCTTTCAAGAGGTTCAACGATGAACTTGCCATAATCTTTTTCTTCATCAATTTTTGCGATTCTTGGTTTTTCGAACTCAATCATTCTTATCTTTACCCCTTTCAAAACGAAAAGTGTCTTGTTCAATGACGTATCTTAGTAAAACTCAAAATGAGCGGCACTCATTAAACACGACGGCGTTTTGGAGGGCGGGCGCCATTATGAGGAACTGGAGTCACGTCACGAATTGCAGTCACTTCTAAACCTGTAGCTTGTAATGAACGAATTGCTGCTTCACGTCCAGAACCAGGTCCTTTAACTGTCACTTCTACAGTTTTTAATCCGTGTTCCATTGCTACTTTACAAGCTGCTTCTGCTGCCATTTGAGCGGCAAAAGGAGTTGATTTTTTACTTCCTTTAAAGCCTAATGATCCAGCTGATGACCACGATAATGCATTTCCGTGAGTATCAGTAATCATAACGATTGTATTATTAAATGTTGAATGGATATGTGCAATACCTGATTCGACATTTTTTTTCACACGGCGTTTGCGATTTACTTTTTTTCCTGCCATGAAGTTTTGACCTCCTTCACTTAAAAATTAATTATTTTTTCTTACCAGCGATTGAACGAGCTGGGCCTTTACGAGTACGTGCATTATTTTTCGTGTTTTGTCCACGAACTGGTAATCCACGACGATGACGAATTCCACGGTATGAACCAATTTCCATCAAACGTTTGATGTTTAAGTTCACTTCACGACGAAGGTCACCTTCAACTTTTAATTTATCTACTTCCGCACGGATAGCATCTGTTTGTTCGTTAGTTAGATCACGTACACGAATTTCTTCAGAAACACCAGCATCAGCTAAGATTTTTTTTGCAGTAGTGTTACCAATACCATAGATATAAGTAAGTGAAACTACTACATGTTTATCACGAGGAATATCTACTCCTGCAATACGAGCCATACTTGTTACACCTCCAATTATCCTTGACGTTGTTTATGTTTTGGATTTGCTGGGCAAATCACCATAACGCGTCCTTTACGACGAATTACTTTACAATGTTCACACATTGGTTTTACTGATGGTCTTACTTTCATGATAATACCTCCTGTAGTTTTACGGAGTACAATTATTTAAAGCGATAAGTAATACGGCCACGACTTAAGTCATACGGTGATAATTCAACCGTTACTTTGTCTCCAGGTAAGATACGGATATAATGCATACGAATTTTACCTGAAACAGTAGCAAGAACTTGGTGTCCGTTTTCTAGTTCAACTTTAAACATTGCATTCGGCAAAGTTTCGACGACTGTACCTTCGACTTCAATCATATCTTCTTTTGCCACGCACAGTACCTCCTTGTACTTGTTTCGCATATTCACACGATAAAATGGCGGAAACAGCAGTTCCCACCTCGAAATTCTCAAATGGATCATCTAGAGGATTCTCTAGAAGTCGGACTGACATATTCTATCATAATTTTTTGAAATTGACAAGAGAAACTGCTAAAGCAGGTCGGCTACGGGCAATCGGTTGCTATTTTTCAATGATTTTTTGAACATCAGCAAATACAGCATCGATTTCGCGGTCACCATCAATAGTTTGAAGCACACCTTGTTCTTTATAAAAAGCCAAGATAGGTTCACTATTTTTGATGTTGATAGCCAGACGATTTTTGACCGTCTCAGGTTTATCATCTTCTCTTTGATAGAATTCATGCCCACCACAACGATCACATGTTCCTTCAACTTTTGTAGGGTTGAAAAGTTTGTGATATGTTGCTCCACAATTACGGCAGATGAATCGGCCAGCTAAACGCTCAACCAACACGTCTTCACCCACATGGATATCGATGACAGCATCAATTTTTTTATTTAAATCTTTTAGCATTTGATCAAGAGCTTCAGCCTGTTCAATTGTACGAGGAAAGCCATCTAATAAGAAGCCTTTCTCTGTATCTGGTTCAGCTAAACGTTCTTTCACAATACCATTTGTTACGGCATCAGGAACTAAAGCACCTTTATCCATATAAGATTTTGCTTCCAAGCCTAGAGCAGTTTCATTTTTCATTGCTGCACGAAACATATCTCCAGTTGAGATGTGAGGAATTCCATAAGCATCAATAATTCTTTCTGCTTGTGTTCCCTTACCCGCACCTGGTAGCCCCATTAAAATGAGGTTCATTGCTTTCCCTCCTAAAATGTGAGAATGGTGATGAGGAAATCCTCAACACCTTTCTAACTTAATCAATAAAGCCGACATATTTGCGTTTCAGCATTAAGCCTTCTAACTGTTTCGCAGTTTCTAGTGCTACACCGATGACAATCAATAGACTTGTACCACCTAAACCAATAGATTTAGGTAAATCCCAAACTATTTGAGCAATGATTGGTAACAATGCTACCAAACCTAAGAATACAGCACCAACTGTACTTAGTCTCATCAATAAGCTCGAAACATACTCTTCAGTTCCCTTACCAGGACGCACACTTGGAATATAACTTCCTTGTTTTTGTAAGTTTTCCGCTAATTTCTCAGGGTTAACTTGAACAAAAGCATAAAAGAAAGTAAATGCAATAATTAAAATCGTATAAATAGTTGCACCTGGCAACGTATTATAGTCAAAAATTTGAAGCATTACCTGATACCAAGTATCCCCTGCAAAACTACCACTTAAAGCTTGTAACACCGCATTTGGTGTAGCAATAAATGAACTAGCGAAAATAACTGGAATAACACCAGCTGCATTCACCTTCAAAGGTAGATAACTACTTGTAGGTGCGCCAGCAACTCGTTTTGTATATTGAATTGGGATTTTACGTTCAGCTTGTTGGAAAAATGTTACTAGAGTAATAATAACCAAGACCGCCACTAACAAGATCGCGATAAAAATCGCAGATTTCCAAATATCTGAAGGATCAATATTTACAAAGTAATCTTCATAAATTTCTTTGATACTCGTAGGTAATTGTGAAATAATCCCAGCGAAAATGATCATTGATACTCCATTACCAATACCTTTTTCTGTAATTTGCTCCCCTATCCATGTTACAAACATTGTTCCAGCAGTCAAAATAAGACCAATTGTTACATATGTTCTCACATTAGGGTTACTTACAAAGCCTAATTGTGAATATTGGTTAAATCCAGCAGTAATCCCAATAGATTGGACAAAAGCAAGTGCTAATGTTAAATATCGAGTTGCTTGATTTAATTTCTTACGTCCAACTTCACCTTGTTTTGACCATTCCACAAACTTAGGAACAATATCCATCTGTAATAATTGAATTACGATTGAAGCAGTAATATAAGGCGATACCCCCATCGAAAAAATCGAAAAGTTTTGCATTGCACTACCACTAACCAAATTCAACATATTGAAGAATGGCAAGTCACTTACGCTTTGTAATGTGCTGGCGTTTACGCCAGGTACCGTTATATGGGCACCCAGACGGAAAACGAACAACATAAATACAGTAAACAAGATTTTGGATCTAATGTCTTTTACTTTAAAAGAATCTTTTAATAGCTTAAACAATTAGATCACCTCGATTGAACCACCGGCAGCTACAATAGCTTCTTCTGCGGCTTTCGAGAATTTAGCTGCTTTCACAGTCAATTTTTTGTTTAATTCACCATTTGCTAAGACTTTAATTCCAGCTTTTTCGTTTTTAACGATTCCAGCTTCGACTAAGGCAACAGGAGTTACTTCTGCGCCGTCTTCAAAACGGTTTAAAACATCTAAATTGATAACTGCGTAATCTTTACGGTTAATGTTAGTAAATCCACGTTTTGGTAAACGACGGAATAAAGGAGTTTGACCCCCTTCAAATCCTAGACGTACTCCACCGCCTGAACGAGCTTTTTGACCCTTTTGTCCGCGTCCAGCAGTTTTACCATTACCAGATGAAGTACCACGACCAACACGATTACGTACTTGGCGTGAACCTTCTGCAGGTTTTAATTCATGAAGTTTCATAGGTTTGGCACCTCCTTAAATTAAGCTTAAATCTAGTGTTTTAGACTTCTTCAACGTCCACTAGGTGAGCAACTGTGTTAATCATGCCTTTGATTGCATCATTAGCAGGCTTAACAACAGAGCTGTTTGTTTTTTTCAAACCTAACGCTTTTACAGTATCGCGTTGGTTTTGAGGACGTCCGATAACACTGCGTTTTAAAGTGATTTTTAATTCAGCCATTATTGTGTCCTCCTTATCCGATTAATTCTTCAACTGATTTGCCACGAAGTTCTGCAACTTCTTCAGCACGTTTCAATTGTTTCAAACCTTCAACTGTTGCACGAACAACGTTGATTGGTGTATTTGAGCCTAGTGATTTAGATGTAATATCGGCTACTCCAGCTAATTCCAATACGGCACGAACTGGTCCACCAGCAGCTACCCCAGAACCTTCTACAGCAGGTTTCATTAGGATACGTCCGCCACCGAATACACCGATAACTTCGTGAGGGATTGTTGAACCAACCATTGGTACTTCAACTAAGTTTTTCTTCGCATCTTCAATTGCTTTGCGGATAGCTTCAGGTACTTCTTGAGCTTTACCAGTACCAAAACCTACATGTCCGTTTTTATCACCGACAACTACTAAAGCAGCAAAACGTAGACGACGTCCACCTTTAACAACTTTTGTTACACGGTTGATTGCAACAACGCGGTCTTCTAATTCCAAATGTTTTGGATCAATATAAACCATGAATGGTGTTCCTCCTTCTACTAAAATTCTAATCCGTTTTCGCGAGCAGCTTCAGCTAAAGCTTGTACACGTCCATGGTATAAATATCCTCCACGGTCAAATACAACAACTTTAATTCCTTTAGCAGCACCACGTTCAGCGATTAGTTTGCCGACAGCCGTAGCTGATTCAGTTTTTGTTCCACCTGAAATTTCTTTATCCAAGGTAGAGGCACTTGCTAGCGTTACACCCGCTACGTCATCAATTAATTGAGCGTAGATGTTTTTGTTAGAACGAAAAACGTTCAAGCGTGGGCGCTCAGCAGTACCAGAGATAGTGTTGCGCACGCGTTGATGGCGCTTTTGGCGTGTTTTATTTTTATCTGGTTTTGTAATCACAATTGTCACCTCTTTATTATTGCTAGCCATTAGGCCGCGAATCGTAAATTATTGAATTTACGATTATTTACCAGTTTTACCTTCTTTACGGCGTACGTATTCACCAACATAGCGAACACCTTTACCTTTATAAGGTTCTGGAGGACGAGTTCCGCGGATTTTCGCAGCTAATTCGCCAACAGCTTCTTTACTTGCACCTTTAACAATTACTTGTGTATTTGTAGGTACTTCAATAGTAATTCCAGCTGGTGCTTCCATTTCGATTGGATGAGAGTAACCAACGTTCAATACAAGTTTTGAACCTTGTAATTGTGCACGGTACCCAACCCCGATTAATTCTAATGCTTTTTGGAACCCTTCGCTGACACCTACAACCATGTTGTTGAAGTTTGCACGAGTAGTTCCGTGAATTGTTTTCATTTCTTTACTGTCATCTGGACGAGTGAATGTTACAACGTCTCCTTCGATATTCATAGAAATATCAGAAGAAAAAGTACGTTTTAATTCACCTTTTGGTCCTTTAACTGTAATGTCATTCCCATCTTGAGTTACAGTAACTCCAGCGGGTAAGACAACAACTTTATTACCAATACGGCTCACTTAAAGACACCTCCTTGAAGTTTTACTTGATTACCATACGTAAGCGACAACTTCGCCGCCGATATTTTTAGATCTAGCTTCTTTATCAGTGACAACACCTTCAGAAGTTGAAATGATTGCGATACCTAAACCATTAAGTACTTTTGGTACTTCGTCAGCTTTAACATATACACGCAAACCTGGTTTAGAGATACGTTTTAAGTTAGTGATAACACGTTCACCGTTTTTACCATATTTAAGGAAAACACGGATTACGCCTTGTTTGTCATCTTCGATATATTCTACATCGCGGATGAAACCTTCACGTTTCAAGATTTCGGCGATGTCACGTTTGATTTTAGATGCAGGTACTTCTAAAGACTCATGTTTTACCATATTGGCATTACGGATACGAGTTAAGAAATCTGCAATTGGATCTGTCATGACCATTGAAATATTTACCTCCTTTATGCGATATTTACTTTTTACCAGCTAGCTTTCTTCACGCCGGGAATTTGACCTTTATAGGCAAGTTCGCGGAAGCAAATACGGCAAAGATGAAACTTACGATAAACTGAATGTGGACGACCGCAACGTTCGCAACGAGTATATTCTTGAGTTGAGAATTTAGCAGGGCGTTTGTTTTTAGCAATCATTGATTTTTTAGCCACGTAGTTCGCCTCCTTTAATTATTTTTGGAATGGCATTCCTAATTGTGTCAACAATTCACGAGATTCTTCATCTGTGTTTGCTGTAGTTACAATAACGATATCCATACCACGTACTTTATCTACTAAATCGTAATCAATTTCAGGGAAGATTAATTGTTCTTTAATACCTAAAGTGTAGTTTCCACGACCATCAAAGGCTTTTTTACTTACACCATGGAAGTCACGTACACGTGGAAGTGAAACAGAGACTAATTTGTCTAAGAATTCATACATTCTTTCGCCACGAAGTGTAACTTTCGCACCGATAGGCATTCCTTCACGTAAACGGAATCCAGCGATTGATTTTTTAGCTTTAGTGATCATTGGTTTTTGACCAGTAATTAAAGTTAATTCGTCAACTGCTTTATCTAAGTTTTTAGCGTTTGATACCGCATCACCAACACCCATGTTGATGACGATTTTATCGACTTTAGGTGTTTGCATAACAGAGCTATAGTCGAATTTTTCCACTAATGATGGAGTAATTTCTTTAAGATATTTTTCTTTTAGGCGGTTCATTCAGTAGGACCCTCCTTCCTTAAAAATTATTATTTATCTAAAACTTCACCGGTTTTTTTAGAAACACGGACTTTTTTGCCGTCGATTTCTTTGTAGCCAACACGGCCAGCTACACCTGTAGAGTCAATCACCATCACGTTAGAAACATGAATTGGTGCTTCCATTTCAACAATTCCGCCTTGAGGAGCAGATTGAGAAGGTTTTTGGTGTTTTTTGACAACGTTCACACCTTCGACAACTACTTTATCTTGTTTAGGAAACGCTGATAATACAACGCCTTCCTTGTTTTTGTCTTTACCAGTGATAACTTTAACTTTATCGCCTTTTTTAACAAACATTATTGTTTCGCACCTCCTTTGACAAGTAACACAAGTATTATAAAACTTCTGGTGCTAGTGAAACGATCTTCATGAAGTTGTTTTCACGTAATTCACGTGCAACTGGTCCAAAGATACGAGTTCCGCGAGGGCTTTTATCATCACGAATAATCACTGCAGCATTTTCATCAAATTTAATATATGAACCGTCTGCACGACGAGCTCCTGATTTTGTACGAACGATAACGGCTTTTACGACTTCACCTTTTTTGACAACCCCACCTGGCGTTGCTTGTTTAACCGTAGCAACAATAACATCACCGATGTTAGCAGTCTTACGACCAGATCCACCTAGGACTTTGATCGTCAAAATTTCGCGTGCGCCTGAGTTATCGGCAACTTTTAAACGACTTTCTGCTTGGATCACGTTGTGTATCCTCCTTTCAGATTTTGCATTCAATCTATATAGGAAAATCTCGTGTTATTAGATAATAACTGCTTCTTCGACTACTTCTAGTAAACGGAAACGTTTTGTAGCTGATAATGGACGAGTTTCCATAATTTTCACGATGTCGCCAACTTTTGCAGTATTGTTTTCATCATGGACTTTGTATTTCTTAGAATAGTTCATACGTTTTCCGTAGATAGGGTGGTTTTTCTTTGTTTCAACAGCGACAGTAATGGTTTTATCCATTTTGTCAGATACCACACGACCTTGGTAAACTTTGCGTTGATTTCTTTCTTCAGTCATACGCTTAATGGCCTCCTTCCACTATTACTTAGTTTGTTCACGCAATACAGTTTTGATGCGTGCAATCGATTTACGTACTTCTTTAATACGTGCAGTGTTTTCTAATTGACCTGTTGCTAATTGGAATCTAAGATTAAACAATTCTTCTTTTAATTGTTTTTCTTGATCAAGCATTTCGGCAGTGGTTAATTCTCTGATTTCTTTAACCTTCATTCGATTCACCACCCATTTCCTCACGTTTTACGATCTTAGTTTTCATTGGTAATTTGTGAGAAGCCAGACGAAGTGCTTCACGAGCTACTTCTTCAGGTACGCCACCGATTTCAAACATGATTTTACCACGTTTTACTGGTGCTACCCATCCTTCTGGAGCCCCTTTACCAGAACCCATACGTACCCCAATTGCTTTGGCAGTATAAGATTTGTGAGGGAAAATTTTAATCCATACTTTCCCGCCACGTTTCATATAACGAGTCATTGCGATACGAGCAGCTTCGATTTGGCGGTTAGTGATCCAATGAGAATCAACAGCCTGTAACCCAAATTCACCGAAAGCTATTTCTTTGCCGCCTTTTGCTTCACCACGCATTTTTCCGCGGAACTCACGACGGTGTTTCACACGTTTAGGTACTAACATGATTATTTCCCTCCTTTCTCAGTGTTTTTTTTAGTTGGAAGAATTTCTCCACGATAGATCCACACTTTAACTCCTAGTTTTCCGTATGTTGTATCTGCTTCTTCCCATGCGTAATCAATATCCGCACGTAATGTGTGTAATGGAACAGTTCCTTCTGAGTATCCTTCTGAACGAGCAATATCTGCACCATTCAAACGACCTGATACTTGAGTTTTAATTCCTTTAGCACCCGCACGCATTGAGCGTTGGATAGCTTGTTTTTGTGCACGACGGAAAGCAACACGGTTTTCTAATTGACGTGCAATCCCTTCGCCTACTAATTTTGCATCTAAATCTGGTTTTTTGATTTCCACGATGTTGATGTGGATACGTTTGCCAGTTAATTTATTTAATTCTTTTCTTAGGCTTTCGACTTCAGAACCGCCTTTACCAATAACCATACCTGGTTTAGCTGTGTGAATTGAAATGTTTACACGGTTTGCAGCGCGTTCGATTTCAACTGTTGACACAGCGGCATCAGCAAGTTTAGTCGCGATAAATTTACGGATTCTTAAATCTTCGTGTAAGAATTCAGCATACTCTTTTTCAGCATACCATTTTGCATCCCAATCACGGATGATGCCTACACGCATACCAATTGGATGTACTTTTTGACCCACTGATTATCCCTCCTTATTTTTCTGATACGACTACTGTAATATGACTTGTACGTTTGTTGATTGGTGATGCTGAACCTTTCGCACGAGGACGGAAACGTTTCATTGTTGGTCCTTCGTTTACAAAGGCTTCAGATACGACCAAATTTTCAACATCTAAGTCAAAGTTGTTTTCTGCGTTAGCAACTGCTGACATCAAAACTTTTTCGATGATTCCAGCAGATTTGTTTGGTGTAAATTTCAAAACTGAAATTGCATCCGCAACGCTTTTACCTCTGATAAGATCCATAACTAAACGTGCTTTACGAGGTGAAGTGCGAACTGTTTTTGCAGTTGCTTTAGCTGATGTGATTTGTTCTGCCATTTGTATTTATCCTCCCCTCAAATTAGCGTTTAGTTTTCTTATCATCTGCAGCATGGCCACGATAAGTTCTAGTTGGTGCAAATTCACCTAATTTGTGTCCTACCATGTCTTCTTGGATATAAACTGGTACATGTTTACGTCCATCGTAAACTGCGATGGTAAATCCAACAAAGCTTGGGAATACTGTCGAACGACGAGACCAAGTTTTGATAACTTTTTTCTTTTCAACCCCTGCTTGAGCATCTACTTTTTTCATTAAATGCTCATCGACGAAAGGTCCTTTCTTTAAACTACGACCCATGGTGAACCTCCTCTCAAAATATGCGACACATGGTCATAAAAATTATTTAGTTTTGCGACGACGAACGATAAGTTTGTCAGAAGCAGCTTTTTTGTTACGTGTTTTGTAGCCAAGAGCTGGTTGACCCCAAGGTGAAACTGGAGCTTTACGTCCAACTGGAGCTTTACCTTCACCACCACCGTGTGGGTGATCGTTAGGGTTCATTACGCTACCACGAACTGTTGGGCGTTTATGCATCCAACGAGAACGTCCTGCTTTACCAATGTTGATTAATTCATGTTGTTCATTACCAACAGAACCAATTGTAGCACGGCATGTAGCTAGAATCATACGAACTTCGCCTGAGTTTAAGCGGATCAACACATATTTGCCTTCTTTACCAAGTACTTGAGCACTTGTTCCGGCTGAACGGATTAATTGTCCACCTTTACCAGGTTTCAATTCGATGTTGTGAATAACAGTACCAACTGGGATGTTTGCTAATGGTAAAGCATTCCCAACTTTGATATCTGCTTCAGGACCTGAAACAAGTTTCATTCCAACTTCTAGTCCTTTTGGTGCTAAGATGTAAGCTTTAACCCCATCTTCGTAATGTACTAACGCAATGTTAGCTGAACGGTTTGGATCGTATTCAATAGTTTGAACAGTCGCAACAACGTTATCTTTGTTACGTTTAAAGTCGATCACACGATATTGACGTTTGTGACCGCCGCCTTGGTGACGTACAGTGATGCGGCCGTTATTATTACGTCCAGCATGGTTTTTCAATGGTTGCAACAAAGTTTTTTCTGGTGTTGCAGTTGTGATTTCAGCGAAATCAGAACTTGTCATATTACGACGACCATTTGAGGTAGGTTTGTACTTTTTAATCGCCACGTCTTTTTCCCTCCTGTATATTTATAGTTATCTTTTTACTGCTTATTCAGCAGCTTCGAAGAATTGGATTTCTTTTGAATCTTCAGTTAATGTAACGATCGCTTTGCGACGTTTTTTAGTATATCCTGCATATTTGCCCATGCGTTTGAATTTAGCACGAACGTTTACGATATTCACGTTTTTAACTTTTACGTCAAAAGCTGATTCAACCGCTTGTTTTACTAAAGTTTTGTTAGCACGAGTGTCCACTTCAAAAGTATATTTCTTGTCATCCATGGCAAGCATTGATTTTTCAGTGATCACTGGGCGTTTGATTACGTCTAGTAAGTTCATTATGCAAGCACCTCCTCAATTTGAGTAAGAGCAGTTTGAGTAACTAACATTTTGTCGTTAGATACAACATCTAAAACACTCACGTTATCAGAAGTTACTACTGAAACGTTTGACAAGTTGCGAGCTGCTAAAGCTGCAAAATCGTTTTCTGTTTCTAGAACTACCAATACTTTAGAGTCAATAGACAAGTTAGCAAGAACTTGTTTAAATTCTTTTGTTTTTGGTGCATCAAAGCTTAATCCTTCAACTGCTACCAATTTATTTGAAGCAACTTTTTCTGATAATACAGATTTCATTGCTAAACGACGAACTTTTTTAGGAAGTTTGTAGCTGTAAGAACGTGGTGTTGGTCCAAAGACTACGCCACCTCCACGCCATTGTGGTGAGCGGATTGATCCTTGACGAGCACGACCAGTTCCTTTTTGACGCCATGGTTTACGACCACCGCCGCGAACAGCGCTACGATTTTTAACCGCGTGTGTTCCTTGTCTTAATGAAGCTCGTTGCATGATGATTGCATCATAGACAACTGATTCATTAGGTTCAATTCCGAAGATTCCTTCGTTCAAAGTGATTTCTCCGTTTTGACTTCCATCTTGTTTGAATAATGCTACATTCGGCATTCCTTAGTTCCTCCTTTCTTCCTACAATTATTTAGCTTTTACAGCTGATTTAATAGTAATTAATGATTTTTTAGCTCCAGGAACGTTCCCTTTAATTAAGATTACGTTTCTTTCAGCATCAACACGAACGATTTCCAAGTTTTGGATTGTTACGCGGTTGCCACCCATACGGCCAGCAAGATGTTTATTTTTGAATACACGGTTAGGTGCAACTGGACCCATTGACCCAGGACGACGATGGTAACGAGAACCGTGAGCCATTGGTCCGCGGCTTTGTCCGTGGCGTTTGATAACCCCTTGGAATCCTTTACCTTTCGTAGTACCTGTTACATCAATAATGTCTCCTGCTTGGAAAACTTCTACTGTAACTTCTTTTCCTACTTCATATTCTCCTAGCTCAACATTTTTGAATTCACGAATGAAGCGCTTAGGAGCCGTGTTTGCTTTTGCAACATGACCTTTCGCAGGTTTGTTTGATAAAACTTCACGCATATCTTGGTAACCAACTTGAATAGCTTCGTAGCCATCAGTTTCCATTGTTTTTACTTGTAAAACTACGTTTGGAGTAGCTTCAACTACAGTAACTGGAATAAGTTCGCCAGATTCAGTGAAGATTTGTGTCATTCCCACTTTTTTCCCTAAGATTCCTTTGGTCATGAGTACACCTCCATTAAATTTATTTTTTAGATTATAGTTTGATTTCGATGTTTACGCCAGACGGTAAGTCTAGTTTCATCAAAGCATCAACAGTTTTTGGTGTTGGATTCACAATGTCAATTAGACGTTTATGAGTCCGCATTTCGAATTGTTCGCGTGAATCTTTATATTTATGAGTCGCACGAATTACAGTGTAAAGACTACGTTCAGTTGGTAATGGAATTGGGCCTGATACGCCAGCTCCAGTTCTTTTTGCAGTTTCTACGATTTTGTCCGCTGATTGATCTAAAATACGATGTTCATACGCTTTTAGACGGATACGAATTTTTTGTTTTGCCATCTTGTTCCCTCCTTCGCCTATTTTGAAAAGTAGACATAGCTCCACGAAAATTTCCGTCACGCTCGTTCGTGGCAAAGCGTCCGGGCGTGTCGCAACCTCTCGTTTCTTAGCCGGTAGAATCTTTTGAGACTCCACCTGTGTTGTCCGCGCTATGCAAACAGCACCTTTGTAATTATAGTATAAATCAATAGATATAGCAAGCCTTTTATTGAAAAAGCCGATTTTTTTCAATTGATTTTCTAATCATTTTCATTGTGCTGTCTATCATAAATGATTCGACTTGTGATTACGAGTATTTTTTCTCCCTTTAAACTTTTTTTAACTACCTGATTTATTTTACAAAAATAAAAAACCGACTGATCGAAATCAGTCGGTTACGTCCGAATACAATGTTGCTTATTAGTTAGTCATTCGCAAAAATCGAATTAAGCTTCGATTACAGTTACGACACCAGCACCAACTGTACGTCCGCCTTCACGGATTGAGAATTTAGTACCAGTTTCGATAGCGATTGGGTGGATTAATTCAACGTCGATTGTTACGTTATCTCCAGGCATTACCATTTCAGTACCTTCACGTAATTCAACAACACCAGTTACGTCTGTTGTACGGAAGTAGAATTGAGGACGGTAGTTAGTGAAGAAAGGAGTATGACGTCCGCCTTCTTCTTTGCTTAAAACATATACTTCAGCAGCAAATTTTGTATGAGGTGTGATTGTACCTGGTTTAGACAAAACTTGTCCACGTTGGATATCTTCACGAGCAACACCACGTAGTAAAGCACCAATGTTGTCACCAGCTTCAGCGTAATCCAATAATTTACGGAACATTTCAACACCTGTTACAGTAGTTTTTGAAGTTTCTTCAGCAATACCAACGATTTCGATTTCGTCACCAACGCGAACTTGTCCACGTTCAACACGGCCTGTAGCAACAGTACCACGTCCAGTGATTGAGAATACGTCTTCGACTGGCATCATGAATGGTTTGTCGTTATCACGTTCTGGAGTTGGGATATATTCGTCAACTGCAGCCATTAATTCTAAGATTTTTTCTTCGTATGAAGCGTCGCCTTCTAATGCTTTCAAAGCAGAACCAGCGATTACAGGAACATCGTCACCAGGGAATTCATATTCTGTTAATAGATCACGAACTTCCATTTCAACTAATTCTAGTAATTCTTCATCATCAACCATATCAACTTTGTTTAAGAAAACAACGATGTAAGGTACACCAACTTGGCGAGATAATAAGATATGTTCACGAGTTTGAGGCATAGGGCCATCAGCAGCAGATACTACTAAGATAGCTCCATCCATTTGTGCAGCACCAGTGATCATGTTTTTAACGTAGTCCGCGTGTCCTGGGCAGTCAACGTGAGCATAGTGACGAGCGTCAGTTTCGTATTCAACGTGAGCAGTTGAAATAGTGATTCCGCGTTCGCGTTCTTCTGGAGCACCATCGATTTGGTCGTAAGCCATAGCTTGTCCACCATTTTTCTTAGATAGTACAGTTGTAATTGCTGCTGTTAATGTAGTTTTACCATGGTCAACGTGTCCGATAGTACCAATGTTAACGTGTGGTTTAGAACGGTCAAATTTTTCTTTAGCCATTTTAAATTATCCTCCTAGAGTATACAATTATATTTTTGTTTTATCTGATAGGTACTCGGTATGCATATGCATACCGAAAGTGCCCATATCATCGATAGTTATTTTACACGAAACTATATCAAAAATATAGTCTCTTTATCCAAACTCCGAAAATTCCTTAGAAAACTTTTAAGAATTATTCAGCTTTGCCGCCGTTTTTCTTAATAATTTCTTCTTGAACAGATTTTGGAACATCTTCATAGTGATCAAAGACCATCATGAATGTACCACGTCCTTGAGTAGAAGAACGAAGTGTAGTTGCGTAACCAAACATTTCAGCTAACGGTACAAGTGCGTTAACGATTTGTGAGTTACCATGTGCTTCCATACCTTCAACACGCCCACGACGAGCAGTAACGTGACCCATAACATCACCTAAGTAATCTTCTGGAACAGTAATCGTAACTCTCATCATTGGTTCAAGAATTGCTGGTTTTGCACTTTTAGCAGCAGCACGTAATGCCATAGAAGCAGCTACACGGAAGGCTGTTTCATTTGAATCGACATCATGGTAAGAACCATCATAAAGTCTTGCCTTGATATCAACTAAAGGATATCCAGCTAATACACCGTTTGCCATTGAATCTTCTAAACCTTTTTCAACTGCTGGAATGTATTCACGAGGAACTACCCCACCTACGATTCCATTTTCAAATTCAAAGCCAGCGCCTTCTTCATTAGGTGTAAATTCAATCCATACGTGACCGTATTGACCTTTACCACCTGATTGACGTACGAATTTACCTTCTGCTTTAGTAGCAGCTCGGAATGTTTCACGATAAGAAACTTGAGGAGCTCCAACATTAGCTTCAACTTTAAATTCACGACGCATACGGTCTACTAAAACGTCCAAGTGAAGTTCACCCATACCAGCGATAACTGTTTCACCAGTTTCTACGTTTGTTTCAACGCGGAATGAAGGATCTTCTTCAGCAAGTTTTTGTAGAGCAACACCCATTTTATCTTGGTCAGCTTTTGATTTAGGTTCAACAGCAACTTCGATAACTGGATCTGGGAATTCAATAGATTCTAGAATAACTGGTGCATCTTCAGCACAAAGAGTATCCCCTGTTGTTGTATCTTTCAATCCAACAGCTGCAGCGATATCTCCAGAATAAACGGCATCGATTTCTTTACGAGTATTTGCGTGCATTTGCAAAATACGTCCAATACGTTCACGTTTTCCTTTAGAAGCATTCAATACATATGAACCAGAATTTAAAACACCTGAATAAACACGGAAGAATGTTAGACGACCTACGAATGGGTCAGTCATTACTTTAAACGCTAGTGATGAGAATGGAGCTGAGTCATCAGCTGGACGTTCAGTTTCTTCGTCAGTTTTAGGATTGAATCCTTTGATTGCAGGTACATCAGTTGGTGCTGGAAGATAGTCAATGACTGCATCTAGCATCAATTGGACACCTTTATTTTTAAATGCTGAACCACATAGTACTGGGTAAAAATCAACAGATAAAGTTGCTTTACGAATTCCAGCTTTCAATTCTTCTTCAGTGATTTCTTCACCTTCCAAGAATTTCATCATTAGGTCTTCATCAGTATCAGCAACTGCTTCAATTAATTTTTCGTGCCATTCATCAGCTAACTCTTTATAGTCATCTGGAATTTCTGTTTCTTGGATTTCAGTACCTAAATCATTTGTATACATTTCAGCTTTCATTTTTACAAGGTCAATAATCCCTGTAAAGTCATCTTCAGCACCAATTGGTAATTGGATCGGATGAGCATTTGCTTGCAAGCGATCATGTAAAGTTGATACTGAATATAAGAAGTCAGCACCGATTTTATCCATTTTATTACAGAATACGATACGTGGAACAGCATAGTCTGTAGCTTGACGCCAAACAGTTTCTGTTTGTGGTTCAACACCTGATTGAGAATCCAATACAGTTACTGCACCATCAAGAACACGTAATGAACGTTGAACTTCAATTGTAAAGTCCACGTGTCCCGGAGTGTCAATAATATTTACTCGATTACCCTTCCATTGCGCTGTAGTCGCAGCAGAAGTAATCGTGATCCCACGTTCTTGTTCTTGTTCCATCCAGTCCATTTGAGAAGCGCCTTCGTGCGTTTCACCAATTTTATGGATTTTACCAGTGTAATACAAGATACGTTCAGTTGCTGTAGTTTTACCTGCATCAACATGGGCCATGATACCGATATTACGAGTGTTTTCTAAAGAAAATTCTCTGGTCATTCTCGTTGTTTCTCCTCTCTTAACTATCTAAATATGCTAAAAAATAAAATTCTATCTGCGGTCGGCTAAAAATAGCCGACCAAGCAGAGAAAATTTTACCAGCGATAGTGAGCAAATGCGCGGTTGGCATCTGCCATTTTGTGAGTGTCTTCGCGTTTTTTCACAGAAGCACCAGTGTTATTGGCAGCATCCATGATTTCTTTTGCAAGACGTTCTTCCATTGTATGTTCTCCGCGTAAGCGAGCGTAGTTAACTACCCAACGAAGACCTAAAGTAGTACGACGTTCTGGACGAACTTCTACTGGCACTTGATAGTTAGAACCCCCTACACGACGTGCTTTAACTTCAAGAACAGGCATTACATTTTTCATTGCTTGTTCAAAAACTTCTAATGGATCATTACCTGTAGATTCTTTGATCAAATCAAAGGCATTATAAATGATATTAGTTGCAATCCCGCGTTTTCCATCAACCATTACACGGTTGATTAAGCGAGTTACTAGTTTTGAGTTATAAATAGGATCTGGTAAAACATCACGTTTTGCAACAGGACCTTTACGTGGCATCCGTAACTCCTCCTTCCGAAATATTCCTTTTATATAAGTTTTAAGTTAATTGATTAATTAAGCTTTAGGTTTTTTAGTACCATATTTAGAACGGCTTTGTTTACGATCTGTAACACCAGCTGTATCTAAAGCACCACGAACGACATGGTAACGTACCCCTGGTAAGTCTTTTACACGTCCACCGCGTAATAATACAACACTATGTTCTTGTAAGTTATGACCAATACCTGGGATATAAGCTGTAACTTCAATTAAGTTTGACAAACGAACACGGGCATATTTACGTAACGCTGAGTTCGGTTTTTTAGGTGTCATTGTTCCAACACGAGTTGCTACCCCACGTTTTTGAGGAGAGTTCACGTTAGTTTGAGTTTTTTTGAAGCTGTTATATCCTTTGTTCAATGCTGGTGAATTTGATTTTTCCACCTTTGATTTACGAGGTTTACGTACTAATTGGTTAATTGTAGGCATTCCTTGTTCCTCCTTCCTCGAGTCGATTCTAGTTCCACACATCCAGGTGGTTCTTTTTTTGCTATAAAAAATTAATGCATTATGCACTATTAATCAATATGCTTGATAAACAGTCAGCACGTCTCCGGTAAAAGAGACCTGTAGATAAAGCACCTTTGATAGAATAGCATGATTTTATAAACGTGTCAACTGACCTCTTTTAATTTTTTCTGTATTTTTTTAGGAAAAACTCAGGGAAAATCTATCTTTTTAAAGGTAGAACCGCTACAATAATAGCGAACGTATCGAAATGATGAAGAAAAACATGCGTATGAAAGGAATTGACTTATGAATCTAAAACAAATGGCTGGTATCAAAGCAGCACAATTCGTTAAGGATGGAATGGTTGTTGGACTAGGAACTGGTTCAACTGCATATTATATGGTAGAAGAAATTGGTCGAAGAATAAAAGAGGAAGGTCTCTCTATTATTGGTGTAACTACCTCTTCTGCAACCTCTGAGCAAGCGAAATCACTAAATATCCCTTTAAAAAGTATTGACGAAGTAGCTTATGTCGACTTAACGATTGATGGCGCAGATGAAATCAGCGAAGACTTCCAAGGAATCAAAGGTGGAGGCGCTGCGCTTCTTTTCGAAAAAATTGTTGCTACCTATTCTAAGGAAACAATTTGGATTGTTGACCATTCAAAACTTGTTCAAAAGCTCGGTGCTTTTCCTTTACCAGTTGAAGTTGTTCCTTATGGAAGTACACAACTACTAAGAATTTTTAATGAGAAAGGATTCCATCCAAGCTTGCGTAAAGATACAGACGGGCAAACACTTCTCACTGACAGTGGGCATTTTATCATCGATCTAAATTTAGATACCATAGAAGAGCCTAAAAAATTAGCTAATTATTTAGACAGCCTTGTAGGTGTTGTTGAACATGGATTATTTTTGGATTTGGTATCAAAAGTAATTGTAGGCTACGAAGATGGCCCCCAACTTTTAGAAACGCCACACAGCAAAAATAAATAACAGATTAAATAAATTTTTTATGCATTTTTCTAAAGAAAAATGCTTTCAATTCAAATTTTTTTGTGCTACATTTTTACTATTATTATATTGTAGCTACTTGCTGGAAAGGATATACCATGAAAATTATCGGTTATGCACGCGCAACCATCAATGACGCCGATTTGACTTCTCAACTAGAACAACTAGCTACTTTTGGTTGTCAGAACATATTTCAAGAAAATTATGATAGCAAAACAACTCCGAGCGAACTAGATCAATTGGCTGTTCTAATTGATAGTTTGGAAACAGGTGACACTTTAGTTGTTTGCCAATTACATCGTCTTGGAAAATCGACTCGCCAGCTTACTGAGTTAACGCAACAGTTCAATAAGCGAAACTTACACCTTGTTAGTCTAGAAGAAAAAATAGATACTCGAGAGCCTAGTGGTGCTATTTATTTTCAATTGATGGACGGATTGGCTAATATGGAATGCGCACTCATTAAAGAACGAACACTGGTTGGCCTTAATGCTGCTCGTCAAAAAGGCAAAGTCGGCGGGCGTCCAAAAATTGATGGAAAAACGATAAAAAAAATACGTCGACTATATTATGAAAAGAAAGAAACAATTCAATTTATTTCTTCAAAATGCGGTGTTTCTGTAGGCACTTGTTATAAATATATCAATCTTCCTAAAAAAGATATCGAGAATCTATACAATTAGGACCTACTCTTGATATACACATTTTGAAGCACACATTAAATAGGTAGAAATATTTCTTTTTATTTGCTAGTAAATAAAAAAGTTGGAGATAAACCAGAATTCCAGGCTCTTTGTCAATAAGGACTGCTGAGTCAATCTAAGGTGAATCTGGAACAGAAAGTACAATTTTCTGTTCCAGATTTTTTTGTTATTTTACCTTAATTAAATGATTGATCAGAAAAATTCTAATTCTCATATTCTCAAATGATTTAAATCCGTAGGATACCTTCTTCATAGTTTAAAAGATTTTTGAGCCGGCTACGCAGTGTCTCGTCAAGTGTCTCAGGTAATTCTTTTAGTAGAATAAAGAATTAATCAACTTCTTTCTCTCGGAAAGCTTCAGAAAGTTCATGAAAATAAGTATACGCCTCCTTTAAGGCTGCGGAAAAATCAAGTAATCGATCAATCATCATCGCTTCTGTTAAAAGGGGATATTTTGGTGTTCGAAAACTTCGCCAAGATTTGTAATCAAAATGATTGACTGTTTGGCGATTTTTCATAAGAAAGCGCCAGTTACTTTTCAATTTCCTCGCTTCTACCAATTGCCCAGAAGCTTTTAGTTTCTTCATTTCTTGGACGCGAAAATCATTAAACGCTTGATTGATATGTTTTATAATATGGAATCGATCAATGACAACTTTTGCATTAGGTAGAACCTTTTTAGTTAGTTGAAAATAAGCAGCGTTCATATCTGTTACCAAATAGGTAACTTCGTGCGGGTTTTTACAGTTAAGAAAATAAGTGCTCAGACGCGATAACTTTCGTGTTGGTAAAACATCAACTAGAGTGCCAGTTTCTCCATCAGCACAAATAAAACTCATTTTATCTTCTAATGCAACGTGTGATTGAAATTCATCTACCATAAGCACTCGAGGAAGAATTGTCGTTGATGGATTTGGTAAATAACTTTTCAGACTTTTTAATACACGAATGACAGTGGATAAGGAAACTTGACGAGTGTTTGCGATAAAAGAGAGTGATACCTTTTCTGTGAGTAGAGAAGTAATTTTAAATTTTACGTGTTACGCAATGGAATGTCGTGGGCGTACAAAAAAGATTTGTGCAGTCCAATGCGATTGAAAGTTTTTACATCTATATCGTTGCTTTTTTAAACGCATTACTGTAGGTAAGTAGTTGTATTGATCAAAACGTATACGGCATTTTTTATTTCCATTTTTGACAACAATCACTTTTCCATTCATATCCAGTACAGAGGAACCACAATCTCTACAGGGATGAGGAGCAGGAGAAAGGTGCGCATCAAGAACCAACGTCTTTTGCCCGTTTATAGTCTCGTAAGAGACCTCTGTAATTTTTAAATTTTTATCTGTAATTCGAAGCATTTTTTTGATAGAATCATTCATATAGCATACCGTCCTCTCTTTGTTTATTTTGTGGTGATTTAATCATACTAGAGAACGGTATGTTTTTTAATACCTAAAATGAAAAATGGGACTGAAGAATCATTTCTGATTCATCAGTCCCATAAAGTATAGAGCCGAATTCCAGTTTATCTCCAACTTTTTTATCTATAATTTTTATTCAAATACACACAATAGCTATTTTTCAATGGAAATTTCTTGAAAAAAATTGTACAATGATAGCGGAATGGAAATTTCAGAAACTACACTTATTTAAAAGGAGAGCTAAACATGCCAAAATTAGTTTTTTCTCGTCACGGTCTTAGTGAATGGAATGCTTTGAACCAATTTACTGGTTGGGCAGACGTTAACTTAGCACCACAAGGAATCGAAGAAGCAAAAGAAGGCGGACGCAAAATCAAAGAAGCTGGAATCGAATTTGATGTTGCTTACACTTCTGTTTTAACTCGTGCAATCAAAACATGTAACTTAATCTTAGAATATTCAGATCAATTATGGGTACCACAAGTTAAATCTTGGCGTTTAAACGAACGTCACTATGGTAAACTACAAGGTTTGAACAAAAAAGAAACTGCAGAAAAATATGGAGATGAACAAGTTCATATCTGGCGTCGTTCTTATGATACTCTACCTCCATTGATGGATCCAACAGACGAAGGTTCTGCTGCAAACGATCGTCGTTATGCATCTCTTGACCAACGTGATATTCCTGGTGGAGAAAACTTGAAAGTTACTTTAGAACGTGCTTTACCATTCTGGCAAGACCATATCGCTCCAGCTTTATTGGACGATAAAACAGTCTTAGTAGCTGCTCACGGTAACTCTTTACGTGCTTTAGCTAAACATATCGAAGGTATTTCTGATGATGATATCATGGATCTTGAAATCCCTACAGGTCAACCACTTGTTTATGAATTAAACGATGACCTTTCAGTAGCTAAAAAATACTACTTATAAGTCGAATTTCGATTTAAGTAATAAAAAACGAGGTGCAAATGCACCTCGCTTTTTTATTACTTATTTTGCAATAATTGTTTCCAAAGCAACTTCAATCATGTCACCAAATGTTGTTTGTCGTTCTTGAGAAGTAGTCTCTTCTCCTGTAATTAAATGATCACTGACTGTCATAATACCCAATGTCTGTACATCATATTTAGCGCCAAGGTAGTAAAGTGCAGCAGCTTCCATTTCAACACCTAATACACCTAAATCAGCTAACTTAAATGTTTCAGTTAAATCATCTTTATAGAAACTATCTTCAGATAAAATATTTCCTACATGTGTTGTAAAACCTTTTTCTTTTGCAATTCCATAAGATTTCAATAATAAGTCAAAGTCACAAATCGGTGGAAAATGAAACGCCTGAAACTCTTTTTCAATCATTGATGAGCTTGTGGCAGCTCCCTGGGCAATAATCAAGTCACGAATGTGCACATTTTTTGCTAATGCACCACATGTGCCTACACGAATCAATTTTTTTACACCATAGGATTGAATCAATTCATTTCCATAAATAGAAATACTTGGCATGCCCATACCAGTTCCTTGTACAGAAACACGTTCTCCTTTATAAGTTCCTGTGTAACCTAACATACCTCGAACTTGATTATAACAAATTGCATCTTCTAAAAAATTCTCTGCTATATACTTTGCTCGTAATGGATCTCCTGGTAATAAAATTTTATCGGCTATTTCGCCTTGTTTTGCTTCAATGTGTACACTCATGTATACCATCCTCTCTTTCGTTTAAATGAAACGTAGTGTTTCTTTAATCAATAATTTAAAGTTTGCTTTTACTCGTTCTGTTGTGTCTACAACCTCTTCATGATTTAAATTTGCTTGCATCCCAGCGGCTAAATTTGTAATGCAAGAGACCCCTAAAATATCCATTCCATTATGCACTGCCATAATTACTTCTGGGACAGTTGACATCCCAACCGCATCAGCACCTAAAACACGTGCCATTTTAATTTCCGCAGGTGTTTCGTATGTTGGTCCAGAAAAGCCCATATAAACACCGTGCTTCAATTTCATATCTTGCTGTTTAGCCACTTGCTCAGCAATTTCTTGATATGTTTTACTATACGCATGACTCATATCAGGAAATCTTGGACCACTTATATCATCATTTGGCCCAATCAACGGATTTACACCCATATAATTGATGTGATCATCAATCAACATCAAGTCCCCCGGTTGGAACGTTTCATTTACGCCTCCACATGCATTCGTCACGATTAAAGAATGTACACCTAATTCTGACATGACATTCACAGGGTATACAACAGTTTGGATGGAATGCCCTTCATAAAAATGAAAGCGTCCTTTCAATGCCAAGACTTTTTTCCCAGATAGTGTTCCATAAATTAGTTTTCCGTCATGCCCAACTACTGTTGATTCTGGAAAGTGAGGAATTTGCGCATAGTCAATTACAATTGGATTTTCAATTTCATCAGCTAATTCGCCTAACCCTGATCCTAAAACTAAGCCAAAATCTGCAGTTCCCACTCCTTGTTCTTTAATAAAATGAACAGTTTCTGTTAATTGTTCACGAAATGTATTCATCACTTTCCTCCTATTTTAGTAAGTGTAATAGACTTTCACCATTTTGTGTTGCAGAAACTGAAAAATTATCAGCGATTGTAGCTGAAATATCTGCATAGTGTCCTTGTGGTAATTGTCCTTGTCCGTTAAATTTCTTGCTGTAGACTAACAATGGAACATACTCTCTTGTATGATCTGTGCCAGGGAAAGTAGGATCATTTCCATGATCGGCTGTAATCATCAATAAATCATCATCCATCATGGCATCCAAGATTTCAGGAATTCTTAAATCAAATGCTTCGATGGCATGTGCGTAACCAACCACATCGCGACGATGACCGAATAAGGCATCAAAATCAACTAGGTTTGTAAAACTTAATCCTTCAAAATCCTTCTTCATTACTGTTAACAATTGATCTACTCCATCCATATTACTCTTTGTTCGAATAGAGTCCGTAATCCCTTGTCCGTTAAAAATGTCATTTATTTTTCCGACTGCAATAACATCTTTTCCTGCTTCTTTTAATGAATCTAACACTGTATGACCAAATGGGTCCAACGCATAATCATGGCGATTACTTGTACGAGTGAAGTTGCCCGGTTCTCCAACATATGGTCTCGCAATGATTCGACCAATCATGTATGGCTCATCTTTCGTAATATCGCGAACATACTGACAAATACGGTATAGCTCTTCTAAAGGAATAATTTCTTCATGTGCGGCAATCTGCAGTACAGGGTCTGCCGAAGTGTAAACAATCAAGTCCCCTGTCTTCATTTGATGTTCACCAAAATCATCAATTACTTTTGTCCCACTATAAGGTAGGTTACAAACAATTTTTCGACCAGAAAATTCCTCGATTTTTTCTAATAATTCAGTAGGAAATCCCTCTGGAAAAACACGGAATGGTTTATCAATATTCAATCCCATAATTTCCCAGTGACCTGTCATTGTATCTTTTCCAACAGATATTTCTTCAAGTTTTGTAGCATAGCCCTGATGATCTGCATAAGCTTCTACACCATCTAACGGCCGAATTGTACCTAATCCAAGTTTTTCTAAGTGAGGAATTGTAAGGCCTGCATCACGCGCAATGTGTCCTAGCGTATCAGAACCACTATCATTAAATTTCGCTGCATCAGGTGCTTCTCCTATCCCAACAGAATCCATAACAATCAAGTGTACACGTTTAAACATAATAATCCTTCTCCCTTAAGTAATTTTGATTAAATTCGCTTAGTACTACTCTATAAATCTATAAAAAAGGCGAGACTAAGAAACATTCCCTTAGTCCCACCCATAAGCACAAGTTTATTTTGATTTTATATAATTTTTTCCATTTGCTTTTGGACCAGACGCTTTACCTAAGAATGCAACTAGGACGATAATTGTTAATAGATATGGCGCAATCTGCAGTAGCACTGGTGGAATAGCTGAAATAACAGGCAGCTGTGCACCAATAATACTTAAACTTTGAGCAAATCCAAAGAATAAAGATGCACCCATAGCACCTAGAGGATTCCATTTTCCGAAAATCATTGCTGCCATAGAGATAAACCCTTGACCAACAATTGTCCCCGCAGAGAAATTTCCTGAGATAGATTGTGCAAAAATTGCACCACCCATTCCTCCAAGTAATCCAGAAATCAAAACTCCTGAATAACGCATCGCATAGACATTAATTCCTAATGTATCTGCCGCTTGTGGATTTTCACCAACAGAACGAAGTCTAAGACCAAATTTTGTCTTAAATAAAATGAACCATGCAAGTACAGAAATCGCTATTGCTAAATAAGCTGGTAAAAATGTATTTTTAAAGAAAATTGGTCCAATAACTGGAATGTCTGATAAACCTGGGAATGAAAAGTATCCTAGATTATGACTGATATTATCCGTTTGACCTTTCCCATACCATGTTTTAATTAAAAATACGCCTAATGCTGGTGCCATCAAGTTAATTACTGTACCACTGATGATATGATCTGCACGGAGGTTGATTGTTGCCACAGCATGAAAAGCTGAAAATATAACACCGACAAGTCCACCAACTAAAATGGCAATCCATGGAGTCATTGAACCAAATATCGAATCTGTCATTAAGTTGAAGACGACTGCACTAAAGGCACCCATGACCATGATTCCTTCTAATCCAACGTTAACGATTCCACTACGTTCCGAGAACGTACCTCCTAGTGAAGTTAGAATCAATGGGGTTGAATAAACTAATGTTGACGTTAAAATCAATGAAAGCAAGCCTACTGTAGACATTATAACGCCCCCCCTTCTTGATCTTGATTTGCTGGTTTTGATTCCACCGTTTCAACAATATACTCTTCTTTTTTGCCAGGCCATACTTTGGCTAATAGCAAGCGAATTAAATAGTTGATTCCAACAAAATAGATAATCAATGCAATGGATACATTGACCACTTCAAATGGTACTCCTGCACCAGTTTGCATACCTAAGCCGCCAATCTTCAAGATACTGAATAGCAATGCTGAAAGTAAGATTCCGATTGATGAGCCTGAGCCCAACAACGCAACGGCCATACCATCGAATCCAATGGCTAGTGAAGTCGTTTGAACAAAGAAGTTTTGATATGTTCCAAGACCTTCGACAACCCCACCTAATCCTGCTAATGTCCCTGAAATAACCATTGATAAAATGATTGTTCGTTTACTACTCATCCCAGCATACTCAGAGGCAAATGGATTTAACCCAACTGAACGAATTTCATATCCTAGTGTTGTCTTCTTCATCAATACCCATACTAAAACTAGTGCTAAGATTGCTAGAATCAAGCCACCATTAACACGTGACCCACCAAACATTTGTGTCAACCAAGGCAAACGTAACGAAGCATTTTGACTGATCTGATTCGATGAATCTAAGCTTGAACGGAAGCTTTCTGGCATTCCTTCATGTAAGAAAAATGTACTTAGATAAAGCAAAATATAATTCATCATAATGGTTACAATTACTTCACTCGTTCCAAAAAATGCACGTAATATCCCTGGTATAGCAGCTGCAATTGCACCAGCGAGAGCACCTAAGATAATACACATAGGCAGTAAAATTGCTTTTGGTAAGTCAGGGAACGAAAGCCCTACCCATACACTGACTACCCAACCACATAACGCTTGCCCAGATAGCCCAATATTGAAAAATCCTGCCGAATTTGCAACAGCAAAGCCGAGTGCTGTGAAGATTAATGGTGTTGCTTGCCGTAGCGTCTCTCCTATTGCACGTTCCGAGCCAAGTGATGCATTTACCATAGAACTATATGCAGCTATAGGATTGTATCCAAATAGCAACATCAAAATAGAGCCTAAAACTAATCCAAACACCACGGATAATAGTGGGACGGAGAGGTTCCGAATTTTCTCACTACGATCATTCATTTGCGTCACCTGCTTTCGCTAATTCTTTTCTTGCTTCTTCTAGTGAATAGCCAGCCATCAGTAACCCTAACTCATTCTCACTCGTCTCTTTTGGATCAACGATTCCGACAATTTCTCCTGCATGAAGTACTGCAATCCGATCAGAAACATTTAAAATTTCCTCTAATTCAAAGCTGATCAATAAAACGGCTTTATCTTTATCTCTTTGTTCTATTAATCGTTTATGAATAAATTCGATTGCTCCAACATCCAACCCGCGTGTTGGATTTGCTACAATTAATAACTCAGGATTTCTGTCAATTTCTCGTGCAATAATTGCTTTTTGTTGATTTCCTCCAGACAAAGCCTTAGCAGGAACTAACTCGTTAGTTGTACGCACATCATACTCTTCAATCAATCGACGCGCATAACTATTGATTTCATTATAATTTAATAGCCCTGAACGACTTAATGGTTTATGGTAATAGGTTTGTAAAGCAATATTTTCTGCTAAACTCATCTCTAAAACCAACCCATATTTATGTCTGTCCTCTGGAACATGCCCAATACCAGACTCAGTAATTTTTCGTGGTTTTTTATTTGTGATATTTTTTTCTCTCAAATGAACAGAACCACTTTCAACTTTTCTAAGACCAGTTAACGCCTGAATGAGTTCAGATTGACCATTTCCATCAATACCTGCGATACCTAAAACTTCACCGGCACGTACTTCTAAATTTAAATCTTTAATTACATCCAACCCACGATTTTCTTTTACCGTCAGATTATTTACAGATAGAACAACTTCCTTAGGTTCCGCATCTTTTTTAGGTGTTTTAAATGAAACAGCTCTTCCCACCATCATATCTGCTAATTGTTGTGAAGTTACATCACAGACATCAACAGTTCCAATCGCTTGCCCACGTCGGATTACGCTGCATCGATCAGCTACTGCTTTGATTTCATCTAGTTTGTGTGTGATGAGAATAATTGACTTACCCTCTTTGACAAGTTCTTTCATGATAACAATCAATTCATCGATTTCTTGTGGTGTTAATACTGCGGTCGGTTCATCAAAAATTAAAATATCTGCTCCTCGATACAATGTTTTTAATATCTCCACACGTTGTTGCATTCCTACAGAGATATCATGAATATACGCGTCTGGATCTACAGAAAATCCATATTGTTCGGATACTTTTTTTATTTCTTCATGTGCAGTTTTTTGATCGATGATCCCGCCATGGCTGGGCTCACTACCTAAAATAATATTTTCAGTAACTGTAAAAGCATCTACTAACATAAAATGTTGGTGAACCATTCCAATTCCCAACTGATTAGCTTTAGTTGGACTGGTTATTTGAACTGGTTTACCACGCATCAAGATTTCCCCTGATGTCGGTTCTAAAAGACCTGAAAGTACATTCATCAACGTCGATTTTCCCGCACCATTTTCTCCTAATAAGGCATGGATTTCTCCAGGTCTTATTTGTAAATTAATGTTGTCATTTGCTTTAAACGTTCCAAATTCTTTTGTAATGTTCCGCATTTCGATGACAAAATTTTCTTGAACCACGTTTGTTCACATCCTAACGATTTGTATTCAGGGCAATGACCTTCTCAATCATCAACAGTTGAAGACTGAGGCAAGAAATTCTTGCTAGGAGTTTGCTTCCTTATCTAAACTACTGTATGTCCATACAATGCTTAGATAAACAAGCAAATGCTAAATTAAACCATAGCCTTGTTAATCCATTATCAACAAGGCTATGCAGTCATCATTAAAATTTATTTTGGTGCTTCTGGTACTTCTACATCACCAGCAACGATAGCTTCTTTTGCTTCGTTAACAGCTTTTTGTGCTTCATCAGAAAGTTGACCTTCTGTTAAACCAACACCATCTTCTTTCAATCCATAAACAGTGTGTTCTCCACCTGGGAATTCTCCGTCAGCAGCTTTTTGTGCCAAATCAGTCACAACTTGATCTACACCTTTAAGTGTTGATGTCAAAGTGAAATTAGCTTCTTCACCGTCTTGTGTTGTGTAGTCTCCTTCGTCTGATTGATCACGGTCAACACCGATAACCCAAACTTTATCATCACTTGATTCATTATGTGATTTTGCTTCTTGGAATACACCATTTCCTGTACCACCTGATGCATGGTAAATAATATCTGCATCTTTAGCATACATACCTTGCGCAATTGAGCGACCTTTATCAGGGGCTGAGAAATCACCAGCATATTGATTCAATACTTCGATGTCTTTATCTAATGCTTTTGCTCCAGCTTCAACACCAGCTGTAAATCCAGCATCAAAACGATCGATTACTTCACCTTTTACTCCGCCAATAAATCCAACAATATTTGTCTTTGTTGTATAAGCAGCAGCGATACCAGCTAAATAAGCAGCTTCGTTATCTTTAAATGTTGCAGAGACTACATTATCTTGATTTTCAATAACATCATCGATAATTACAAAATTTGTATCTGGATTTGCTTCTGCTTGTTCTTTGATTGCAGGTTGTAATTTATAACCAACACCGAAAATAGTACCAAATCCAGCATTTAAAGCTTGGTCGATATTTGGAATATAATCAGATTCATTTGATGATTGGAAATATTGGTAGCCATCATTTCCACGAGAAAGGTCATTATCTTTCCCCCATTGTTGTAACCCTTGCCAAGCAGATTGGTTAAACGAACGGTCATCTACACCACCTGTATCGGTAATTAATGCAGCTGTTGTTCCTTCTGAATCCCCACTTGTTGAGTCTGAATCACTATTTCCACAAGCACCTAAAACTAGTGCTGCAGTCATCGCAATCGCTCCAAGACCAAATAACTTTGCTTTTTTCATTTCTGTAAAGCCCCCTAATATTAAGTAGTTTTTATTTTTCAACAGCCGTTTGACTGAATTGAACTAGATTAAATATAACTTTGTTATAAATCCTTGTTATTAAACGCATATGGCAACAATTCTTGCACAGTCGTCTCTTTGATTACGCCCTTATCTCCAACAAGTGTTACAGGCATATTAGGCAAGCAAAATTCTACCATTACTTGTCGACAGGCCCCACACGGAGAAATTGGTTCTGGGGTGTGTCCAGCAATAACCAAATGTTGAAAGTTTTTTTCTCCTTCAGAAATGGCTTTGAAAAACGCTGTACGTTCAGCACAATTTGTCAGACCAAACGATGCATTCTCAATATTTACTCCTTGGTATATCTTTCCATCTTCTGTAACTAAACAAGCCCCTACAGGAAAATGTGAATAAGGCACATACGCCTTTGTTAGTGCAGTTTCTGCACATGTAATCCATTCCTTCTTTGCAATTGTCACCGGAAATCCCACCTTCTAATTAATAACCTACACCTGTACTACCTGAGATGATGGCAATACTTGCGCTCGTACCAAGACGATTTGCGCCTGCTTCAATCATTGCCAATGCTTCTGTTTCATTATGGATCCCGCCAGATGCTTTCACGCTCATTTCAGGTCCTACTGTTTCTCGCATCAAGCGAACATCTTCAACTTTTGCTCCTCCAGTTGAAAACCCTGTTGATGTTTTTACAAAATCTGCACCGGCTGCTTTTGCTAATTCACATGCCTTGACGATTTCATCTTGTGTTAATAAAGCTGTTTCAATGATTACTTTGACTAATGCACGATCTTTAGCTGCTGTAACAACCGCTTGAATATCTTCTTGTACTTCAGCAAACATGCCAGTTTTCAATGCGCCAACGTTAATAACCATATCCACTTCATCAGCACCATTGTTAATAGCATCTGCTGTTTCAAATGCCTTTGTAGCACTTGTAGAAGCTCCTAAAGGGAAGCCGATTACTGTACATACAGCAACTGGTTCTCCTTGAAGCTCTTCTTTGGCTAAAGCCACCCATGTTGGATTAATACATACTGAGTAGAAATGATATTTTTTTGCCTCTTCAATAACTTTTAGTACATCTTCCTTTGTTGCATCTGCTTTTAAGATTGTGTGATCAATCATTCTATTTAAATCCATTGTCTCTCGCCCCTTGTTTTTATTTCTCTATTTATTCTGCACTTCCCGTAATGATGTCATGAATCAATTGAGGTGCAGTTGCTGTTTCCTGGATAGAAATTCCTTGATATAGAAAATCAACTACTTCTGATATATCCTCTTCATTACTGTAGATACTTAGTAAAGACTCACCTTGTTGAATTTCTTCACCAATTTTACGATGCAATTTTAGCCCAACTGCATGGTCAATCGTATCCTCTTTCGTTTTTCTTCCAGCACCTAACATCATTGCTGCAATGCCCAGCGTATCTGCTTTTAATGATGCAACTACTCCGGATTCTTTGGCAGGTAACTCAAAGATATATTTGGCAGTAAGCAGTTTCGCTGGATTCTCGACTGCTGAGATATCTCCACCTTGGTTGACTACCATCTCTTTGAATTTAGAAAATGCTGTTCCTGATTCCATCGCTTCTTCTAATAACGTACGTGCCTCAGTCAGTGTTTGTGCTTTCTTCGCTAAAACAACCATTTGACTACCTAATACGTAACACATCTCGACTAAATCCTTAGGACCTTTGCCTTGCAATGTTTCAATAGCCTCCACGACTTCAAGGCTATTTCCAATTGCTTCACCTAGTGGCTCAGACATATCTGAAATAACAGCCATCGTTTGTCTATTGGCCAATTTGCCAATTTCAACCATAGTTGTAGCTAAGCGTCGGGCATCCTCTAAATTCTTCATGAAAGCACCCTCACCAATGGTTACATCAAGAACGATTGCATCCGCACCTGCCGCTATTTTTTTACTCATGATCGAACTTGCAATTAGAGGGATTGAATCGACAGTTGCTGTTACATCGCGTAATGCATATAATTTTTTATCCGCTGGAGCCAGGTTTCCCGACTGACCAATCACCGCTAAGTGGCTTTTATTCACCAAATCAATGAATGTAGCATCAGATAATTCAATCTTAAATCCAGGAATTGCTTCTAATTTATCTAATGTACCACCTGTATAGCCTAGTCCACGACCAGACATTTTTGCTACTGGAACACCTACACTCGCTACTAATGGAGCAAGTACCAATGTAGTTGTATCTCCAACGCCACCCGTTGAATGTTTATCTACTTTAATACCCTCGATCTTATCTAAAGAAATTGTATCTCCGGAGTTTGCAATGGCTAATGTTAAGTTCGTGATTTCCTCATTTGTCATGTCTTGGTAGAAAATTGCCATTAGTAAAGCACTCACCTGATAATCCGGTATTTTACCATTTGTATAGTCTGTAATTAAATAGTTGATTTCCTCTTTGGATAAAGCATGTCCATTTCGCTTTTTTTCGATTAAGTCTACCATCCGCATTGCAGAATCCTCCTTGTTCGTTACCGTTATTATACATAAAATTCAGCTTAGGTAAATCACTTTAGTAAAACAGTTTACTAAAATAGCAAAAAATAGATGTCGTTTTTGAAAACGATTACATTAGTACTATACTGCCTACTTTATGTCTTGTCAACACTCTTTGTGCTCTCACGAATAATTAATTTTGTTTCAAAGATTTTGTTCGGAACTCGTCTTTTTGGAAATTCAATCGCATCGATTAGAAATCTTGCTGCATAAAAGCCAATATCAAAACTCGGTTGTTGAACAGTTGTTAATTGAGGAATCATATATTCAGATAGTTTCAAGCCATCAAATCCAACGACAGAAATGTCTTCTGGTATTCTCTTTCCTAATTCATCAATGGCTTGATAGCATCCAATAGCCATCGCATCATTCCCGCAAAAAACAGCGGTCACATCTCTATGACGTAATAACTCTTTAGCTGCTTCATATCCTCCTTGTACTGTTAGTTCTCCAGGTTCAACTAACTTTCCACGAAAAGGTAATCCATGATCTTTTAGCGCAGTTTTATACCCATTAAAGCGTTCTTCTAATTGATAATATCCGGTAGTTTCTTTTAGCATGCCAATTTGTGTATGTCCTTGTTCGATCAAATGCGAAACAGCTTGATATGCCCCTTCGTATTCTTTGACAATCAACCGACCTTCATCACGACGATTTAATCCTCGATCAATCAGGATAATTGGTAGTTGCTTGAAAAAATTACTCTCTAAAGAATACGCCGAAGGTAAAACATTAGGTGTCGCAAGCAAAATGCCATCAACAGAACGATGCGCTAATTCATCAAGATATTTTAATTCATTTTCTTGACTATGATGCGAATTGCAGAGCATGATCACATAACCCAATGGATTCAAATAGCTTTCTACCCCTTCAATCAATTTTGAAAAGAAAAAATCTGTGACATCAGGCACAATCATACCAATTGTTTTTGAATGTCGATTAATTAAATTAGAAGCAAAATAATCCGGTTTATAGTGATATTCATGCACGATATCTAGCACTCTTCTCCGTGTCGCTTCACTAAACCGACTCCCCTTATTGTTTAATATTTGAGAAACCGTCGTCACAGAAACTCCGGCCATTTCCGCGATATCTTTAATTGTTAATTTCATAATTGTGACCCTTTCTAATCGATAATTGTTAGAAAAAAGCATGAAGAAAATTATTCCTTCACGCTTTTCAAAATGTAATAGCCTTTATCTTTTGTGACAATTTCTACATTCCCAAATGTTTCTTTCATTTTTTTCTGTGCGCTTGGTGCACCTTGTTTTTTTTGAATCACAACAGTTAATGTTCCTCCTGATTTTAGCAACGGATATGCGCCAGTTAAAATTTCATGTACGACTTGTTTTCCAGCACGGATCGGCGGATTACTCAAAATCGCTGCATACGCTTGTTGGTGTACTTCACTATAAATATTTGATTGGTGTACATCGACGTTTGTCACCTGATTACGCTTCGCATTCCCTTCGGCTAACCCAACTGCACGTAAATTCACATCAATCATTTCTACTGGCCGTTCACTAGCATACGCTATCGACATTCCAATCGGACCGTAACCACAACCTACATCAAGAATTGTTCCTTCAGGAAGTTCATCCCATGTAAACGTATCGATTAAAACTCTTGATCCATAGTCGATTGTTTCACGTGAAAACACACCCGCATCTGTTACAAATTGAAAATTTTTTCCTTTTAATTCAAAACTCCATTGCACTAAGTCGTGTTCTGAATCTGGATTTTCTGTATAATAATGATTTCCCATTTCGTATCATCCCTTAATTATTCATTTATACTCAAATTACTTGTTATTGGCAAACGCATGTCACTTGCCTACTCAATTATCAAGAATAGCAGATGACTAGGTTTCACACAAGCACACGCTTTTTAATTAATGCTATTTCTACTAAATATCACTAATTTATTAATTTAATAAGAAAAACGAAATCCTTTCCTTATATAGTAGGGTTTGAAGACACTTTATGTTAAAATAAGTCCATTGATGTGAAACAGTCGGGAGGATATTATGACGGATCGACGGAATTTTTATCAAATTGCCAGAGAAGAATGGCAAGAATTTTACCGAAATGGTACTGCACCACTTACACAAAAAGAACTAGACAATATCAAAAGCTTGAATGACCAAATCTCCATGCAAGATGTTCAGGATATTTATATTCCATTAACTCATTTGATTCATCTATATATGAAAGAGTTTGAATCCCTTTCTTTAAGCAAAAGTCTATTTTTACATAAATACGGTCAGTTACCGCCATTTATCATTGGAATTGCAGGAAGTGTTGCTGTGGGCAAAAGTACTACTGCTCGCCTCTTACAGATTCTTCTATCGCGTACCTTTAAGCGACGTAACGTTGAATTAATAACAACAGATGGTTTTTTGTATCCTAATAAGGTATTAAAAGCTTATGGTCTGATGGATCGCAAAGGATTTCCTGAAAGTTACGATATGGAAAAACTGATTGATTTTTTAAATCAAGTGAAATCAGGGAAAGAAGAACTTCACGTACCTATTTATTCACACGATGTTTATGATATTATTCCAGATAAATATGATACAATTCAACAACCAGATATTTTAATTGTTGAAGGAATAAACACACTTCAATTACCTGCAAATCAACAAATCTATGTTAGCGACTTTTTTGATTTCTCTGTTTTTGTCGATGCAGACTCAAAATTAATCGAACAGTGGTATTTAGATCGCTTCGGCGCATTATTAGATACTGCATTTCAAAATCCAGCAAATTATTACTATCAATTTGCAATTGGTGACCGCGAGGAAGCCTTTACAATGGCAAAAAATGTCTGGAAAACGGTTAATTTAAAAAATTTAGAGGAATATATCTTGCCTACTAAAGGCAGAGCAGATATAATTCTCCATAAATCGGAAAATCACATCATTGATGAGATTTTCTTACGAAAATATTAGCATTTTAGAATAGAATTTCTATTTTGAGATAAAATTTAAAAGGATAGGGGTAATAAATGTGACGAACGTTTCCGAATTGACAAACGTCGAAAAGATTATCGTGTTAGATTACGGTAGCCAGTACAATCAATTGATCACACGCAGAATTCGTGATTTAGGTGTATTCTCAGAATTACTAAGTCATCGTATCACTGCTGCAGAAGTTAAAGAAATGAATCCAAAAGGGATTATTTTATCTGGAGGACCAAATAGTGTCTATGATAAAGATGCTTTTAGTATTGATCCAGAAATCTTTAACTTAGGTATTCCTGTATTAGGTATTTGTTACGGAATGCAGTTGATTACTTATAACTTAGGCGGAAAAGTTGAACCAGCTCAAAATCGTGAATATGGTAAAGCAGTTCTTGAAGTTACATCTGATGATGCGCGTCTATTTAAAGGCACACCGAAAGAACAAACTGTTTGGATGAGCCATGGAGACTTAGTAACTCAAGTTCCTGAAGGTTTTGAAACAGTTGGTACAAGCAAAGATTGTCCAATTGCTGCTATTCAAGATAACTCTCGTAACTTCTACGGAATCCAATTCCATGCAGAAGTACGTCATTCTGAATTTGGTACTGAAGTCCTTCGTAACTTCGCTCTTGACGTTTGTGGATGTAAAGGCGACTGGACAATGGATAACTTCATCGACATGCAAATTGCACAAATTCGTGAAACAGTTGGCGATCAAAAAGTATTACTTGGCCTTTCAGGTGGAGTAGATTCAAGTGTTGTTGGTGTACTTTTACAAAAAGCAATCGGCGACCAATTGGTTTGTATCTTTGTTGATCACGGTTTATTGCGTAAAAACGAAGCAGATCAAGTAATGGAAAGCCTAGGTGGTAAGTTCGGTTTGAACATTATCAAAGTGGATGCAAAAGAACGTTTCTTAGGCAAATTAAAAGGCGTTTCTGATCCAGAACAAAAACGTAAAATTATTGGAAACGAATTTGTTTATGTTTTTGATGATGAAGCAACTCGCTTAGCTGGTCAAAACGGTATTGGTTTCCTTGCACAAGGAACACTTTACACAGACGTTATCGAAAGTGGTACTGAAACAGCCCAAACAATTAAATCCCACCATAACGTTGGTGGTCTTCCAGAAGATATGCAATTCAAATTGATCGAACCTTTAAACACACTCTTCAAAGATGAAGTCCGTGAATTAGGAACGCAACTAGGCATGCCTGACTCAATCGTTTGGCGTCAACCATTCCCTGGTCCTGGTTTAGGCATCCGTGTTCTTGGCGAAATCGATGAAGAAAAATTAGAAATCGTTCGTGATTCAGATTTAATTTTACGTGAAGAAATCGCAGCTGCTGGTCTTGACCGTGATATCTGGCAATACTTCACCGTGTTACCTGGTATTCGTTCAGTTGGTGTTATGGGTGATGGTCGTACGTATGATTACACTGTAGGTATTCGTGCAGTTACTTCTATTGATGGTATGACAGCGGACTTCGCTCGTATCCCTTGGGATGTCTTGCAAAAGATTTCTGTTCGTATCGTAAATGAAGTTGCACACGTAAACCGTATCGTGTATGACATTACGTCTAAGCCACCTGCAACAGTAGAGTGGGAATAAAGAGCCAACATAATATGGATGGGGAATGCCTATAAATCAACATTCTTCAGTTGCTAAATAGCTTGATTTTCATTAAAAATGATATAGTTACTTACAAAAAATCCCTTGTCAGATTAATGTTTGACAAGGGATTTTTTTCGTTGAACCTGCTTTTAATGCCTTTATGAAAAAAAATCATTTAATTGATCAGCATAATAATAATTTAGAAATATTTTAGATTTAATAATTAATTATTTGAAAGATAGTCTCTATACTATGATTATCAAACGGAATTATCTTTTAGAAACTAGAGGAGGAAAAAGATGGAAAAAATTTTATCATTGGACCAAGTAACCAAGACTTATGGTAACCAAAAAGCATTAAATCAAGTTTCCTTAGAAATAAAAAAAGGAGAGGTTTACGGATTAATTGGGCGAAACGGTGCAGGTAAAACAACCCTATTAAAATCTATTACTCGGTTAATTACTCTTACTGGTGGGACTGTTTCTCTTTTCGGATCCAATACAAATCAAGAATGGATCGGTGCACTACATCGAAGCGGCTCTGTAATTGAAACCCCGGTAGCCTATGACCAGTTAACAGCCCAAGGAAACCTATCCTATTATTGTAAGCTTCGTGGAATTCTCAATAGCACACAAGTTATTAAAGATACTTTAGAACTAGTTGATTTAACTAATACTGACAAAAAGAAATTTAAAGAGTTTTCTTTAGGAATGAAACAAAAACTAGGAATTGCCATCGCAATTTTATCAAAACCAGATTTCTTAATTCTTGACGAACCTATCAATGGTCTTGATCCTATTGCAATTGCATCTTTTCGTCACTTAATTAAACGTCTAAATAAAGAATATGGTATGACTATTATTATTTCCAGCCATATTCTAACTGAATTGTATCAAGTTGCTACCTGCTTTGGATTTCTAAATAACGGTATTTTGATTAAAGAAATTTCTAAAGCTAACTTTGATCAACTTAGTGAAGACTATATTGTTTTCAAGACTGTTGATTCAAGCAAAGCAAGTGCACTGTTAAAAGAAAACTATTCGTTTAAAATTAAAGCAATTAACAATCATGAACTTCATTTATTTGAACAGTCCCATTTAATAAATGAAATAATTCAGTTATTAGTAATAAACAATATTAAAATTGAAGGAATCTATTATCAAAAACAAGACTTAGAAAATTATTTTTCCCACTTGATTGATGGAAAGGAGAAACACATTCATGATTAATGCTATTCGTGCTGATTTCTATCGGCTACTTCACGTAAAAGCTTTCTATATTACTCAAATCGCTTTAATCACTATAGTTTTACTAACTATTTTTACTAAAACACTAGGTTCATCTGGAGTTATGACTGATCAATTGAATCAGCTACAAAGTGGTACTAGAGATTTATCCTGGGATAGTTATCAAACTGTAATTGCAATCAGTACGATGGCAGCTTTTCTGGTATATTTTTGTTTACCTTTATTTGTTATGATCCTAGGGCATGATTTAACAAGAAAAACCTATAAAAACCAAATAGCGATTGGAATTTCTCGTTGGCATTTTTTTGTGTCTAAGTATCTAATTTTCTTATTAGTATCCGCCTTACAATTTGTTTTTTATTACGGATTTACTTTTCTAACAGCGGGTATCCGTTACGGATTTGGCATTCCTCCTGAACATTTCTGGGGTGATATTTTTCGCACAATAGGGCTTCAATTTCTAGCCTTTCAAGCAATATTTGCCATCGCCTTACTGCTGTTGTCCTTGACGTTTTCCAATGTAGCAGCAGTTATTGTCGTGATAGTATCCTCTATTATTATTGAAATTATTTCAGCAATATTTTCTAAAGTAGAATGGATTAAATATTTTGACTTTCAGACTAATATTAATATTACTTGGTTGAAAGATATGCCTGATCAATATTGGCTTAAAGCTACTACTACCGCATTATTCTTTACACTAATTCTCGTTTTTTTAGCTTATCAAGCAATCCAAAAACACGACTTATAAAAAAATAAGCATACAAAAATCAAGTGGCAAAATTTTGCTACTTGATTTTTGTATGCTTTCCCTGTATTAATTGCCAAGATACTATCACTTGAAAATCATCTTCTCCTGCTGACAACTCTAAATAGCCATGACTCAAAGTAACCAATTCTTGAACAATATATAGACCTAATCCTGAAGAATTCTCACTCTCCGATAAATTTTCAGAATAGAAACGAGCAGTTAAGTTCGATAAGTTTACAATTGGTTGTCGAGTTTTATTAAGCAAAATCAACTGCACAAATTTTCCTTCTTTTTGTAAGCGAATATCTAATTCATCTTGTCCATGTTTTAGAATATTGCTAAAAAGATTTTGTAAAATCCGTGATAATAGCTCCTCGTCATTTTCAATTCGTAAATCTTCCTGAATCTCTAAACTAACCTTAAATTGTTTTTGTGTCAGTGAATCATAGTAAGCCATTAACTGATTCGTGAAGAATCGACTAAAATTAAAAACAGTCAACTTCGGTTTTACATTACTCTCTAATAAATCTTGGTATTCCAATAGTATCTCTAATCGATTAGCCACTTTTTTTAAATTACACTCAATTTTTTCTATTATTTGTTTTGTATCTTCCATCAGTTCAGTATGCCGTAATTGATAAAGATAACCATTTGCTATTGTTAAAGGAGTGCGGATATCATGAGTAATATTATGAATTGCCAAATCTAGTGTAGATTTTTCTTGCTGAGTAGTTATTTGCAACACCTGTAATTCAGCAAAAAGATCATTAATTTCCTGAATCACTTGATCTAATGATCGACTATAAGTTTTTGTTGTTAGCACAACACTAGAATTATTTTTACGTTTTATTTGTAGCTCTCGAACTATTTTTTTTAATCCAACTTCTTGCCGTATGTACAAAGCAAAAACTATCACACACAGAAGAGTGATACACTCTGTATAATAGATCATCCTTTAACTCCTTTAATTCTAACCCCAAGTCCCCAAATTGTTTCGATGTATTCACGAGAATCATCCACTTGAGCAATCTTCTTTCGCAGATTACTCAAGTGAGTATTTAGCGTATTATCCCCAGTCAAATAAGATTCTTGCCAAACCATTTCGTAAAGCTTCTCCTTCGTAAAAATTTGTTCAGGGTGTTCAACTAAAATTTTAAAAATAGCAAATTCTTTTTTTCTCAAGCGAATTTCTTGATTTTCTTTTCTTAAAGTGAAATTACGAGTATCTAGAATTATGTCTTGGCATTTCCAATAAGCAATTTCTTGATTACTATTTCCTACTCCGTTACGTAGTTGAACAGTAATACGAGCTAATACTTCATCTAGGTCAAAGGGTTTCGTAATGTAGTCATCCGCCCCATCCAATAAGACTTGACTAACTTTTTTCTTATCACCTAAAGCTGTCAGCATAATAATAGGAATAGTACTGCTTTTTCTAATTTCTCGTAAGACTTCTTCTCCATTTTTTCCGGGTAACATAATATCTAATAACACTAAATCAAAGACTTTCTGTTGAAAATAGAGTAGTGCCTCTGTACCAGAAAAAGCTGGTTGTACTTCATAATATGTTCCTAAATGCTGACAAAGAATTCCATTAATTTCATCTGTATCTTCTACAACTAGAATCTTCTCCATACAGTCCCTCACTTTTCAAAATGGCCTAACCCATTACACCCGTACATTAATTATTTAGTTCTATCTGTCTTTTTGCTTCTACCAGATAAATTTCTGGTATTTTGATTGAGTGGAAAAGGGTTTGTCAGTAAACAATAAATATAAGAAAGATTACACGTTCAATTTAGCTAACCCCAAAAATCTCACTTCATAATATTACTAGGAATTCCACGAACTATTTTAGCTAAAATTTGCACAAACTCATCTGGTGTCTCTTTAAAACCAGTATTCACCCATTCAAGCATCAAACTACTGGTTAAACTGATTAAACCTGTTAATGCATAATTTTTAGGAATCGATAACTGAGAGGTAATATGATGCTTTTGCCAAACAGCTTCAGTCATTTCATAAAATTTTTTAGAAAATGACGGATCACCATTTTCACTTTGCAACAAAGCAAATACTTCACCGTGCTCAGATACAAATTGAGCAAATTGCTTAAAGCTGTTATTAAATTCATCCCAGTCAATTTCACTTGATTGAAGTTGACGATAAGGTGTTTTTTTAATAACATCCAGTAACGAATCTAACAGTTCCTGTTTTACCGTTTCTAAAAGAGCATATTTATCTGTATAGTGAAGATAAAATGTACCTCTATTTATTTGAGCGTAATTGACAATATCTTTAACTGTCACATGTTCAAAGCCTTTTTCCTTCATTAATTTAAAAAAAGCTTTCTTAATACTTTTTTGAGTCTTTAAAACACGAAGATTATTCTTCTCATTCATAACAGTTCCTCCATACTTAATCAACATTATCTGAAAAAATGACGATTGACCTTTTCTCTATCAGAAATTATACTCGACACATGTTGAATAATCAACACGTGTTAATTATAGGAGGTATTAATATGGAAAACATCAGAATACTTAACAAAGATGAAGATTATAAACGACTAGGAATCAATCATAATCACATTGAAGAATGGGAGCATGGGAGAAGAAGAAACCCTGAAGAAATACCGGCGATGGAGAACTGGTATTTTGATTCTATTATGAACGATGGAACAAAAGTTGTGGTTGTATTTATGACAAAAACAGGAGATAAAAGGAATTTGCCTTTAGATAGCCCAAATGTACGTATTCAAATTACTTCTCCGTCTGGTGAATTATTTGAAGATGCATTTTATTTATCCACTGAAGAATCTGAAACTCGATTTGGGGAATGTTATGTCAAGTACGGACCTCATTCATTTATCGGCAATTTAATTGATTGTGATATTATTGTAAAACCCGAAAATGGAATTGGCTGCAATCTACATCTTCACGGATTAACAAAACCCTTCCGGCCTGGAACTGGTTATATTGCATTTGGTGATGATGAGGTAAAAGAATACACTTGGTTAACATTCCCAAGATGTGAAGTAAACGGAACAATAACTTATAACGGTCAAACACAGGATGTTCAAGGAACCGGATATCATGATCATCAATTCCATAATATCGATTCGATGAGCATTATTCATCATTGGTTTTGGGGACGTGCTTCACTTGGAGAATATACAGTTGCTATGTTCGACATCGTAGCTAATGAAAAATATGGATTTCAGCAAATACCAATTTTTTGCGTTATGGATAAATCAGGAGAAGTTATATTTGATGGCACAGAACACGGAAATGCGCATATTAAAGAATTGTACTGGTCAAAAAAAGCCCAGAAATTTTTCCCTAAAACTATTATATTTAACTATGAAAGAGACGGAAAAAAAGTCGAATTCACAGTAACATGGAAACAAGAATTAGAAGTGAGAACCCCAGAAACGATTTTTGGAAAACTTGATTCTAAAATGGCTTTAACGTTAAGTAAACAAGGACTAGATCCTTCGTATATTCGATATAAGGCAGATGCATCCCTTAAAATTAAAGACAGAGATAATACCCTCACTGTCTCAGGAGATATGATTTATGAATATGCATACTTTGGTAAACATGATTCACGAGCGCATATCGAACTAACTGATTAAAAATTAGAATAAAGTGAGAAGATTAGTCCATGAAATTAGTTGAATCACCAATTAAGCATAATCTAAATTTAGGTACTTACTTTCCAAACATAACCAAATATCTATTTGATCATGTCTGCATAAAACAGTATACAGTTTATACTATTGACCGAGTACAAGTCATTTATGTAGACGCCTATGAAAAAGTATATTTGGTCATGTTTAATAAAAATAAAAAAATCAAACATAGTGAAATTGATTTCGCCATTCACAATTTGCTGCACACAGATAGGGAACTCGTCCAAATAGACAGAAACGTTAAGAAACGAATGAGCGATACACATATCAATATTAATAACGCTTTAACCGATCTCCTACTCATTTCTATGGAGGTTTCTCATTAAATAGCTCTTTAATATTGATCATGAATATGTCATATACTTACTATCGCTTCATTCACATATTTTCAATAAGAACTTGATGGAAATTTCACTCTCTTCAGTAACACGGTGCTACCGACTTCATCGGAAATCGACGAATCAATTGCTATCAAAAAAGAGACACTTTTGAGTATCAGGTGTCAACAAAGCACAGCTGCGCACGTAATCATTTTTTAAGCTATATACTTTAATTATTAGTATATGGTAATAACTCCTCTAGACTTTAGCCTCACTCATCGGTGCTTTGTCAACAATGGCCGATGAGTGAGGCTAAGTAAATGATTTAAATTTGTAAGATACACGTTTCAATGTTTTTTTATGTGTATTTTTAGCTTCTATTTTTCCACTAGAATAAGAAAAAATCAGTGCGTTTTGGATACCTTATTCATAATTTAAAATATTTTGAAATATGCTACACAGTGGCTCAGAAAACATGACACGTATTTACAATAAAAGAAAGACATTCTTTCTGTGAGCAGATAAGTAATTGTATAGGTCAAAGCGTATACGGCATTTTTATTTCCATGAATGACAGAAGAACCACACTCTCTACAGGAATAAGAATTGTAAGAAAGGCACACATCAATATAACTAAAGTCTTTTGTTCATTTACTATCTCGTAAGAGATCCCTATAATTTATAAGTTTTTATCTGTAATTTGAAGTATATTTTGATAGAATCATTTCTAAATTCATACGTCCCATAAAGTATAGAGTCACTAAACTGCGAAACACCTGAACATACTTATATAAAGTTATAAATATTTTTTTAATTTTTATTGTAGCAAATTATTAGTCTACTTCTTTATGTTTGTTGCTTTTCGATAGACTAAATAAGATGCTATAAAAATAGTTGTAGGTAAACTAGTCAATACTACTGCTACCCGTTTGGAAATATAATCAACTATATATAATCCTTCTATAAAGATAAACGCTAAGAATGATGAGACCATCAGAAAACTCAAAAAAGTTATTTTACTCATACATATCATATACTTCCTTGTTCAAATGAGAACAGCAATTGCTGCTCTTGCCAAAATACCTGCAATAGTTTTATTTACGCCAACATTCACAAGTGCTTTAGTAAGAGCACTTTCTATAGTCCCACTCATATTATAAACTATATCTAACGCGTCCATCATTTTATCATATGTAAACCATACGGCAATCATTGGTGCCCATTTTTTCACAAAACTATTAAAGGCTTTTTTTCCCATAGCTTTAATGGCTGCCATTAAGGCCTTAGCTGCGACTTTTGCTGCTATAGTTCCTTTACCACGACCATATATCTGCTCCTCCAGTTCTTGATGCAAAACATCTTGATAGGCGGTTTTAAATTTTTCATCTTTTGATAATTCAGTAAATAATCTATATATATCTTCTTCATATTTACTTGTACTCTGAGTATCTTGATTTTCAACCTTTATTAGAGCAGATTCACCTTCTCTTTCTGATGCAAATACAGTTGTTGTCGTTGGTATGAAAACTGAAAAAATTAATGTGGCTAGAAATACGCTTGAGCTAACTCTAATGTTTTTCATATACATCACCTTTTCCTTTTTGGGATAATTTTTAGCTAATTCACCTGATTATCTTTCTTATAAGCATTTTGAGGTAGATTGTAGCACAGCTAAAAATACGAATACTCGTGTAACAATAATAACTATAGTAGGATTAAACCACCCCTATCAATTATTTCAATTCATATTCCCTAACTAATTGAATTAGATATCCTCCTTTATTTAGTTTATTCTAAAATTGTCTATTCAAAAATGGTCAATAAGATAAATCTTATTGGTATTTAAGGTAATACGTCTATATCCTCATGACTTTTCTTCACTATCCATTTATATTAGAAAATATACTAGAAAGTAGGTGGTTTCATGTGCTATGGCAAATAAAAGAAGATTTGGAAATATGGGAAGAATTTCAAAACATTAGTGCTAAGTTATTTGAAGTATCCATGCTACTAATAGATAATAATGGAAACCCTCTATCCGAAATCAGTAACTGTTGTTCTTTTTGCTCACAAGTAAAATCTAAAGATATAAGTAGTAGTATTTGTTTTAACAACGATTTTTTGGCTGCTTCTCTATGTATTATGGAAAAAAAAGATTATTTCGTTTATCGTTGCTATCATGACATAGTAGGAATTGTCTTTCCAATCTATGTGGCAGATCGATATATAGGCGCTCTATTTATCAGTCAATTTAAATTAGAAAAACAACAGCAATTTGAACGACTACATCCACATGATTCTCCGTTTCGAGATACTGTATTCTCTCCTCAACTAAATCATTCCTATACTACTATCCCTACCATCTCTAACTCCCGACTAAATGAATTTATCTCATATGGACAAGCATTAGTAAAAATTCTGAGTGCCTATTTAAAACTCAGAATAAGAATTGGGGACTATCAGTCAAATTTTATTGAAAATCTTTATACAGAGTCTACTTTAAAGGCACGATTGATTGATCAAGCAACCGCACTACTTAATAACCACACTTGTAAATTATATAAACTCCATGAATTATCAAAGATACTTAATTGCTCTGAAAGCACCTTAAAGAAGCACTTTGAAAAATATCAAAATGAAAATTTCTCTAGTTATTACTCAAAAATAAAAATAAATAATGCAAAAAAATTATTAATTTACACGCATGAATTAACTGGTGATATTGCTCGTAAACTCGGCTATTCTGACGCTACTTCGTTTCATAAAAAATTCAAAAAAGAGACTGGAATGACTATGACTGAATTTAGAAATAGAAATAAAATACATTATTCATAGTTCATTCTATTTCTAAAGTTATCTATTCAAAAATAATTTACTACATACGTATAGAAAAAGTTCCGTCAATTTTTTCTGACGGAACTTTTTTTGACACATAGTATCGTTTAATCTCACCTTTACCCTTTTAATATATCGTTTAGTGCTTCACTCATTGTAAGATATGCGTAAATTTGATCACACAACACTGTGTAAGGTACGTTCGCTTTCACCACTAGCGCGTAAACTATGTTTTGTATTCATATCTCTATAAACTGCTCTACTATATTGCTACGTTACGTTGTTTTTCTTTACCATAGTAGTAACAACTTGCCATACCCACTCCAACTCCCACAAGAGCTGTTACTGTTAAAATTACCCAACTCAATTGATCTGCACCAAGTACAAAAAAAGAATCCTTCCACAACCCCCAGACAGGAATCCAAGCTCCTAATATATGGACTTTTAAAAATGAACTAGCTATTAATGGGCCGCTAACAATCGATGCAAGTATGCCACTTAATTTTCCTTTTGAAATAAGAATAATAGCTATCCAATTGGGCACATATACAATCAAATTAACGAGCAAAACGCTTAATGTAAATTGATAATCCCAAGCCATCGCTTGTCGCATATGATCAAAATCATGAATGGCTATCATATTCAACATTAGTAAACTAATAATCAACAATGAATAAATAGTAGATTCTTCTAATGTACGCTTACTATGATGTTCGGTTTTTTGAACTAATTTAAAGGAGTAGCTACCTAATATTGTAAATAGTACTGCTAAAAATCCATGTGCTGTCATGCCTAGATAGTCTGCATTCATTCTCATTTCCACTACAGAACCCAATTCTAAGAGTACTAATAAAATCATTAAACTCCTTACTATTTCACGTTTTCTATTCATGATATTCATGCCTTTCTTTTGTTAATTCACTTAAGCTGTCAATACTATTTTGCTGTTCACCCAATGATAAAAGGTTGTTATAATTACATAAAAAAGTACCACAAATCATGATCATCATTGTTTCGGTTAATTGCTTACTTGTTACACCAACTTTTTTCTCTAGTAACTCAGCCATTTCCTTTTTCCATTCATGATAGATTTTCTGGATCATTATTGCTACTTCTTGATCATACTGTCCCATAACATAAACTTGAATTGTTGCATTTTGATATGTCTGTTCCTTTGAAAATACCGTAACATAGTTCATAAAACGATTTAGATAGGACAAAGACGATTCCTCTTCTTTTCGATTATGATTATTAAACCAATCTAAGCATTCTTCTAATAACCAATCTTTTACATACTCTGTATACAAATGAATAATTCCTTCACGATTTTTATAATGATAAAGCATTTTTTGATGTGAAACTTCTGCGACTTTAGCGATATCTCGTAAGGAAATAGTAAACAAAGTTTGTTGTTTCAAGCACTCTTGAAGAGCATCGATTACTTTTTCATCTAAGTTTTCTTTCATTTCTACAGCTCCTTTTACAAAATGGTAAACTCACTCGAATAAATTTTACCACTTGGCAAAAAATAATCAACTTGGATAAAAAAATTATTCGTTTAAAAACTATCTCTCTTTTTACAGATACGTCCAAATGATTTCTCTTGATGAAAAAACGTCTGTCAGTTTACTAAATCTGACAGACGTTTTTAGTTCTATTCTATTAAGTATAGCTATCTGAATTATGCAGTAACTTTTTCACCCAAAGATTTGGCTACTTCTGCCACTTTTTCCATTCCTTCAGCAATAAGTGTTTCTGTTTTTGATGGATCTGCATTATGCCCTTCAATGATAACTTCATCAGTGATTGTCATTCCGAACATTCCACCGAATACTTTTTCCATATAAGTAACTGAATTTTCCATAACAGCTGCATCGCCTGAGTATACTCCACCACGTGCATTTAAAAGAATGACTTCTTTATCTTTCATCAATTGATTCATTGAGCCATCAGCATTGTATGAGAATGTGAATCCTGCTTGGAAAATATAATCAATAAATGTGTGTAATGCTGCTGGGACAGATAGATTCCACATTGGGAAAGCAAATACGATAACATCTGCAGCTGAAACTTTATCCATAGCAATTTGACGTACATTCATCAATAATTGTTCTTTTTCATTTAATTCTTCATTTGCTGCTAATTTACCAAAAGCATCAAATAAATCTTGACCGATATATGGCATATCTTGTGCATACACATCGAAAGTTTCTACTGTATTTGCTTGTTTATCGATGTTTTTCATAAATGTGTCAAACATTGCTGTGGATACACCATCCGGACGGTTATTTGCTTTTACAACTAAAATATTGCTCATAATTTAAAATTCCACCTTCATTTGTTTTATTTTTTTATTTTATTTAACTAACTAAAAGTAAGGATACACTATTTAAAAAATACTTACAAATAATAAGCTCAAAATATTTAAAAAAGGTGTTTCATTTAAAATCGTTAATAAATAAGCATTTCAACATACCCCTACAAGGTATATCGAAAGGGTATTTTGTCTATTTTCCTGTTTCTTTGAGTTCAGTATACTTTTTTCTGCTACCCTTGATCTTTTCTACAGGATATTTTTGAGCATTTTTTACTAATTTCTCTTCAATTATCGTATCGATATCAAAATCAAGGTTATCAGCCAACATATATGAATAGATAAGTACATCAGCTAACTCCTCTTTTAGTCTTTCTGTGCTTTTACGACCTTCTTCTGCTGTTTTCCATTGAAAAAGTTCTAACAATTCTGCAGCTTCTAAAGTAATTGATAATGCTAAATCCTTTTCGTTATGAAATTGTCGCCACTCTCTTTCGTCACGAAATTGATTTATTTTCTCCATGCTTGTCATTCCATATTCCTCCTGTACTATAACAACTTCTTTGTTCAGAATAAGCGCCACGTTATTTAAAATAAATAAAATAACATAGTTTCATACGTGTTTTTGTTATCTTTGTGTTCTTTTTGTTTTCTTATCAGCGTTACGTATATTCGCTTTGTAATATTTATTCATCATAACGCATAAACGTTGATTTATAGCTGATAATATTGGCAACCTATTCTGTATATTTTCACTTATTCTTTTTTATTTTAGATGAATTCTACTTAATTAGCTAATTTTTGATGCATGATAAAAATGATTTTTCTACGTGAGTTTTCCACAGTGGATAATTCCCTTTTTATTTTTTCCACAAAAAAAGGCAAAAAATATGCCTTTTTTACATATCTTTTGCCTTTTATTCTTTCATTTGTTTTTTCTGAAGAGTAATACAAGGTACGCCATCTTCTAGATACACTTCTGAACAGACTGTATAGCCTAGTTTTTGATAAAATCCTTTTGCTACCAGCTCAGAATGTATGATACTTTGCTGATATCCTAATTCTTGCGCCTTTATTTCCAATGCTTCAATAATTTTTCTGCCAAGGTGATGCTTTCGGTATTCTTTTAGTACAGCAATTCTTGTAAAGCGTGCTGTAGCCGCGTCTTCTTCTAACAAACGACCTGTTGCAACAGGCTGATGTTCATCGTAAATCACTACGTATAGTGTATCATCTGAATCAAATTGATCAAATTCATCTTCAATCGCAATGCCTTTTTCTAGAACAAAAACCTTCATACGAATATAACAGCTTGCGGCACGTTGCCATCCTGCTTGAATAACTTTAAGCTCCATAAGTCTCTCCTTACGTTTCATTTATATTGTTTTTCAATTTTTCTTTCAGGAATAATCCACATTAACAAAATAATGATATTCGCTCCTAAAACTAGTACTGGATTAACTAACCAACCGAATAATAACCCTATCAGCATCAAGCCCATTGATACGTAGGATTTTCTAAAATCACGAAAAGCTATGCCCAGTTTAGAATCTTTGCCATGAATGGTCAATAAGTGGCGTGCCAATAGATAATAGGTAGTATTTGCAAGTAAGATGACAATGCCATACGTTGCTTGTGCAGGCCAACTATCTAAAAAGTCACCAACCCATGCAGTAACTAGTGGAAATAATGACAAGCTCAATATAAACAGATTGTTTGCCCATAACACACGTCCATCGATCTTATGTACTAGTTGAAACAAATGATGATGGTTATTCCAGTAGATTGCTAATGTAGCAAAACTTATGATATAAATAATAAACTTATGCCCCATCTCTCCTAACGCACTCCAAGTAGCCTCCGTGGGGGCATGTAGCTCTAAGACAAGCAACGTCATGATAATTGCAATGACCGCATCGGTAAATGCTTCTAGTCGTGTTTTCGACATACTCTACACTCCTCTCTTTTTTCTAGTGTACGTTGAATTACTCATTTAATTCAACTATTTTTATTCTCCCTTGAAAAATCAGACCTAGGATGGACGTATTTTTTCTTCACTCTTGCTAAACTATAGATAAATAAACATGAAAGAAGGCCTTCTTATGAGAAATAGACATTCAATTGTTCAGCTCATTCTATTCATCACATTTTTAATTTTCGCTAGTTTCTTTATCACCACTTTAGTAGGATTAGTAGGCAGTCTATTGTGGTTCGCAGTCAAATTACTCGTTCCTATTGTTTTAATCGTTTGGTTTGTGCGATTTATTCGCGGAACAAATGGAAGTAAACGTTATTTTTAATAGAATATCAGAACAAAAAAGTAGGTGATTATTTTTATAATCTCCTACTTTTTTGTTATTTTATTTTTGCCGTAATTGAAAAAAGAGTATAAACTTCTGAATTTATAAAACATCAATAGTTAAGAGTGTTTAGCTAATTGTAATTTTCGAATGCTTTCTTGTCCGCCATGATAGAGTTGTTCCAATAGTTCTGCTAATGGCTGGTTTTTCCCACCAATTGCACCTAGTAATATTGGTAAGTTGACCCCAGTCAATAGTCCGATAGTTTCATCCGATAATGCATATTCTGAAGCAATATTAAATGGTGTTCCACCAAATAAATCAATTAAGAATAATATTTCTTCTCCTTTTTCTCTTTTTTCTCTTTTTTTGATAACGGATTCAATTTTCGACTTTAAATATTCTGGATTTGCATCAAAAGAATAGTTTATTGCTTCTAGATCCTCCTGCATGCCGAATATTTGCCCCGCACTATTTACCAATTCTTTGGCTAAATTTCCATGACTAATCACTACAATTTGCATCTTCGTCTGCCCCCTTTTATTCTATTATATCTGATAAAGAATTCTTTGCCGAAAAATGTGTTCCACGTGAAACATCAATTTTCCTCTACTACTTACCTTGAAACTTTTTGCTTTCCCCTATATAATGCTAGGAGACCTTTGAGTCAATACTATTATAAAGTGAGGAAAAGAATTGATTACTGTAAATGATGTCAGTTTGCACTTTTCAGACCGCAAACTATTTGATGACGTAAATATTAAATTCACTCCTGGAAATTGTTATGGTTTAATCGGTGCAAATGGCGCAGGTAAATCAACTTTTTTGAAAGTTTTATCAGGTGAATTAGCCCCATCTACTGGAACAATAACTCTAGGTCCAGATGAACGTATGGCTACATTGAAACAAAATCATTTTGACTATGAAGAATACACTGTACTTGAAACAGTTATTATGGGACATAAACGTCTTTATGAAGTAATGAAAGAAAAAGATGCCATCTATGTGAAAGAGGATTTTTCTGATGAAGATGGTCTTCGTGCAGCAGAATTAGAAGGAGAATTTGCTGAATTAGATGGTTGGGAAGCTGAACCAGAAGCAGCAGTTTTATTACAAGGATTAAACATTCCTGAAGAACTGCATCACCAATTAATGAGTGAGTTAACGGCAGGCCAAAAAGTAAAAGTGTTACTTGCCCAAACACTATTTGGAAAGCCTGATGTATTGTTACTGGATGAACCAACCAACGGTTTAGATATCCAATCTATCAATTGGTTAGAAGAATTTTTGATCAACTTCGAAAATACGGTAATCGTTGTTTCCCATGACCGTCATTTCTTAAATAAAGTATGTACACATATGGCTGATTTAGACTTTGGTAAAATTAAAATTTACGTTGGGAACTATGATTTTTGGTTAGAATCAAGTCAATTAGCAACAAAACTACAAGCAAATGCGAATGCAAAAAAAGAAGAACAAATCAAAGAATTACAAGATTTTATTGCACGATTTAGTGCGAATGCATCAAAATCAAAACAAGCGACTTCTCGTAAAAAGATGCTAGATAAAATTACCTTGGATGATATTCAACCTTCTTCAAGACGTTATCCATTTGTTGGCTTCAAACCAGAACGTGAAATTGGGAATGATCTTTTACAAGTTGACAATGTAAGTGTCACGATCGATGGTAAAAAAATCTTAGATAATATTAGTTTCACATTAAACAAAGAAGACAAAGTTGCTTTTGTTTCAAATAACGATATTACAACGACAACTTTATTCAAAGTTATTATGGGTGAAATCACACCAGATACAGGTTCTGTTCGTTGGGGTGTTACAACTAGCCAATCCTACTTACCTGTTGATACGACAAATGAATTTGATAATGAATTGACAATTCTAGATTGGTTACGCCAATACGCTAGTAAAGAAGAAGATGATAATACCTTCTTACGTAGCTTCTTAGGGCGTATGCTCTTCTCAGGTGAAGAAGTATTAAAACCAGTGAATGTCCTTTCTGGTGGTGAGAAGGTTCGTTGTATGCTATCTAAATTGATGCTTTCTAAATCAAATGTTCTTGTACTTGATGATCCAACCAACCATTTAGATTTAGAATCTATCACCGCTTTAAATGACGGATTGATGGCTTTCACAGGTTCCATTTTATTTGCTTCACATGACCATCAATTTATCCAAACATTAGCGAATCGAATCATTGCTGTTTCAGACAACGGCATCGTAGATCGTGCAGAAACAACTTACGATGAATTTTTGGAAAATACTGAAGTGAAAAAACAGATGGATACGTTATTTAATTAATAATTAAAAAAAACAGTCAAGAATGTATTTTTACATTCTTGACTGTTTTTTTATCTTTTTGTTCCCATAGAAAAAATTGCCACGCAACCATATCCAGTATGACTAGAAATTGTCGGTCCTAGCGGATAGATAATAATTCCTTTTGCTTGGATTTTTTGTTCAAGTAATTCTTTTGCTTTCTCTGCTGCCTCAAGATCACCTGCATATGCAATATAAATATACTGATCAAGTGGCGAAACTATTGAAGCTACTGTTTCATCAACAATTTTTTGAAGAGACTTATTTCTTCCACGAATTTTATCAACATTTTGTAAACGACCTTCCTCATCAACCGTGATTATTGGTTTCACACTAAGTAAGCTTCCCAAAGCTGCACTAGTTTTAGAGATACGTCCCCCACGTTCCAAATGTTTTAAATCGTCTACAGTGACCCATGAACGAACATTTAAATAGTTGTCTTCTAGCCATTTTAAATTACTTGCTAGTGTTTCGCCATCTTTTTGCAAGCGTGCTGCAGCGAGCACAAGTAATCCTTCTCCTACACTTGCTCCTTTGGTATCAAATACATGGATATCCGGCTCTTCATATTCTTCAGCAAGTATAGCTACTGCCTGTAACGCACTACTATATGAGCCACTCATCGTACTTGAAAAAGCAATATATAGCACGGGTATATTTTGTTCTACATATGGACGGAAAAACTCAACATAACGTCCAACATTGATTTGTGACGTTGTAGGCTGTGCACCCTCCTTTAGTTCACCTATAAACACTTCGTAATCAAATGTTTTTCCTAAATCATCAAGTAACTCTTTTCCATCTAGATTTACCATCATCGGTAAAAATGTTACATCTAGTTCTTCTAAAACCTCATAAGGCAGATCACAACAAGAATCAGTTACAATCTGATACATACTCCCAACCCCTTTTGTACATTCTCTTTCATTATTATAGCAGAATATTTGCTTATACGTTCATTTAGGATAAGTTAGTAAAAAGAAGGTAGAGACAATTCGTTCTCTACCTTCTTTTTTACACACTTTATATAATTAAATTTGTGCCCATACACTTTCAAGGATGTTTGTTTGATTACGATCTGGACCAACAGAAAATGTTGAGATACGTACACCAACTAATTCAGAAATCCGGCGAACATAATTACGCGCATTTTCTGGTAACTCAGCTAATGTTTTACATCCAGTAATGTCTTCTGACCAACCTGGAAGTTCTTCATAAATAGGTTTGCAACGGTTCAGTTCTTTCAAACTTGCTGGATAATGATAAATCAATTCCCCATCTAGTTCATATGCAGTACAGATTTTGACTGTTTCTAGTCCACTAAGGACATCAATTGAATTTAATGAAAGGTTGGTAATCCCTGATACACGTTTTGAATGACGCATCACAACTGTATCAAACCAACCAACACGACGTGGACGACCAGTTGTTGTACCATATTCACGACCGACTTCACGAATTTGATTTCCTGTTTCATCAAATAGTTCTGTCGGGAATGGACCATCGCCAACACGTGATGTATAAGCTTTACATACACCGACTACCTTGTTGATTTTTGAAGGTCCCACACCACTACCAATTGTTACACCACCAGCAACTGGATTAGATGAAGTAACAAATGGATATGTTCCTTGATCAATATCCAACATTACTCCTTGAGCCCCTTCAAATAACACACGTTTACCTGCATCTAATGCATCATTTAAGATAACTGAAGTATCTGTTACATACTTTTTGATTTGTTGTCCATATTCATAATATTCTTCAAAAATCGCATCAAATTCAATCGGTTGTGCATCATACATTTTTACAAATTGACGATTTTTATCTTCTAAGTTTAATTTTAAGCGTTCTGCAAAAATCTCTTTATCTAGTAAATCAGCGATTCGGATACCCACACGTGCAGCTTTATCCATATATGCTGGTCCGATTCCTTTGATTGTTGTGCCTATTTTATTTTCACCTTTAGCATCTTCTTGCAATTGATCCAGTTGGATATGGTAAGGCAAGATGACATGTGCCCGGTCTGAAATACGTAAATTTTCTGTAACAACATTGTGTTCATGTAAATACGCAAGTTCTTTGATTAATGATTTAGGATTGACAACTACACCATTCCCAATCACACTTATTTTATCTTGATAAAAAATTCCAGATGGAATCAAATGCAATTTATATGTTACACCATCAAATTTAATTGTATGGCCTGCATTGTCACCTCCTTGGTAGCGTGCAATCACTTCTGCATTTTCGCTGAGAAAATCAGTGATTTTTCCTTTCCCTTCATCGCCCCATTGGGTACCTACTACTACTACAGATGACATTCGAACACCTCGTTCATTAATATTTTATCCTGAACTATTGTAACAATTTATAATAGTTTTTTCAACTAATATCGAATATTAAAAAAATAATAAGAGTGAAATCGTTTCATTTACGAACGATTGGTGATTAACCTTTTTACTTGCAGCCTGGTAGTAAAAAAAGCAAAATACTAAGTAGGAGGTGATTATGTATGCCTAATCGACGTTATACACTCATTCATAGTATTAAAATTGCTATCTCTGTTTTTTTCTGTATGTTGATTTTTCATTTTATTGATCGTGGTGCACCTGTTGTTGCATCCTTAGCTGCAGTTGCTCCTTTACTAACAAGTAACTTTCATGCAACGGTCAAAGTTGGCGTGTCAAGTCTGATAGGGAATATAATAGGTGGCATCATGGCTTTACTCTATTTTTGGATAACTGAATCCATTCATGATAACTTTACACTTGAATTACTAATATTACCTCTATTCATTATCTTAGTTGTTCTCTTATGTGAGCTTGTTCATGATAACAAAGGGTTAGTGTCTGCCATTTCAACGACAATTTTAATTTGCCTAAGCGTTTCATATAATGAATCTTTTGCCTTTGCACTAGACCGTACAATTGACACATTTATTGGTACACTTGTAGCTATCAGCATAAATTTTTTAATTCACCCTACAAAAGCGGAAATTCAACAACAGATTAAAGAAGATCAACGATTGCTTCAACAAAAACAATCTGAATTGACAAAGCTATCCAATGAAGTCGACAACAAAAAAGGATCTGAAACATGACACATGTTCCAGGTCCTTTTTTGATTCTTTTTTTTGATTCTTTTAATACTCTGATCTTGGAGATAAAGAAGAAAACTTATTGTATTGCTTGATAAATAATAATTCGACCGTTCCCCGCGCACCACTTCTATTTTTTTCGATAATTACTTCAATAACATTATCTTTTGTTTCTTCGTTCTCATGATCATCGTCGTCGCCATCTTCACGATCATAATAATCATCACGGTATAAGAAAGCTACTATATCTGCATCTTGCTCAATTGATCCTGACTCACGAATGTCGCTTAACACAGGGCGTTTATCTTGTCGTTGCTCCACACCACGAGAAAGCTGTGATAACGCAATAACAGGGACTTTTAATTCTTTTGCTAATTTTTTTAATTGACGTGAAATTTCAGATACTTCTTGTTGTCTATTTTCTCGACCAGTACCTTCAATCAACTGTAAGTAATCAATTAAAATCATCCCTAGATTGCCTTTTTCTTGTGCTAACTTACGGCATTTTGCACGGATTTCTGATATTTTGATCCCTGGTGTATCGTCAATATAGATATTTGCTCTTGAAAGACTCCCCATTGCTACAATCAGGTTTGACCATTCTTCTTCTGAAAGTTGTCCTGTTCGTAAATGACTAGCTTCAATTGATCCTTCTGCACAAAGCATTCGATTAACTAATGATTCAGCACCCATTTCCAAACTAAAAATAGCTACTGAACGATCCGTTTTTGTACCTATATTTTGGGCAATGTTTAACGCAAATGCTGTTTTACCAACGGCTGGACGTGCAGCAATAATAATCAATTCTTCTGGTTGAAAACCTGCAGTCATTTTATCTAGCGCTTGATAGCCTGTTGGCAATCCAGTAATTTCTTCATTATTTTGTGCTAAGCGGTCAATCGTTTCAATTGATGTATTCAATACTTCTGAAATTGATAAAAAACCACTTCGATTTCTTTTTTCTGAAACTTCTAAAATACTTTTTTCTGCATCATCTAGAATAGATTGAACTTCTTCACCTTGCTCGAATCCTTTAGTTACAATACCTGTTGCTGTTTGAATCAAGTTACGGAGCAACGATTTTTCTTCAACTATTTTTGCATAATAAACAATATTTGCAGCCGTTGGAACAGCAATCGCTAAATCAGAAATATAGCTCAATCCACCAACATCCTCTAACTGGTTGGCTTGTTCTAATCTATCTTTTACTGTAATAATATCAATCGCTTCGTTACGATCATTCAATGCAATCATCGTATCAAATATTAACTGGTGGCTTCGGCGATAAAAATCTTTCGGTTCTATGTATTCCATGGCATCTATAATGGTCTCTGCATCCAAAAAGATAGAGCCTAATACTGCTTGTTCCGCTTCGATATTTTGCGGTGGGACCCGATCTTGCCAAACTTCACTCATCATTATCGCTCCTAGTTTATTCAATTGTTTCATTTTACTAGAAAAAAGTAAAAGGCACAACATTCCTGAGAATGTGTGCGCAAGAAACTTTTCCATGTTTATTATACACGTTTCCTAATAAAAAAGAGCAGAAAATCTGCTCTTTTACTTTATCTTATTGAAATGTATCTAAGCTTGAACAACATGCACCTTGATTGTTGCTGTCACATGATGATGTAATTTCACTGGAACATTTGTGTAACCTAATGCTCGAATTGGTGATTCTAATTCGATTTTACGTTTGTCCAATGTTACCTCATATTGTTTTTTCAATGCTTCTGCAATTTGTTTCGATGGAATAGAACCGAATAGACGACTGTCTTCCCCTGCTTTTGCTTTAATTTCAACGATAGTTTCTTCTTTTTCTAAAAATTCTTTTAGTGATTCAGCTTCGGCTAAGATTTCAGCTTCTTGTTTTTCTTGTGCTTTTTTTTGACCAGCTAGTTCACTTACACTGCCTTTAGTAGCTTCTTTTGCTAATTTGTTTTTTAGGAGATAGTTTTGTGCATACCCTGTTGGAACTTCCTTGACATCTCCTTTTTTTCCTTTACCTTTTACATCTTGTAAGAAAATGACTTTCATATAATTTACCCCTTTTCGTACATTTGTTTCATATTCTCATGAATCGCTTCAAGCAATTGCTCTTTGGCTTTTTGAACTGTTACATCTGAAAGCTGTGTTGCAGCATTGGTAAAGTGCCCACCACCACCTAAAGTTTCCATGATCAATTGCACATTAATTGTTCCTGTACTTCGTGCGCTGATACCGATCAACCCGTCCGTACGTTTCGTGATAACAAAAGCAGCATTGATGCCAACCATTGATAATAGTGTATCTGCAGCTTTTGCCGCGGTAACACTATTATACACCTTATCTTCACTACCAGCGGCTATTATCACATCTGAGGAAACATACTCACTACGAGAGATAAGATCACTGATTTCAAGATAGGTGTTTAAATCCGAGCTCAATAGATATTGTACTAAAGAAGCATCAGCACCACAAGTTCTTAAGTAACTGGCCACATCAAACGTGCGTGCCGTTGTTCGAACCGTAAAACTTTTCGTATCAACTACGATTCCAGCTAATAACAATGTGGCTTCAAATCGATCGACTTTGTTTGTTTTACTACTTTGATATTGAATCAGTTCGGTTACTAGTTCTGAGGCGGATGAAGCAGATGATTCAATATATGTCAATAATGGTTTACTTGGAAATTCTTCTCCCCGTCGATGGTGATCGATGATTACTACTTTATCAAATTGCTCATAGAGGGTCTGAGAGATAGATAGCGATGGTTTATGATAATCCACCATAATTAGTAGGTCTCCTGTTTTGTGTCTCTCTATCGCTCTACTAGGAGCTATTAATTGCTCACTAAGTTCTGGATGCTTATTTATTTCTTCCAAACATCGTTCGACATCTGGAATGATTTCATTTTCATCAATAACAATATACGCATTTTTCCCATAAAATCTAGCCAAGCAAGAAACTCCAAAAGCAGAACCAATCGCATCCATATCAGGAAATTTATGTCCCATAATATAAATATCCCCTGCTGTTTCATCAAATATCTTACGCAATGCTGTACTCATCGCACGGGAACGAACTCGTGTGCGTTTTACCGTGCTTGCTGATTTTCCCCCGTAATAAACTGGTTTGGCACCTTCAACTGTTTCTTTCAGGACTACTTGATCTCCGCCACGAACCAGTGCAATATCTAAGTTTGCTTGTGCTTCATCACCAACGATTTCTAAATTTTCATTTCCATAGGCAATTCCTATACTTAGAGTAATTGGAATATTTTGTTGCTCTGCTTCTGAACGTAAGCGATCTAACAAATCAAATTTTGCATCAATCATTTTTTTCAAATCTGAAAAGCGAGCAAAAAAATAATAACGTTCCGCATTGATTCGTTTATAAAATACCTTGTACTCATCCATCCAATCTGAAATCATCGTTGCAATAAAGGAATTTAAATAAGAAATTTCTTTATCATCAAGTTTGTCGATTGCTTCTGCATAGTTATCGATCGACACGATTCCCACAACTGCTTGGTTATTATTTTGATGAATTTTCAACAATTGATTTTGTGTAACATCCATAAAGTAAATAACGCCTTTAGTTGGATCTAAATAAAATTGAAATGTTCGCTCAGCTAAATAAATAAGCGATTTTTTCTTTTGTCGCGCAGAAAAAAATGATTCCAGTAATTCTTGCTCATTTAGATTGGCCTTTTCTTTGATATCTAATGCTAGTGGATTTAACCAATCAATCTGTTGCTCTGTTGGTAAGAAAGAAATAATTCCTACCGGCATGATTTCAGAAACATAAGATAAACTTGTTTCAGCAATTTGTGATGCTTGCTGAATTTTTTCTTTATTTTTTAAAATAAGCCATTGTCTAACTTGAAGCCAGTATCGAAAAATATACAAATTGATTAACAAAATAACTATTGCTGAAATCAATCGAAAGGGTACTAAAATAATCAATAGTGCTTCAAGTAATAGCAATATAATAAAAAAGAGTGCACGTGCTTTTGGATTACTCTTTTCCTTCTCCATAATCTGCCCCCTGTATTCAATTATCTTAATTTTACCATAAGAATTTTAAACGGGCGAATAGCGAACTTTTATTTTAACAAACAAAAAAAGAGACTCTCTAAAAGAAAGTCTCTTGAACTAGTCATTAGTCTTCAGTAACGAAAGGTAATAGACCCATGATACGTGCGCGTTTAATTGCAACAGTAAGTTTACGTTGGTTTTTAGCACCAGTACCAGTTACACGACGAGGTAAAATTTTACCACGTTCTGAGATGAATCGTTTTAACAATTCAACATCTTTATAGTCAATTACTTCAATATGGTTAGCAGCGATGTAATCGACTTTACGACGTTTACGTCCGCCTCTTCTTTGTTGTGCCATCTTGTTTCCCTCCTATTCAAATTCGTTTAGAATGGTAGATCATCGTCTGAAATATCAATCGTTGAACTTGATCCAAATGGATCTGAAGTGTTGCGATTGAAGTCAGGCATACCGTTGGATGATTGAGATGGTTGATTAAAATTATTGTTTCCGTCATTAAATCCAGTTGATTGTCCTTGATTTGAATTTTGGAAACCGCCACCTTGGTTGCGTTTTTCAGAAGATGCACGAGATTCCAATAATTGGAAATTTTCTGCGATTACTTCTGTTACGTACACTTTTTGTCCTTGTTGATTATCATAATTACGTGTTTGGATACGTCCAGTTACACCTAATAGTGTACCTTTACGTGCATAATTTGCTAAAGTTTCAGCAGATTTACGCCAAATTACACAATTAATAAAATCAGCTTCACGATCACCATTTTGGTTCGTGAAATTACGATTTATCGCTAAAGTAAAAGTTGCTACTGCAGTTCCACTTGATGTATATCGTAAATCAGGATCTTTTGTTAAACGTCCAACTAATACAACGTTATTAATCAATGTAGTCATCCCCTCTCATCGTCTTGTTTCATGTGAAACAGTAATTAAGCTTCTTCTTTAACAATCATGTGACGAACGATATCATCATTGATTTTAGCTAAACGGTCAAATTCATTGACAGCTGTCGCTGATGCTGGTGAAGATGCTTTAACGATGTGATAGATACCTTCACGGTAACCGTTAATTTCATACGCTAGACGGCGTTTTTCCCAATCTTTAGATTCGATAACTTCAGCTCCGTTATCTTTCAAGATTGTATCGAAACGTTCAATCAAAGCAGTTTTTGCTTCTTCATCAATGTTCGGACGAATAATATACATGATTTCATATTTCGTATTTTCCATTGATAGTCACCTCCCTATGGACTTTAGGCTCTTAGTTTACTAAGAGCAAGGAGAGTTATCTAATTTAAAATCAGACTACTCACAATCCCTAATTATACATGATTTTTTCAATAAAAACAAGTCACTCCTAAAGAACTTCTTTCATCTTGTAACAAAAAATAATTTTTATTCTTCATAAACATCTGTTCACTCGTTTATTTTGTCAATCAGTACGATCTAAAATCAGTAAAAAAGACTTAGCTAAAACATACACTCATTTTAGCCAAGTCTCTTTAATTTTTATTCTTGTACTTCTTTAACTTCTTCTGTAACAGCCTCTTGTTCTTCGGCTGCTTCTTCTGGTTCAACAGTTGCCATTGTTACTACTTTGGTATCTTTCTCCATACGCATCAAACGTACACCTAATGTAGAACGTCCTGTTTGTGAAACAGAGGAAACATTGAAACGAATAATGATACCTTTATCTGTTATCAATAAGATATCTTCTTCACCAGAAACAGTTGCTAATCCTGCTAAAGGACCATTTTTGTCCGTGATGTTCGCTGTCTTGATTCCTTTACCACCACGACCTTTGACTGGATATTCTGATACTTTCGTACGTTTACCATAGCCATTTTCAGTGATAACAAGAACTTCTAGTCCTTCTTGCATCAGTGCAGTACCAATTACATAATCATTTTCACGAAGACGGATACCTCGTACACCAGATGCTGTACGCCCCATATCACGAACTGTTTCCTCGTTAAATGTTACTGAATAGCCTGCATGTGTCCCAATAATAACGTTAGAATCTCCATTGGTACGTAATACATTGACTAATTCATCGTCTTCTTTTAGCCCAATTGCAATCAGTCCATTGCTACGAATATTTGAAAATGCAGTAACGGATGTTCGTTTCACTGTTCCAAGTTTCGTAGTGAAGAATAGATAATGACCATCCTCAGCTTGTCCATTGACGGAAATAATTGCTTGGATTTTTTCGCTTGAATCAATTCCAAGTAAGTTGATTACAGGGATTCCTTTTGCTGTACGTCCATATTCAGGAATCTCATAGCCTTTTGCTCGGTAAACTTTCCCGTTATTCGTAAAGAACAGTAACGTATCATGTGTTGAACAAGAAATTAGATTTTTAACAAAGTCATCATCATGGACGCCCATTCCCTGAACACCGCGTCCTCCACGTCTTTGCGCACGAAATTCACTATTTGCCAAACGTTTGATATACCCATTATTCGTCAAAGTAATCACGATTTCTTCTTCTTCAATCAAATCTTCATCTTCTAGACTTAGCACTTCACCAACAAGTAATTCTGTACGACGTTTATCCCCATATCGTGCAGCAAGCTCATTTAACTCTGTGCGGATAATCTGAGTCACACGTTCTGGGCGTGCTAAAATATCTTTTAAATCAGTGATTAATTTCAATAAATCTTGATATTCATTTTCAATCTTATCGCGTTCTAAACCAGTTAATCGACGTAAGCGCATATCTAAAATAGCCTGTGTCTGACGATCAGATAGTTTGAATCGTTCAATCAAGGTTGCTTTTGCTACATCGTCCGATTTTGAGTTACGAATAATCGAGATGATTTCATCAATATGATCTAATGCAATTCTTAAACCTTCTAAGATATGCGCACGTGCTTCAGCTTTCTCTTTATCAAAAATAGTACGACGTGTGATCACTTCGATTTGATGTTCAATATAATCTTCTAAGATACGTTTTAGACTTAGTATCTTAGGCACACCTTTTTCAATTGCTAACATATTGAAACCAAAAGATGTTTGTAATGAGGTTAATTTATATAAATTATTTAGAATAACTGACGCACTCATATCACGTCGAATATCAATAACAATACGCATCCCTTCACGTGAAGATTCATCACGTAAATCGGTAATTCCTTCAATCCGTTTATCTCGATGGAGTTCTGAAATTCGTTCGATCAATTTTGCTTTATTTACCATGTAAGGTAATTCAGTTACTAGGATACGTTCTTTTCCATTTGGCATCTCAGTGATGTCTACACGCGCACGAACAGTAATAGAGCCTTTTCCTGTTTCATATGCACGACGAATACCTGATTTGCCCATTACTAGTCCACCAGTTGGGAAATCTGGTCCAGGCAATACTTCCATCAATTCGTTTGTTGTAACTTCTGGATTTTCCATTAGTAAATCAACAGCTGCAACAACTTCACGTAAATTATGTGGAGGTATATTGGTAGCCATCCCGACAGCAATACCTGTTGTCCCATTTACCAATAGGTTAGGGAAACGAGCTGGTAACACCTCAGGTTCTTTTTCTGTATCATCATAGTTGCTTTGGAAATCAACCGTATTTTTATTGATATCACGTAACATTTCTAGAGTAATTTTGCTCATCCGCGCTTCAGTATAACGCATTGCAGCAGCGCCATCACCATCAACTGAACCAAAGTTTCCGTGTCCATCAACCAACATATAGCGATAGCTAAACGGTTGTGCCATACGAACCATTGACTCATAAATCGCACTATCTCCATGAGGATGGTATTTACCCATTACATCCCCAACAATTCTAGCTGATTTTTTATGTGGTTTATCTGGTGTGACACCCAATTCATTCATTCCATAAAGGATACGGCGATGAACCGGTTTTAGCCCGTCACGAACATCTGGTAAAGCACGCGCAACAATAACACTCATCGCATAATCAATAAAGGAAGTTTTCATTTCACTAGTCAGATTGACATCATAAATGTTTTCTTTTATATTTTCACTCACGAATTTTTCCTCCTTCACGATTAAATATCTAAATTCTGTACATAATGTGCATTTTCTTCAATGAATGCGCGACGAGGTTCTACTCGATCTCCCATTAACATTTCAAAAATTTGATCTGCCGCAATAGCATCGTCAACAGTTACTCGTGCCATTAGACGATTTTCAGGATCCATTGTTGTCTCCCATAACTGATGATCATCCATTTCTCCTAGACCTTTATACCGTTGTACGGTTGCTTTAGGCGAAGCAGGTAGTGAAGCAACTACATTTTTCAATTCATTTTCTGCATCTTTTCCTGGTTGTACGTAGGTAATATTTTTTCCTTGTTTTACACCATAGAGAGGTGGCTGTGCAATATACACGTAACCAGCTTCAACGATTGGACGCATATAACGATAAAAGAGCGTTAGTAATAACGTACGGATGTGCGCACCATCAACATCGGCATCAGTCATAATAACTAATTTATGATAACGGGCTTTTGAAACATCAAAATCTGAACCAAATCCTGTTCCCATTGCTGTAAATAAAGAACGAATTTCTTCATTCGCCAAGATTTTTTCCATACTTGCTTTTTCAACATTCAAGATTTTCCCACGAATTGGTAGGATTGCTTGATATTGACGATTACGCCCTTGTTTCGCAGAACCACCGGCTGAGTCTCCTTCGACGATGAATAATTCACATTTTTCAGGATCATTACTTGAACAATCTGCTAATTTACCAGGTAAATTACTGATTTCTAATGCACTTTTCCGTCTTGTCACTTCACGTGCGCGCTTGGCAGCCATGCGTGCTTTTGAAGCAAGCATCCCTTTTTCAACGATTTGGCGCCCAACACTTGGATTTTCCATTAAGAATTTGTTGAAGTGTTCACTAAAAAGACGGTCTGTAACTGTTCGTACTTCTGAATTTCCCAATTTTGTTTTTGTTTGTCCTTCAAACTGAGGGTCTGGGTGTTTGATTGAGACAACTGCTGTCAATCCTTCACGAACATCTTCACCAGATAAGTTTTCATCGTTGTCTTTCATTAGCTTTTGTTTCCGTGCATAGTCATTGATCACACGTGTTAAAGCTGTCTTAAATCCCGATTCATGTGTTCCACCTTCATAAGTGTGAATATTATTTGCAAAGCTCATGATTGTAGAATGATAGCCATCTGTGTATTGCATTGCTACTTCAACAGTGATGTCTTGTTGTTCTCCTTCAAGATAGACAGGTTCTTCAAACAGGACAGTCTTGCCAGAGTTTAAATGCTGCACATAACTCTTGATTCCGCCATCATAGTGATATTCACGAATCACTGGTTCCTCTCCACGACGATCTTCAATGGAGATATGCATGCCACGATTTAAAAAAGCAAGCTCGCGAATTCTTGTTGCTAATTTATCAAAATTAAAAGTAGTCGTTTCCGTGAATATCTCTGCGTCAGGGATAAAATGAACTGTTGTCCCATGACGATCAGTATCTTCAATCACGGTCAGATCACTTACTACCGCACCTCGGCGATATTCTTGGTAATAGACTTTTCCTTCTTTGTAAACTTTGACTTCCAATGAGCGTGACAAGGCGTTTACTACTGAGGAACCAACACCGTGAAGACCACCAGAAACTTTATATCCGCCACCGCCGAATTTTCCTCCGGCATGAAGCACTGTAAAAACTGTTTCAACAGCAGGACGTCCTGTCTTCGCTTGGATATCTACTGGAATTCCACGTCCATCATCTATTACTGTAATACTGTTATCTTCTTCAATAATTACATGAATCGATGAAGCAAATCCTGCTAACACTTCATCAATTGAATTATCGACAATTTCCCATACTAAATGGTGTAATCCTTCAGAACTTGTTGAGCCAATATACATACCTGGACGTTTTCGAACAGCTTCTAATCCTTCTAGAACCTGAATCTGACTGGCATCGTATTCTTTTGCTCGTTCAATCAAGCTTTTATCTTTTTCTGTCATTCAGCGTCTTCTCCTTTGATTCTTCCTTGTTGTACATAAAATATTTCTGGTTCAACAAGCATTTTATTTTTTACGTGTTCTAATGTGGTTGTCGTTAAGAACGTCTGCACTTTTCCTTCAATAGCCTCTAATAAATGAACTTGTCTTGCGTCATCTAACTCGCTCATTACATCATCTAACAAAAGAACAGGATATTCACCTGTCTCTTCTTTCATCAAATCAATTTCTGCAAGCTTGACACTTAATGCTGTAGTTCTTTGTTGCCCCTGAGAGCCATATGTTTGAACATTTTTTTCATTTACCAAGAATTGAAGGTCATCTCGATGCGGACCGATAAGTGTCGTCCCACGGAAAAGTTCTTTTTTTCTATTTTTTTCTAGCATTTGAAGAAAAATTTCTTTTATCGCTAGCTGATCCATTGAAGCTTGAAAATCTATCGTTGACAGATACTGGATTTCTAAATGTTCTTTTCCATTCGTAATTTGTTCATGTAGCTTATTTGCCCAATACTCTAATCGCTTCACAAATTTTTTACGGGAAAGAAGAACTTTACTACCAAAATCTGCAAGTTGCTCAGACAACACATCTAAATAAAGCAAATCTTGTTGTTTTTTTTCAGCTAATTGCTTCAAATATTGATTTCGTTGTTTAAGGATCGATTGATATTGAACCAAATCATATAAATAGATTGGATTGATTTGACCAAGTTCCATATCTAAAAATTTACGCCTTAATTGCGGACTTCCTTTGACCAATGAAAGATCTTCGGGAGCAAATAAAATGACATTTAATTGTCCTACGTAACTACTTAATTTTTTTTGCTCAATATGATTGATTTTCGTCCTTCTTCCTTTTTTAGAAAGAAGGATCTCCAAAGGAATCTTACTTGATCCACGTTGGATAGTCCCTTTAATTAGTGCATTATCACGTTCCCAACCAATTAATTCTTGTTCACTATTCGTCCGATGACTTCTTGTCATAGCTAATACATAGATACTTTCCAAGATATTGGTTTTTCCTTGCGCGTTTTCACCCAAAAAAATCGTAAGATTCTTTGAAAATTCTAGTTGAAGATCTTCATAATTTCGATAATTTTTGATTTGAAGATTATTTATCCTCATCTTTTGTTGTTCCTTTTTCGGCCATAAAAAAAGTTCCTACTTCTGGAACTTCTACCATCATACCAGGATATAATTTCCGTCCACGACGATTTTCTGGCTCACCATCAACAAATACTGTATTTTCTGCTAAGTACCATTTTGCTTGGCCTCCGCTACCAATAACTGTAATTTCTTTTAACATTTGGCCGAGTGTCATATATTCAGTTTTTAAAATGACTTGTTGTTTCAATGACTATCCCTCATTTTCATCTTTAGACATATATACCATTATACCTTTTTTCAGCAAATAAAACAAATTTATTAGGATATTTTACGCTCTCACGTGTTTTGCATCAAATAAAGTGTTTTTATGCAAAAAGAAGCAGAGGGCCTTAAAAACGATTTTAGGACCTTCTACTTCTTTTCTTCTCTTTGAGAAAAATTTTCAATTTAATTTGAAAATAAATGAAAAACAAATTAATTTGTGCGAACTGGAGTAATCAATTGAATAAACTCTACACCATTTTCTGTTGGTTCCAATGTAAAGGGACGAATAGCAGAAATAAATTTCACTTTGATACTCATATCACCAAATGCACGAAGCGCTGCTTTCATGTAGTCAGGATTAAATGAAATCTCCAAAGCTTCTCCGCTTAAACTTTCAAACGCTAGAGACTCTTCTACTTTCCCGATTTCTGGTGAATTCCCATATAAAGTTACTGCATTTTCTGCAATAGACAAACGAACGATATTATTACGTCCTTCATGTGAAAGTAATGAGGCACGTTCGATTGCGGCTAAGAAACTAGGAACAGAAAATTCTAATTCCGTATTAAAACTTGCTGGAATCAAGCGATTTGTGTCTGGGTAGTTCCCTTCAAGTAATCTTGAGTAAAAGAACATTGTTTCTGTTTTAAACAAGACTTGATTTTCCATAATACTAATTTCAACAAGTTCTTCTTCATTCGTTAGTGAGCGAGAAAGTTCCGTCAAACTTTTTCCAGGAATAACAATATCAAAATTATCAGCTGCTTGTTCAACTGGAATAATTCGTTGGCTCAGACGATGTGAATCTGTTGCAACAGCTAATAATGATTGATCTTTTAAGACAAAATGAACACCAGTTAAAATTGGGCGACTTTCATGTTGGGAAACCGCAAAAACTGTTTCATTAATCAATTTTGTTAGTACATGTACAGGTAATTTCATTTGATTTTGGCTTTCTACTACCGGTAAATGTGGGTAATTATCTGCATCTAGACCATTAACTGTAAAATCAGCTTTTCCTGATGTAATCGATACTTGATTATTTTCTAAAACTTCTAAAGTAAATGTTTCTTCGGGTAAACGTCGAATGATTTCACTGAAAAAACGAGCTTGTAAAACGATTGAACCTGTATCTTCAATCAACATTTGAGCTTTTTCATTTGAAACAGAAAGTAGTGTTTCAATAGAAATATCTGCATTACTACCTGTTAGAGTTAAGCCTTCTTGCGTTAATGTGATTTTTACTCCTGTAAGAATTGGAATAGTTGTTTTACTCGAAATAGCACGTTGTACAGTTTGTAGTTCTTGCATGAAGACTGCACGATTTAAGGTTACTTTCATAATTAGGCTCCTTTTTAGTTATTTATTATTATAAATATAAAATAATAAAAGTAATAGGTCTTGTTAGTTCTGTGGAAAACTTAAAAAGACAAGATGGTTCTAAGAAAATAAGCTGTGTAAAAACTGTGGATAAAAAAATAATAACTTTTTAGTTTTCCACAAGACTTAGTTTAGTAAGAAATTTTTGATTTCTGAAATCTCATTTTGCATACTGGCGCTTGTTTCTACTAACTGTTGGATTTTTTCATGGGCATGAATAACTGTTGTGTGGTCTTTACCACCAAATTCAGCACCTATTTTAGGTAACGAATTATCCGTTAATTCCCGTGCCAAGTACATAGCGATTTGTCGTGGGACAACAATTGTTTTTACGCGTTTTTTCCCTTTTAAATCCTTTAATTGAATATGATAATACTTTGCAACTTCTTCTTGAATTTGTAGAATAGTCAGTTGCGTATGCGCTTTGCCTGCTTTTAAAGTTTTCAAAGCATCGGCGGCTAAACTTGTTGTGATATCTGAGCTGTTCATAGTAGCAAACGCTTGGACCCGAACCAATGCACCTTCTAATTCACGAATGTTTGAATCAATTTGTCCAGCGATGTAGCTTAACGTATCATCTGGGATTTCAAGTCGTTCTGCAGCAGCTTTTTTACGTAAAATTGCTGTACGTGTTTCTAAATCTGGTGGTGTGATGTCTACTGAAAGGCCCCATGCAAAGCGAGAAACTAATCGTTCTTGTAGTTTTGGAATTTCATTTGGTAATCGGTCACTTGTTAGAACGATTTGCTTTCCTTCATTGTAAAGTGCGTTAAATGTATGGAAAAATTCTTCTTGTGTTGCTTCTTTTTCTGCAAAAAATTGAATATCATCAACTAGCAAAAGATCAACTGTTCGGTATTCTTGACGAAATTCTTCTGATGTTTTGTTTTGAATAGAATTAATAAAATCATTTGCAAAGGTTTCACTACTAACGTATTTTATTTTTGCATTTGGTTGACTTAAAAGCATTTGATGTCCAATAGCATGCATTAAATGGGTTTTCCCAAGACCTACTCCTCCATAGAAAAATAAAGGATTATAAATAGAACCTGGATCTTCAGCAACAACAAGTGCTGCGGCATGAGCCATTTGATTTCCTTTCCCAATAACAAATGTATCAAATGTATATTTAGGATTTAGCATCGCTTTTTTTATTGGATCAATAGCAGGTTCTTCCGCTTCTTTAGGTGTGACAACGACTTCTTGTTCTACTTCATCTAAAGTTACAAAACGAGGAATAATTTCTTCACCTGTTAACATGAAGCCAATTTCAACAATTTTTGTAGCTAAGTTTTTTTCCCAGTATTCCTTATGAATCTTACTAGGAATCTCAATAATAAATTGGTTTTTGTTCAATGATCGTGGTGTTGCAGATTCAATCCACGTATTATAACTAGCTGGTGATAAATCTTTTTGGTAGCTAGTTTTTAGTTCGTTCCAAAGTGTATCGAGGGATACCATAGGGCCTCCTCCTTCAAAAAAATAAATAGGTAGTACTAATTTAGCATTTTTTTTCAAAGTTTTCCACAGAATATAAAAAATAAAAAAATATTTTTGTTGATTATCCACAAAAAGTGTAAAAACAGAAAAAAGAAATGAACAGCTTAGAAAAAAAGTTATCCACACGAGTAATTCACAGGTGGATAACTGTGTGAAATGAAAGAAATTCAGATAAACCTGTGGATAATCATGCTATATACATCCTGGCTTTTTTCAAGTTGTTAACAAAAACAAAAAGAAATGTGAATAAGTTTTTTACACCCCGTTTATTTGTGCAAAAAGTGAGGAAAACTTGGGAATAAAAAAATTCTATAAAATCAAAATTCACAAGAGAATCCTCTGAAAAAAAGAAGCTGTGGATAAGTTTTTAGTGGTAGGTAAGGCTTTTTTATATTGACAAAGTAGGGTGATTATCGTTATACTATCGAAGTATGTCTGTGCTCAATAGATAGCACTTTAGATAGCATTTTCTATATGGAGGTGGAAGCAATGAAAAGAACATACCAACCAAATAAACGTAAACGTCAAAAAGTTCACGGATTCCGTAAACGTATGAGTACTAAAAACGGTCGTCGAGTTTTAGCAAGTCGTCGTCGTAAAGGAAGAAAAGTTATTTCTGCCTAAGCCACTGGGTTTTCAGTGGTTTTTTTTATACCCTTTTTTAAAGGAAAGTAATGAATTCAGTGAAAAGAATATGGTATGATAATTTACGTAAGTGAGAGATAGAGAAGGAAAGAAAGCGAATGAAAAAAACGTATCGTGTAAAAAAAGAACGGGACTTTCAAAAAGTCTTCCAAACTGGTGATTCTTATGCAAACCGAAAATTTGTCGTATACAAACTTCCAAAAGAAAACCAGAAACATTTTCGTGTAGGGTTATCTGTAGGAAAAAAAGTAGGGAATGCTGTACAGCGTAATGAAGTCAAACGAAAAATTCGAGCAGCGGTGTACGCAGTAAAAGAGACAATTGATCCAGAGTTAGATTTTATCGTGATTGCCCGACCAAGTACTCAAGGAATACCTTATGAAGAAATTCGCTCGAATTTAGTGCACGTCTTAAAACTTGCAAAAATAATCAACGGAGAGGGAAAAGTACGTGAAGAAATATAAACGTTTGCTCTTGATGGCTGGATTAGTTAGTCTGGTTGTTGTTTTATCTGCCTGTGGAACAGGAGAAGTAAATGCACAAAGTACAGGTGTATGGAATACTATTGTCTATGCATTTGCTCAAGCAATTGAGTTTTTATCATTTGGTAATATTGGAATCGGGATTATCTTATTTACTTTGATCATCCGACTTATTTTATTACCTTTGATGCATTATCAAACAAAAAGTATGCGTAAAACACAAGAGCTTCAACCGAAGTTAAAAGCTTTGCAACAAAAGTATTCATCAAAAGACCCAGAAACACAAAGTAAGTTTAGAGAAGAACAACAACGCTTGTATGCGGAAAATAATGTAAATCCATATGCAGGTTGTTTACCATTACTTGTTCAAATGCCTATTTTGATGGCTTTATGGCAAGCAATTTCACGTGTACCAGAATTAAAACAAGGTGAATTTTTATGGTTGAATCTGGGACAACCCGATCCGACATTTATTTTACCTATCTTGGCAGCAATATTTACTTTTGCTAGTACGTACCTATCTAGTATGAGTCAGTTAGATTCAAATCCAACAACTAAAATTATGAGTTTTGCAATGCCAGTGATGATTTTAGTAATGGGTGTGAACTTAGCGAGTGGATTATCACTATATTGGGTAGTCTCAAATGCATTCCAAGTGGTTCAAACTTTATTGATCAATAATCCATTCAAAATTCGTAAAGAACGAGAAGAAATTGCACAACGAGAAAGAGATCGAGAACGTGCATTGAAAAAAGCGCAAACACCAAAGAAAAAACGTAAAAAATAGTAGGGAGGTAGCACTGATGCCGATATACGAAGCTGCAACAGTCGAAGGAGCTATTCATCAGGGCCTAAGCACTTTAGGAATAACTAAAGAGAAGGCAAATATCGATATCTTAACTGAAGGTAAAAAAGGGTTTTTAGGAATCGGTAGGAAAAATGCACGTGTGTCACTTACTCCTATGGTTAGTGAAGAAGAATCAGATACTGTTGAATCAATAACAATAGTTGAAGAAATTTCGGAAGAAGAACCTCTAATAGTAAATCCAACTAATGAAGTAGAGACACTTGCTTCAGAAAATTCAGTAATTTTGGATGAATTAGATGACCAAGCAGCTTTAGCAGAATTAGTGAACTATCTAACTGAGATTTCTACCTATCTTGGATCGCCTACAAAAATAACTACAGAAAAAATAAATGGTTCAATTGTTTTTCAATTAGAAACGGAAAAACCCGGTATACTAATTGGTAAACACGGAAAAATCTTGAATGCCTTACAATATCTATCACAAGTGTTTATTCATCGAGTTGCTAAAAATAAAATATCGGTTGTAATAAATGTTGGAAATTATCGAGAAAGAAGACAAGAAATTGTTCAACATTTAGCCCAAAGAACAGCTGAAAAAGTAAAAACAACTGGTCAAGCAGTATTTTTAGAACCTATGCCTGCATTTGAACGGAAACAAATTCATGCAGTACTAAGTAAAGATGAATATGTAAAAACACACTCTGAAGGTGATGAGCCATATCGTTATTTAGTAGTTGAGCCAGCAAAAAAATATTTTTAATCACAAATAAAGTAGTAGGGGTGTTCCTACTACTTTATTTTATTACTCGATGTTTCATGAAAAGTTGATTGACAAAACTAGTCAAACCAAGTATATTTTACTAGAAATCATTCTTATCAGAGTATACGATGTTTAAGTAGGCACCTAACTTTGGTAAAGAAGCTCTGATGCATATCAGAGCTTTTTTTGATCACATTAGATTATACATAAGAGAACTGTAGCGAACTATAAAAAACTTGTACCTAAAAAAAAAGTGTGCTAATCTATGACAAGAATTTATTGAACGAGCAGTCAAAGTGCGGAGTTCACCCAAACATCATTGGGTGGAGTGGGCACTTTTTTTGTGCGTAAAAATAAGGAGGAAGCGACAAAATGGCTGAAATAACATTGGAATTTGATACCATTGCGGCAATATCTACACCGCCGGGAGAAGGTGCAATCAGTATTGTACGGATGAGCGGAGATCAAGCGGTACAAATTGCAGACAAAGTATATCATTCAGGATCTAAGAGACTAGAGACCGTTGAAAGCCATACGATTCATTATGGGCATATTATTGACCCGAGAGATCAACAAGTGGTAGATGAAGTAATGGTTTCAGTTTTTCGTGCACCAAAGACATTTACTAGAGAAGATGTTGTAGAAATCAATTGTCATGGTGGAATAGTGGTTGTGAATCAGATATTACAATTGTTATTAAGAGAAGGCTGTCGCTTAGCTGAACCAGGTGAATTTACAAAACGTGCATTTTTAAATGGTCGTGTAGACTTATCTCAAGCTGAAGCAGTAATGGACTTGATTCGTGCGAAAACAGATAAAGCCATGAAAGTAGCTTTGAATCAATTAGATGGAAATCTTTCTTCACTGATTCGTCAGTTGCGACAAGAAATTTTAGAAACACTTGCTCAAGTGGAAGTAAACATTGATTATCCAGAATATGATGATGTGGAAGAATTAACAACTAAACTACTTTTAGAAAAAGCAGAATTTGTTCAAAAACAAATTAATCAACTTTTAGCAACTGCAAAGCAAGGAAAGATTCTACGTGAAGGGCTAAGTACTGCTATTATTGGACGTCCAAATGTTGGGAAATCTAGTTTATTGAATCATTTACTTAAAGAAGAAAAGGCAATTGTAACAGAGATTGCTGGGACAACACGGGATGTTATCGAAGAGTATGTAAATGTTCGAGGTGTCCCACTAAAATTAATTGATACCGCTGGAATTAGGGAGACCGAGGACGTAGTAGAACGTATTGGTGTGGAGCGTAGTCGAAAAGCATTAGCAGATTCTGATTTGATTTTACTTGTTCTAAATCAAAGTGAACAATTAAGTGAGGAAGACAAAGAATTACTGAATCTATCAAAAGGGCTAAAACGAATTATCTTATTAAATAAAACAGATTTAGCGAAACAATTGTCTTCTGAATCGTTAGCCGGATTTTTAGATGATGAGGAACCAGTATTTCCTATATCTGTAGTAAACAATGATGGATTAGATAAACTAGAACAAGCAATTGCAGATTTGTTTTTTGGTGGGCAAACTGGAGAAAAGGATGCAACGTATGTATCGAATACGCGACATATTGCGTTACTAGATCAATCACAATTAGCTTTAATGGATGTCATTCGTGGAATCCAAGCAGGAATGCCTGTTGATTTAGTTCAGATTGATATGACACGTTGTTGGGATTATCTTGGTGAAATCGTAGGAGATAGTGTACAAGATGAATTGATTACACAATTATTCAGTCAATTTTGTTTAGGAAAATAAAGGAGAAAAGTTTATGAATCAATATCAAGCAGAGTCTTATGATGTAATCATTGTAGGTGCTGGTCATGCAGGATCAGAAGCTGCACTTGCTGCCGCTAGAATGGGCTCAAAAACATTATTATTAACTATTAACTTAGATATGGTTGCGTTTATGCCGTGCAATCCCTCTGTTGGTGGACCAGCGAAAGGTGTAGTCGTTCGAGAAATCGATGCGCTAGGCGGTGAAATGGGGAAAAATATCGATAAAACATATATTCAAATGCGCATGCTGAATACAGGTAAAGGGCCAGCTGTTCGAGCATTACGCGCTCAAGCAGATAAACATGCTTACTCAAATGAAATGAAGCATACAATTGAAAAAGAAGAAAATTTAACTTTACGTCAAGGTATTGTTGAAGAACTTGTTGTTGAAGATGGTATATGCTGCGGAGTCGTGACATCAACTGGTGCACGTTACAGTGCAAAAACAGTAGTTATCACAGCAGGAACTGCGTTACGTGGTGAAATTATTATTGGAGAATTGAAATATTCTTCAGGTCCTAATAATTCACAACCTTCAGTAGGTCTAGCTAACAATCTAAAAGAATTAGGCTTTGAAATTGCACGCTTTAAGACAGGGACACCACCACGTGTTAAATCAAGTACAATTGATTATTCTGTAACAGAAGAACAACCTGGAGATAAAGAACCAAATCACTTTAGTTTCAGCACTCCAGATAGTGAGTATAAATTAGATCAAGAATCTTGTTGGTTAACTTATACAAATGGTGAAACACATCAAATTATTCGAGATAATCTTTATCGTGCACCGATGTTTACCGGGATTGTTGAAGGTGTTGGAGCAAGATACTGTCCTTCTATTGAAGATAAGATAGTCCGTTTTGCAGACAAACCACGCCATCAATTATTTTTAGAACCTGAAGGCTTAAACACAGAAGAAGTCTATGTTCAAGGTCTTTCAACTTCTTTACCAGAGGATGTTCAAACAGATGTTTTACATTCGATTGCTGGTCTTGAAAACGTAGAGATGATGCGTACAGGCTATGCGATTGAATATGATGTCGTTGTGCCACATCAATTACGACCAACATTAGAAACAAAAGTTATTGAAAACTTGTACACAGCAGGCCAAACAAATGGTACGAGCGGATATGAAGAAGCAGCTGGTCAAGGATTGATTGCAGGTATTAACGCTGCACTAAAAGCACAAGGAAAAGATCCATTTGTCATGACTCGTAGCGATGGCTATATCGGCGTAATGATTGATGATTTAGTAACTAAGGGTACAAATGAACCCTATCGTTTATTAACATCACGTGCTGAATACCGTCTACTTCTAAGACATGATAATGCTGATTTACGTTTGACTGAATTTGGTCATCAAATCGGATTAGTCAAAGAAATACAATATGAAGACTATTTAACTAAAAAAGCAAATATCGAGGCAGAGTTTGATCGTTTAAGTAGTATTCGCATCAAGCCCAATGAAGCTGTCCAAACATTTTTAACTGAAAAAAATGCTTCTCCACTAAAAGATGGTGTATTAGCTAGTGATTTTCTAAAACGACCAGAAATATCTTATGCAGATTTGTTGAAGTTTATTCCAGAAAATCCTGAATTATCTCATCGTGAAATTGAACAAGTAGAGATTCAGATAAAATATGCTGGGTACATTCAAAAGTCAATGGATAAAGTAGCGAAACTAAAACGAATGGAAGCAAAACGTGTCCCTGAAAACATAGACTATGATGCAATTAATGGGTTGGCAACAGAAGCAAAACAAAAACTGAAGAAAATTCAACCAGAAACAATTGCGCAAGCTAGCCGAATTAGTGGAGTAAATCCAGCTGATTTGAGTATCTTGATGGTTTATATTGAACAAGGAAAGATTGCGAAAGTAAATAACTAATAGCAAATTAATTTTTAACTAAAGAAAAGTCCAATGATGAGGTGTAGCATTGGACTTTTTTCTTTCGATTTGTAAGTGTTCACGCATTCTTAAGTTTCTGTTTCAGGCATTGCAAGAAGAAGAATTTTGCGGTAAAGTAAAGAAAGATTTCGTGAAACAATTTCTGTTTCACAATGAAAGGATCAATTATGACACCAGAAGAATTTCAACAATTATTAGCTGAAAAACAAATCCATTTATCTGAACGACAAATGAACCAATTTGAAAAATACTATCAGTTGTTGGTTGAATGGAATCAAAAAATGAATTTAACCGCTATTACGGAAAAATCTGATGTATACTTGAAGCATTTTTATGATTCATTGACCTTAGCTTTAGAAACTGATTTTGAACCATCGATACATCTCTGTGATGTTGGCTCTGGTGCGGGGTTTCCAAGCTTACCTTTAAAAATTGTATTTCCAGAACTTGAAGTAACAATCGTTGATTCTTTGAATAAACGAATTAATTTTTTAACAGAAGTAACTAACACTCTGGCTCTAGAAAATGTTCATCTTTATCATGATCGAGCAGAAACTTTTGGACAAAACCCAGAATTTCGCGAATCTTTTGATTTAGTAACGGCCCGAGCTGTGGCACGTCTGAACGTATTAACGGAGTTATGTTTACCATTAGTAAAATTAAATGGCTATTTCTATGCATTAAAAGCTGCTAAAAGTGAAGAAGAAATCAAAGAAGCAAAACCAGCAATTGCTATGTTAGGTGGAAAACTTATCGAAGAACATACGATTCATCTTCCGAAAATTTCTGATGAAAGACATGTTGTTATTATTCAGAAGAAAAAAGTGACCCCTAAAAAATATCCAAGAAAACCCGGAATGCCAAATAAGCAACCGTTGAAGTAGGAGGAGAAGAGATGGCTCGCATCATTTCAGTTGCAAATCAAAAAGGTGGCGTAGGTAAGACAACCACAACCGTAAATGTGGGTGCTTGCTTAGCTGCTCTAGGAAAAAGAGTATTATTGATCGATATTGACGCACAGGGGAATGCAACAAGTGGCGTTGGCATTCGTAAACCTGATGTAGAAAAAGATATTTATGACGTTTTAGTGAATGAGACACCTGTAAATGAGGCGACACTAAAAACAGAACGTGAAAATTTAAGCATTGTCCCAGCGACACTACAATTAGCTGGTGCTGAAATTGAATTAACTTCGATGATGGCAAGAGAATCAAGATTAAAAGGTGCATTAGAGGAAGTAAAAGATCAATATGATTATATTTTGATCGATTGCCCTCCTTCATTAGGTCACTTAACAATTAATTCTTTTACAGCGAGTGATTCTATTTTGATACCAGTACAGTGTGAGTACTATGCACTAGAAGGACTAAGCCAGTTATTGAATACTGTTCGTTTGGTACAAAAACATTTTAATCCAGACTTAGAAATAGAAGGTGTACTTCTAACGATGTATGATGCACGAACAAACTTAGGTGCTGAAGTTGTTGAGGAAGTTCGTCGTTACTTCCGTGAGAAAGTATACGAAACAATTATTCCTAGAAATATTCGTTTGTCAGAAGCTCCTAGTCATGGACAACCAATTATTGATTATGATCCACGATCAAGAGGAGCTGAAGTTTACCAAGCACTAGCAAAGGAAGTGTTGGCACGTGAGCAAAAATAAAGGATTAGGTCGTGGAATAGATGCATTATTTCAAGACTTAGAAAATTTAGAAACCGTCGATGTGAAAAATGAATCTGTAGTACAATTACCACTAAATGAGTTACGTCCTAACCCTTATCAACCACGAAAAACTTTTGATGAGGTATCTTTACAAGAACTTGCTAATTCAATTGAACAATCGGGAGTTTTTCAACCAATCATTGTTCGAAAATCTAGTGTCAAAGGGTATGAATTAATTGCTGGTGAACGTCGTTTTCGCGCTTCAAAATTAGCAAATAAGGAAACAATTCCTGCAATTATACGAGATTTTAATGAAGAAGCAATGATGCAAGTTGCGGTACTTGAAAACTTACAACGCGAAGATTTAAATCCGTTAGAAGAAGCTGAAGCGTATAATATGCTGATGAAAAATTTGAAGTTGACGCAGGCAGAAGTAGCAACTCGTTTAGGAAAAAGCCGTCCGTATATTGCCAACTATCTTCGTTTATTGACTTTACCTGACTTAGTTAAAGAAATGGTTCAAGATCAACGCTTATCAATGGGACAGGCACGGACCTTATTGGGACTTAAGAATAAGCAAATGATTTTAAAATTAGCCAATCGAGCTGTTTCAGAGAGTTTGACTGTTCGTCAGTTAGAGCAAATTGTATCTAACTTGAATGAAAATGAAGGGCAAGAAAAGAAAAAAGTACCACGTTTAGCAAAAGAAAAACCCTATTATCTTCGTGAGAGTGAAGATCGTCTAATGGATAAATTTGGAACAAGCGTTGCTATTCAAGAAAAAAATGGCAAAGGAAAAATTGAAATTGAATACCTTTCGCAAAATGATTTAACAAGAATTTTAGATCTCTTGAACATTCATTTTGATGAAGAATAAGGAGGCATATTTCTGATGTATGATTTAGGTGATATTGTAGAGATGAAAAAACCTCATGCTTGTCAAACCAATCGTTGGAAAATTGTTCGAATGGGTGCGGATATTAAAATCCAGTGCGTGAATTGCGGACATATCGTGATGTTGGTAAGACGAGAATTTGAAAGAAAAATGAAACGAATTATTGAAAAAAAAGCTGAGAAAGAGTGAATAATTTATGGCATTAACTGCTGGAATTGTTGGGTTACCCAATGTAGGAAAATCAACTTTATTTAATGCAATTACAAAGGCAGGAGCAGAGGCTGCAAACTATCCATTTGCAACAATTGACCCAAATGTAGGGATGGTAGAAGTACCAGACTGGCGTTTACAACGTCTAACAGAATTGGTAAAACCTAAAAAAACTGTGCCAACAACTTTTGAATTTACAGATATTGCTGGAATCGTTAAGGGAGCAAGCAAAGGTGAAGGATTAGGGAATAAATTCTTAAGTCATATTCGCCAAGTAGATGCAATTTGTCATGTTGTTCGATGTTTTGATGATCCAAATATCACACACGTGGAAGGACGCATAGATCCTCTAGATGATATTGATACAATTAATTTGGAATTGATTTTAGCAGATTTAGAATCAATTAATAAACGATACACACGTGTAGCTAAAGTTGCAAAAACAAAGGATAAAGAAGCAGTCGCTGAACTTGCTGTTTTAGATAAAATTAAACCAGCTCTAGAAGCAGGAAAATCTGCTCGTTCTGTAGAATTTACTGAAGAAGAGCAAAAAATTGTTAAAGGCTTATTTTTATTAACAACAAAACCTGTCCTTTATGTAGCTAACGTTGCTGAAGATGAAGTGGCGGATGCAGATGACAATCACTATGTGCAAACTGTCCGTTCATTTGCAGCAGAAGAAAATGCAGAAGTAATCGTTGTATGTGCCCGTGCTGAAGAAGAAATAGCAGAACTAGACGATGAAGATAAAGCTGAATTTTTAGAAGCAATGGGTGTTGAGGAATCAGGTTTAGATAAGTTGATTCGTGCTGCCTATGATTTGCTTGGACTAGCAACTTATTTCACTGCTGGTGAACAAGAAGTTCGTGCGTGGACATTCCGAAAAGGAATCAAGGCTCCTCAAGCAGCTGGAATCATCCATTCTGATTTTGAACGTGGATTCATTCGTGCAGAAACAGTTTCATTTGAAGACTTGAATAAATATGGAACGATGCATGCTGCAAAAGAAGCTGGACGTGTTCGTTTAGAAGGTAAAGAATACGTTGTTCAAGATGGAGATGTTATGTTATTCCGCTTTAATGTATAAAAGGGCTATCATATAGAAAGTAAAATATGTTAGAATAGCTTTTGTGAAAACCGTTGCTTGTAACAGCGGTTAGGGAGGGTAAGTAAAATGGAACCAGAAGCATTACGGCAAATAGTTAGTGAGAATCGGACTCTGGAGACACAATTGACAAAAAGAAATCAACAATATATTTTTGATTTGAAAAAGTCATTGACTGCTGCAAACTTGACAGAAGATGAAATGACACTTGCATTAAATGATATTTTGCAAACTTTAGTAAGTGAACAAAAATCCGGTAAAACAGCAAGACAATTATTTGGAACTGTTTCGGAACGAACAGAAGCAATCATCAATAAACCAGCAGTTAGCGTAGATGCTTCAACTAAACCAGCTCTGATGTGGTTAGATAACACGCTATTACTCTTAGGTTTGTTAGGCATTATGGTTGCGATCACAGGATTGTTTTCACGTGGAACATCAGCTCCGGCATACGGAATCGCAACACTTCTAATTGGTTCTGGAATGGGTGGTTTAGTTTTCTATATGATGTACAAGTATGTATACCAATATGAACATCCAGGTGCAGATAAGAGTAAGAAACCAGGTATGTTGAAAACAATTTTAATTTTGGCTATTTCTACACTTGTATGGGTTATTGCATTTGCTGGGACGACATTGTTACCACCAGCTATTAATCCTTTGTTAGATCCAATTGTAGTTTTAGTAATTGGAATTGCCGCGTTGGGTATCCGATACTATCTAAAGAAAAAATTTAATATCGTAGGTAGCTTAGCGGTGCCAAGACGTTAATAAAAAAACAAGTCGAATTCGACTTGTTTTTTATTTTATTAGAAGATGCAGTTGACTTGAAGAGTAGAATCTGATACCTTCATAATTAAAATCAATCTAAGGAGTGGAATGAAAAAATGTCCAATTGGGAAACAAAATTTGCAAAAAAAGGCTTTACGTTTGATGATGTATTATTAGTACCAGCAGAGAGTCATGTATTACCTAATGAGGTAGATATGAGTATTCAATTAGCTAAAAATATTAAATTAAATATTCCTATTTTAAGTGCAAGTATGGATACAGTCACGGATAGTAAAATGGCAATTGCTATGGCTCGTCAAGGTGGACTAGGTGTTATTCATAAAAATATGACAATTGAACAGCAAGCCGAAGAAGTCCGTAAAGTTAAGCGGTCTGAAAGTGGTGTAATTATTGACCCATTCTTCTTAACTCCTGAACATTTGGTTGCAGATGCTGAAGAGTTAATGAGTAAATACCGTATTAGTGGAGTACCAATTGTTGAAACAATGGAAAATCGTAAATTGATTGGAATTATCACAAACAGAGATATGCGTTTTGTTACAGATTATACAATGCCAATTGCAGACGTGATGACAAAGGAAAATCTAGTTACTGCTCCAGAAGGAACATCTTTAAAAGATGCTGAAAAAATATTACAAAAATATAAAATTGAAAAACTACCAATTATTGATAAAACTGGTCGTTTAAGTGGATTGATTACAATCAAAGACATTGAAAAAGTAATTGAGTTTCCTAATGCAGCAAAAGATGAGCATGGCCGATTATTAACAGCTGCTGCCGTTGGTGTAACAAGTGATACATTTGAACGTGCGAAAGCATTATTAGATGCTGGAGCAGATGCAATCATTATTGACACTGCGCATGGACATAGCGCTGGGGTTATTCGAAAAATTAAAGAGATCCGAGATACTTTCCCAGATGCAACATTAATTGCAGGAAATGTTGCCACTGCTGAAGCAACAAAGGCGTTATATGATGTAGGTGTTGATGTTGTAAAAGTAGGAATTGGACCAGGATCAATTTGTACAACTCGGATTGTGGCTGGTGTAGGTGTTCCACAACTAACAGCTATCTATGATGCAGCTTCTGTTGCGCGTCAATATGGAAAAACAATTATTGCGGATGGTGGAATAAAATATTCTGGCGATATTGTAAAAGCACTTGCTGCTGGTGGTCATGCAGTCATGTTAGGAAGTATGCTTGCGGGGACAGATGAATCACCAGGTGAATTCGAAATTTATCAAGGTCGTCGATTTAAGACATACCGTGGCATGGGTTCTTTAGGTGCTATGGAAAAAGGTTCAAGTGATCGTTACTTCCAAGGTAGTGTAAATGAAGCGAATAAACTAGTTCCTGAGGGGATTGAAGGACGTGTAGCCTATAAAGGGAGTGTATCAGATATCATCTTCCAAATGATTGGTGGACTAAAATCAGGTATGGGATATGTGGGCGCAGCAAACTTACAAAGTTTACGTGACGATGCACAGTTTATTCAAATGAGTGGAAATGGATTGAAAGAATCACACCCACACGATGTACAAATTACAAAAGAAGCTCCAAACTATTCTATTGAATCATAAAGATAAAAAACTACACCAACAAAGATAAAGTTCTTTCTTGGTGTAGTTTTTTTGTCTATTTAATTACACGAATGTTTCCCATGTAAGGGACAAGCGCTTCAGGAACAGTGACCGAACCATCTTCATTTTGATAGTTTTCCAAAATAGCAGCAACTGTACGTCCCACAGCTAACCCAGATCCATTTAAAGTGTGCGCATAATGGATTTTATTTTCTTCATCACGATAACGAATCATTGCGCGACGTGCTTGGAAGTCTTCACAATTTGAACAAGAACTGATTTCACGATACACATCTTGTGCTGGAATCCAAACTTCAAGGTCGTATGTCTTCGCAGAAGAAAAACCTAAGTCACCAGTAGATAAGGCCATAACGCGATAAGGTAGGTTTAATTTTTGCAAAATATCTTCAGCATCAGCAGTCATTTTTTCTAATTCATCATATGAATGTTCCGCATCAGAGAATTTAACCATCTCAACTTTATTAAATTGGTGTAGTCGGATTAGTCCCCGTGTATCTCGACCAGCACTACCAGCTTCTGAACGAAATGCAGGACTTAATGCAGTAAACTTGATTGGTAAGTCTTTTCCATCAAGAATTTCTTGACTGTAGTAGTTTGTTAAAGGAACTTCTGCAGTAGGAATAAGAGTTAAATCTGTATTTTCCAATTGAAAAACATCTTCAGTAAATTTAGGGAATTGACCAGTTCCAAACATTGATTGACTATTAACTATATATGGAGTAATCATTTCCGTATAATCATGTTCGTAAATATGTTGATCTAGCATAAAATTATAAACTGCACGTTCAAGTCTTGCGCCTAAACCTTTGTAATATACAAAACGGCTACCTGCTACTTTAGCACCACGTTCAAAATCAAGAATATCTAGATTTTCAGCAATTTCCCAATGTGGTTTAGGGTCAAATGCGAAGTTGCGAGGTGTACTCCAACGACGAACTTCCACATTATCATCTTCATCTTTTCCGACAGGTACAGAATCATTTGGGATATTTGGAAGGCGTTCTGCTATTTGTTTGATATTTGCATCGATTTCTTCTAGTTCAGTATCTAACGTTTTGATGCTAACGCCGACTTCTTTCATCTCAGCAATTTTATCCGCTGCATCTTCTTTGGCTTTTTTTAATTTAGCAATTTCAGAGGAAACATCATTACGGTATTTTTTTAGTTCTTCACTTTTAACAAGTAGGCTTCTTCGATTTTCATCAAGATCCATGAACTCAAGCAACGTTTCTTCTTTAACACCACGGTTTTGCAGTTTTCCTTTGATTTCTTCAAAATTTTGACGCAACATTTTTACATCTAACATTTTTATTCCTCCTAAAATAAAATAATTTAATTCAATAAAAAAAACCCAATACGTTCCAAAAAAATCTTGGGACGAATTAGGTCTGATATCGCGGTACCACCCAAGTTCAGCAAATTAGCTGCACTTGTTTTGACAGGTAACGGCTGTCTACCGGTCTTTCTTATCTCGAAAGACACCAATAAGAACTGGAATTCCACAATAAATTCTACTGATTCTCACCAAACATCAGCTCTCTTAAAGAAAATAAAATGTACTAGGTTCTAAGTTTTATACTATTGATGCATTAAGAATAGCGAAAAAAACAAAATTCGTCAATCATTTGTCGTTCTTCAAAGAAATATTTTCATTTTTCTTTGAAGGAAGATGCATGATAAAAGATGTCCAGTTTTCGTCAGATTTTGCATAGATATAGCCACCATGTAAAGTTACTATACTCTGTGCAATCGCTAAACCTAAACCAGTTCCTCCAGTTTCTTGAGAGCGTGATTCTTCCACACGGTAGAAGCGATCGAAGAGATTATCTAAAGATTGTTTGGGAATCATAGAACCATTATTTTTTACAGAAATAACTACCTCATTACCAATCTGTGCGGCAGAAATAATAATCTTAGTTGCATTTTTCCCATATTTCAATGCATTTGTAAGTAAATTATTAAAGACGCGAACCAATTTTTCCGTATCACCATCCATCAAAATTGTTTCATTTGTTGTAGAGACAGAAATTTTGATATTTTTTTTGGAAGCCTCTAGTTCAAAGTCTACTGCTAGTTGTTCAATAAGTTGAATCATATCAAATGTAGAGAAATTAACTGGAACTGCGGGCTGTCTAACTTTTGTGTATTCAAACAAATCATCTACTAAAACTTTCATTTGTTTTGATTTCACATAAGCAGTGTGAGTATACTTTAATATATCCTCTGTTGAGTGATATTGTCCATCTTCTATCAATCCTAAGTAGCCAATGATAGATGTTAGAGGGGTACGAATATCGTGACTTACATTTGTGATCAATTCATCTTTTGATTTCTCAATACGGCGTTCATCTTCAATTGCAGCAACGGTACTATCAACTAAACCGTTGATACTTTTCACAACACGACTAAGATCGCCACTAAGTTCAAAAGGAATTCGATGATCATAGTTACCATTTGCAATAAAATGCAGCTCTGTAATAATATGACGTAGTTGCATTTGTCTGTAGCGACGTATCAATCGCCAGTAAAGTACAATACCGTCAATGATTAGAAAAACTGGAATCAGAAAATTTCGACCATTCCAAAATAAGTCACTATCTAATCGTTCAACAAAAATGTTTTTAGAATCCCAGATAGCATTTGTAAGAGAGGGTGAGCTATTAATTATCGAACTTAGTACGACAAGCATCGCAACATTTAATAGTAATAAAAGAACAACTGTAATTATTCCTTCAGCTAAAAGTTCACTGATTTCTTTAGAAGTAAGAATGATCCGTCGTCTTTTTTCATTTGAATAATTACTATCGGGCGTCAATTTTATAACCTACCCCCCAAACAGTTTGAATTACTTTTTCTCCACCAGTTGCCTCTTCAATTTTGTCACGTAAATGACTTACGTGCACCATTACTGTTTTAGCGGATACGATGCTTTCTTGTTTCCATACGCGTTCAAATATTTCATCCGCACTAAAGACACGATTTGGATGACTAGCAAGTAAGTAAAGAATCCCAAATTCTAAAGCAGTTAATTGAATTTCTTTACCATCAATTGTTTTTACTTCATGTGAATCTTTATTGATAATTAAAGAATTTACTTCTAAGATATCCGGCTGTTCAGAAGTAATTTGCATTTTTGTTCTACGAAGTAGTGACTTAACACGGGCCATTACTTCCAATGGGTTGAAAGGTTTTGTTACGTAATCATCTGCACCAGCTACTAATCCTTTTATTTTATCCATATCCGTTGTTTTAGCGGTAAGCATAATAATAGGAATTTGTGATTCTTTACGTAATTCTTTGACAACTTGCATGCCGTCCATGACAGGCATCATGATGTCTAAAATTAATAGTTCAATATCAGGGATAGTTCGAATCTTGGATAAAGCATCTTTACCATCGTATGCTTTAACAGCTTCATAGCCTTCATTATGAATGTAAATACTTAAAAGTTCGACAATTTCTTTGTCGTCATCTGCAACTAAAATTTTCATATATAATCCTCCAAGTGATAGTTATACTATTTATTTTATCAAAAAAATGATTAAAAGAATAAAAACAACACTTTGTTAATGAAAATTTAGATACAAAGACTATTGATGTTCTTTGTTAAAGTTATAAAGAACAGAAAACACGAACAAAATTAATTGTAAATCAATAAAAATAAACAAAAAACATGAATATACGAACAAAAAACATATGGATTAAAATAATAGTTTATAGTTTATAAATGTTGATATAATAGGATTTTTATTGTTGACGAATAGGATAGAACTTGATATATTAATATATGTTCAAAAATTAAATAGATTGAACGAATAAAATATTTAAAAATATTGAGAATTTCTAAATGTTTTGTTGACATGTTAAAAATGACATGTTAAGATAACTAAGTTGCCTGAGATGTGACGGCAATCAATCGTTGTGAAGACAACGAAAGTTTTTAAAAAAGTTATTGACAAATAACAAATCAAGTAGTAAGATAAACGAGTTGCTTGAGCAAACGAAAAAAAGAAATCAAAAATTATTTCAAAAAGTTCTTGACTTTAAGAAATAAATCTGATAAACTTTAAAAGTTGCTAACGCGACAAGCTAGACCTTTGAAAACTGAACAAAGCAAAGACAAACCAAATGTGTAGGGCGTCTTGATTGATTCAAGACAACAAACATTTTTAAACAGCAAGCAATATGCTAGCAAAGAAATTGAGCTTAACAATCTTATGATTGTTCTAACTTTTATTATGAGAGTTTGATCCTGGCTCAGGACGAACGCTGGCGGCGTGCCTAATACATGCAAGTCGCACGCTTCTATTTCCACCGGAGCTTGCTCCACCGGAAATAGAATAGTGGCGAAAGGGTGAGTAACACGTGGGTAACCTGCCCATCAGAAGGGGATAACACTTGGAAACAGGTGCTAATACCGTATAACAAGTAAAACCGCATGGTTTT
>JBKEDT010000096.1:0-35812 GCA_047975565.1 Enterococcus sp. | reverse complement strand
TTGTCCTCGCCTCCTTTTATTCATACTCAATCAAAAATGTATCTAGATGTGCGCGTTTTGCCTCACGTAACAAATAAGGTGTACACACTTGTTGAACCTTTTGTACATTGTTAGGTTCGGCAAGCAAGCGGTGTACAAGTAGCTTGCCTGTTCGTTGTTCCTTTCCCGGTAAGATCTCCGCTTGAACGTAGCCACAAATCTGAGTGGCTTCACTGGCAACAACGGCAATTGTTCGTTCATCGGTTACTGCCTGAGTTACTTCATTTGTTGGAATCGCCACGCCAATTGTTTGTGCAAGTTGTTGGATTGCATCCGTGTCCGCTTGTTTTGCTCGTCTTACGTCCATTGTTCCACCTTCATTCTCCATTTATTTGAGAACTGCTTTTGTATAAGTAAGCCATTGTTCCGCAATGATTGCATGTCCAGTAGGGGTTGGATGCACACCGTCTGTTCCTGTATATACCTCAAATCCATGTTGGATGCCTAGCGCATTCAAGCGACCGTCTAACGGAACAAAGCAGCAACCATACTCTTGTGCTAACTTTCGTACGATTTGGATTTTTGGATCTAAGTCTACGCGCCACGTTTGGCGTTCCACGGGTTCTGGCAAAACAAATGGTTCCAGTAAAACAATCTTTTTTATCTTGTTGGTATGAAGTGTATCCAGCAATGACCGATACACGTTTTCAAACTGTTCCGCCGCTTCATGACTACCAAAAGAGAGTTCTTTCGAGTTGTGCCATGTATCATTGATACCAATCAAGATAGAAACAACATCTGGCTTTAAATCCAAACAGTCTTCTTGAAAACGTGCGTGTACGTCTTTGATTTTGTTCCCGCTGATTCCGCGATTTCTTACTTGGAATTTCCCTGGAGATTTCTTTCCCAACTCGGCAGCGACAAGCAAAGGATAGCCATGACCTAAATCACTTGATTTTTCTCTATTTCTGCCAGCATCTGTGATACTATCGCCAATCATCAAAATTTTGGTTGGTTTATTTGGTTTCACCATTTTGTTCTCCTTTTTACACCATTTTAGGAAGTGACTATTCATTTGGTCGCCGTCCTTTTTCTTTTTATTATCCCACAAATCGTGCAATCTACAACAAAAAAACATCCCACAAAAAATTGTAGGATGTTTATAAGAATTGCTTTCTATGGATAAATACGGTTTAACAAACGAGGGAATGGAATTGCTTCACGAATGTGTTCGATTCCTGTGATCCAAGTCACTGCACGTTCTAATCCAAGTCCGAATCCTGCATGAGGAACAGAACCATATTTACGTAAGTCTAGGTACCATGAATAATCTTCTTCACTTAAGCCAAATTCGCGAATTTGTTCAAGTAAGTAGTCGTAATCCGTTGCACGTTCACTTCCGCCAATGATTTCTCCATATCCTTCTGGCGCGATCAAATCCGCACAGATAACAACGTCTTCACGTGTTGGATGTGGTTTCATGTAGAATGGTTTCACTGCTTTTGGATAGTTCATGATAAAGACTGGTTTTTCAAATGAATTGGCAATGAATGTTTCGTGTGGTGAACCAAAGTCTTCACCCCATTCGATATCATCGAAGCCATTTTCTTTTAGTAAGTCAATTGCATCGTCATAAGAGATACGTGGGAATGGTAGTTGTGTATATTTTTTCAAGACTTCTGTATCACGTTCTAATACATGAAGGGCATATTCACAATTATCCAAAACGTTTTGTACTAAGAACGAAATATATTGTTCTTGAACTTCTAAGCTTTGTTCTTGGTGCATGAATGCCATTTCAGGTTCGATCATCCAGAATTCAATCAAATGACGACGTGTTTTTGATTTTTCTGCACGGAATGTTGGTCCGAATGAGAAGACTTTCCCGAATGCCATTGCTGCAGCTTCCATGTATAGTTGACCACTTTGTGATAGGTACGCTTTTTGGTCGAAGTAGTTTGTTTCGAACAAGTCAGTTGTACCTTCTGGTGCTGAACCAGTTAAAATTGGTGGGTCAACTTTAGTAAAGCCATTGTTGTTAAAGAATTCATAAGTCGCACGGATCAATTCATTACGCACTTGCATGATTGCATGTTGTCGTGATGAACGTAACCATAAATGACGATGGTCCATCAAGAAGTCTGTTCCGTGTTCTTTTGGTGTGATTGGGTAGTCTTGACTTTCGCCTACGACTTCAATTCCTGAAATACCGATTTCGTAACCAAATTTTGAACGGCTGTCTTCACGGATTTCTCCGATGATCCAAACAGATGTTTCTTGGTGTAATCCTTTTGCTAATTGGAAGACTTCTTCAGGTACTTCGCTTTTTACTACGACTCCTTGGAAGTATGCTGTTCCATCTCTCAATTGTAAGAATGCGATTTTACCGCTTGAACGTTTATTTGCGATCCAAGCACCGATTTTTACAGTTTCGCCCACATGGTTTTTCGCATCAATGATTTGAATTTGTTCCACGTATTTCTCTCCTTTTTTATTCCTTCGTTGATTATTTCATTGAAGGTTCTTTTATTTTACTCTCAATGAAGCTGCTGATTCTTGCTACAGCTTCTCTTAGGGTATCAAAATCTGTTGCATAACTTAAGCGAACATTATCTGGTGCGCCAAATCCTTCGCCAGTCACCAAGGCAACTCCCGTTGTTTCTAGTAGATCTTCGACCCACTTCGTCACACTGGTATAGCCACATAACGTCAATGTCTCACGTACATTAGGGAACAAATAAAATGCGCCTTGTGGTTTTGTTAGAACGACACCGGGTAAAGCTTCTACTAGTGGATACAGTTGGTTCAACCGTTCTTCAAATGCTTGACGCATCGTCTCAACAACTTCTTGTGTTCCTGACAATGCTTCAACTGCTGCATATTGACTGACTGCAGTTGGATTACTTGTTGACTGTGAAGCAATCTTTATCATCCCAGCAATGATCTCAGGATCACCGACTGCATAGCCGATTCGCCAGCCTGTCATTGCGTAGGTTTTTGAGACGCCATTGATAATGATTGTTTGCCTTTTTATTTCTTCAGAAATTGTTGCAATTGGAGTAAAGCCATTGTCATTATAAACCAAACGTCCATAAATATCATCAGCAATCACCAAAATATCGTGTTTTACTGCCCAATTTCCGATTGCAGTCACTTCTTCTTTTGAGTAAATCATTCCAGTAGGATTCGAAGGAGAATTGATAATGACTGCTTTTGTCTTTGGTGTACGTGCTTGTTCCAGTTGTTCGACAGTGACTTTTAGGTCGTTGTCCTGTGCACCTTGTACAAAAACAGGGATTCCTTGTGCCAACTTGACCTGTTCGCCATAGCTCACCCAGTAAGGAACGGGGATGATGACTTCATCGTCTTTGTCCAAAATCGTTTGGAAGAGTGTGTATAAAGCAAATTTCGCTCCGTCCGTTACGATCGTCTGGCTTGGTTGATAGGTCAGTCCGTAAAACTTCTCTAGATAATCCACGATTGCTTGGCGGAGTTCAGGAATACCTGCTGTTGGTGTATAGTAGCTTGCGTTGCCTGATTGAATCGCCTGGATTGCTGCATCTTGGATATTTTTAGGTGTTGCAAAGTCAGGTTCCCCAACTGTCAAGCTGAGAATATCCTTTCCTTGTGCCTTTAATTCTTTGGCTTTTGCCGCCGTCGCTAATGTCACGGATGGCGCTACTTGGTTGACACGAGTTGATACTTTCAAATGACTTACCCCCTGCATGAATTAGATATCTTCAACAACTTTGACTTCTTTTCCATCTTCAAAGTTAATTATTGTATAGGTCAACGTTCCATCATCGGTTACTCCGACAACTTCCCAAACAGGCTTGTCTTTATACATGCCTAAGTTTACCTTTTTTAAGTCAAGGTCTGGGCTTGATTTGGCTACTGTTGCCATTGCTTCTTCTTCTGTTAGCCCGTCATTTGGGTCTAGGATTTTTACTTTTTCTCCAGATTTTGGAATGATGACTGCAACATCTTGGTCACTTGTGTTCTTTCCAACCAGACTAAAGTACGTCTTGTCACGATTGAACCAATAAAATTCGTCCACTTCATCCATCTTTGCGTATTTCTTAGCAATTTTCGTTGCCTCTTCTTCTGCTTGTCGCATTGGTCTTGTTGCATTCATATAGACAATTGAACCAGTTACAATCACTGCAAGCAAGAAAATAATCAATCCTAATAAAACTCCATTAACTTTTCGTTCTGTTCCTTTTTGCAAGAATTGTCGCTCCTTTTCTTTCATTGCCTTTCATTATACCAGATTCCTAAACTGAAAAAAGCGAATGCTTTAAGATAATTCTTGGTTTTTTCGTAAGAATTCTTGAATCAAGGTACTGATTTCAGTAATTGGTTTTTCTTCAACAATGAGTCCTTTTGGCAATGCACGTAACATACGTTGCCCGTACTTTGCGGTCACAAGTCTTCGGTCAAGAACGAGGAGTACCCCTTTATCTTCTTGTGAACGGATCAATCTTCCTAGTGCTTGTCGTAGTTTCAATGCAGCCTGTGGCACGGCTTCTTGATAGAACGGACTAAGCCCTTCTGACTTTAAGAAATTATTCCTTGCTTGGACCATCGGACGTTTCGGATTTTCAAATGGTAGTCTGGTCACAACGACGATTTGCAACGCATCCCCAGGGAGATCGACACCTTCCCAGAAACTATCTGCACCAAACAGTACACTGTCTTCGGACAGGGTGAATCGTTTCAATAGTTTCTCACGACTGCCACCAAATCCTTGTGCAAGAATCTCTCTTCCTTGATTTAGCATAGATAAGTGCATCTCTTGATAGACACGTTGCAAGATATCATGTGACGTAAAGAGTACCAAAATCGGACGTGTCTCTTTATTGATCAATTCCGTCAAGACAGAGACTAGATAGGCAGCATACTCTTCTGACGAAGACTGATTGATTGCTGGTGCTTCGTTTGGTAAATAGAGTCTTGCTTGCGTTGTATAATCATACGGCGATTGGATGATTTTTAGTCGTGTGCCGGGTATGCCTAATCGGCGTGCGAGATAGTCTCGATCTGCTCCGATTTTTAGGGTCCCACCGATATACAGAATGTGTTCATAGCGTTGGTACCACTTGGTATTTGGGATGATGCCCGCTTTAAAATCATGTAGATGAAACACACTGTACTGAGGGTCTCCAGCTGGAAGCAACCAATGCACAAGATTTTCACGCCAATCTTCTGTCCAGTGTTCTACAAGGACTGCTTGTTCTTCTAATTGTTCAAACAAGCGAAAAAGCTCAGCTAAATCAATCTTTATTCGTTGTTCCCAGTCATCTTGTTGTAATGAAAACAATTCAGTCATTTGCTTTTGTAATTGTTGGATTTCTCGATAAAACAATTGCATATGGGACAAGGCAATTTCACCATCACGCGGAAGCAACTCCATGATTTCTTTGGTAACCAAAAATTCTTCCGTTACTCGTCCAGAGGGTCGAGGGATTCGCCCAGTTCGATACAACGACTCTGCAAAAACAACTTGCGTCTCGATCAATTCACTAAGTTCTTGTTGGTACAAATCAAATAGATGCGCAAGTGTGGCATTGGTCTGGACTAGTTGTTCCAATCGTTCAAATAAATGGTCGGACTCAGATATTTGTCGCACGTATTTATGGAACTTCCCTAAATCAAGTCGATGATCGCTCACTCTTTCTGCTACTTCTGGTAAATGGTGGGCTTCATCGATAATCAAATAGGGACTCTTCGGTAATAACGGTTGTTCACGTAGGTTCTCTTGTACTAAAAATGCATGGTTCACGATCAAGCAGTTACTTTGCCCCATCCGTTTTTTGAGATGTAACAAGAAATCTTGTGAATAAAACGGCTTATTTTTGGATAAAAATGTCGTTCCTCGATGACGAACATCTAAGAAGAATTGATGATTCAAACTGGTCATATGCAACTCATCCAAATCCCCTGTGTTCGTTTCTGTTAACCAGACAAGGACTGCCATTTGATACAATGCGTATTGCTTTTGTTCTAACGGATGTTGTAGCGTTGCGTAGAAACGTTGCAAATCAATGTAATGGCGATGACTTTTGACAACCGTTGCCTGAATGGGCTGTTCCAATACCTGATTGAGCATCGGAATGTCTTTTTCCATTAGTTGATTTTGCAAAACTAACGAAACTGTACTAATAATTACCGGTTGCTCTGGTGTAGCAAGATAACTCATTGGTAATAGATAGCCGATTGTTTTCCCCATTCCAGTTGCTGCTTCAATCATCAGATTTTTCTCTTCTTTTTTTGTGAAGTGGTCATAGACCACATTCATCAAGCGGTTTTGTTCTTTTCGATAGACAAGCTTTTCTCCAAAGAGACGCTCTTTCGCTTGTTTTTTCCTTGGAAAATTGGTCTGCGTTGTTTCATAGTATGTTTGTGAGAAGCGCTCGACAGCCTTTTTCTTTAATGCGACGCCTTCAATTACTTCTAATTCTGGATGAAGTGGCTGAACTTTTTGTTTGATTTCCTCAATCATTTTCTTGATAAAGAGTTGTGTATCCATTCCAGTATGCTGGCTTAGTGTCGCAATTCTCTCAAGTGTTGTTAAAGGGAGCTGACGCATCTTTTCTTGTATCAATAAAAATAATTCTCCGGTCACTTCGGCATCACTATCTGCTTGATGTGGATGTTCATGTGTCAGTCCAAAGCTTTCTGTTAAGTCAGATAACCGGAAACTTTGTTCTGTTGGGAAAAATATTTGTGCTAATTCAACAGTATCAACACCGGGAATCGTTAGCTCTGGCGCACCACAGCGTTTGAGTTCTCGGCTTAAAAATTGATAGTCAAAATAAATATTATGGGCAATAAACACAGTGTCTGCTAATAAATGATAGATTGTATGTGCAACATCTTCAAAGTAGGGTGCTTTTTGTACTTGTGTGTTGGTAATGCCTGTTAAGCTTTGGATTTGTGCAGAAATCGGACGTCCAGGATTCACATCGGTGGCAAAGCGCGACACAATAGCACCATCTTCAATCAATACACAACCGAATTGGATAATGCGATCTGTTTTTGCATTTGTTCCTGTTGTCTCAATATCTACAATCGCATAGGTTGTTGATTTCACATTCATTCTCCTTACTCTTATGCATATCTGTTGAAATTATACTACAAATCAGTGAAAAAAACGTCACTTAGCGAATGACTATGTAAAAAAAGAAACCGTAAAATCCCATAGGGACTTTACGGTTTCTTGACAGTTTAAACTTAAATTAAGCTTTTACTACGTTAGTAGCTTGAGGTCCACGTTGACCTTCTTCTACGTCGAAAGTAACTGTTTGGCCTTCTTCTAAAGTTTTGAATCCGTCGCCTTGGATAGCTGAGAAATGTACGAATACATCGTTACCGTTTTCTGCAGTGATAAATCCAAATCCTTTTTCTGCGTTGAACCATTTAACTGTTCCTGTTTCCATAATAAAAAATCCTCCTTGTGTCTTCACACATATTTGCATTTCTTGTATTGGTGAGATGTGGAAGATGTTACGAAAACAAGCTACCATAAATTACCGAACAAAAATTACTAAGGTAACTATATCACACTCTTGGTAGATTGACTAGTTCTTTCGTAGGTTTATTTTAGTTTTTTCTGATTCTTTTGTCTTTTCACTTATTCGTTTTCACGAACTTTATTATAAAAAACGGTAGTTAACGTAAATATTTCAAGCCCTTTCATCATTTTTGCGTGTTTTATTGAGAGAATTAAAAAACACTTTGTTCGCTAGGTATTCCGCTCACTTTTTTCTTTTTCGATTCTTTTCATCGATTTTTATTTTTAGCTACTATTCATCGCTCATGACGAACATTTTTTTATTTTTTCAATTTTGTTTCTTTTTTGCTTTAATTTGACAAATTTCTTTTAAGAAATAAAAAAAACATGAGGACACCCACTTGATTGGGTGCTCTCATGTTTGAGTATTCTTTTTCCTTTAATAACGCAAAACAGCTAACAAGCTCTTTTCATCTGGTGCATCTTTTTGATCGAGCAAGAAGACTTGACCACCTGTTGCAATGACATCTTCGGATACTTCATTTAGCACTTGACGATAGTCATATTCTGTTTCTGGGTCTTCTCCGAAACCGTCCACTAAATTAGATGTAGCAATAAAGAAGTGTGACAAGCGACCATCTTTGGCTGCTGGAGCAATATCAACAATTTGATCCATGAATTTTTTATCCATAAAACGAGTATAACTTGCGGCTTCTTTGGCAGCTAGTTCGCTTGATAATTTTTTTGCCCCATTTGTAATATCTTTGAGTGTTGCTTGAGCTGGTGAGGCAGAAATCGCAACTTCTGAACTGAATAATGGATTTTTTGCTACTTTCTTGAACATCGTTTGGTTTTCTGGAAGTGCATAGAGATAGATTGGTAACTTCTCTTCATTCTCAAAGTTTTCTCTTAAATACGTATCGACTGCTTGATAGTAATTGATCCAATCGATTGTTACTTCTTCGTCTTTTGGATTGACCCCATGGTAAGCAACACCTTCTTTAGAACCAGCTGAGCTTCCTTGTGCAGAGTAATTCAATCCGCCACCTGTGATCTCATCTCCTAGAGCTGTGACCATATCTGTTGGTGCGTCATCCGCAAATTCGATTTCCGTTACTTGTTTGTTGTTGACTTGATAAAATTTCATTGAGTCACGATTCAACGCTAATAAATAGTAGTCATAGTTGAATTGTGCATTTTTGATGATGCCTAATAGGTACGGGCGATCACTCACATAGTACTGATCATCCACAGCAACGCTCAAACGATGAATGTATGTTTCTTCGCTACTTAAGAAAATTGCTACGCTCGTTGTTGCACTACGCCAGAACGATTGGTCTGCGAGTAGCGCATCGATTTTTTCTTGGAAAGGAACCCAATCGTGTGCTGAATACTTCTTTTCAAAACGTTTTTTTGCTTCTTTAGCAAAATTCTTGAATTTCAGTTGATCTTTATCTACTTCTTGATGTGCAACGTGTGTGTTCAACATAATTGTGACAAACGGTCCCTTTGCACCTTCAGAAGTCAATTGAGACAATAATTCTTTACCGATTTTCGTCATAAATAAACCCCTCCTAAAATGAATAACAGTTCTACTTCTAAAGTCTACCACAACCCTTTTCATCCATACAATAAAACGATTTCTCCCAAAAAATCTCTTGGCTTCTATCAAAACGAGTATATTCCGGATTTTTTCATACTTTCTTCAAACTTTCCTTGCCTTTGTTCTTCGTTTATTCATGTTTCGTTGGTAAGCTTTCTTTATAGCAACAAGACAAACAAAAGAAAGAAGGAATCTTCATGAATTTACTTCCAATCATTAGTTTAATCGGTATCTTAGCTGTCCTTGCTTATACAGCAACCAAAGCAACTGCTGTTGAACCTGTACCAATTCATGTTCCTGAAAAGCAAGAAAAGTAGTTCTACTTTTGACTCTAAAGTTTTTTTAAGAAACATTGAATCTCTTTCTGCTCTCTGATAAAATTTAGAGATGTATGTGAATTTATCATAACTAAGGGAGAGCTAAAATGAATAAAAAGAAAACACGGTTTGCTGTAGTACTCGCAACTCTGGCTATATGTTTGACCACTTTTCTGACACCGTTGACAACCGTTCAAGCAGACGACAGCTTTAGTGTTGAAGCAAAAGCTGCAATTGCCGTTGATGCAGAAACAGGAAAGATTTTATACGATCAAGATGGCGAAACACCAATGGGCATTGCTTCAGTCACAAAATTGCTTAGTTTATATATCGTACTCGATCAAATCAAAGCAGGAAAATTAGATTGGACAGACGAGGTTTCTATTTCTGACTATGCAGAAGAATTAAGTACTGTAGAAGATTTGTCCAATGTTCCATTACATTCAGAAAACAAATATACTGTCAAAGAATTATTTGATGCTTCAGTTATTCAATCTGCCAATGCGGCAATCGTTGCCCTAGCAGAGAAAATCGCTGGTAGCGAACCAAAATTTGTTAGCATGATGCGTAACCAACTAAAAGAATTCGGCATTACTGACGCAACGATCGTCAATGCTTCTGGTCTGAACAATGAATACCTAGGTGACAATACTTATCCTGGTACAGACTCGGATGATGAGAATATGATGTCTGCAAAAGACGTTGCGATTATTTCTCGTCGTATGATCCTTGACTATCCAGAATTTTTAGATGTGTCAAGTACAACAACTGAGATGTTTGGTGAAGATACACAATCACCTGTTGAAATGACAAACTGGAACTGGATGTTACCTGGTTTTGTGAATTACAAAGAAGGCGTTGATGGTCTTAAAACAGGAACGACAGAATTTGCCGGTGCTTGTTTTGCTGGTACGATCAACAAAGATGGCCAACGTATCATTACAGTAGTCTTAAATGCAACGAATCAAGAAGAAGATCCAAGCTCACGTTTTACTGAAACAGCACGCTTGATGGATTATTGCTATGACAATTGGTCAGTCAAAGAAGTGGACGAAACTGGTGCCACGATGACTGATTTGACTTCACTTGATGTGAAAGACGGAAAAGAAGAAACTGTTCCAGTTGCTCTTGATGGCAAAGTAAAACTTTGGGTCCGCAATGATATGGACGATGAAAAAATCACTTTGACACCAACGATCAACAAAAAGAAAGTAACAGATAATGAATTAACTGCTCCGACAACAAAGGGAACAGATGTTGGTACTGCAACCGTTCATCTTACAGAAGATAAATTAGGGTATGTAGATACGGATTCAGAACCAACTGCCAAGATCGTTACAACAAAATCGGTTGAAAAAGCGAATATTTTTGTTATCGGCTGGCGTGGATTTACTCATTTCTTAGGTAATATATTCTAATGTAACGAATGAATAGGCTGGGACATTTTGTCTCAGCCTTTTTGTTTCGCTTGCAGAGCTTTTTTACACAGAGTTAGGTATACTGTAAGGGAAAGGAGCTTGATTTATGCATTGGATCAGAGAAATTATTTTTTTAGTTCTTTATCTATTGGGTATGCGTGGCATCTTCCTTTGGCGCAAGCCAAAACGAGAACCTACGCTATTTTTCTTTAGTAGCTTGTGGACGTTTGGTCTGCTATTCATCTACTTGATGCTATTAGAGCTTAAAGAACAGACATTTTATTTACTTATCCCCCTTACCTTCTTGAGTATCTTCCTTGCTTCTTATTTTTATGATAAGCGGCGTTTGATCAATGGGATGTTGTTTAATTTATTCGTCTTGAGTTTTGGAGGGTATCTACTTCTCTTATTCGGACAAACAGGAAATATCGTGCTTGGTGGGTTGATTGGATTGATTGCTATTCCATTGATTTTAGTGACGATTTTTGGTATCTATGCCTTGATCCTCTTCCTCTACTGGAATTCAATCGTGGTTTTACGGAAAGAAACACGCTCATTTGCAAATATGTTGACTTTGTTTCTTGCACTTTTACTTACACTTTTTATTCTTTCCAACTTGTTCTTAATCAGTGCGTTGTCTAGTTGGGCTGGTATGTTATTCAGCGTTTTCCCTGCTATATTATTGTATTTCTTTGTTCTCTTTTTAAACTATTTATCTGTATCGGTTCTCTATCAATTCAATCACCCAAGGTATCGTCAAGACTATATCATTGTTTTGGGTGCTGGTTTACTCAATGGAGACACCGTGACACCACTGCTTGCAAAGAGAATTAATAAAGCAATTGCATTTTACCGTGCGCAAGAACGTGCCACACTCCGCCCACCACATTTGTTGATGTCTGGTGGTCAAGGTGCAGATGAGAAAATTCCTGAGGCAATCGCAATGAAGAACTACGCTTTAGAAAAAGGAATTCCCAAAGAACAGATTTTAGTTGAAACAAATTCGACCACGACGTTAGAAAATATGCTGTTCTCAAAGGAAATCATGGATCAACGAAGTCATTCTTCTTATCGAGCGATTTTTACTTCAAATAATTATCATATTTTCCGTGCTGGGATGTACGCACGACAAGCCAACCTTAAAGCAGACGGTATTGGCTCAAAAACAGCTTTTTATTATCTACCAAATGCTTTTTTACGCGAGTACATCGCCATTTTGTTTTTACACAAAAAACGGCATTTGATCGTTGTGGGTCTTCTCGGTATCTTTGGTATCATGATGTCCCTATTCTCTTTATTCGTCATGTAAAAAACAGGTACAAATGAGACATCCCTACGTCTATTTGTACCTGTTTTTTGTTGATTTCTATTTTGTTGATTTATTTTTTATCCGTTGAATGATTCTTCCGACGAGCACGGATACGTTCTGTGATTGGTAAAAAGAGAATTCCCTTTTCAACCACGACCTGTTGAGCAGAGTAAATCCCATTATTGCCTGAACACATAAAGCTGACTAAACAAATCATGAAGAAATAAATTGCTGCTTGGCCACCAAATAACTCGATTCCCATCACAAAACAGGCAACTGGTGTATTGGTTGCCCCAGAGAACACGCCAATAAACCCTAGTCCTGCTAGAAATGGAATCGATAGATGAAGGATTTGCGCAAGTGTTGCACCTAATGTTGCACCAATTTCAAACAATGGCGTTACCTCACCACCTTGGAACCCTGCACCTAATGAAAGCACAGTAAATCCTAGCTTTCCGACAAAATCAAATAGATGTGCTTGCCCTGTGAATGCATCTTCAAGCAAAGGTAAACTTAGCCCTAAGTAACGTTGATTTTGCAAAAGAACAGCCACTAAAACCACAACTGCCCCACCGATAAAGTTCCGTAATACAGGATTAACAAACCAACGTGCGTACAGTCCTTTTAAGTAAACGATGGAACGGCTAAATACCCAGCCCATCACGCCAAAGATGATTCCGGCAATCAGTAGTTTGAAAAACAGGCCAACACTCCAGGCAGGAATCTCTCCCATTGGATAATGTGTATGGACAATCCCAAAGCTTTCTGTCACTAGATTGGCGAATAGTGCGGCAAAAAAGCTAGGAAATAAGGCTTCTGTCCGCACACGACCAATGGACAATACTTCTAAGCCGAACAATGTTCCCGCAAGTGGTGTTCCAAACACCGAACTAAATCCTGCACTGATTCCGCTAATAACCAAAATATCTCTTTCTGCTTTGGTAATTTTGAAAAAGCGTGCGAGATTATCTGCGATTGCCCCACCCATTTGGACTGCGGTCCCTTCACGCCCTACAGATCCACCAAATAGATGTGTTGTAATCGTACCGAATAAGGTCAAAGGAATCAGCCGTAAGGGAATATTCTCTTCCCCACCATTTCCTTGATCGATCACAAGGTTATTCCCTCGACTAGAGTTCTGGCCATAGTTTGTATACAAATACGCAAATAATGCACCACTGAATGGAAGTAAAAATAATAGCCACGGATTTTCTAGACGTGTATTCGTTACCCAGGTCAAACTAGTCAAAAAGAATGCAGACAATCCCCCCATCAATCCACCTAAAATGGCAGTTACTACTAACCATTTGAGCATGTACAGGCAGATACGTATGCTCGTTGGCATTTTTTCATTCATTTCTTCTCCTCCTACTCCTAAAAAAAGACACCTGCTGAAAAAGGGTATACGAATCCCTTGTCTCAGCAGGCGTCATCAATTTATCGTTTGGTAGATAAATATTTAATGGCGAACACCATCACCTATTTAATTCTATAGAAATATAGCATATTTTTCTGTAATTTTCAATAAAAAAAGTTAGGATACAACGGCTTACGTTCTATCCTAACTTAGCTTCACTTTGTTATTTGATTTGTGCGTCTGATGAAACTGTTTCTTTCTTACCAAAATAATGGTGCCATCTTGCACGCATTGAAGTAGTCATTGGCTGTGCGGCTTCTTTGATTGCACAATATTTATCCACCATCGTCACAATGTAGCCTTCTTTGTATTTAGGTGGTGCAACCGTTGCGCCCCACATGTGTTTCAAGATGATATCCTTTTCTAAATCAGAGAGTTCAGTGATCTTCTCTGCATTCTTCAAGGCAATTCGTGGATGCACATAGGCATGTGATCCTTCGTCAAATTTTGTTGTTCGCCAATCATAATAAAATAAATCGTGTAAAAGTCCAGCACGCGCTGTGGCTTTTGCATCGCCATCCCATTTTTTGGCAAGTTTGTAACTATTGTATGACACACTAATTGAATGTTCCAAGCGAGTAGAATGGACATGTTGTGTATAGTTTGCAAGTTTCTTTACTGCATCAGTTTCTAATAGATCTTCTACATAAGACATATATTCTTGATCTTCACGCCATTTATCTGTCATTTATTTAACTGCCACCTTTGAGTTTGCGTCTTTTCTTTAAAGATTGAACCAAGTATAGCATCGCTATTTAATTTAATCTAGGATTATTGAAGATTGTTCTTTAAGTTTAACAGTTCCTTATAAAAGCTGTCACATTCTTTATTTTTTGTTACATAATTGTTTGATTACTGCTATTTAAAGCTATACTCGCTCAATTAGTTATGCGCTTACAACGTAATTTTAGCACAATTTATTTTCCATGTGAAAGTTTTTGCATAACAAAAAAGACTAAAGAATTTGCCATAGCTACTTTCTTTAGTCTGATTGATTTATATACCAGTTATTTAAGCACAAAATGATACATCAAGATACCTGCTGCAACGCCTACATTTAATGATTCTGCTTTTCCATAGATTGGAATGTAGATATTGTTATCGGTTTGTTCAAGTAATTCTTTTGTGACTCCTTGTCCTTCATTCCCCATAATCAAGGCAACCTTAGCTGTTGGGTGTACTTCTTGTAGTGGCAAGGCTTCTTCATTTAATTCTGTCCCATAGATTTTATATTCTTGCTCTTTTAAACGTGGTAGAAGGTCTTGGATTTCTTGTTGGATGATCGGCAGATGATAATTGCTGCCTTGCATGCTTCTCAACACCTTCGTACTATACATATCTGCAGTACCGGTTCCTAAAACAACACCAGTAAATCCTGCCGCATCAGCTGTGCGGATCATCGTTCCTACATTTCCTGGATCTTGCACATTGTCTAAGAGTAGCCAGTGTCCAGTAAATATTGGCTGTTCGGCTGTATTCATCTGCATTACTGCAAGAATCCCTTGCGGTGTAGGCAAGTCGGAAACGGACGCCATCACTTCATCACTGACTAAATAGACCTCTGCAATCGCATGTGTCGTGATCCATGTGCCCCATTCTTTTTGTCCTCTTTGTGTAACGAAAAGCATCTCGATCGTTTGGTCAGCACCAAAGGCTTCTTCTATTAAATGAAAACCTTCAAGAAGATATTTTTGTTCCTCGATTCTTTGTTTCTTCTTGTGCAATTTTTTGAGTTGCTTGATTAGTGTATTCTTGGTTGATTGGATTTCTTTCACTTCGTTCACCTCATCTGAATGTTTATTATACCATGGAATCTTTTGAAACTTGTAGGAAAGTAAAAAAATCGGTATCATAAAGTAAAGAAGAAAGTTGAGGTGATTCAGATGTTAAAAGCACGTATGAATGTCCAAGGACGCGTACAAGGCGTTGGCTTTCGATATACAACAAAGATACTAGCAGATTCCATGGGTGTTCACGGTACCGTAAAAAATGAAGAAGATGGTTCTGTTACGATCGAAGCCATTGCCCCCAGAGATATAATGACTGAATTTATCAATAAAGTAAAAAAATCGCCTAGCCCAGCTGGTCGAGTGACACAAGTGGATATTACGGATGATTCCCTGATTCCTGACCGTGAAACGTTCGATGTTCTTTACTGAGTAGTACATAAGCCTATATCGTTTACTTCAGCGATTGGCTTATGTTTTTTTAATTTAATAAATTCCTTTTTTTCTATGAGAGCGATTGAATTATACGTGTTTTTTTAGTATAGTTATCTTTGTTTAAATTAACTGAAAGAGGAAGTAGTTTATGAACAAATGGAAAAATTGGCTTTTAGGTTCCGGTTTACTGACCTTTGCTCTCGTTTTATCTGGTTGTGTTCGTACTGATTCAAGCGGAAATCCTGATACTTCAGGTTTCATCTATCGAATTTTAGTTCAACCAATGGGGCAAATGATCACTTATTTAGTCGACAATTTCAATTGGTCTTATGGTTGGGCGGTCATCGCAATGACGATTATCGTTCGTTTGATTATCTTACCACTTGGTATCCATCAATCAAAAAAATCAATGATCCAATCTGAAAAAATGCAAGTCTTAAAACCGCAGGTTGATGCGGCGCAAAAGAAATTAAAAGCTGCAACAACTCGTGAAGAACAAATGGCAGCGCAAGCTGAAGTCCAACAAGTATACCGTGCCAACGGCGTAAGCTTAACTGGTGGTATTGGTTGCCTCCCTCTTCTGATTCAAATGCCGATTTTCTCTGCATTATACTTTACTGCTCGTTACACAGAAGGTATTCGTGAATCAACTTTTTATGGCATCAACCTTGGTGAACCAAGTTTGATACTTGTCGTGATTGCAGGTCTTGCTTATCTTGGTCAAGGCTACTTATCTATGGTAGGTGTTCCAGATGAACAAAAGAAAACAATGCGTACAATGCTGATTGCATCGCCTTTGATGATTGTTTTCATGTCATTTAGCGCTCCTGCTGGTGTTACTTTGTACTGGGTAGTCGGTGGTTTCTTTAGTTGTTTACAAACATTTATTACGAATGTTATTATGAAACCTCGTTTACGTGCACAGATCCAAGAGGAAATGAAAGAAAATCCTCCAGTCCAAGTGGTTACACCAATGAAGGATGTCACACCTAAGGAATCAAGTACGAAAAAGACCAAACAAGCAATTTCATCAAACACATCAAAAAATAAAAATGGCCGTAACGCTGGCAAACAGCAACGGAGAAAATAACAAAAAGCCACCATGCAGCTTTTACATGGTGGCTTTTTTGTTAGTATAGGATAAAAGGACCTCTCCGAATGTATCGTGAGAGGTCTTTTACTATCTAATTATTTTGTAACTAATTGATCTAAGCTTGCCAAAGCTAAAGTAATTTTGGCAATTTTTATCAATTGGTTCAAGCGGTTTTTACGTACTTTTTCGTCTTCCGCCATAACCATTGTTTCATCGAAGTATTGTTCGATAAGTGGGCGTAATTCAATCAATGCAGTATAGTTTTCTGCCATAGTTTGTTCGGATAACTGTGCTTCTAATTCTTCAACAGCTTTGTATAAGTGTTTTTCTGATTCATTTTCAAATAGTGCTGGATTGATTTCTTCACCATCGGCTTGCTCTGCTTTTTTCGCTAGATTGATGACACGTGTCAATGCTTCAACGGAAGGTTTGAAATCTTCATCATCTACATGGTTTTTCAAGATTTTCGCTGCTGTAAACAGTTTTGTTAAATCTTTTTGTTGGCCTTCTAAAACAGCATCAATAATGTCGTGACGTACTGAGCGTGTTGTCATTAATTGACGTAAACGTCCTTTGACAAAGTCAATGACTTCTTGCTGTCCTTCAGCAAATTCGATACCAAATCGAGCAACATTTTGATTGATTTCTTTATCAATTGTTTCTTGTAACTCAACTAATGGGAATGTCCATCCTTTTGCTTCAATGATTCGAACAACCCCATATGCTTGACGACGTAATGCGTATGGGTCATTTGATCCACTTGGAACCATTCCTACAGCAAAGAATGAGAAGATACTGTCTAGTTTGTCTGCAATAGCCAAAACAGCTCCGACAGCTGATTCTGGAAGTTCTCCTTCACTTGAGATTGGCATGTAATGTTCACGAATGGCTTGGGCAACTGCTGGTTTTTCACCATTTAATAAGGCATAACGTTCTCCCATCACACCTTGAAGTTCTGGGAATTCCCCAACCATATTTGTTACCAAATCAAATTTGTAGATTTGTGCAGCACGTTTTACATCCTGCAATTCTTCTTCTGTTAAACCAACTGTCTTCCCAATGATTTGGGTCGCAACTTCCACACGGTTCATTTTTTCATAGATGCTTCCGATTTTTTCGTGGAATGTCACATTTTTTAGTTTTTCAACGTAGTAATCAATTGGCATTTTCTTATCTTCGTTATAGAAGAATTCAGCATCTTCCAAACGAGCGGTCAATACTTTTTGATTGCCTCGAACAACGTTGTCTAGTTTTACATTGTTCCCGTTACGTGCAGAAATAAAGTGTGGTAGCAACATTCCTTGATCATTACGGACTTCAAAGTAACGTTGGTGTTCTTTCATTGAAGTAACTAACACTTCTTCTGGAACAGAAAGGTATTTCTCTTCAAAATCTCCAGCAAAGACAGTTGGGTATTCCACTAGGTTGTTTACTTCTTCTAATAAATCAGGATCCAAATCAATGACCCAATGATTTTTTGCAGCTAGTGCGTTCGCTTGTTCAACAATCATTGCTTGACGTTTAGCGGGCGCGGCTACAACAAATTGTTCCATTAATTTTTCTTCGTATTCTTTTGCATGAGCAAATGTTACATCTTCTCCTAAGAAGCGATGTCCACGAGAAGCACGTCCAGTTGTCACATCTAAGATGGAGAATGGGATGATTTCATCATCTAATAAAGCAACGAGCCAATGAATTGGTCGAATATATTCAAAATCATAGTCTGCCCAATGCATTGTCACTGGGAAAGTCAAACTTTTGATAACATCTGCTAAACCAACTAATACGTCTTTTGTTTCTTGACCGTGAATATATTTTGTTACGTAAACATATTCGACACCTTTTAATTCACGGAATGTGATTGCGTCAGTAGTCAAGCCTTGTCCCCGAACAAATCCTTGTGCTGCTTTGCTCCAGTTTCCTTCAGCATCTTGTGCGATTTTCTTTGCAGGACCTTTGACTTCTTCTTGTGTATCTTCTTGACGTTCTGGTAAATTGGTTACTTTGATTGCTAAACGACGTGGCGTTGAGAATGCTTCAACCGTATCATATGTCAAACGGTTGTCGTCCAAAAATTTGATTGTTTTTTCTTCTAATTGTTTCATGCTTGGCGTTACAACATGTGCTGGCATTTCTTCCAAGCCGATTTCTAATAATAAATCTTTTGCCATGCTTATTCAGCCTCCTTCACAGTATCTGGATTTGCTGTATTTTTGTTTAATAGTGGGAATCCTAATTTTTCACGTTCTTCAACGAATATTTTCGCTACGGCACGTGCCATATTACGAATACGTGCTAGATATCCTGCACGTTCCGTTACGGATACGGCGCCACGTGCGTCTAACAAGTTGAATGTGTGGCTACATTTTAGGATATAATCATACGCTGGATGCACAAGGTTTTCATCAAGACAACGACGTGCTTCTTTTTCAAAGCGGTCAAAGTTTGATAACAGCATTTCTTGGTCGCTGATTTCAAATGAATATTTTGAATGTTCATATTCCGGTTGTTTGAAGATTTCACCATATTTAACACCGTTCGTCCATTCTAAATCATACACGCTTTCAACTTCTTGGATGTAAGAAGCTAAACGTTCTAATCCATAGGTGATTTCAGAAGTTACCGGTTTACATTGTAAGCCACCAACTTGTTGGAAATACGTAAATTGTGTGATTTCCATTCCATCTAACCAAACTTCCCAACCAACACCGGCACAGCCCATTGAAGGATTTTCCCAGTTATCTTCAACAAAACGAATGTCATGTTCTAATGGATTGATTCCTAACAAACGTAGGCTTTCTAGGTACAATTCTTGGATATTATCTGGTGATGGTTTCATCACTACTTGGAATTGATGGTGTTGATACAAACGGTTTGGGTTTTCTCCATAACGACCATCTGCTGGGCGGCGAGAAGGCTCAACGTACGCTGCGTTCCATGGTTCTGGACCGATTGCACGTAAGAATGTATATGGGCTCATAGTCCCCGCTCCCTTTTCTGTATCATACGATTGCATTAGCATACATCCGTTTGATGACCAGAATTGTTGTAATGTTTGAATCATTTCTTGGACAGTCAATTTTTTACTCATTACTATTACTCCCTTCTTTTATAACGCTTGAACGACAGGATAAAATGCAACTGCAGAACCCGGAATCAGTTTTACAGAGACAGTTTGTCCTTCTGACAAGTTGCTTTGGATTGGATAAATTGTTTCGTCTGGATTGGTGTTGAATGTTTCTACTTGTTGGTTGTTCGCGTCGAACACTTCGACTAATAAAGGAACACTTGAGACAACCTTTAATTTGTTTTCTTTGAATTCAGTTGCTGCAATTTCCATATCAAATGGCATGATTTTTCCTCCTTCGATGATAAACAAAAAAGTCCCTATGTCTGCACACACAGACATAGGGACGAATAGATTCGCGGTTCCACCCTACTTCCGACAAAAACTGTCGGCAGCTTCATTACTTGTACTCCCAAGTGCCGCTTCAAAAATCGTATGTATCTGGCTTACACTGCCCCAGACTCGCTGCTCATCGTATTTTCTACTGTGCTTGTTCTTCGTACACTATTTATCTACGCTTAATAATAGACGGTAGTGCCTAGATTTGTCAAATTATTTTTATTTTTCATTCTTCACTAGGTGTATCTGGTGTTTTCAAAATGCTGCCCCATTGGTTCATTTGATCAATAAATTTCTTGCTTTTTAGATTTAACCCCACGTATTCTTCATAGAGCTGATCGACGGTTTGACGAATCAATTGCTTGGTCTCTTCTTTCAGATGGATTCCGGTTATTTGATCGTATGAAATGGCTGAGAACATGCGAATAAAATAGATTGCTCTGGGATCTGCATGGTAGCGATGAGGATCATTTTGCCAATGCCGTTCACACAAGATGCCATTGTATTTGGAAGAATAATCAAATTTTCCTTGTGTTTCGCCACAAATCATACAGTGTGTCCAAATTGGTGCTACCCCGAATCGTTGCAATAATTGAATCTCAAAAATATTTGTAATGATTTCTGCATCATCCCCTGCATCCATTCGTTGTAGTGCCTGTTCTGTAAAGTGAAATAGATGGGGGTCATATGTGCGGTCTTCAATTGCTGCATCTACTAAGTTCAACATATAGGTTCCGTAGCCACTCAAAAAGATGTCTTCTTGAATTTTCCGAAAGGGTTTGACGTCTTTCACACTATTCAAAAAAGAGAGTCCTTCACTACGAAAATTTCCAATATAGACAGCCTCTGTAAAAGGTAACAAGGCGGGTACTAACGGTTGGTTCTGACGATGGATACCACGGACATAAAACATTTGCTTTCCTGCGGATTCCGTAAATATCTTGACTAATTTGTCTTTTTCTTTGTGGTTCCGACTAAACAAAATGATTCCTTTTGATTCTGCGAGTTGGCTCATTTTCTCCCTCCTCTCGTCAAAGCAAAACCGGCAAAAATCGCTTGATTGATTTCAGCCGGTTTGTCTTACTTGATTATTTTCTTACAAGTTTGCTTAGTATTCATCTTTGCGGTATCCAAAGTCTTGTAAGTAGACTTGTTTATCGCGCCAGTCTTTTTGGACTTTGACCCAAAGTTCTAAGAAGACTTTGTCCCCTAAGAGATTTTCGATATCCAAACGTGCTTTAGTACCGATTTGTTTTAACATCTTTCCGCCTTTACCAATAATGATTCCCTTTTGGCTATCGCGTTCAACGATAATCGTTGCTTGAACGTGGACTTTATCATTTTCATTACGGCGCATGGAATCAATGACGACTGCAACTGAATGTGGTACTTCATCACGTGTCAACAGTAGGACTTTTTCACGAATCAATTCAGATACGATAAAATATTCAGGGTGATCGGTTACTTGATCGTCTGGGAAATACTGTGGACCTTCAGGCATTTCTTTGATCAATGTATCCATCAATGTTTCTACGTTATTTCCTTGTGTTGCAGAAATTGGCACAACTTGTGCAAAGTCCATTTGACTTGAATAATCTTGGATTGTTTCAAGTAAATTATCTGGATGTACTTTATCGATTTTATTGATGACTAAAAAGACTGGTGCCTTTGTTTTACGTAATCGTTCAATGATCAAATCATCTCCACGTCCACGTTTTTGGTCTGCATTGACCATGAACAATACCGCATCTACTTCTTTTAATGCGCTATATGCTGCTTCGACCATGATATCGCCTAAACGGTGCTTTGGCTTATGGATCCCTGGTGTATCAATAAAGATCAATTGTGCTTCAGGAACGGTATAGACACCTTGGATTTTATTTCTTGTTGTTTGTGCTTTGTCGCTCATAATTGCAATTTTTTGTCCAACGATTCGGTTAAGCAAAGTTGATTTACCGACGTTTGGTCGACCAATAATCGCTACAAAACCAGATTTATGTTCTGACATATTTGGTTCTCCTTTTTAATTAAAAATAAGCATATAGATCCGCGGTAAAAAGATAAACAAGCCGACAATGACTGAAAATCCCGCAGTTATTAAAACCGCACCAGCTGCCATGTCTTTTATCTTTTTACCGATTGGATGAAAGTGACACTCTGTAACCATATCTACTACATTCTCGAAAATCGTATTCATTACTTCTGCAAATAGGACGAGAAATATCGAAAGCAACAGCCACAGCCATTCAAATCGGCTCAATCCCAGAATAAGTCCCGCAGCTACTGCCACAATCCCGAAAAAAACATGTTTACGCATATTTCGTTCTTCATCAAATACTGTTTTGATTCCTTGAACTGCGTACTTTACTGAATGAATAAAATGCTTATTTTTTTTAATATTTTCTTTTTTACTATCTTTTAAGTCCATACGCATCCAATATCTCTTTCTGCAAGCCAAACATCACTTTTTCATCTTCTGGCACCATATGGTCATAGCCATTGATGTGTAAGAATCCGTGAACGGCTAAAAAGCCCAATTCACGATCATAGGAATGTCCATAAGATTCTGCTTGTTCTGCAGCGCGCTCGATTGAAATCATGATATCACCTAAAACACGAGGCATTGGATTGTCATCATCTTCAAAGATTACTGGAATCTCGTCTTCTCCTTCTTCTTCAATCGCAAAGCTGATGACATCCGTAGGTGCATCTTTGCCACGATAGTCACGATTGATAACTTGAATGGCTGCATTATCCATGAAAGTTACTGACATTTCTGTATCTTCTGGTAGTTCAAGATGTTTCGCAGCAAACTGCAACAAATCATCAATTTCTTGAATTTTTTCTTCAGAGACTTTGTTTGTCTCATCCATAAATGTAATATCCATTATTCTTCTCTTCCTTCTTGTTCTTGTTGTTCTTGTTCTTCTTTCATTTGTTTTGCTTCTGATTTCATTTTTGGATACTTGATCCGTGAATGGAAGGTGCTACTTAATCCGCTCACTAATGATTTTTCTACTTTACGGATTTCTCGTAATGTCAAACCACTTTCATCTAGTTGTCCATCTGAGATACGTTCTTCAATAAGATTGTGTACGAATTTTTGGATCTTTTCTTGTGACGGTTGTCCCATTGCACGTACCGCAGCTTCACAGCTATCCGCAATGTTGATAATGCCCGCTTCTCGTGTTTGTGGTTTTGGTCCAGGATAACGGAATTCTTCTTCTGTTACTTCAGGATTACGCTCTTTCGCTTTTACATAAAAGTAGCGCATCAATGTCGTCCCGTGGTGTTGCCGGCAAACATCAATAACCATCTCTGGCATATCGTATTCTTCTAAAATCTTGGCACCATCAATCACGTGCCCAAAGATGATTTGTTTACTGTCCTCAGGTAATAGGAAATTATGAGGATTTTCTGCTCCAGCTGGTAGGTTTTCGACAAAGAAATTTGCGTGCTTGATTTTGCCCACGTCATGATAGTAGCACGCAACACGTGTTAAGAGTGTCCGTCCACCGATTTCAGCAACCGCATTGGCGCTGAGGTTTGCGACCATCATACTATGATGATAGGTTCCAGGGGCTTCTTCTAAAAGTTGTTTCATCAATGGATGGTTTGGGTTGCTCAATTCATTCAACACAATCGCACTATCGTCATTTAGAAGTAACTCGATATATGGGTGTAAGCCCATCGTTAGTAAGAAGGACAGAACTACTCCAGCAAATGCACACATCAATGCTAACCATGTTTTTCCATCGCTAAATGTCATTCCTTGATAGACGATCAAGATAAAATTCATCGCAATCGGGAAGAGGATCACCCAAATCACAGCAGATAGTCCTTGCTCCGAGATGCGTTTTCTTCTTAAGATAGTTCCCATCAATCCAGAGAAAAGATAGGCCATACAGATGATCGTCAAGAAGTTTGTCCCTATCTCATCATAGAAAATGAAGAGTGCAAAAATTGTCTGGAACAAAGCTGCCATGATACCGGCACGCCGATTCAAGAAGAAATTCAAGACTAACGGCATAAATGCAGCTGGATAGATAAGTGGTACATACATGACTTGCTCTGTTTGGAACAATTGGAAAAAGCGCATCAACATAATACTTGTTGACATTGCAACGACATAAAAAAGAATATATTTCTTTCGCTCATTTGCTTCTTGAAATTGCATCGAATTATAGATCAGTACCGCAATTTGTAACAAAACAGTCAAAATCATTGCTACTAATGGAAAAATCGATGTTGTCTGATTTGTCAGCCCTAATAATTCAAGTTTTTCCATTGCAGTTGCATCGATTTGCGTACCTTCGCGAACAATAATTTCCCCTTGATAGATCATCACCGGTTGAACAGCTTGTTCAGCGGCTGTTTTTAAATCTGCTGTTTTCTTTTCATTTAGAAAATCATTGACGACGATACTGATATCGACTAAATTGCGGATCAACTGTTGTTGTTCTGTCGATACATTTAAGTATTGGATTTCGTCTTCTGCAGTTTGTTTTGCGGATTCTAAGTCGCTATCTTTGACCTTTTTGTTCATTTGCTCATCGATCAAAGTCAAACTTTCATCACGAACTTCTTTGATTTCCTCATCAGTCATTGTAAAAATCGTTGAATAAAATTGATCAGGAAGCTTTTGGTAAAAGCCTAAATCTTCCGTGCTAACTGATTCAAAGTTTTTCTTCAAGGCTGCGACACGTTCATCCGTTGTTGGTTTTGAGACACTGTCGCCATCTTTTGCTTTATCCACTTTTTCATCATAAGCATCATCGATTTCTTTGTTTGTCTTTTCAATCAACTGAAAAAGTTGTGTGACTCGTGTATTTTGTGTATCCACTAAATCTTGTTGGTACGTATATTCAGGTGTTACTGATTCCGCAGCCAGTTTTTGTTTTTGCTTTGTTTCTGCTGTGTTTTCTACGGTTTTGTTTGCACGGATACTCTCTTCAGCTACTTGGCCTTCTTGAAAATCAGTCGCTTTTTGTTGGACACTCCCATAGGTGACTCCACAAATAATTGTAAAAAACACGAGTAAAAGAAGTGGTATATAGAACTTACCAAGCCGTTTCCCGATTTTTTGCAATGTTTTATTCAGCATAACTTTTCCTCCTAAGCAACCTTACTTTTGTTGCAAATCCGCTTTCTCGTATGCTGAGATTATCTCAGCTACGACTGGATGCCGAACGACATCACTTGCTTCAAAAGTAACAAAATCAATTTGCTTGATTGCTTTCAATGTCCTTTGTGCATGGATCAATCCACTCATTGTTCCACGAGGTAGATCAATTTGGCTGACATCCCCATTCACGATCATCTTGGATTGGTAACCCAAACGTGTCAAAAACATTTTCATTTGTGCAATTGTTGTATTCTGTGCTTCATCTAGAATAACGAACGCATCATCTAATGTCCGACCGCGCATATAGGCAAGTGGGGCAATCTCAATCACGCCACGTTCCATTAATCGATTTGTATGTTCAACGCCAAATATTTGATAGAGTGCATCATATACAGGACGTAGGTATGGATCTACTTTTTCTTTTAAGTCGCCTGGTAAAAAGCCAAGGTTTTCTCCTGCTTCTACAGCCGGTCTTGTCAAAATGATTTTTTGGACTTCGCCTCGCTTCAACGCAGAGACAGCTAGAACAACCGCTAAAAAGGTCTTCCCCGTACCCGCAGGCCCAATGCCAAAAACGACATCATGTGTCTTTACAGATTCGGTATATTTCTTTTGTCCGTTATTTTTCACACGAATCGGTTTTCCTTTATGATCCTTGACGATTTCTTCTTCGTATAAATCGACAAAGGTATCCAGCGTTCCTTTTTGTGCCATTTTAAGTGCAGTAACAACATCAGGTGTACTGATATGGATACCACGTTTGATCAACTCTTGTAGCACGCGAATCACTGCTTCAGCTTGCTTGACCGCAGCTTCTTCTCCTTCGATTTGAATCAATTCTCCACGGGTGTAGATATCTGCTTGGGTAGTTTCTTCAATCAACTTGATATGCTTATCGTGAGAACCTAAAAGCATGCTACTATCATCTGCAGCAGTTAGGTGAATTTCTAAACGAAACGACGATTTATCTGACAAAAATAGACATCTCCTTTATTCTACATTCCTGTCTATCATACCATATTTACAACAAACTATATAGCGGATAAAAAAAGTGAAAAAGTTTTTTAAACAAAAAAAGAGTGAACCAAAAGTAATCCATTCCAAGGAACAGTTACTTGCGGCACACGATTTATTCGAAAAAAGAGGCTGAGACATAAAAATGTCCCAGCCTCTTTCATTTTGCATACTCAAGATTGTAAAAGTTCTTTTACAATTGCATTCACTGTGTTTCCATCTGCTTTTCCTTTGACTTTAGGCATTACAACACCCATTACTTTACCAAATTCTTTGACAGATGAAGCACCTGTTTGTGTAATTGCTTCTTGAACGATTTGTTGGATTTCTTCGTCAGAAAGTTGTTCTGGCATGTACTTTTCAACAATTACAATTTCTTTTTTCACTTGCTCGACCAAATCGTTGCGATCCGCTTTTTCAAACTCTGTTAAAGAATCACGACGTTGTTTCATCTCACGAGATAAAACAGTTAATTCTTCATCGTCGGTCAATTCACGGCTTTCTTTGATTTGCTCGTTTTGAAGTGACGCTTTCAACATACGAATCACTTGCAAAGATTCTTTATCTTTTGCTTTCATCGCTGTCTTCATGTCTTCGTTTAATCTACTTAGTAGTGACACACTACCAACTCCAATTCATCAAAGAACTAGAATTTTTTACGTTTTCTAGCTGCTTCAGATTTTTTCTTGCGTTTCACGCTTGGTTTTTCGTAGAATTCACGTTTACGAGATTCTTGTAAAGTACCCGCTTTTGACACGGAACGTTTGAAGCGACGAAGAGCATCGTCAAGTGATTCGTTTTTGCGAACGACTGTTTTTGACATGTTAATTCCCTCCCTCCGAGCTTAAAAAGTAACCGTTTTTGTCATTGAAATATGTATCCCAAAAGACAAGACTGTCCTCTTGCTATTATAGCTAATGAGTTTTTGACCGTCAAGACATTCTCCATAAAAAATAAAAGAAATATAAGTTATTTTTTAGTTTACGGATTGGCACTCTGCACAACGACCAAATATTTCAAATCGGTGTCCTTCAATCGTTCCGCCACCTAATTGATCTTGGAAATAATTCATTGGACACATGTGTAATTCTTCGGTTTTTCCACAAACAGTACAGATAAAATGGTGATGGTGCCCTACTTCTCCTTGGCAACAATGAAAGCGAAATTTCATTTCTCCATTTAGATCTGTTTCTTCTAGTAAATCTAATTCTGAAAAATCATGTAGGTTCCGATAAATCGTGTCGTAACTTACACCAGGGAAAAGTTCGTCCATATAGGCGTGAACTTCACGCGCGGCAACATAGCGGTTTCTCTTAATAAGATACGTAAGCATTGCTTCCCGCTTTTTTGTATATTTTAATCCGCTTGCTTTAAGTGCTTCTAGGGATTGTTCGATCAATGTTTGGTTATTCATCTTCTTTACCTCCAAATCAAAATGATTACGACTTAGGACGTTCTCTAGTATACTAGCCGATATCAAAAAAAATTGCAAGTCTACTTCCTAAACACAAAAGCTCTCTAGCCTCAAAAGAGGTTAGAGAGCTTTTCCATGATTTCTTACGAATTATGTCGGATGTGTTGTAAGGTTTGATCAAGTATATCTAATACGTGATGATCGTCTAAGCTATATAAGATTGCTTTTCCCTCACGATGGGAACGTACAATGTGGTTTTCACGCAATAATCGCAGTTGATGTGATACAGCGGACTGTTCCATGGATACTGCTTGTGCTATTGCAGTCACATTTTGTTCTCCATTTCTTAAAACCAGCAGGATTTTCAGCCTTGTCGGATCACTGAGCACTTTAAACAGTTGGCTCAATTTTTCAATTTGTAGTGTACTTTCCGGCAACTTCTTCAACCCTCATTTCTTTCATTCCTATTCCGCAGTGAGTGCTTTGATGCTTGCATCATAAGAAGCAAGTTTATTGTCTGCTTCTTCTTGTGTAGCACCTTTCACGCCAATATAGAACTTGATTTTTGGTTCTGTTCCTGAAGGGCGAATCGCGATCCAGCTTTCGTCTTCCAAAACATATTTTAATACATCTGAAGGTGGTGTTGTCAATTTTTCAACATTTCCGTCTAAACCTACACGTGTTTGTAGTTTAAAGTCTTCCGTTTGGACAACTTTGACACCTGCAAATTCTTTTGGTGCTTCTTCACGGAATTTTTTCATTAAGGCGGCGATTTTCGCTGATCCTTCCATTCCGCTCATTGTGATTGGTGTTGTTTTTTCTTCATAGTAGCCAAATTCTTCAAAAATCATTTGTAAGCCATCATAAAGTGTCTTGCCATCCTTCTTATAGTAAGCGGCAACTTCAGCGAGTAGTACTAACGCTTGGATCGCGTCTTTATCACGAACGAATGGTTTCACTAAGTAGCCATAGCTTTCTTCAAACCCAAACATAAATGTATGTGAATGGTCTTCTTCAAATTGTTGGATTTTTTCAGCGATGAATTTAAATCCAGTTAACACGTTGAACATTTCTACGTTATATTTCTTCGCGATTGCTGTTGGTAATTCACTTGAAACGATTGATTTCAATACAGCAGCGTTTTCTGGTAATGTTCCGGCTGCTTGATGTGCATCAAAGATATAGTGAACAAGTAACGCACCGATTTGGTTCCCTGTCAATACTTGATAGGTTCCATCAGGCAAGCGTACTGCAGCACCTAAACGGTCAGCGTCAGGGTCTGTTGCTATCAACAAATCAGCGCCTTCTTTTTCACCTAAACGAATGGCATATTCAAACGCTGAATGTTCTTCTGGGTTTGGTGATTTTACTGTTGTGAAATCTGGATCAGCTACAGCTTGTTCTGGTACTAATTTGAATTGTTCAAACCCAGCTTGTTTCAAGGCACGTTCACCGAGCATTTTTCCTGTCCCATGAAGTGGTGTATAGATAAGTTTTAGTTCTTTACCCATTTCATCGACTAATTCTTGATTGATCGTTACAGTTTTTACTTCTTTTAAGTATGGTGTGTCGACATCTTCACCGATAATCGTAATCAAACCACTGTGTTTGACTTCTTCATCTGAAAGAACGGCAACTTCTAGTGGATTATCGATTTCACGAACATATTTTGTTAATGCATCAGCATCTGCTGGTGGCATTTGTCCACCGTCTTCACCATAAATTTTATACCCATTATAAGCTGCAGGATTGTGAGATGCAGTGATCATAATTCCTGCGAAAGCATGTAAATAACGAACGGCAAATGATAATTCAGGTGTTGGACGCAATGCTTCAAAGACAAATGAAGGAATATCATGTTTTGCTAAAGTTTTAGCTGCTTCCATTGCGAACTCTGGTGACATATGACGTGAATCATAAGCGATTGCCACACCACGACGACGTGTTTCAGGATCTTGATCATCCATGAAACGAGCAAGACCTTCTGTTGCTTGTCGTACTGTGTATATGTTCATTCGATTGATCCCAGCTCCTAAAATACCACGCATGCCTGCTGTTCCGAATTCTAAAGGTGCATAGAAGGCATCTTCCAATTTTTCAGGATCTTGACCTAAATCTGATAATTCATTTTTTAGATTTTCTTCTAAATTTTCTTCTTTTACCCATTGTTCATATACTTGTTCCCAAGACATGAAAATAACACCTCTTTCTTAAGATATATTTCTATTTCAGTATAGCATTCTCAAAAAAGAGTTGAAAGCGTGAACCAATAATTCTTCTTTTTTTATGAAAAAAAGCGATATTATTCAAATAACATTGGATTTCTGATAAAAAAACACCTGTCTAGTTACTAGACAGGCAGTTATTTTTATACTTTAGCTTGTTCGTTTGCTGCTTCGATATATTTATAAACTTGTTGTCCAGCAATTCCGCCTTCACCAACTGCAGTAGTGATTTGACGCAAGTCTTTTTCACGAACATCACCAATTGCATAGACACCAGGCATTGATGTTTGCATATTTTGGTCTGTTTCGATCCAACCAGCTGCATTTGTTAAGCCTGAAGCTTTAAATGGTTCCGTCAATGGATCTAGTCCAACATAAATAAAGACACCATTTGCTTCTAGCTCTGTTTCTTCGTCTGTTTTTACATTACGAATCTTCACCCCAGTAACGACCATTTCATTCCCAACGATTTCTTCTAGCACACTATCCCACACAAAAGAGATTTTTTCGTTTGCGAATGCACGGTCTTGGATGATTTTTTGCGCACGTAATTCGTCACGACGATGGACAATAACCACTTCTGAAGCAAATTGTGTTAAGTAAATTGCTTCTTCAACAGCAGAGTCTCCACCACCTACAACCACTAACTTACGGTTACGGAAGAATGCACCATCACAAACAGCACAGTAAGAGACACCACGGCCAGCAAATTCTTCTTCACCTTTGACACCTAATTTACGGTGTACACAACCTGTCGCAATAATCACTGTCTTTCCTTGGTAGCTCTTATCTTCACAGATTACTTCTTTAAAGTCGCCATGATCTTTGATGTCTTGAACGATCCCATACGCATTTTCAGTGCCAAACTTTGTAACATTGTCATACATTTTTGCTGATAGTTCAGGACCCATGATCGAGTCAAATCCTGGATAATTTTCAATTTCTGCGGTGTTGTTCATTTGTCCACCAGGCGCGCCACGTTCGATCATTAATACAGATAAGTTTGAACGTGAAGCATATAACGCTGCAGTCATCCCAGCGGGGCCTGCACCGATTACGATTACATCATACATATGTAAATACCTCCAAATATTTCAATTCAAGTAAACTTACTTTACAGCCAACTAGTAAGAAAGTCTACTATTCTGCCTAAAAGCAATTCTGTGACTTATTATATAGAATCATTATTCAACAAACAATAAGAAAACACTCAGACTACGAAGTTCTTTCGTATCCTGAGTGCGTGTGATTAAACTTTTTCAGTAACGTCTACTTCTAAGTTTTCACCATTTGAAGCAATGACTTGTTTGTACCAATCAAATGATTTCTTCTTCGTACGTTTCAACGTTCCGTTTCCATCATTGTCACGGTCAACATAGATAAAGCCGTAACGTTTTTTCATTTCGCCTGTTCCGGCTGAAACTAAGTCAATACAGCCCCACGTTGTGTAGCCTAATAAATCGACACCATCTTCTTCAACAGCTTCACGCATTGCTTCGATATGCGCTGCTAAGTAATCGATTCGGTAATCATCCTCAACATAGCCATTTTCATCAGGAACATCTACTGCGCCTAAGCCATTTTCCACAATAAACAATGGTTTTTGGTAGCGGTCGTAAATATCGTTCATCGTGATACGAAGACCTAGTGGATCAATTTGCCAGCCCCACTCGCTAGCTTCTAAATAAGGATTTTTTACAGAAGCAAAAATATTTCCTGCTGTTTGTTCTAATAGTTTTTCATCTGTCGTTGCAACACGTGATGAATAGTAGGAGAAGGAAATAAAGTCAACTGTATGTCCTTTCAATAACTCTAAATCGCCTTCTTCCATCTCGATTTTGATTCCTTCACGTTCCATTTCTTTTAATGCATATGCCGGATATTCTCCACGTGATTGGACATCAATGAAGAAGTAGTTCTCACGGTCTGCTTTACGTGCAGCCATTACATCTTCTGGTTTACATGTATACGCATAATTTGTCCCAGCTGCTAACATACAACCAACTTTGTTTTCAGGGTCTACTTCATGAGCGATTCTTGTCGCGATTGCACTTGCTAATAATTCGTGATGCGCTGCTTGATATTTGATTTGTTCTTGGTTGTCACCTTCTTCAAAGTAAAGACCTGCTCCCATAAATGGCGCATGTAAAATCATGTTGATTTCATTAAAAGTCAACCAGTATTTTACAAGCCCTTTATAGCGACGGAAGATGACGTTACATAGATTTTCGTAGAAGCCTACAAGTTCTCTTGAACGCCATGCGCCGTATTGTTCAATCAAATGCATTGGGCAGTCAAAGTGAGTGATTGTCACTAATGGTTCGATTCCGTACTTTTGACATTCTTTGAAGACATCTTCGTAGAATTTCAATCCTTCTTCATTAGGTTCCTTTTCATCACCCATTGGGAAGATTCTACTCCAAGCAATGGATAAGCGATATGTTTTAAAGCCCATTTCAGCAAACATCGCAATATCTTCTTTATAGTTATGGTACATATCAATTGCTACTTTCGCAGGATAAAAATGTTCGTCATCAAAATCAAACATTTTCTTGTTTCCTGTAATTACTGGAAAACGATCTTCGCCGATTGGCACAACATCCACGTTGGCTAATCCACGGCCACCTTCATCGTACCCACCTTCACATTGATTTGCAGCAGTAGCGCCGCCCCATAAAAAGTCTTTTCTAAATCCCATGATTGTCTCTCCTCTTCTGTATCAATTTCAGTATGTTCTATGCCATAGTTGCTGTTTTTTTGCTCAATTCACGTGCAATTTCATCTTGTACTTCAATGCCTTCTTTTTCTAATCGAGCAATCGTTTCAGCAAATTGCGGTAAATATTCTTTATGTGCAATGAATAATTCATCCATGATTCGTTTTGCTGTTTCTCCAGAACGTACCAGTGGGTTGATAATGAATGCTTGAAGTGCTGTGCCATAATCTCCTGTTACCGCAGCTTCAATTGTCAGTAATTCCATATTTTTCATCACTTGCAACCAACCACGTTCTGCAGGTGGTAATGATCCAAAGGCTACGTTACGCGCACCTTGTGCACCAACATATGCTGTTACTTCTACGACGCAATCTGCTGGAAGGTCTGGAACTGCCCCTTCATTTTTCGTTGACACAACGATCTGTGTTTCTTTGTTTCCATAAATAGATGCAATTGTTTCGCAGGCTGCATCTGAGTAATATGCCCCACCACGTTTTTGCAATTGTTCAGGTTTATGGTCTAGATTTGGATCTTTATATAATTCAAAGAGCTCTGCTTCAGTTTCTTTTACTTGTTGTGCGCGTGTACCAATCGTTTTGTATTCTTCCAACGCATGGTTCAACATTTCTTCTTCACGATAGTAATAGCGATGGTAGCCACAAGGAATCATCTTCATTTGCTGAAGTTGCTCTTTGAAGAATGGAACATCAAAAATATTTTTTGGTAATCCATTGTCTTCTGAGAATAAGCGGTCGATCATTTGTAATGTGACATCTTTCCCATTTTTATCTGCGACTTTATGCCAATGGAAATGGTTCAAGCCTGCAAATTTATAAATCAATTCATCTTTCTTTGCACCAAGTAATTCTGGCTCGATCATCATTGCCATTACTGGAACATTACACAAGCCAATCACACGGTCCCATTTTCCATAGCGAACAACGGCTTCTGTAACCATGCCACTTGGATTTGCAAAGTTAATCAACCAAGCATCTGGACAAAGGCGTTTCATATCTTCAACAACAGATAAAATGATTGGGATTGTTCGGAACGCTTTAAACATTCCACCCGCTCCGTTTGTCTCTTGGCCAATCATTCCATAATAGGCTGGGATACGCTCATCTTTCACACGTGCATCTAGTTGCCCCACACGAAATTGCGTTGTTACAAAATCAGCATCTTTCAATGCTTCTTCACGGTCTAAAGTCATATAAATTTTTACATCATATGGAGAGGCATCCCACATACGCTGTGCCATTGTACCTACGATTTCAAGTTTTTCGCGGCCGGCTTCTACATCAACTAACCAAATTTCACGAATAGGTAACTCATCATATCGTTTAATAAATCCTTCCATAAGCTCTGGAGTGTAACTACTGCCGCCACCGATTGTTGCAATTTTTACGCCTTTTGTCATCGTCTCGCTCCTTTAGATTTATTTACAAGTTTATTATCATTCATGTAAATAGTTCATTCGATACTTTTTAAGTAATTAAATAAAGCGTTTACAAAAAATAGAGTATAAAGTGTTATAACTTGTAAAAAACATTTACATTTATCTAAAAAATACGCTTTTCTTTTGAAAAAGCGCTTACTATTCATTTACAAACATTGTATAATTTGTGTAAATAAAAGGAGGCGCCTTATGCTGATTTCAGAAAAATTAAAACAAACCAATTTCTCTCCCGCAGAAGCTAGTGTGATTGCGTTTATGTTTGCACATCCACAAGATTTAGCACTCTTGACAATCAAAGAAATCGCAGAAAAAACATTTGTTCATCCCTCGACATTGATCCGAATCGCTAAAAAGCTGCAATTTTCCGGTTGGAAAGAATTACGCGACGCATTCACAGCCGAACAAAGTTATCTCCAAGGCTATTTTGAGCAAGTAGATGCTAATCTACCTTTTGGACAGACAGATGGCATCCTCACTATCGCAAATAAAATCGCAACGTTAGAAAAAACGACGCTTGCCGATACGCTTTCTTTACTCACACATGATGACTTAGCACAGGCAAAAAAACTATTGCTTGAAGCCAAACAAATCAAAATATTTGCTAGCAATGCGCACACATTGATTTCACAAGATTTTGCCTTAAAAATGCAACGTATCCAAAAACCCGTCCATGTAGTGACAACCTTTGGTGAGTCTGCTTACGAGGCCTATAATTGTTTACCAAAAACTTGTGCTATCCTCATCTCCTACACGGGAGAAAACAAAATGGTCCAAGCAACTGCGGATATCTTAGCACAACAAAATATTCCGATTTTAGCGATTACTAGCATTGGCGACAATACGTTGGCTCGAATGAGTAATGTTGCCTTACGTATGACTACGCGTGAACGTCTCTATTCAAAAATCGGTAATTTCACAACAAACACTTCGATTTGTTATTTGCTTGATACTCTTTATAGCTGTGTATTTGCAGATGATTATCAAAAAAATCTCGCACATATTATCAAAGTTGGTGCTGTCGTGGACAAGCGACCAAGTAGTTCAGCAATTATGGAAGAAGTTCCTTTTACTTCCTTTCAATTACAAGATTCCTTTTTACCAAACTAAGTAAATACAGGACAGCGAATGATTTCGTTGTCCTGTATTTAGATTAAATAAGTGCAGTTAACACCTGATCACCAACTTGTTTATTGCCCATTTCATTTTCAACAATATCCAGATAATCTGTGGCATTGGTAATGATGATTGGCGTTTCTACACTGTACCCTGCTGCTTGGATGGCTGCTAAATCAAATCGAACAAGCAAGTCGTTTTGTTTCACTTTATCCCCTTGTTTCACAAAACTCTCAAAATATTTTCCATCTAATTGAACAGTGTCCACACCAATATGAATCAACAATTCTAACCCATTATCTGACACTAAACCAACCGCATGTTTTGTGGGAAATAGCGTCATAACAGTTCCATCAAACGGTGCCACAATTTCCCCATTCGTTGGATGAATCAATACACCTCTTCCCAGCGTCCCTGTGGAAAACGCTTCATCTTTTGCACTAGATAATTCGGCTACCGTTCCCTCAACAGGTGAGGTAATGGTTTCCTTGTTGATAACTGTCGTTGCTGGTTCTGTCTTTTCATACGTATC
>JBKEDT010000077.1:0-15987 GCA_047975565.1 Enterococcus sp. | reverse complement strand
CCTGATAATTAACGATGAAAAATATAAATTAAATAAAGAGCATTCATAAGTTACATGAATAGCTATAAATAATTTTTTTACTAATAAACAAAACATTCTAAGTAAACGAAAAGAATCAGCAAATAAAAATTATACAAAATTATTTAAGAAACAACGTACAAATTTTTTTATAATTTTGCATGGATCAAAATGAACGAAAATCAGTAACTAAATCTATAAAGAGAGGTTTCTATAATAGATAATCTACTTTGCATAATATATATTATGTAAACTAAAATATATAAAAAATAGCTTTGACGTCTTCCCCACAGATATTTTTGCTGATTCATCCATTTTAACTATAAAAAATCCATTTATGCTTTATTTTTTTGAATTTTATTTTTATTTATCCTGGCAGTAATTTCTATCGACTGATTCAGGCTGCCATTCAGTATGATTGCTACAGATTTTAGGTAGTTAACCCTAGCGAGTTTCTAAGTATCTGATTTATTTTATAGAATAATCATCCTATGCACAAACTATGTATATACGCTGAATCTTATAGATAATCGACAGATAAATTGAACAGCATTTTTTAATTCTATGTGCGTGAACACTAAAAACAATCAAAACACGTAATTATCAATAATTAATTACGTGTTTTGGGAAGTTATTTAGAAGTTATTTAGTTAACTTATGGTTTTGATTCACGAAAAACATCATCGTGAGTCCCAGTAGCAAGTAAATATAACTTTAACTCTTGCTGGGTAACTTTATAAACCAACAACTAATCTTTTTCAATATGCAATTCACGAAGGCCTTTGTGTGAACCCGTTAATGCATGATCTCGATAATTATTGATCAAGATTTCTGTTTTTCTGGTCATAATGAGTTCAATCACAGCCGTAAGTTTATCCATATTTAGATGTTTCTTTTTCGCTCGTTTAAAGCCTCTTCTAAAGATTGGCGTATATTCAATTGATTCAATCTTCATCTAAGTCTGCCATTAACTGTTCAACGGTAGCTACTTTTTTTGTGTCGCCTTGTTGCATCTGTAAAATTGATTTATCTAATTCATTTAAGGTTAAATCAAACGGTATACCATTTTTTGCGATCACTTGCTTCAAAAATGCTTTTATTCCAGTTGATAAATCCAATCCAAGCGCTTCTAGAATTTCTTTAGATTCTTCTTTTGTTGCTTCATCTATACGAATATTTATATTTGCCATAATTATTCACCTCAGCTATATGTTATCACGTTGTCATCACGTTGTAAAATAAGCTGCATGATTTATCTGCTATTGCACTGAAAAGAAAAGCTTGTTCTACTAAAACATCATTGTAGAACGAGCTTTTCTTCTTATTATTGCGGGCCGCCACCCATTTGTCCAGTTGTTACTGCTGCTCCAGATTGATCCACACTACTTAAGGCCGATGCGAATGTAAAGGTTCCTGTTTCGGTTCCATCAGAAACAGCTGTTCCAGTAGCATAAAGGCCATTGGTTTCAGTTTCATCTGTAGAACCACCATTTACAATCGTATAGGTTCCTGTTGTTGACATATCTGGTGTTGAAACAACAACGTTTTGATAAGCCTTGCTAGGTTGATATGTCACAACGGTGTTCCCGTCACTATCTTTCAAACTAAACAACGTATTTGCTTCTTGTGTAGCATCGAAGGTAACAGATGCAGTTGCTTGTGTGGAGCTATCACTCACGGATTGAGCCATTCCTGTCGAACCAGCAGCAATCAATGTTCCGCCCGTTAAGTTAAATTCACCACCGTAATCAAGTGAGCCATTTCCGCCATTTGTTGGACCATCTACCGTAACTGTACCACCAGACATGGTAATATTTCCGTTACTATCGATACCATCACCGTCTGATTCAACGTGCAGTGTCCCACCAGAAATTTCAATTGATTTGCTATCATCTGATTCATCAGGAGCACCACCGCCTCCACCAAATGAATCTGCGCCAAATTGACCCGTTCCTTCATCGGTATCACTACCACCACCAGCGTTTAATCCATCATCACTTGCAACAACAGAAACATCACCGTCTTTTAGCGTAATCACAGAGGATTCAATCCCCTCATAAGATTGTTGGATATCTACCGTACCTCCAGAAATTGTTAATTGGCTATCCGCATGAATCCCATCATCTCCAGATTTCGCAGTAATTGTTCCAGCTTTTAATTCAAACGTATTGTTTGAGTGAATGCTGTCATCAGCACTATCGATTGTATACGTACCACTACTAATTACTAATGCATTACCAGCCTTCATCCCTTTATAGCTTTCCTCTGTATCAATGTCCGTGCTCTCTGCTCCATCTGCCGTTTTGATACTCATTTCAGCATTTTGCGCATTAATATTTGTTTCTGCTTGGATACCATCTCGTCCACTTGCGATAGTAAATTTCCCACCGTCAATTGCGACATAGCCTTTCGTATCGTCTTCTGCATTATTCGCTTGAATCGCATCCCCTTCTGTTGTTGTCAACGTATACTTTCCATCACGAATCGCTACGGAATCTTTCCCTTTCAGTGCATTATTTTTCGCTGTTACTTCATACGTTCCTGAGACAAGCGTTAAGTCGTCCTTGCTGCGAATACCATTACTGTAATTTCCTTCAACAACCAGTTTTCCTGTTCCGTTGATTGTCAAATCTTCTTTGCTGTAGAATGTTGCATCTGGCTCTGTTTCGCCATCTGCTAGTTCATAGGTATCTGAATCTTTCAAGGTATTTGTTGTTCCTTTTGCCAAAGTTGTGATCACTTTGTCTGCTTGTTGAACATTGACAGCAGCACTTGAATCACCTGTAATGGTTACTCCGTTAAAAATCAAACGAACGGTGGCATCTTTAGGTGCGTTAACGACCAATTGCCCCGTTAATTCGCCACTAACAACATACGTTCCAGCTGCAGTTATCGTTACTGTTTGATCATCAACTGTCACACCCTCTCCTTTCACAGTGGTTTCATCAGATAATTTGATGGTGGTCGCATCTGCTTTCTTGTAGGATGTCTCTAAATCTTCATCTTTGTAGTCGCCGTAATACGTCGTTGCTTCTGCTGAAGAAGATGATGAGGTCGTCGTTGTAGTTGTCGACGTCTGTGTGGTGCTACTGTCTTGTGATGCACTACTTTGCGAAGTATCCTCTGCTTGTGTACACGAAGCAAGTAAAACAGTTGATAAAAGAAGTGAATAAACGATTTTTTTCATATAATCTTTCCTTTCTATTATAATTCATCACGATTTGTGGCTACTTTTCCTAAAACAATTGGTAAGTTTCCGTTACGAATACGAATTTCATCAATTAATTCTTTCTCATTTCCTTGGTCTTTTAATAGCAAAACATAACGTAATTCATACAGACTCCCCATTGTTGTCGTACGAACAGAATCTAAGTGATTGGTATACGCATATTTATCAAAGATATCCGTAAATAAATCTGGGTAATCTAAATCTTCTGGGATAGTGATTTTTAATTCTCGTTCAGCAACCTTCTCGCGATTGCCAAATGAAGACGCATAGAGTGCTAAAACAAAGACGGATACAATTGCTGAAAAAACAAGTGCATATGCAATATAGCCCATTCCGGTAGCAATCCCGATACCCATTGACCAGAAAATACTTGTGATTTCTCGAGAACCCCCTGCGACTGACCGGAATCGAACTAAACTAAACGCACCGACTACGGCAATACCTGTTCCCATATTTCCGTTCACTAGCATGATAACGGATTGTACTAAAACTGGTAAAACAGCTAAAGTAATCACAAAACTTTTTGTGTACACATTGCGCTGCATATGGATCACAGCGACAAGTACTCCTAAACATAAAGATACAGCAATACATAATAATAGATCCTGCAAATGGATCGTAGCTCCTGATTCAAATAAACTAGACAACATAATTTTCTTCCTCCTGGGTTCTTGTAAATAAATGTCTTTTATATGTTTCTGCGTATTTCGAAAAACTTCCTTTTCGTACCGCATGCTTATTTAGTAAGTGAACAAACCATAACGGATAAGCGCCCATGGCCTTGACCTCCATCAGCACGCCGATTTCTGGAGCAACGAGCTCTCCACCACTCCCCATCATTAAATCGAGTTTAGTAGAACGAAAGCGAATTTTTTGATCAAACGTTACGCGAAACTCTGAATCCTCCTCCGTAAACATTGAAAGACGATCATAAGCAATTAGCACTCTTGGTTCTAAGTCTTTATTCTTCTTAAATAACCAATTGATTTCTTTTTCGATTTGAGTGGGTGCTGCTTCGGCTGTTTCTTTGAATGTCTTTTCATGTAACCAATTCGTGTAGGTGTTGTACGGAGTAGCCACCCGCCTTTTGTAAACAATTCCCTTTACCTTTTTCTTTATTTCCAAAAATACAGGCGTCTCTTGCCGTGGAACCCCATAGCTACGTACACGAAATTTTTCTTTGTACTTTGGCTTTTGCATCGATTTTTGAATAAAACGAAAATCCTCTGTATCAAAATATAAAGATAAGATGGTGTGTAAGCCGTATTCATCGATTTCCATGTAGTGTTGTAATTCTTCGAAGAAAAGAGTGAATTGTTCTTGTGTCAGCAAATATTTTGTTTCTTTTCGTTGAAAAACCTTTTTTAGTTTCATCTTCTTTCCTCCTTTGTTTGCTTATTTCTGATAACAAAGTTATATAAAGAACCTTAAGCCGACCTTAAGTAGAATAATTTATGTTTTTCAATATAAATATACATTTAGATGAAAATAAAACTGTTTTTATACATCAAATGCAAAAAATACCGACGTGATATTCGCATATTGTTGTTTATTTATACAAAAAAAGCACTCAAGAAATTGATATCCTGAGTGCTTTGCTACTTCATTTAGCGTATGTGTCATAAGCAATTTTCTTCTATTTGCACACTTGAACATACTTTGCTATACTGAAGACAAAGAAAAAGAGCTATGCGTCAACATAGCTCGATGTAGCCTTAAACGGTAGCAGAATTTAATCGGTAATAAACCCGTCAAACTTGCCAGAGTTTTATGACGGGTTTATTTTTTGTTGTTTTTGCTAATAGTAAGCATCACGCCAACTAATGCAAGGATCAATGAACCAAATTGAAACATCAATCCCATTGCTTCAGCAACAGACAAAAATGCTACTCCCTTCGATGAAGTAGGAAAATGCGCATACGCACCACCCCCTGAGTAGCTACCGTCATAATTAAGACTACCCAAATATTATAGCATAGATAAATTCGTTATTTTGAACAAGCTAGTATTTTTTGAATAATGCACTAAAAAACCACATTAACTCGTTATGTATATAAGTTAGTTGAATTCTCTTTTCACATAAACAAAAAACCAGAAGGAGTTTTTCTCCTTCTAGTTTTACTGCATGATTGTTTGCGCAAATTGCGTGATAACTGGTAAAAAATAAATGATTGCTGCTGCTGCTAAAATAAAGAGCAATTGCTTGCGTTGTTTTTTTCGTTTGAACATATTCATTGTTGAGTTTAAAAAGTACATCGCACTTTTTAGCCCTGCTGTTAGTGTTGACAATATCAGCGTAGGTGAATATGCATTATGGCCACTTGTTAGGTTCAATAATTCTGTCCCATGTGTCGGATATTTGATCAATGCTTGATACCCGGCTATTAAGACAAAGATTCCCATCAAGTAGTTTAGTGAAGCATTTAATTTTCGTTTCAAGTTTCCAAACCCCATTCCCCTCTAACTGAAGAACAAAAAGCAAACGTTTGTTCTTCTTATAAAGTATACTGGAAATTTCACAGATTTTCAATAAAAGGAGGAAAAAAGGAACCACAGCACACTTATTTAGGTGCTGTGGTTGGATTATTTGGAAACTCGAAACCTGTAGTAAAGTCCTCTTTTAAAACAATATACGCATCGAAAGAACCTTTCTTTCCTTTCATCCCCTTAACTGGTTTACTCGTTCGCCCATCTTTTAATAATTCTTTCATTGCTGTTTTTGTTAGTTTCTTCTTTGCAATGGTTGGCCATAATTTGAAATCACATTCTTTATTGTTGCATGTAGCAATTTTAGGATATAGGTTAACTTTTCCTTTTTTACATTTTGGACAGACACCTAGCAGTCCGGTTGCCGGTTTTTCTGATTGAACTTGCTTATGTGCTGCTTGTAATTGGGTCATGTCTGTTTGTTCTAATTGTTGCGGCACAACATCTAAGAGATGCGTAATATACTTTTTGATATTCGCTAAGAATGCTTCTTGTGATCCTTCTTGCTTCCCGATTTTATTTAGGTAACCTTCCCACTTGGCTGTCATTTCTGCACTGGTCAAGAGTGCTTCTTTCTCAACTGCTTGGCACAGGATACTTCCTTTGGGCGTCACGTATAAATAATTTTTCTCTACTTGGATATATTCTTTCTTTTTAAGCGTTTCAATAATATTTGCACGTGTGGCTTCGGTACCGATTCCCTCAACTTCATTGAGTATTTCTTGCGCTTGTTCATCGTCGACTGTTTTCCCAGCAGTTTTCATTGCAGTAATCAGTGTACCTTCCGTATAGGGTTTTGGTGGTTGTGTTTCTTTTTCGAGTGTTTCTAATGTCACACGGACGCTTTCTCCAGCCATTACTTTAGGTAAAAGTGTGTCTTTTTGTTGTTCTTTCTTTCCAACCGGAAGAATTTGTCGCCAGCCTAAATGGATCGGTACTTTGCCCACGCTTTTGAGTACTAATTGTTGCACGCCAGTGAAAACCGTTGTCTCTTCATAGACATACTCTTTGGCGAACATCGCAATCGTAGTCTTTACAACTTGTTGATAGATTGCCTTTTGTAAAGGAGAGAGTTTCTCATAGCGTGCTTTTGTCGGAATCGTTTTTGTTGGAATGATTGCATGGTGTTCTTGTACTTGGTCGTTCTGTACAAAGCGACGTTTGGCTTGATGTACCGGTGTTTCGGTAGTTTCTAATCCAAAAAAACTCTTATAGCGCTCTAAGTTTTGCACAAGATACGCATGCTCGCTATCCGTAATAAACGGTGTATCTGTTCGTGGATAACTTAAAAATTTTGCCTCATATAATCCTTGTGTCGCTTCAAGTGTTGCTTTTGCACTTGCCTTCATCAGTTGGTTCATGCGTGATTGTAGACTGGATAATGTAAACAGTCTTGGGCTGACAAGGCTTTTTTGTTTTGTTTCTACATCGCGAATAACGCCTTCTTGTTCCCCTGGGACTGCTCCTTTTTCTTTTAAATACGCAATGACTTCATCTTTTGTTTTAAATTTTTTCTTTGGATCAAGTTTTCCAGAAAACTCACCTGCTTGACTAGTGATTAAAGCACTGCCTTCAAAATAAGGTTCTTTCACAAAAACTTTGATTGCTTCTTGCAACTGATAAATCATAAATAGCGTCGGCGTTTGAACACGTCCTAAAGAAAAGCTGCCAGTGATTCCTTTTTTTCTCAAAAGCAAGCTATATAGTGGGCTCCCGTTCATTCCAATCAACCAATCTGCAATTTGTCTTGATTGTGCTTCTTTGAATTTTGGAAAATAATTTTGTCCAGGTTGAAGATTTTGGAACCCCTGATAAATAGCATCTTTTTCCAATGAGTTGATCCATAACCGTAAATAGGTCTTTCCTTTTGTAAAAGCACCAGCTTGTTGGATGATCGACCAGGCAATAGACTCGCCTTCGCGGTCGCTATCTGTTGCAATGACGATTGTCTCCGCATCTTTTAAGAATTTTTTTACGATAGCAAACTGTTTCTTTTTATCTCTTGGTACTTCAAATCGATACTTCTCCGGAAAAATCGGTAATTCTTCTAATGACCATTTTTTCCACCGTGGATCATACGTACCAGGCGGTACCATATCTACTAAATGACCAAATCCATAGGTAATAATCGCTCCTTCAGGATACAAAGGGTCGATGATTTCATAATACCCATCTTTTCGTGCAGATTTCTTGAAACTATCTGCATAAGCTTTCGCTTGTGATGGTTTTTCGGCTAAAATAACTGTTTTCATAGTTGTTCCTCTCATCTCATCGAATTACTTCTCGCTCTACTATTATGCTTCAGAATCCAAAGAATCACAATAAAGGACTACGCAAATTTAATTTGTAAAATGACAAAAATAAGGCACCTAACCTTCAGTAAAGAAAGTAGATGCCCTATTTTTTTGGATAAATTATTGGCTATTTTCTTTTAAAGACTGGATTGCATGGATGAGCCGTTCGGTTCCGACGATGATCTTCTCTTTTGGCGCACCTAGATTAAAACGTAAGTACCCACTGCCTTCTTCTCCATAAACGTCGCCTCTCATCATCGCAACTTTTTCTTGATGAACTAGTTGCTTTTGTAGTTCTTCAATTGAAAAATCAAACATATTTAAATCAATCCAAGCTAAATAGGTTGCGTCAGGTATAGTAAAGTCTAAGTTTAAATGCTGCTTCAATTCTACTTTCAAATAATTGAAGTTTTCATCAATTACTTTGTTTAGTTCATTTACCCAACCTTCTTGAAAGCTATAGCAATCCATAGTGGCAAGCAGTGATAGGTAAGGTATAGACGACAGTCCATCCCGTCCTTTTAATAGTGTCAAAAATTTGTTTCGTAACTCGGTATCAGGCACTAAAGCATATGATCCTCCTAGTCCTGGAGAATTGAATGTTTTGGAAGCAGAAGACAAAAGTACGCATGGTACATCGATTAGATCAATATACACTACTATAGGATGATGTTGTACGTCCTTTCTACAAACATCCATATGAATTTCATCACTAATGATTGCCACGGAATACTGATTACATAATTTTATTAACTGTATAAGTTCATTTTCACTAAATGCACGTCCAGTAGGATTATGCGGATTACACAATAAAAATATCGAAGGGCGTTCACGTTTAAAAACTACCTCTACTTGTTTAAAATCAATTCGATTCTCTTCTATTTGAATTAAAGGAATTTCTAATAATAAGCACTCATTTTGGTTCACACATTCAAAAAAAGCATCATAACAAGGTGTAAAAGTCGCCACTTTTTTGTCTTCTTTATGCAATAATTGAATAAATGTGGACAAGCTATAAATTACGCTTGGACTATAAACTATCCATTCATCATTAATAAACGTAGTGAATCTTTTATCAAACCAAGATATTATCGCTTGTTTATAATCCGTATGATTCCAACGAGTATATCCAAAAAAGCCTCTATCTACAGCTTGATTTAATTTTTTTACCGTGCCGTCAGGGATAGTGAAGTCTGTGTCTGAAATAGAAAACGGCAATAAATTTGCTTCTTCAAAACGATCTTGTATAAAATCCCACTGAGTAGAATAAGTTCCATATCTTGATTTTTCATTATAAAAGTTACTCATAATTCACCCGCTTCTATACGCTCCACTACAGCGCACAATAGTTCAATGGTTGCCTCTATATCTGAAAGTGCAACCATCGAATTCCAAGAATGGCAATATCTCACAGGTACACTAATCACCATTGTCGGTTTTCCATTACTTAATAGAACAGAGCCAGCATCTGTTCCTCCACCACTAAAGGAATCATATTGATAATTTATTTTGTTTCTTTCCGCAGTTTCTTGAACAAAATCAAGCAGTTCTATTGTGGCTAGAGCAGTTTTATCACTTAAAACGAGACCCGGACCATTTCCTAATATTCGAAAAGGGTATTCTGCAGCTTTAGGTGTATCTTTTCCATTCGCAACATCAATCACAAAATTATAATCTGCATCTATAGTTTTTGCTGCAACTTGAGACCCTCGCGTTCCTACTTCTTCTTGTACAGTTGCGACACCAATTAAGTCAATTTTTTCTTCACTGAATCTTTTTAGCGTCTGGAGAATCACTGTACATGCTACACGATTATCTAATGCTTTACCTATCAAATTTTTTTCATTGAAAGTTAAATTTGCTGATGTTGCAGGAGTTAACATATCTCCGGGCTGAACACCAAGTTGTATTAATTCTTCACCAGTTATTGCCCCAACATCTAAATACATTTCTTCAATTGGAACAACTTTTTGTAACGGATGTGCTTTTGCAGGAAGAGTCCCTACAACCCCTTGAATCACTTGCCCAGTTTTTCGAATAGTTAACTGCATTTGTTGACCTAAAACAGCATGTCCCCACCAATTACCTAATTGCTCAAATAAAATAAATCCATCATCCGTAATCCTACGGACATAAAAACCGACTTCATCCATATGGGCCCAAAGTGCTACCTTTGTTTTTTGGGATTTCCTATTACCTATAAAAACATTTCCCATCGCATCTACAGTCGTTTTTCTATCTGTATGTTTTAAGATACTTTTTTGCACATCTGTTTCTCTACCCGAAATGCCATTTATATTGCTTAATTCTATTAATAAATCTTTTGTGTACATGCTATTTCCGTCCATTCTTTAGTAAATTTGGTTAATACTCTAGGCTCTCCATTTTCATCAATCAAAATATCATCTTCTATCCGTATGCCATATTGATCCTTGATGTAGATACCTGGCTCGACTGTAAAAACCATTTTTTCTTGTACAAGTACATCTGTATTTGGCCCAACAGCAGGAAATTCATGACAAGATAGTCCTATCCCGTGTCCCGTGTTATGAGTAAAATAAGCGTCCAATCCATGTTCTGCTAAAGATTTTCTTACAATGCTATCAACCATACGTAAGGTAGTTCCCTTTTTAGCACTAGCTACTGCCTGTTTTTGAGCAGCTAATAAATGCTGATAACTTTGTTTGACCTCTCTTGAAACCTTCCCAATTGCAAAAGTACGGGTAACATCTGAATAATAGCCATCTACAATACTCCCAAAATCAATCATTAATAAAGAATTATCGCTTATTTTATTCTTACTTGCGTGAGCATGAGGTAAAGCTGTGCGTTTTCCTGAGGCAACAATTGTTTCAAAAGCAGCACCTTGGCTACCAATTTGTTTACTATAATAATCAATTTCATTGGCTAATTCTAATTCTGATATACCTACTTGTATCATTGGTAAAATCTTCATTAATGTTGCATCACTAATTCTTGCAGCTTCTTTTATGCACTGCTGTTCTTCTCGAGATTTGACTATTCTTGCTTTTTCTATCAAATTTATAGTTTCAACTAAATCTATTTGATATATTTCAGCACGTTCTTTGATTAATAAATATTCACTATATGAAAGTGTTGCTTGCTCAATACCCCACTTCGTACCCCTGATTGGGTGCCAAAAATCGAACACATTTGTACCGACAGGCGGAACAATAACTTTAATTTCTGGTGCTTGTTTCTTTGCTTGCTCTGTATATCGTCCATCTACAATCAGACAAACTTCATCTTTTGTAACAGCTAGAACACCAGATGAACCTGTAAATCCAGTGAGATACCTACGATTTATCTTATTTGTCACCAAGAGTCCGTCTAAATTCATTTTTTCCAACTGTTTTCTTATATTTTCAATTCTCATATGCATTCCCTTTTCTAAAAAGAACCATGAAAAATCAAGATGATTTATCACGGTTCTTATAGTTTTAAAAATCAAGATCGCCTAATAGTAGTGCATCTTCATCTGAAATTACTTCAGTTTTGTTTGCATTTGCTTGTTCCGCTTCTAATTCTTGTTTTTCCAATACTTTAAAGAATGGTAAGTACAATGCGAAAGACAAGCCAATTTGAACAAGTTGAATAAAAATAGAGCGCCAATCAAATCCTGTCAAAAATCCTTCTACAAAGACTGGTACATATGGCGGATCAAAAATCGGATAATTAAGTAGCCCCATCTTCATTGCTATCATTGGTAACATTCCTACAAATGCACCCCCAAAGATAAATGGAATCATCAAGACTGGATTCAAAATAATGGGGACCCCAAATAAAATTGGTTCATTAATTCCAAATAATGAAGGAAGCAAACCTACAGCCCCCACTTTTTTGTAGCGTTTCGATTTACTAATCAACATTGCGATGACTAGGCCAATCGTAACACCAGATCCAGTAAAGTTGGCGAAAGCCGAGAGTGTTCCTCCAGTTATAACATGTGTCAACGGTTCACCGGCTTCATGCGCTGCAATATTTTCCGACAAATATTGCACAGCAATTGGCGAAAGAATAGGTGACAAGACTGCAGAATGTATCCCAAAGAACCAAAAAATCAGACGTAAACAAAGGACTAAATAGATAACCCATAAAGAATCTAAACCATTGATTGCTGGAGCTAACGTGTTCATTATGACTTGTGGTAACAATACGCCCCCTGTCATGCTATCAACTAGTGCTCGTACAGTAATAAATAGCACGCCAATAGCTGCAGTTGGTGTAATCAATTCAAAAGAACTTGAAACAAAATCTGGTACACCTTCCGGCATTTTTATAACTAATTGATGTTTCGTGAAGAATTGATAGATTTTAACTGAAATAATTGCAATAAAAATTGCAGTAAATAATCCTTTTGAATCCAAATACGTCGAGATGATATTCCCATTTTCATCCACATCCATTGCGACAATTAAAAAGGCGATGGCAGACAGCATCATCGAACCAACCGTATATAATTTATACGCTTCACTTAAAAAATATGATATTGCCAGTACTGCATACAATCCCACTAACCCTAAAGAAACTTTTGAGATAATACTAAAGATATAGCCATACGTTTCAAACCAATTAGTAACACCTTTAGTCTGAATAATTTCTGGGATTGATGGAAAGATGGCAGCAATAGAACCTAATAACAAGACCGGTGTCATGACTACCATCCCTTTTTTGATTGCCGTCAAATAAGGATTACTATCTACTTTATTAGCAACTGGAACTAAGGTTTTTCGAATAAATCCTTCGACTTTATCAAATGTTCCGTGTTTCTTTTGATCCATATTTTTCTCCTCCTATTCAGTTTAGACTAATTGGCTTTTTCTAAAAGCAACTAAAGCTTGTTTCATTACTGTAGCTCCATCCATAGATCCATAGATATCTGAAGTTAGTAAAACAGTAGGCTTGTTGACTTTTGTTGCTTCTGATTGAATATAGTCGTATTTATGGCTTAATTGTGGACCAACTAAGATTACATCATAATTATTGATATAACGTTCTAGTTTATCGACACCAATCGCTTCCATAGGGTAATCTTTTTCATCTAATTTTTGTGAACTACGTACTACTTTCTTCATTGACTCCATCATCATGGTTGTTGAAAATCCTCCGGCACATACTAAAAGCGTTTTCATTTTTATTCCTCCTATATTTTAATTATTTATTTTATTGCTAGTTTGTTCTCGTAACATTTCAATCATTTCTTCAATTAAATCTCTCGCTAGTAAACTACTCATCAAATGGTCTTGCGCATGGATCATCAATAAATTAATCTCTGATGGATTTCCGTTTATTTCTTTTGTGATTAATTCTGTTTGAATATCGTGAGCCACAATACTTTTTGATTTTGCTTCTTTCATTTTATTGTCAGCTTCTTCAAAATTTCCTTTTCGAGCATTGCGTAAAGCTTCAAAAGCTGCTCCTCTACTATCTCCAGATGCAGAAATAATTTGAAAGATAGACATTTCTTGATTTTCCAATGTGCTTCATCCTCTCATTAATTCACTTAAATAATTTTCTAAATCTATATAGTTTATCAGTTGCTTTCTTCTTTTTAAAACATCATCTTCCATTATCCTTAATAAGAGACGACTAATTTCTTGATGAAGTGCTAAGTGATTCGACCGAATATTAATCAAAAATAGCAAGGACACTTCTTTTCCGTTGTGGATAATACCATTTGGGAAAACAACAACATCTATAAGCTCTTCAATTGCTGAAGCTTTCATTGGATGCGGCCCAGCTACACCTCCAAGGTAAATTGTATCTATTAAATTTTCTCTTTCTAGAACACTTTTTGAGAAACCAGTACCAGCCCATTCCATTTTTTCGATATATCTACTTTCTTCTTCTAATATAGAGAAATAGCTAGCATTTCTTTGCTCGATGACTCGAAACGCTTCTGGTCGAAAAAGTCTCTTTATTTGTTTCGCAGTATCAGCAAGATCAGTACATTCTCGATCAAATAAAGTAACTTCCCGTTCGATTCTTGCTAACTCCTGTTGAGTTAACAGCTGTGACACATAAATAATCGGTATCTTTACTTCAACATCTAATGGGACAGTAGAAATAATCAAATCAAATGCTGAATCAATTTTCGCTACTTCATTCAGTGCAAAAGACTTTATAGTTGCTTGTTGAAAAATACGTTCAAGTTGAACTTTTAATAAGTAGGACGTTCCACCACCAGTTCCGCAGATAACTGCAATTTTTTTAAACATACATTTAAGTAAATCTGCTTGTTTTTCTAAACTAGCAGCAAAATAAACAGTTAGATAACCAATTTCACTTTTATCAAGCTGTTCAGATGTATCTTCAAACAGCAGTGCATTAAAGGCTAACGTTAAATTAAAGATTGGTGCGTATCTACTATAAATATCATCAATGATTGGATTCTCTAACTGATTGCCGTTTAATATCCTCTGTTTAAGTGGTGCAATGTGTAGGATTAACGAATCAATCAATTCACTATCCGTAACAAAGCTCGTTCGATACGAATGATCAAGTATAGATAATGTTTCTACAATCCGCTTTTTTAAAGTACGGTAACTTGCATCATCTAATAAATTGTTTATTTTTCCTTGTAATTGAATCGCTAAGTAAGCCTTTTCATTATCAGGAAAAGTTGATCCTTTTAGAAAGTTAAAAATATCTTTCGCCATCTCTAAAAAAACAGGCTCAATATCATTTTGTTCTTGTTTTATTTCCAGCATTCTCTTTTGTTTCACACGATAGTACAGAAGTTTGATGTGCACAATTAAGTTCTCAAAAACCACATCATTTACTTTAAAATTTTTACTTTGTAACAGGTCACCCAAAAATACTCTAAGTTCAGCTTCTTTAAAGTGCTCTTCAAATGCAGCGTATCTTTCAGTATATAAAGATCCATTCGTTTTTAAAATTGAAAGGATGGCCTGCCTTTTGTGTCCTTCATCACCTGAAATGAAATAGCCATAATGTGCCTTGCTTTTTAAAGACAAGTGGTAGCTTGCAAAAAAATTTTTTGTTTTATTGATTTCTTTTTTGATTGTCGTTTTGCTCACATACAGCTGTTCTGACAGTTCTTGCAAAGTTACATACTCTTCTTTTTGTAGCAGTAAATCTAGCTTCAATAATTCAAGTCTTAATGCCGGTGTATCCGTATAGCTTTCTTCGGAAAAGCTTTCTTTATATTGCGCATATTTTTTTTCATTTTCAATCATCAATCGATACCCTTTTCCTCTCACTCGATGAATGAAAAAACCATTTGATCCACCAATTTCTTTTAAACTTTTGATGTCATTGATAAGTGTCCGTTCCGAAACAGCTAGTGCATCTATCAGTTCTGTAGATGGAAGTACATGTGGCTGACTTTTCTCTAATAAAAAGAGTAAGCGTTCCTGTCTCATATCTATCCCCCTCACACCTCTTGCTTACATAGAGAGTGTACAGCGTATTCTATTATTTGAAAATAGGCTTTTTTTCAAAATAATTACGCAATTATTTGTAGTTTGAACAACTATAAAAAAAACAAGCCCACCAATATGGACTTGCCTTTTTACTTACTCTTTACTTAATGTGTTGATGCACTACTTGTCGCATCACTTTCCACGGCTGCTGTCGAAACAACTGCTGGTTTGGCTACTGGTTCAGAAGTAGTCTCTGTTGTAGACGCACTACTTGTTGCATCTGATTCAGTGACCGCAGTTGTGTTGACTGCCGGCGTACTTGCTGCTACACCTGCTTGTCCCTGAGGAACCAATTCTTGTTTACTTTGTTTTAAATACCAGTCGATGACAGGATTCAAGTCAAGAATGTATTCATTTACACCAGCATATTCCCCATTCTTATCATGCATTGCTTGATAATGATGTACAACGTACTTATCTTTGTGCGTAGGAACATGGACTTTCACAATATCTTGTTTTCCAGAGCGCAATTGTTGGAGTACCCATTCTACAT
>JBKEDT010000055.1:0-81399 GCA_047975565.1 Enterococcus sp. | reverse complement strand
GATCGGGATGAGAATACACTGATTTATCGTACTTTTGTTGAAGGCTTTCCAGTCTTTGGGACAAATAGTAAAGGCGAATTTTCAATTGAAATCAATTCAAACGCACCTACGAATGAACAAGTAAAAATAGAAACAAGTTTAAATGCTATCCAAGTACCGATTCCGTCAGATGAAGAGGTTGAATTGCCAAGTACGACGGATGTAATTGACCAATTGACAAATGCTGGGGCAGAAAACGATAAAATCAGTTCTCTGATTGTTGGGTATACGTGGCAGAATGTAAAAGAAACCAACCGAGTGGTGGACTTGTCACCCACATGGTATATCAAGTATGATGCAAAATGGTACTCCTTGGATGATCTATTGTCAAAACTTCAAGAAGCGGGGGCGGAATAATTGGATTTTAAAAAAATTGAATGGATCTTCTTCCTCGCTTTTTTAGGTTTAAATATCTTCTTATTCAGTACCTATCAACAAGCTGCAAGTGAAGAAAATAATGTGACGCATTCAGATCGTACAGAATCGCTTGAAAAACGCTTAGCAAATGATGATATCACCTATACAGGAGAGCTATCTGAAGAAAAATATCAAGGGTATTACTTGAGCGCAGAACAAGCGAATATGGCAGATGCAATCAAAAAAAGTAGTGAAGAAGAAGCTTCGAAACAATTAAAGGGTGATTTATCAATAACAGACAACGTATTGACGAGTTATCCAGGGAATACATTGACAATTGATCCAGAAGAACCTGAAAAAAGTCTAGAAAAAATTACTTCTGATCCTCAAAACATCCTTTACGGAGAGGAATATTATTATCGGGAACATTTCTCTAAATTGAATGGAGAGTCAATGGAATTAGAAGCAAGTCCCGAATATGAAGGCATTCCTTTTCAAGATGATACAGCAAAGTTAGAATTGACTCTTGAAAAAGATGGTTCGAACTTAGAAGTTACAAAGTATAGTCAAACGTATCTGACTGAAATAGAAAAATTACGTGAAAAAATGGATCTATATACGGAAAAAGAAGCTGTTCGTACATTGTATAGTAATAACAAAATACCTAGTGGTTCTAAGATAACTTGGAGTGAACTTGCCTATACACGTAGTTTACAAGTGCGCGAAAAGAATGTATATGTTCCAGTTTGGTTTATCGCCATTGAAACGTCCAACAACAATGTTCAGGTAGAAAGCGTCAATGCGTTGAGTAATACCATTGTGACGAATAATGTCATACCCAAGGTGGAAAACCAGTAAAAAGGTATGTATAATGAAACAGAATTTGTTGGAAGGGAAGTAATTTGATGGTTTTAGAAAAACCAGCTTTTAAAATAAGTATCCTAGCAAGTGGTAGCTCTGGAAACTCATTCTATATTGAAACAGATAAAAAAAGATTGTTAGTAGATGCTGGTTTGAGTGGAAAGAAAATAACTGAGTTGATGGCTCAAGTAGAACGAACTCCCGCTGATTTAGATGGTATTTTAGTTACACATGAACATCGGGACCATATTCACGGTGTCGGTGTGTTAGCGCGTAAATATCATCTAGATATCTATGCGAATGAGCAGACATGGGAAGCAATGGATCCTTTGATAGGAAAAGTACCTGTTGAACAAAAAAATATCTTTGATATGGGCAAAGTTTTGACTTTTGGGGATCTAGATGTTGAAAGCTTTGGGGTATCACACGATGCGGCTGCACCACAATTCTATCGCTTTTACAAAGATGGCCGCTCATTTGTTATCCTAACAGATACAGGATATTGTAGTGACCACATGCGTGGGATCATCAAAGATGCAGATGGCTATTTGATGGAAAGTAATCATGACTTAGAGATGCTTCGAATGGGTCCTTATCCTTGGAATTTAAAGCAACGTATTTTAGGTGATCGAGGACACTTGTCCAATGAAGATGGGGCGCAAGTAATGACCGAAGTCATTGGCGACCGTACGAAACGTATTTATTTAGGTCATTTGAGTAAAGAAAACAACTTAAAAGAATTGGCACATTTGACAATGGAAGACACATTACGCTATAAAGACTTAGGTGTCGGAGAAACGTTCGAAGTTTATGATACTGATCCGGATAAGGCAACCGAACTATTCTCGATATAAAACAAAAGCTTGATAAAGGTCTGGAACGTGGCTGCGTTCCAGACCTTTATTTTTGCTAAACGATGTCCTTTTGTTAAAAACAGGTATTTGGTATACTTGTTTTGCTGAGTGCTTATCAAAAGAGGTGGATAAAATGTTCGATGTAGAAAAAATCAAACAGTTAAACGACTTAGAGCTGATTGTCTATGAATATATTATGGCACACAAAGAAAAGGTGAGTGAAATGACGATTCGACAACTTTCTGAGAATTGTCATGTGTCAACGTCATCGATTCTACGTTGCTGTAGTAAACTAGGGTTGCAAGGATTCTCGGAATTGAAATATACAATCAAGAAAAGCTTGGAGGAAGAAGAGGTTTTTTCAGACAAGCAATTTTTAGAAACAACTTTTCAAATGACATCTTTTTTTAAAAAATTAAATAAAAAGAGTTATGCGCTAGTTTTAGAACCTGCAATACAATTGATTTTTGCATCTGAACATATAGTGTTTTCAGGAATTGGTACAAGTGGGAGTCTGGGGTCTTACGGAACGAGATACTTTATGAATCTCGGTTTAAATGCTTACAGCATTGCGGATCCTTTTGCTCCAGTACCAACGAGAGGACTAGAGAACACATTAGCTATCATTTTGTCTGTATCTGGGGAAACAACGCAGATGATCATCCAAGTGGAAGACTTTAAACGTTATGGGGCAAAAATCTTGAGTATCACGAATGATGAAACATCCACGATTGCAAAATTAGCGGATTATAATCTGTCTTATTACATGCCAGAGATTTATGGCAAGGAGCAACATTTAAATCTGACGACACAAGTTCCAGTAGTTATGCTTTTAGAACTTTTGGGACAACAAACAAGTCAACGAATCATGGAAGAGAAAAACAAGGAATCTTGATTCCTTGTTTCTTTTTTTGGAAATTGTCCCAGTAACAATGCAATTACTAGAAATAACTGAAAAATTCACTTATAGTTAAATTGTAAGCGGATACACAGTAAAAAGAAAGGAGAGAATAACAAGAAATAAAAAGCATTAAAAATTTAACTGACTAAGGAGGAAAAAAGATGAACGAGTGGATCAATGAAAAACTACTACCCCCAGTGTTACGTTTTGTAAACACAAAACCAATTACTGCATTACGTAACGGAATGTTATACACAATGCCATTTACGATTGTTGGGTCTATTTTCTTATTACTTGCCAATTTTCCAGTAGAATCAATAGCAACTTGGGTAACGGATACTGGACTAGCAGAATATTTTAATCAAGCGTATGGTGCATCATTTGCAATTATGTCATTTTTCGCAGTAATAGGCATTGCATACTCTTATGTTAAAGCAGAAGGATTTGAAGGCCTTCCAGCCGGGATGATCGGGTTAGTCTTATTCTTGCTAACAATGCGTTCAGATGTAACAAATCCTGACGGTGTTACGATCGGGAACATCATTGACAAAACTTGGACTGGTGGACAAGGGATGATTGGTGCAATCTTGGTTGGTTTATTTGTTGGTTGGGGATATACATGGTTCTTGAAACGCGACATCCGTATCAAATTACCGGAACAAGTACCTGAAAACGTAGCAAACTCATTTACCGCATTAATTCCAGCAGTGGTATTAATTACTTTTGGATTGATTGTGTATAGTTTGTTTGATTTATTCTTAAATACAACTGTTATTCAATGGATCTACGAAGTAATCCAAAGCCCAATGCAAGGAGTAACTGACTCACTTGGTGGCGCATTGATGATTGGATTTTTAGTACCATTCTTATGGTTCTTCGGTGTCCATGGCTCAACGATTGTTGGGGGAATCATGGGACCAATCTTACAAGCAAACTCATTAGCGAATACAGAAATCCTTGAATCTGGTCAAGCACTAACCGTTGCGAATGGTGGGCATATCGTAACACAACAATTTTTGGATCAATTTATGACAGTGACAGGTGCAGGGATGACGATCGGTGTCGTGATGTTCATGGTGTTCTTCTCACGTTCTGCACAATTTAAACAATTAGGTAGATTATCGGTTATTCCTGCAATTTTCAATATCAATGAACCGATTATCTTCGCTACACCAATCGTAATGAATCCAATCATGGCGATTCCATTTATCTTGACTCCGGTAGTTTCCGGGGTAATCACATACTTTGCACTTTATACAGGCTTAGTGCCATTGTTCACAGCTGTTCAAGTACCATGGACAACACCACCGATTATCTCAGGTTTCTTAGTTGGAGGCTGGCAAGCAGCATTATTACAAGTAGTTGTATTATCTGTAGGATTCTTTATCTACTTGCCATTTGTGAAGAAAATCGATGCATTGAACTATGCACAAGAAAACAATATTTCTTTTGAAGCAGCAGACAAATTAGAAGAATCAAAAGTACTTTAAAATTAGTGAAGAAATGAGACGATTGGACGATGGGAATCTTGAGAGATGATTTTTTATGGGGTGGTGCGGTAGCAGCACACCAACTTGAAGGTGCTTGGCAAGCAGGTGGAAAGGGAGTCAGCGTTGCGGATGTTATGACAGCAGGCGCGCATGGTGTACCAAGGAAAATTACTGCTGGTGTACGTGAAGGAGAGTATTATCCAAATCATGAAGCAATTGACTTTTATCATCACTACAAAGAAGATGTAAAACTATTTGCTGAATTGGGACTAAAATGCTTCCGTACTTCTATTGCTTGGACCCGAATCTTTCCTAATGGAGATGAAAGTGAACCAAATGAAGAAGGGTTACGATTTTATGATGATTTATTTGATGAGTGTTTGAAATATGGTATTGAACCAGTGATTACACTGTCGCACTTTGAAATGCCTTATCATCTAGTTACTACCTATGGTGGTTGGAGAAATCGAAAAATGATTGACTTTTTTACACGATTTGCTGAAGTATGCTTCACACGATTCAAAGATAAGGTCAAGTATTGGATGACGTTCAACGAAATCAATAATCAAGCAAATTTTAATGAAGATTTTGCTCCGTTCACAAATTCTGGAATTGTTTATGAAGAAGGAGAAGACCGTGAGCAGATTATGTACCAAGCAGCACATTATGAATTAGTAGCAAGTGCGCAGGCAGTACAAATCGGCCATCAGATCAACCCAGAATTTAAGATTGGCTGTATGATTGCGATGGTACCAATTTATCCTTATTCCTGTAAGCCAAATGACATGATGGCGGCAACAGTTGCGATGCAACGTCGGTATTGGTTCACGGATGTGCATTGTAAAGGAAAGTATCCAAGTTTTATGGAAACATATTTCAATCGAAAAGGATATGAACTGGATCGAACAGCAGCGGATGCAGTCGCTTTAAAACAAGGAACAGTCGATTACATTGGATTTAGTTACTATATGTCTTTTGCAATCGAAGATCCTGGGAAAGAACCAGCGTTTGATTATGATGAAGCGAAAGATTTAATCAAAAATCCGTATGTAGAAGCTTCTAAATGGGGCTGGCAAATCGATCCAATGGGTTTGCGTTATGCAATGAATTGGTTTAATGAGCGCTATGAAAAACCACTATTTATTGTAGAAAACGGCTTTGGTGAAATTGATAAAATAGCTCCATCGGGCATTGTAGAAGATGACTATCGCATCACGTATCTCAAAGAGCATATTAAGTCAATGAAAGATGCAGTTGCATATGACGGTATCGACTTGCTTGGCTATACACCGTGGGGATTTATCGATTTGGTTTCTGCAGGGACCGGTGAGATGAAAAAACGGTATGGTTTTATCTATGTAGATAAAGATAATGAAGGAAAAGGTACATTGGCACGTAGCAAGAAAAAATCTTTTGATTGGTACAAACAAGTCATTGCGACAAATGGAGAGCAGTTGGAAGAGCCAGTAGTAAAATAAAAAATAATCGCCAGTATTGGCGATTATTTTTTTGCTTTAATCAGTAGAATCAAACACCAGGGACCCAACCATAATGAACAGCGAGTTGAACAAAAATAACAAGACTATTCATACCAACATGGGTAATCATGGATGTCCAGATTCGACCGGTTGATTTATAAAGTAAGGCAAAGAAAAAGCCGATGAAAAAATAAATCAATAGGTGACCATCATTATGTGCTAAGGCAAAAAGAATCGAACTAATGAGCGCGCCAATCCAAAAGTTGGAATACCGTGCAATAAGACCCAAAATACTTCTACGAAAGACAAGCTCTTCCATGATGGGGCCCGCAAAACTAGTAGCTACGATAAAAGCAGGATTTGCAAGGATCATTTTCACGATGTCTTGCGTATTTTGAGATGGAGCTGAAGCACCAAAAAGAAGTGTTTCTAAATAAACTGCTAAATTTTGCAATAAAATAGCGATAAAAATGCCAATAACTCCATAAAAAATAATTTTAATGAAAGATGCTTTTTTCACTGCTTTTTCAATTGCGAGAGGTTCTTTTTGCTTCGCGTAAAGTGCGAGTAATACAACTGCTCCGAGTGTGTACGCAATGGTTGTTGCGAAGATGATATCTTCAGCTGTGTGGACAACGCCTAAGTAATTCAAAACAACTGGAGAAACAAAGACAATCCCGTAGCAGAAGATACTCCAAAAGCTATATTTTTTTAATGACATAGGGAATCCTCCTTAATCTATCGACAATTATAGCACAAGTAAAATGAAACAAATCAAGAGAAAATAAAATCAAAAATCTTCAATCGAAAAGCTTGCAAAATAAAACCAAAATGCGTATTATTAGAAATGTAGGTTAGCACTCTTAGTAATCGAGTGCTAATTCATTCATAACTATTTTAACGGAGGGATTTATCGTGTTAAAACCATTAGGTGATCGCGTCATCATCGAAGTCGCACAAGAAGAAGAAAAAAGCGTTGGAGGAATCGTTTTAGCTTCCGCTGCTAAGGAAAAACCACAAACTGGTATTATCGTTGCGGTTGGTGAAGGCCGTTTATTGGAAAACGGAGAAAAGATTCCTGCTACAGTTAAAAAAGGGGACCAAGTCATGTTTGAAAAATATGCAGGAACCGAAGTGAAATTTGAAGGTAAAGAATATTTGATCGTAGCTGGTAAAGATATCATGGCGATCGTTGAATAAAACAAGTTTAAATCAAACAAATTTTTAATGAGGTGAATAATTATGGCAAAAGAATTGAAATTTGCAGAAGATGCGCGCGCAGCAATGCTACGTGGGGTAGATAAATTAGCGGATACAGTTAAAGTAACATTAGGGCCTAAAGGACGTAACGTTGTTCTTGAAAAATCATATGGTTCACCATTGATTACCAATGATGGGGTAACAATCGCAAAAGAAATCGAATTAGACGATCATTTTGAAAATATGGGTGCAAAACTTGTTTCTGAAGTTGCCTCAAAAACAAACGATATCGCAGGGGACGGTACAACAACCGCAACTGTATTAACACAAGCAATCGTTCGTGAAGGATTAAAAAATGTGACAGCAGGAGCAAACCCATTAGGCATTCGTCGTGGGATCGAACTTGCAACACAAACTGCAGTTGAAGAATTGCACAACATCTCAGTTGTTGTTGATTCAAAAGAAGCAATTGCACAAGTTGCAGCTGTTTCTTCAGGATCAGAAAAAATTGGTGAATTAATTGCTGATGCAATGGAACGTGTTGGAAACGACGGCGTTATCACAATTGAAGAATCAAAAGGTATTGAAACAGAATTAGATGTTGTAGAAGGTATGCAATTCGATCGTGGCTACCTATCACAATATATGGTAACAGATAACGATAAAATGGAAGCTGTTATGGATAACCCATACATCTTGATTACAGATAAAAAAATCTCAAACATTCAAGATATCTTACCTTTACTAGAACAAATTGTTCAACAATCACGTCCGTTACTTATTATTGCTGACGATGTAGATGGAGAAGCATTACCAACACTTGTATTGAACAAAATCCGTGGAACATTCAACGTTGTTGCTGTTAAAGCACCAGGATTTGGTGATCGTCGTAAAGCAATGCTTGAAGATATTGCTATCTTGACAGGAGCTACAGTTATCACTGAAGATCTTGGCTTAGATTTGAAAGATGCAACAATCGATAGCCTAGGGAATGCTTCTAAAGTTGTTGTTGATAAAGATAATACAACAATCGTTGAAGGATCTGGCGATAAAAATGCAATTGACGCACGTGTTCAATTAATCAAAAATCAAATTGGTGAAACAACATCAGACTTTGACCGTGAAAAACTACAAGAACGCTTAGCTAAATTAGCAGGTGGGGTTGCAGTCGTTAAAGTTGGTGCCGCAACTGAAACAGAATTAAAAGAATTAAAATTACGTATTGAAGATGCATTAAATGCTACTCGTGCAGCCGTAGAAGAAGGTATGGTTTCAGGTGGTGGTACTGCATTAGTAAATGTTATTGGAAAAGTTTCTTCCGTAGAAGCAGAAGGCGACGCCGCAACAGGTGTGAAAATCGTTGTTCGTGCTTTAGAAGAACCAATCCGTCAAATTGCTGAAAATGCTGGTTATGAAGGCTCAGTAATTGTTGATAAATTAAAAAATGTTGACTTAGGTATCGGATTCAATGCTGCAACAGGTGAATGGGTAAACATGCTTGATGCAGGAATCGTTGATCCAACAAAAGTAACTCGTTCAGCATTACAAAATGCAGCTTCTGTTTCAGCGTTATTATTGACAACTGAAGCAGTTGTAGCAGACAAACCAGAACCTGCTGCAGCACCTGCAGCTCCAGCAATGGACCCATCAATGATGGGCGGTATGATGTAGAACTGACGAAAAGAAAGTAGTAACAAAAAACACTTGGATTTTTGATCCAAGTGTTTTTTTGTTATTTTTACTGATTTATCTTTGATTTCTAGCAATTATTTGCTACTATAAAATCCAGACAGACGTGTCTTTTTTATCCACAAAAACCTCCACTATTCCCTCTTTGCTGTTTCTCTACTCATGTCTCTACCCGTATCAAAATCAATATGTACACCGAACCTCATATCAATTCTGCTATCAAAGCAAAGAACTTCTTCGTGTTTCTTCTAAAACATCTTCTCAACAAATAGAAACAAAAAATCAAACTAAAACAAAAAATTATTGTACAAATAAAGGAGCTGTTTTCTCATTTTGGATTCTTTTAAAAAAAATAAAGGAATGCTTCTCATTGTATTGGTTGCTTTCCTATTGATTTCGCCACAGATTTATTATCGGTCGATCATTGTTGGGGCGGACTGGTGGTTCCATTGGAGTAGATTCTATGAAGCAGCGATGCAATTAAAGCATGGAACACTCAATTATTTTCAATCCATTTATGCTTACGACCAAACTGGACGAATTATCAATGCCATGTATGGCGCTGACTTTGCCTATTTGCATGGCCTACTGTTACTCGTTGTAAAAAGTTGGTTCAAAGCAGAGTTAGTTTCGAGCTTTTTATGTGCGCTTGTCGCCGGCTTTTCCATGTATAGTTTGTCTAGATACTGCAAATTGGATAAAAAAATTGCCGTTGCAAATGCGGTGTTTTTAATGGGAACGACTACGATCATCTTTTACATAAGCTCACAAGGTTTTCCTGGTTGGGCAACCGCATTCTTACCTCTAACATTTATCCCTGCTATCCGAATGATTTCTACCACTGAAAAACAAATAAACCCACTCTTTCTTGGAGGCTCCGTCGCATTATTACTTTCCATCCATCTGTTTACTACGTTGATGTACGTTATGGCTTTAGTTCCATTCTGGTGTATTGCATTTTACAAGGCAAAGAGTAAATTCAGGTTGTTACGAGAGAGTATTTTCGCTGTATTCGTCGCAAGTATATTGGCAGGAAATATGGTCGCTGGATTTTTAGACGTAAAAACAACAGCTTTGCTGATGCCCTATAAAACATATGACCTCTTAAATACAAGTATGGTCCTTTCGAATAATAGTACGGGAAGATATGACTATGGATTTATATTTTCTTTTTTCTTTTTATTTCAATTTGTAGTCATTTTAACGAATTGGAAAAAGTTTGCTGTGATTGAAAAAACGTTACTATTTGTTGGCGGAGCTTTCTTGTTATTGTCAACGAAATATTTTCCTTGGAACGAACTTGTACTACATTTCCCTTCGTTGGGGGGAATACAATTTCCACAAAGGTTTAGTGCAATTGCTTCGGTTCTGTTGATTTTAAACGGTGGTTTGCTAATAAAAAGTATCAGTAACCGATTATCGAAAGAGAGTAAAAAAATCATTTTTGCTGTTTTTTTAGTCTTTGCATTGATCAATCTATCAAGTGGTTATTCAGAAATACTCGCTAGGGCAAGTTCATGGAGAACCGATAAACTCGAGTTCAATGGAGATAAATTAGAGACTGACCCAGAAGTGATCCGAAGCAATTTTTCAAGTCCTGATTTAACGAAAGCATTTGATACAGTGAGAAAATCCACCTCGGATTATTTACCAGATAATGCAGCGACGGCTCCTTATGCTGAATACACGAAACAGATATATGAGAACCAACTAAAAGTGAAGAAGAGCATTACTGAAAAAAATGAATTACAAATAGAGTGGACTACTGAAAAAGCAGAGCAAGTGCAGCTCCCTGTATTTGTCTATGCGCATAGTACAGTTACATTGAATGGTAAAAAACTCGCTGGCAAAAACTATAGTAGTAGTACTATCGGTGCGTTGATCGTCAACTCAAAATCTGGTAAAAATACAGTTGTTGTTGGGTACGAACCTTCAGTATTATTTAAACTTATGAGTAGTTTAAAATGTCTTGCAGTCCCCTGTACACTCATTTATTGTGTACGCTATGTTTATAAACTAAGTAAGCAAAAGAGAGCTACATGAATCAATTGGAACGATGCAATCGATAAATTTATAAAAAGGGAGTGGAACTTGGAAACGTTCCGCTCCTTCTTTTTGTCTATTCATTTTTCGTATAGTAATCAATAATATCCGTTAAACGCTGAGCGGCACCATCTTGTACTTGGTGGTCATAATATTCTGTGAATCGTGGGTCAGTGATATACATAAGTGCTAAAGAAGCATGTGCTTGTGGTGTATAGGACGGCCAGGTAAACTGCAACCATTTTTTATGTTCTTCAAATATTTTTGCCGCCAGTGGTTCATCTAAGGAAAAATCATGTTGTTCAAACGAAACGGCTAAATCTGATAAGATTTCTTGCTCTAATTGACTGAAAGTAGCAAATTCGGCAGGAGTCATTGTAGACCACATGTTGTTTGATTGTTGCATTGTTTCCTTTCCGTATTTTTCGATTAGTTCTTCTCCATAAAGAGCCTCATTAGTTGCTAATTTTTCTTTCTTTAAAGCGTCAAATTTTTCGTTATCTGTCATTTGAATCTCTCCATTCGTATAGGCGATTGTCTTGTCGATAGTTTTGATGAGTGCATCAAGCTCTTTTCTTTTTTCCAACAATAGTTTTTTGTGATTTTTCAATGCTTGTTGTGCAGACCAACTGGGCTCATCCAAAACTTTTTTAATTTCTACTAGTGGCATATCTAGGGCACGGTAAATCAGAATTTGTTGTAATCGATCGACTTCCTTCTGAGTATAGATGCGATAACCCGATGCATTGATTCTAGCGGGAGACAATAATTCTTGTTCATCATAATAGCGTAATGTTCGGGTACTGATGCCTGCCAGATCAGCTAATTTTTTGATAGTATAGTCCATTTCAAACCTCCTTACAAGATAAGCATATACCTTCTCCCAACGGAAAGGTCAAGTATAAATAAAACCGTTTTCTTTTATAGAGTATGTTATACTATTTGTAGAAACACAAAAAAGGGGGACAGGTATGAATATTATTTTTTCTGATGTGGATGGCACCTTCCAAGAGATTGGCCTAGACGTGCCTCAGATAAATGTCCAAGCAATCCACGCATTACAAGAACGCGGTGATCGCTTTGTTTTTGTTACTGGTCGTGGGTATGACTTAGTACAACACATGAGTGCAGAACTGGAAATCGATTGTGATGTTATCTTTGGCAATGGTGCTGGACTAAAAGAAATCGGACAATATGAACGTTATACTAGTACATTAAATAGACTAGATGTAAGAAATATTTTAAAAACTTTAGACGATTATCAGCTATTGTATTTTGTGCATACGGATCAGGGCGTGTTTATTCGACCTTTAGCTAACTATACGGAACAATTAGTAGCGTTGGAAAAACGATTACACGAAGTCAGTCCGCAAGGTGAACAAATCATGGTATACAAAATAGATTACTTTGAAAATAGTTGTACACATGTGGACAATATTGGTACGTATCTCGTTGACCACCCAGAAATTCAAATTGTAAAAATTGAAATGATGGACGGAAATGATGAAAAATTAACAAAAGTACGTCAAATTTTTGAAAAGGAACCTTGGTTTGTTTTCCAATCATTTGTGCAGACACTTGAAATCGTTCATCCGCAAAGTACAAAAGGCAGTGCGATCAAGCGGTATTTACAAAAGTATCCAAATGCTACAACGTATGGTATCGGAGATGGTGAGAATGATTTGACCATGCTTCAAGCGGTAGACGTCCCAGTTGCTGTGGCAAATGCGACAGATCAAGTGAAAGAATTAAGCAAAGTGATTGCCCCTGCGTGTGCAGATGGCGGCGTGGGACGATTTATTTTTGAAAATATTTTAGTAGAAGAAAGGGTTTAATCATATGAAATTAATCGAGACACCGGTAAATAACAATTTAAATCTAGCAAATTTCTATCCGAATATTACGAACTATTTAATTGGCGATAAAGCAATCAAATACTACAAATTATTTGTACTAGATCGTACACAGATTATTTATGTAGATTTGTTTGATTCTGTTTTATTAGTATTGATCAATACGAAAAAGAAAATCTCTAAACAAGAAGTGGATTCAGCAATTCAACGGGTATTACATACAACACGTGAGCATGTATCGATTCGTGTTGGTGTGCGTAGAGAGATGGAAGCAAAAGGAATTACTTTTGCTGAAAAGAGAAAAGATATCATCGTTGTTGAACAAAAAATCGAAAAGTAAGTTACGAAAGGCTACGACATTCGTTTGTCGTAGTTTTTTTCTTATTAAATGAATTTCTTTGTGTTTTCAGAAAAAAACAAAGGCGGAAATCTTTTTCCCTTGATTTTTTTTGTTATAATAGACAGGAAATAAAAAAGTTGCTAAGAGGAGCAGAATAAATGAATAAAACTTACCCAGATGACAGTCTTACCTTGCATACAGATGTTTATCAAATCAATATGATGCAAACCTACTGGGAGCTAGGCAGAGCAGACTTAAACTCTGTTTTTGAATGTTATTTCCGAGACATGCCATTTAACCATGGTTATGCAGTTTTTGCTGGTTTGGAACGGTTGGTTGATTATTTAGAAAATTTAAGATTTACAGATTCTGATATTGACTATTTACGAGAAGTTGGGGACTACCCAGAAGGCTTTTTAGACTATTTACATCAATTTAAATTTTCTGCGACAGTTCGTTCTGCCAGAGAAGGTGAGTTGGTTTTCAATAATGAACCAATTATCCAAGTGGAAGGACCGCTTGCACATTGTCAATTGGTAGAAACAGCATTGTTGAATATGGTCAATTTTCAAACGTTGATCGCAACAAAGGCCGCACGGATTAAATCTGTTATTGATGAAGATCCATTATTAGAATTTGGAACACGTCGTGCGCAAGAATTAGATGCTGCAATTTGGGGAACACGTGCTGCGTATATCGGTGGAGCAGATGCAACAAGTAACTTCCGAGCTGGGAAGATTTTTGGTATTCCTGCAAGTGGGACACATGCGCATTCACTAGTCCAATCTTATGGAAATGACTATGCTGCATTTATGGCCTATGCAAAAACACACAAAGACTGTGTATTTTTAGTGGATACATATAATACATTGAAGTCTGGTGTACCAAGTGCTATCCGTGTAGCAAAAGAAATGGGTGACAAAATCAATTTCCAAGGTGTTCGAATCGATAGTGGTGACATGGCGTATATTTCTAAACGCGTGCGTGAACAGCTAGATGACGCCGGCTTCCCAGATGCAAAAATCTTTGCCTCAAATGACTTAGATGAAACAACGATTTTAAATTTGAAAATGCAAAAGGCAAAAATCGATGTATGGGGTGTCGGAACCAAATTGATTACGGCGTATGATCAGCCTGCATTAGGAGCTGTCTTCAAGCTAGTTTCGATTGAAGACCAGGATGGCAAGATGATCGATACAATTAAATTATCAAGTAATGCAGAAAAAGTAACCACACCGGGTAAAAAACAGGTTTGGCGAATCACACGTAACTCAGATGGGAAATCAGAAGGCGATTATGTCACTTTATGGGATGAAGACCCACGTACAGAAGATGAGATTTTCATGTTCCATCCAGTCCACACATTTATTAATAAAACGGTACGTGATTTCTCTGCACGTCCTGTACTTCAAGATATTTTTATAGAAGGAAAACGAGTATATGACTTACCAGCGTTAGAAGAAGTGAAAGAATATGCCCGTCAAAATCTTGATTCATTATGGGAAGAATATAAACGTGATTTAAATCCTCAAAAATATCCAGTAGACCTATCGACGGATTGTTGGAATCATAAAATGGCTATCATGGATCGTGTCAGAAAGAACGTAGATGAACTAAATAAACAAGCATAGGAGAGAAGAAAGATGAGCTTACAAGATAAAATTGTAAAAGAGCTTGGCGTACAACCTGAAATTGATCCAAAAGAAGAAATTCGCAAAAGTATTGATTTTTTAAAAGCATATTTGAAGAAACATCTCTTTTTAACGACATTTGTTCTAGGAATCAGTGGAGGACAAGATTCTAGTTTGGCTGGACGTTTAGTGCAACTTGCAATGGAAGAAATGCGGAAAGAAACTGGCAATGATGCCTACAAATTTGTGGCGGTCCGTTTACCCTATGGTACGCAAGCGGATGAGGCAGATGCGCAACGTGCATTGACGTTTATTCAACCAGATGAAAGCTTGGCAGTGAACATCAAGCCAGCTGTTGATGCACAAGTAGCATCACTAGCTGAAGCAGGAATACTGGTTTCTGACTTTAACAAAGGAAATATCAAAGCAAGACAACGGATGATCACACAGTATGCAATCGCTGGAGAACGTTCCGGAGCAGTCGTAGGAACCGATCATGCAGCAGAAAACATTACTGGATTCTTTACGAAATATGGAGATGGTGGTGCGGATATCTTACCACTCTTCCGTTTAAACAAACGTCAAGGAAAAGCATTACTAAAAGAACTTGGCGCACCGGAAGAACTTTACTTGAAAGTGCCAACAGCGGATTTAGAAGAAGACAAACCACTTGTTGCAGATGAAGTAGCTTTAGGTGTTACGTATGATATGATTGATGATTACGTTGAGGGAAAACCCGTTCCAGAAGAAGCGCAAAAAACAATTGAATCATGGTGGAATAAAACAGAGCATAAACGTCATCTACCGATTACGCTATTTGATGAATTTTGGAAATAAAACTTACGTAAGTCTAAGTTAGGTAAAACAACAGTAAAGAGTCTGAAATAACCATCTTGTTTGGCTTATTTCAGACTTTTTGATTAAATAAAAAGTAAGGAATAAAGCAAAAGTTGGGAGACTCATGATGCATTTTATCAAAAAAGACAATCAAGCGTTCTATAATCCGATGCGTAAAGCCATTCAAACATACGAAATGATTGAACCAGGAGATCGAGTTGCTATTGGGATGAGCGGGGGAAAAGATAGCACAAGCTTATTTTTGTTTTTGGAGACGATTCGAAGACAAAAGCGATTAGGTTTTGATTTTGAGATTGTTCCTATTTGTTTAACAATGGGTTTTGACATGGAGATTACACCTATACAGGAGTTAGTGGAACAGTTTGGGTATCAATTGGAAATCGTACCAACAACTATTGCACAAGTGGTTTTTGATATTCGCGAAGAACGCTCTCCATGTTCGCTGTGTGCGAAGCTACGCCGAGGTTATCTCTATACACGTGCACATGACTTAAACTGTCAGAAAGTAGCATTAGGTCATCATTTAGATGATGCTGTTGAAACCTATCTGATGAACTTTCTTTTTCATGGAAAAATGCGAAGTTTTGAACCAAAGAGTTATCTATCAAAAACTAAAGTTACATTGATTCGTCCGATGATATACGTTGAAGAGCAAAAAATCATCCAATTTGTTAAAAGAGAAGCAATACCAATCATCTTTAACCCATGCCCAGTAGATAAAAAAACAAAGCGTGAGGAAATCAAACAGGTGATAACAAATCTTTCAGTAGATTATCCAACTCTCCGACAAAAATTCATTTTAGGGATGGAACAAGGGGATGCCACGGATTTTTGGCAACCACAAAGTGAATAAGATGAAGAAAAAATGAAAAGCGAATTCGCTTGCGTTGCTATTAGACAAGCGGTTAAAATGACAGTATGACAAAGAAAGAGGGAAAAGTATGCGTCCAAATTTAAGTTTTTACATCCAAAAAATCAATCAAATCGTTCAAGAAACAGAAGCAATTGGTGAAAAAATGAACCCTAGTTATGAAGAAGTTCGTGGAGCAATCGATGCCCACACAACAGATCAATTAAGTGAAGAGCATTTAGCTGAAATCAAAGAATTTTTTGAAGATGGCACAAGTAAATATAAAGCAATGTTGCAGCAAGTAAGTACATTACGTCCACCGGCTAAAGCAATGGGGATTCATAAACGATTTGAAAAATCATATATGAAATATGTTGCGGGCTGTGAAGAAATGATCCAAAGTATTACAAACGGCATAGATAGTACAGCTTTTGATGCAGCAGAAGCAAAACAAGACGAAGCAACGGATAAGTTAGCAGTGTCCATCCAAAAAATGACAAATTTGTTATTGAAATAGTGAACAAATCCTTTTAAATACAAAACAAGAGTTATCTAATTATAATATAACGTTATTTTTATGGAAATCGGTAACGCTATCATTTATTATAAATACATAACCAACAACAACCTTTTTTATTTTTATTTTTACTCAATTATGAGTAATACTCCTTTTTCCACCGAGACTAACCAACTCGGTGGTTTTTTTGTATTTACAGAGAGTAAAAAAACCTGAAACAGTTAGACTGTTTCAGGCACGTTTGTTAGTTTTCGACATTGCGAACATAATTATCAAAGTAGTCCGTTAATTTCTTTTTGACTTCTTGATACTCTTCTTCGCTATAGTTCTTATCTTCGATTTTTCCATTAAAAAATGGGATATCTAATTCATCACGTAGACGATTGAGTACTTCTTCTTGATTCATTCTGTCACTTCCTTAATAAAATAAAACGAACTGTTGTTGCTTAACGATCAAAATAAACACATACACATTCAGGAGCATAGATGTTTTTTTGTCGTAAAGTTAATTTACCTGTTTCAGGATCACGCAAGTAAAGTGTTAAGTTATCTGTATTTTGATTTGCACAAACAACAAATTTATTTGATGGATCTAGTGCAAAATCGCGTGGGAAGTTTCCTTCGCTAGAGATAATTTGAGTTGTAGTAAGTGCAGTGCCATCCTCAGAAACAGCAAATACTGCAATTGAATCATGTCCACGATTTGATGCATAAAGAAAACGACCATCATTTGACAGGCGAATGGCTGCACCACCGTTTTCGCCAGTATAGTCTTCTGGTAGTGTTGAGATTTTTTGTCGTTCGTCAAAAGAACCATCTTCTGCATTATAAGAAAGTACACGAACAGTACTATCTAATTCACCAAATAAATAAGCGGTTTTTTTATTTTGATGGAAGACTAAGTGACGAGGTCCCATGCCATCTTCGCCTTTCCAAACGTTTGCCAAAGTCAATGTGCCGTCTGATTCAACATCATATGTGTATACACGGTCTGTTCCAAGATCGCAAACAACTAAGCGACCGTCTGGAGTTAAATCTGTATAATGAACATGCGCATGGTCTTGGTTTTTGTGTGGTCCTGTAGGTTCGGTGTGATAGAGTGAAGATAAGGCTTCTAAAGAGCCATCTGCCAAAATCCGTGAAACGGTGATTTCACCTTTATGATAATTGGCACCGTAAAGAAGTTGTCGTTCTTCATCAACGGCAACATAACATAATGGGGCGCCTTCTTCTGTTACCGCATTCATAAATTGATAAGAAGAAGTAAATGCAGCTGCGCCACCTTGTCCATCCATACTAGTAACCGCATATAGATTTTCGCTCTTACTTTTTGCTAAGTATGTTGGGCTATCAGTTTGTGCAACAAGTGTTAATTCGGATAACATTTCTTTATCTGTATCTAATTGAATAGTGTAAATGCCTTGGCTTTCACGACGAGTATACGTACCTAAAAGAACTTTTTCCAAAATAAATCCCTCCAATAACTTTTCTTTCTTTATTTTAGCATACAACCATTCTAGAAAGAGAATCAAAGTGAATATGATATAATATTTTTTGAAACCAAGTAAAGGAGTGAGAAATTATGATGAAAGCAATTGTAACAGAAGTAGGTATAAATGCGATTGGTAAAGAGGAACTTGTCATTCTTTTTGATGAAACAGCAACTGTAGCGTTAAGAGAATACTCAGTTATTCAAGAATTTGTAACAACGACTGAATTTGAACTTTCTGAGGGTGGAACGATTGTCTTTGATGAACAGATTTATTCGATTCAACATGTTGGACGTACTGCCAATCATAATTTACAAGCAATTGGTCACGTCGCGCTTGTTTTTGGAGAAACCCCAGAAACAGATGCAATAGTCAATGGTATCTATCTTTCTCCCTATCGAGTTCCAGAGATCCGTATAGGAACAAAAATCAAGTATCAATAGTGATGTGACACGAAGGGAAAATTAGGATGGAAAAGAAAAAATGGAAAAAGCAGACGTCATGGTTTTGGAAATGGTTTTTAAATAATCAAGTGGTTACTGCACTTTTGATCACGCTACTCCTACTCATCATCCTCTTCTTATTTACAAAAGTATCTTATTTGTTTGAGCCAGTCTGGCAATTTTTAGCGATTGTTGGTTTACCAATTGTGTTAGCAGGTGTCTTTTATTACTTGATGAATCCAGTGGTAAACTACCTTGAAAAACGACGAATAAAACGAATTTACAGTATCATTGGTCTTTTTATTGGTGTAATTGCCTTGATTGTCTGGGGGACGGTTGTAATTGTCCCAAAAATTCAGGAACAGACAGTTAGCTTCGCAAGTAACTTACCAGGCTATGTGGATACAGTCGATGAGAAACTGAATGAATTACTACGTGATCCGCTCTTTAATCAAGTAAGAGCACAACTAGAGAGTACTGGAGACAAATTAATGAGTTCTCTGGGGGCAATGATCCAAGGAATTTCCACAAGTACAGTGAAGAGCTTAGGAAATATCGTGGGTGCAGTAGCTACTGTGGTGGTAGCAGTGATGACGATGCCGTTTATTTTATTTTACTTATTAAAAGATGGGGATAAACTACCTACTTATTTTGTAAAATTTTTACCAACAAAAATGAGAAAACCAACATTGGATGTATTAAGTGAGATGAATTCACAAGTTTCTTCTTACATTCGAGGGCAATTAACTGTTGCCTTAGCAGTGGCTATTTTGTTTATGGTAGGATTTTCAATTGTAGGCTTGGAGTATGCAGTTACTTTAGGGATCATTGCAGGTGTCTTGAACATGATTCCATATTTGGGGTCATTTGTAGCAATGATTCCAGTAGCATTTCTTGCAATTGTTACTGGACCTGCGATGATTATCAAAGTAATTATCGTCTTTGCGATTGAGCAGACCATCGAGGGAAGATTTGTTTCTCCATTGGTATTAGGGAGCCAGTTAGATATTCACCCAGTAACGATTTTATTTGTTTTGCTAACTTCAGGGAAATTATTTGGTATTATTGGTGTGATTTTGGGTATCCCAATATATGCCGCATCCAAGGTGATTATTTCACATATCTTTGAATGGTACAAAGAAATCTCTGGACTTTACACGGAGCCTATTACTGATGAGAACATACGTGATGAAAAAGAAGAGTAAGACGAAAATCGTCTTGCTCTTCTTTTTTGTATATGCTTCTATAAAAATTAGAATACTTTACCTAAGTTAGCAGCTTCATCAAGCGCTGCTTGCATCAACTCTTCTTCACGGTCTGGTGCGTAGTCGATTCCTTCAATAAATAATTGATCTACTTCATTGACACCAATAAAGTTTAAAATTCCTTTGACATATTGAGAGGCAAAGTCTTTTCCTTCGTAGACACCGCCGCTTGATTGGATATGCAAAGCTTTCTTGTTTGTTACGAGACCTTCTGGACCATTCGCTGTATATCTAAAGGTTTTCCCAGCAACGTTCACTGTGTCAAACCATGCTTTTAAGCGAGTAGGAATGTTTAAATTCCACAAAGCATTTGCAATAACTAACTTATCTGTTGCTAAGAATTGGTCAGTCAGCTCATTGAAGCGAGCAATTTTTGTTTGTTGTGCTTCAGATAAGCGAGTAAATTCTGTTCCAGTCTGCAATGCATTCCAACCGGACAATAAATCTTCGTCGATTTCTGGAATCATATCGTTATATAAATCCAGGACAGTGATTGTATCTTCAGGATGTGCAGCTTTGTAGCTGTCTAAAAAAGTAGTCAGTGCTTTTAATGAACGTGATTCATCAGAAGTTAGTGGATGTGCTTTGACGATTAATACAGATGACATAAAAAAAGCCCCATTTCATAATGTAGTTTAAATTTGTAGGCAAAAAGTTGCGAACAATTTTATTCTACTTTAAAAAGAAAGGGCTATCAAGAAATATAGGTAAAGTATAGGTTATTCTAAACGAGTAGTATCGAAAGTTATGCGGCCAATTCATTTAGCGCATGCATGCCACCAATGACGTGAACCGCATGAAAGCCGTTTTCTTGTAGATAGCTTGCAATGGTTTCAGAACGTCTGCCAGAATAACTTACAATGTAGTATGTTTTGTTGGTATCTAATTGATGGATATGGTTTGGAATGCTTGTCACAGGTAAAGAAAGAGCTTTAGTTACATGATTTTTTGTAAAATCGGTTGTGTTACGAATATCGATCACAAGAGCATTAGGTTGTTTCATTGCCTCTTGAAAATCTTGTGCAGTAATTGAGTGTGTCATGGGAAGTATTCATCCTTTTTTATATAATTTTGAAATATGGGAGTATTGTAAGTGATTATCCAAATACATGCAATTTTCGTGTTTGATGCTTAGAAGTTTTTTAAATTTTATTAAGAGAATAAAAAATTGATCAATTAGATAGGAAAAAGTTTATTTTTTTGAAAAAAATAGATATTACTTGAAAGAATGAACATCCATCGTTAAAATGTAAAAGGAACAGAAGGGGAGAAAGCCGCATGAACGAGTTTAATTTGGGAAATGATACCTGTTTAAATAGCATTGCTATTCGTGTGAAAGACCGGGATAAGATGATAGATTTTTATCAAAAAATCATTGGGTTTGATTTAAAACGCGAAGAAAATGAATTAGCTATTTTGGGGACAATAGCAACGGACAGTGAACTTTTATTATTAGAAGAAAGTCCACGAGCAAATGACCACACCGGAGAAATAAAGAAATTACAACGTTTAACATTAGTTATTCCTACAAAAGAAGAATTTGCAAATATCCTTTATCGTATTCGTACAGCAAATTATACAATCAAAGATGCATTGACTACCCAAGGAAGAATGGGATTGATAGTCACTGACCCTGAAGAAAATGAACTTGAAATCTATTTTTCTGATCAAACAACTACTGGGATGGAACAACCCAAACAATTAAATCAAGAAGAGGTAGTCGCTCAAGCATCTAGAGAAAATCAAACACTTTCAGAAGACGTTCATTTTGAAAAAGTTCATCTAAATGTACATAGTTTAGCAAGCGAGCATACATTTTTAAGTGAAATTTTAGGCTTGAAAGTACAAGATGAGTTGGATGGTATTCATGTGCTCAACGAAGGTGCCTTTCACGTAGGGTTAAATGAAGCCCAAGGAGGTACGATTGCATTACCTACTGATGAAGTTTTAGGATTAGATTTCTTACGTTTTGGAATCAAAAAGGACCGTCTTCAGTCTTTAGAAGAGCATTTACTACAGGCTGATTATGATTTCTTTATCGATAAGAAAAAGACCGTTTTAACGATTTATGATTCGATTGGTATCGAATGGTGGTTTATGAGTAAATAAAAGAGGTCAAAACAGTAATGTTGTGCCTCAAATAAGCGGGCAATTTCAGAAATTACTTTTCAAATTTTTGAGATTGCTCGCTTATTTATTTTAATAGGATAGGAGCATAGAGATGTACGAACAAACAAAAAAGATGATTTTACAAAAAATGACGGATGGGATTTACCCAGGAGTAGTTGCTAGCTTTATAAAAGGCGAGCAACGAGAATGCCTTGTTGCTGGAGCGGCACAGCTGATTCCGGAGCCAATCGCTATGGATGAAGAAATGCTTTTTGATGTTGCTTCTTTAACAAAAGTGATTGCAACAACAACGATGGTATTAAAATTGATAGAGGATAACAAACTCAAACTAGATGAACCCTTGCATACGTATCTACCTGATTTTACAGATCAGACGATTACGATACGACATCTATTGACGCATACATCGGATATCCAGACTTGGATTGAAAATAGAGATCAATTGACACAAGAAGAATTAATTTCGGCATATTTAAAATTACAACCTGGAGAAAATCTAGGGAAAGTTGTGAAGTATACCGATGCTGGCACGATTTTGTTAGGATTTATGTTAGAAAATCTATACCAAGAAGAGTTAACTGAGTTATTTCAAGACGAAGTACTGATGCCACTAGGGATGTATCATAGTTACTTTTTACCTTTTCCTTCTTCAAAAATCGTACCAACACAACAACAAGCAGATGGAACTGTGTTAAAAGGAGTCACACATGATCCAAAAGCCAGGGTGTTAGCAGAACATGCGGGAAACGCAGGCTTATTTACGTCAATTGAAGATATTGAACGCTTTGTGCACATGTATTTAAATCGTGGGCAAATCGAACACGGGACGTTTTTGAATGCAGAGACAATTGACATGCTCCTTCAAGATCAAACGCCGACACATGAGGGAAAAAGATCTCTTGGATGGGATCTGCGTCTGGATTTAGTTGATCAGCACCCGATTTTATTTCATACCGGATATACAGGAACGTTCCTACTCATTGATATTGTTGAACAAGAAGCCTTTATCTTTTTATCAAATCGGATCCATCCAAAAGATAATCGTGAAGAATATATTAAAAATCGTGATGAAATAATTGAAAATTTTTTGAAAGAGAAAGCGTTATTAAAAAAAAGTGCTATAATGTAGCATGAAACAACAGAGAGGAGTTTGATTAATGCAAGAACCTATGTTTTTAAAACCAGTTTTTCAAGAAAAAATTTGGGGAGGAAATCGTCTACGTACTGTATTTGATTTTGACATCCCTAGCGACAAAATCGGAGAAGATTGGGCAATCAGCGCACATCCTCATGGCGTTGGTGTCGTTGAGAATGGCGAATTTAAAGGGCAAAAATTAGACGAACTATGGGCAAACCACAAAGAATTATTTGGTAATCCCACCGAACCTGTATTCCCACTATTGATCAAAATCTTAGATGCAGAAGACGAATTATCTGTACAAGTACATCCAGATGATGCGTATGGAATGAAGCACGAAGGAGAACTTGGAAAAACAGAATGTTGGTATATCATTGATGCAGAACCAGGTGCAGAAATCATTTATGGTCATCACGCAAAAACTCGTGAAGAATTAGCAGATATGATTCATGAAGGACGTTGGGATGATTTGTTAAAACGTGTTCCTGTGAAAAAAGGCGATTTCTTCTACGTACCGAGTGGAACGATTCATGCAATCGGTAAAGGAATCATGATCTTAGAAACACAACAAAGCTCAGATACGACATATCGTGTGTATGACTATGACCGTAAAGATGACCAAGGAAACACAAGAGAATTGCATATCCAACAATCAATTGATGTGACAACAGTCCCAGCAATTGCACCTAAATTACAAGTCAAAGAAATCAAAAAAGGTGACTCTTCTGTCACAACATATCTAGAAACAGAATTTTTCAATGTTTACGAATGGGATGTAAAAGGCATTCTAAACTTGAAAAAACAAGCTCCATATACTTTAATGACTGTTATTGAAGGCGCAGGCGAACTTGTTGCTAATGGAAAAACTTATCCAATGGAAAAAGGTGCTAGCTGCATCATTCCAGATGAAATCACTGAATGGACAGTTCAAGGAGAAATGAAGATCATTGCTTCTGTTCCAGGTTCCAAAGAATAAACGAGTCCAATAAAAAAGGATGAGACAATTTTGTCTCATCCTTTTTTGCTGACTTGTTTAAGCAAGGTGTTCTGATTTTGGTTCTTCAAGTTCTAGTTCTTTCCCATAACGACGTTCAAGGGCAGTTTTAATCAAACGTTTGGCTAAAACTTCATTGCGAGCAAGGATCGGTCCATGGAAATAAGAGCCAAATACGTTACGATAAATAACGCCTTCTGATTGGTCTTCACCGTTATTTCCTTTACCTTCTACAACAGTTCCCAAAGGACGTTCTCCTTCACCTAAGAAGGTACGCCCGTTATGATTTTCAAAACCATAATAGGTTTCGTTGAATTCGTCATTATGAATAACGATGTCGCCAATAAAACGATTGTTTTCTTGACTTAATGTATAGTGATCAAGTGCACCAATTCCGTGGATTTTTTCGCCATTTGCGCCCATGTAGTAGTGACCTAATAATTGGTACCCGCCACAAATTGCAAGAACAACGCCATCATCTTCGATATATTTTGTTAAATCTTCTTTTTTGTCTTGGATGTCTTGAGAAACAATCAATTGTTCAAAATCTTGTCCGCCACCAAAGAAAACTAAATCATATTTTTCTGGATCAAAGTCTTGGTAAATACTGACTACTTCAGAAGAAAAAGTGACACCCATTTTTTCGGCCACATATTTCAGCATCAATAGATTTCCGTTATCTCCATAAGTATTCAATAAATTTCCATAAAGGTGAGCTACTTTTAATTCATACTTCGCCATGATTACATACCTCCCTTAATAAATCCTTGTGCTGCTAGTTCTTTACGTAATTGTAAAACAGCTGTATAGGTTGCTAAAATGTATACTTTTTCTGTTGGTAGTTTTTTAATATCTTCGATGACTTCAGGAATATCTTTTGTTTCTGTTAGTTTATCTTCAGGAATCCCAGCGACTTTAAGTCGAAGAGCCATATCTTCATGACGTTCACCACCGGCGATAACTTTAGGAATATCCATTGAAGCAAAGGCCTCGTGGTCACCATCCCAAATCCAACTAACGTCGATTCCATCTGCATAGTTTGCATTTAATAGACAAACAAGCGAGAAGGGATCAGGAGATAGACCAATCATATCGATTACTTGATTTAATCCAACAGGGTTTTTAACAAGAACCAGTGTACATTGTTTCCCATTGATAGTAATGATTTCTTGACGTCCAAAAACTTTTTCATCATAGCCTAGACCTTGACGGATCTTCGCAGGTTCAACACCGTAGTATTCAGCGACTGCAGTGGCTGCAAGTGCATTATAGACATTGTACATTCCACCAACTTCGATACCGTACTCTTCACCATCAATGATGAAATCAGCAGAAACATTATCCATTCGGACCATCTCTGTTAATTTGTAGTCTAATTCGGGACGTGCAAAACCACAGTTTGGACAATAATATTTCCCAAGATTTGCATACGTAATCATCTTATAATGCAAAATGTGGTGACATTCTGGACAAAGAACACCATCTGTATTGTAATGTGCAAGTTGTTCCTGATCTTCTTCATGATCAAATCCATAATATTTACGAGGATTCACTGTTTTCACCGAGTTAAAAATCGGTGAGTCACCATTACAGATGATTGGCGCATTCGGTGACTTCGCTGCACCTTCAACAATCAAACGATAAGTTGTATAAATTTCACCGTAGCGATCCATTTGGTCCCGGAAGATATTTGTGAATAAGAATAATTCTGGTTTGATGTATTCCGTTACTTTACTTAAACTTGCTTCATCGATTTCTAGAACAGCAAATTTTTTTTGCCCTTTTTTCGGTTTTGCTTGCAAGAAGGTTGACACGATTCCTTGGACCATATTGGCACCAGTTGGATTCGTAACCACTTCATCGAATTGTTGACGCAAAATATTTACGGTTAAAGCAGTTGTTAATGTTTTCCCATTCGTTCCCGTAACCACAACTACTTGATAATCCTTTGCGAGTGTATCTAAAATTTGTGGGTCAATTTTTAAAGCGATTTTCCCAGGTAAGCTAGACCCACCTTTAAAGAAAGTTTTTAATACCCATTGTGATGTTTTTCCAGCAGCGATTGCAACTTGACTGCGTACTCCCATTATGTAACCTCCAAAAACGTCCGAAGACATCTATCTAGTAAATTCAATTTATCATACCATATGTTTCAAAAAAGGTTCAATTGCTTTTCTTTTTCTTAAAGAATAGTAATAAAAACAGTTGTCATTATATAACAAAATCGATTTTTTCCCAAATTATTTCTCATTTTTAGGAAGAAATCAAAAAAAGAGGCTAGGATACATGGATACCTTCACCTCTTCAGGAATGCTATACTCAACCAATAATAATTTTTTCTGTAGGAAATTCATAGCCTAAATCTTGTGTTTCTTTTGGAATAAATAGCAACAATGTGTACAGCATACCGATACGTCCAATAAACATCAATAATGCGATAGTAACTTTTCCAATCGTGGATAAGTCAGAGGTAATCCCTAAAGATAATCCCGTGGTACCAAATGCAGACGTAACTTCTACAATGATCGAAATCAAGGAATGTTGTTCGGTTGTTGCTAATAAAAGGATACAAAAAAAGCACATTCCAGCAGATAGCATGAAGACAACGACAGATTTGCGCACGTCTTCTTGGTCGATACGGCGGCCAAAGACATTGATATTTTCTTCACCTTTGATAAATGAAACGAGATAAAGCGCGATGATAGCAACAGTCGTCGTTCGAATCCCACCACCTACAGAGCTTGGACTGCAACCAATAAACATCAGTAATGAAAAAACGAGCAATGTTGTTGTTTGAAAGTTGCCTAAATCGTGAATTTGTAGTCCTGCATTCCTAGTTGTAATTGAATAGAACATAGAATTGATTAATTTTCCACTAGCAGATAAAGAGGAGAAAAGATAATTCTTTTCTAGTAAGAAAATCAACAGGGTGCCACCAACAAATAAAAGAACAAAGGACCAAATCGCAAGACGAGTGAATAACGAAAAACGAAACGGGATTTTTGTTTTCTTTTTCTTATAGACAAGCCACTCTTTGACTTCCATCAATACAGGAAAGCCGATACCTCCCAGAACAATCAAAAACATGATGAGCAAAAGAAAGAAATAATCATGAGAAAATGGTTGGATGGATACACCAGTGACATCAAATCCTGAGTTTGTAACAGCAGAAATCGATTGATAAAATCCATAAAATAGTGCACGTCCCCAATCAGAATAATAGCCTTTCACGTGAAAATAAATAGAGAAGAAAATGCCAAACCCGATTTGGAACCAGAGTAAAATCAAAAAGGTTGTACGAATCAATCGAACAATTCCAGAAAGCCTCGGCTGATTCATATCGGTCATGATCAATTGACGTTGCCGCAAACTGATCCGTCGTCGTGATAAAATAGTAAAAAAAGTGGAAATCATCATGATGCCTAGCCCACCAACTTGAAATAGTATCTCTAATAAGACGACTCCATGTGTATTAAATACCGTATGGATATCAAACGTAGAAAGACCGGTAACACTTACTGTACTAACCGCCATGAAGAATAAATCGATAAAAGATACTTGACTATTTGGTAATCTAAAGTATGGTAATGTAAATAATAAAAATGACAAAAGCGTCATTAACGTATAATATAAGACAATAATTTGAATTGATGAAAAATGTTGGTTAATGAATCGCCGCCCGTTTCTTCTTCCTAAATAGAAAGAACGTGTAAGATTCATAAAATCTCCTCCAATTAGTTTTAGTAGCTATGTATTAGTATAACAGCTAGGCGTACACAACTGAATGATGGAGTACGAGAAATAATCAGCAGAGTGAACGAATGACTATCTGAAAAGAGGAAAAAGAAAATGACTGAATGGATCGATGCACAAGAAGTAGTGCAAACAATGAAAAATCAAAAGATAAACTATGATCGAGTATTACAAAAAATGATAAAAGAATGGGAAGCAAAAACATACCGACCAACTATTTTAATGCATACTTGTTGCGCACCTTGTAGTACATATACCTTAGAATTTATGTGTCAATATGCAGATGTAACTGTATTTTTCTCAAATTCAAATATCCATCCAGAGAGTGAATATCTACGCAGATTACATGAACAGAAAAAATTTATTGATAACTTCAATGAAACCACGGGGAATCAGGTAGAGTTGATTGCGGATGCGTACAAACCAAATGAATTTAACCAAATGGTTCTCAAGAATAATTTGCAAGATGAAAAAGAAGGTGGTGCACGTTGTACCGCATGCTTCAATATGCGTTTAGATTTAGTTGCAGAGCGTGCGCAAGAACTTGGTTACGATTACTTTGGTAGTGCACTGACAATCTCACCAAAGAAAAACGCTCAAGTAATCAACCAGCTTGGTATGGATATCCAAAAAATTTACGCAACACATTATTTACCGAGTGATTTCAAGAAAAATAAGGGCTATGAACGCTCTATCCAGATGTGTAAAGAATACGATGTCTATCGTCAATGCTACTGTGGATGTGTCTTTGCAGCAAAGCAACAAGGCTGTGATCTGAAACAAGTGAACAAAGAAGCAAAGGCATATTTAGCCGCTTCTGATATAAATGAAATAAAAAAATAAGAAATATTCATATAAATGTAAGAAAAAAGCAAAATTTACATGGTATAAATACAAAGATACAAGAATAAGAGAAAACTAGAGAAACTCTTTACTTAATTAATGAAAGACTTATGTAAAGGATGGAACAATTATGCGAAAAGTGGCACCAATTTTAAAACCAATCGCTGTTTTGACGATTTCAACAATTGTAGCGACCGCTACCGGTGTTGTAAATCATTCAAGTTATAGTACATCAAAGAAAACGCCAACGGTTACAGAGACAACCAATACCTCTGACTATTCGAGTGATACAACTTACTCAAGTGAGGAAATCAGCACAACAGAGGACTCAACTAGCCAAATGTATTCAGAAGAAACTAGTGCAACACAACCAGTTGAATCTTCTGGCAGTAACGAAGGAACTATAGAAGAAGCTACTTCATCTTCAAGTGAGGGCCAGATTGGAACTGCAACAGGAGATGAAACACAAACAAGCGCTTCTCAAGCAACAGAAGAAGATACAACGACTGAAGCAACAGATAACACCGCTGATGCTGAGACGCCAACAACGGCTGAATCGGCAGATACGGATACAAACGCGAATACGAAGACAGCAACGGATACGGAGTCAGCTAAAACAAATACTGCTACAAATAAAGCAGCAACTACAACCGCTGATTCTGAAACTACACAAGCAGGTGATACAAATTGACTTTTTTACTTGATATAATCAATGGTGTCCATAAATTTTTGGGTTACCTTGATATTAGTCCTAAATATTTGAACCGAGGCTATACGATTTTAAGTGTTATCCCAACACTTTATATCTTACGGATATTGTATGGACTTTGGCTAAATGAAAATTATTTCCAATTTTTCTTATATGGAGTGGGCTTTTTAGCGTTGCTGTATTTTATAATCTTGAACGTGTTTTATTATTTTTTCGACAAAAACTCCAAAGCAGATGTTACACAAGTTTTTGTTAAATATTTACCAGATGAAGCATTTAATATCCAAGCAGAAGAAAACAGCAAAAAGAACCATCGACAACTAAAAGAAGCACAAAAAGTTCAAATTGATTTCTTTGAAGATTATCAACTAAAATTAGCAGAGAACATGGCACAATTAGTGGCAAATGGAGAAGTTCCAATCAATGATTTAAGCAATCAAGATGGCTTTTTGATCGAAGCAAATACGCTCTATCCTTATTATTATGTAAAAAAACAAACAGAATTACAGTATGTACTGAAAATAGGAAAAAACTATGGCAACCTTGAAGAAATTGGCTTGATTCAGTTAACTCCTGAGCAATTACCCTTTGAACCAGTTGGATTATTCATAATTGGCGGAGATTTGGTAAAAGATGGCATAAGGTACCATGAACCCTATCGTTTAGAACTCGTTGCAAAAGAAGTAGACAGTCCAAACGTTGCAGAGCCAACAGTTTCTAGTCGTATGCAAAGACGTAGACATTCTCGCTCTTAAGGGAAGAATTGTTAAGAAAACTGGTCGAAAGAAAAGGAATCATCGAGATTTCTTTTCTTTCACTGAAAAAAACTGTAAAATAGAAAGAAACAGTTTATGAAATTTATGAAATAAGAAAATTCACTTTGATTTTTTAACTAAAATGGATTTTTAAGGAGGGTATAAACTTGAAATCGTTTGTTAAAAGTTGGGGATTGACAATTCTTCTTTTGGTAATTATTGCTTTAGCACGTTTATTCGTCTTTACGCCAGTTACTGTACGTGGACATTCAATGGATCCAACATTAGAAGATGGGCAACGATTGATTTCATCAAAAATTGCGAAAATCGATCGCTTTGATATCATTACAACAGAAGAACCTGGAGATGAAAGTCGGATGATCGTGAAACGAGTAATCGGCTTGCCAGGAGATCATGTACAGATGACAGATGATCAACTGACAGTGAATGGTAAAAAATATGATGAAGCATACTTAGATGATTTTAAAGCACAATTCAAAGAGGATAAGCTACAAGAAGAATATTCATATGATACTTCTTTCCAAGAAAGAGCTGCCTCACAATCAACATTTACAGATGACTTCGATTACGTCGTTCCAGAAGGAAAATACTTCGTTTTAGGCGACAATCGTTTGATATCTAAAGATAGCCGGATTTTTGGCCTTGTAGATGAAGATTTGATTCAAGGAGAAGTCGTTTTACGATACTGGCCACTAAATAAAATCTCATTGATGAAGTAATCAATGTGATTTGGTCAGAAGTGACTAGTTGAAGAGAGTTGAGACAGGAGTGGATGTCTCAACTCTCTTGTTTTTCTTTTTTATTTCTCAGAGTAAGATGCTTTAGAAATAACCTTTTATTGACGGTATTTCCAAAGTAACTCTTTCGGAAATAAAACAAACGCCTCTAAAAATTTGAAAAACAATTTTTGCGTCGTTCTTTTTTATTTCTCAGAGTAAAACACTTTGGAAATAACCTTTTAGAAATTATTACTATAAAAATAGTCGATTTTCAAGTATAATACCATAGGAACAAACTGGAAGGTGAGCAGGTAAATGGCACAACTATTTTTTAAGTATGGCGCGATGAACAGCGGGAAAACGATTGAGATTTTGAAAGTCGCATACAACTATGAAGAACAAGATAAACCAGTTGTATTGATGACAAGTGGACTAGATACACGAGACGGTGTAGGTATCGTATCTAGCCGAATTGGATTAAAGCGTGATGCAGTACCTATTTTTGAAAAGACAAATGTGTTTGAATTCATTCGTCAAATGAAGATAAAACCGTACTGTGTATTGATTGACGAAGCACAATTTTTAACCAAAGAACATGTACTTGAATTTACCAGAGTTGTGGATGAACTAAACATTCCTGTAATGGCTTTTGGTTTGAAGAATGATTTTCGTAATGAACTCTTCGAAGGATCAAAATATTTGCTACTTTACGCAGATAAGATTGAAGAAATGAAGACGATTTGCTGGTTCTGCCACAAAAAGGCAACAATGAATCTGCATTATATAGATGGAAAGCCTGTTTACGAGGGTGATCAGGTCCAAATTGGAGGGAACGAAGCATATTATCCAGTTTGTCGACATCATTATTTCCATCCAAAGATAACAATTTAATAAAGGAGAATGATTATGTACGATCAATTACAAGCGATTGAAGATCGTTATGAAGAACTTGGAGAGCTATTGAGTGACCCAGAAGTTATCTCAGATACAAAGCGTTTCATGGCTCTTTCAAAAGAAGAAGCAAACACACGAGATACTGTTGAAGTGTATCGTCGTTACAAAGAAGTTGTCCAAGGAATTACGGACACAGAAGAATTACTTGGTGAAAAACTTGATGACGATATGGCAGAAATGGCTAAAGAAGAATTGTCTGAATTAAAAAAAGAAAAAGAAGTTTTAGAAGAACGAATCAAGATCTTGTTACTTCCTAAAGACCCTAATGACGATAAAAATATTATTATGGAAATCCGCGGTGCAGCAGGTGGAGATGAAGCCGCACTATTTGCGGGTGACTTATTTAATATGTACCAACGTTATGCAGAAGCACAAGGTTGGAAAACAGAAGTCATGGATGCCAATGTTACTGGAATCGGCGGATATAAAGAAGTAATCATGATGATTTCTGGTGATAATGTGTATTCTAAACTGAAGTATGAAAGTGGTGCACACCGTGTCCAACGTGTTCCTTCAACGGAATCACAAGGACGTATCCATACATCTACTGCGACAGTCGTGGTTATGCCAGAAGCAGAAGAAGTGGAAATCGATCTTGCGGATAAAGATATCCGTACAGATATTTATCATGCATCTGGTGCTGGTGGACAACACGTCAATAAGACAGCCTCTGCTGTTCGTTTGACACATATCCCAACAGGAATCGTTGTCGCAATGCAAGATGAACGTTCACAAATCAAGAACCGTGAAAAGGCAATGAAAATCTTGCGTGCCCGTGTTTACGATAAAATCCAAACAGAAGCACAAAGCGAATATGATGCAACACGTAAATCTGCGGTTGGTACGGGTGACCGTTCTGAACGTATTCGTACGTATAACTTCCCACAAAATCGTGTTACAGATCATCGAATTGGTCTAACAATCCAAAAATTGGATCAAATTTTGACTGGAAAATTAGATGAAATTATCGATGCCTTAATTATGTACGATCAAACATCTAAATTAGAAGATTTACAAAATGGGTAATAGTACGTATAGAGAAGTCCTTACACGGGCTTCTTCTTTTTTAGAAGCTCAAAAAAAGGAAGGATACAGTATTCAGTTCCTCTTCCTAGAAAGAAAAAATTGGACGAAATTAGATTGGCTCAAACATATGAATGAACTTATCTCTGAGGAAGATGAGCAACAAATTGCAAAGGACTTAGCACGATTAGTGGCAGACCATCCGGCACAATATATTCTAGGGTATGCAGATTTCTATGATCATCGACTGAAAGTTACTCAAGATACCTTGATTCCTCGACCAGAAACGGAAGAATTAGTCGAACTTTGTCTAAACGAATGTGGGACGGAGCCATTATCCGTTGTTGATATTGGGACAGGCACTGGAGCCATTGCCATTAGTCTAAAAGCGAAGCGCCCTGAGTGGTCAGTCAGCGCGATTGATCTTTCTGAAGGCGCACTAGCGGTAGCAAAAGAAAATGCACACAATGAAGAAGTGTCGATTACCTTTTATCAGGGTGACACACTAGCGCCAGTCAAGAACCAAAAATTTGATGTGATTCTCTCAAATCCACCCTATATTGCTGAAGCTGAATGGGATTTAATGGACGAAAGTGTCCGAAAATTTGAACCAAAGCTAGCATTGTTTGCACCAGAAAATGGATTAGCAATGTATAAAAAAATTGCAAAAGAAGCACAGCGATGTTTACATCCAACTGGAAAAATTTTCCTAGAGATAGGATTTCAACAAGGCGAGGCAGTGAAAGCTATTTTTACACAAGCTTTCCCTGAAAAACAAGTAGAGATTCGACAAGATTTATTTGGAAATGAACGAATGGTTTATGTACATGAGTAACCTGTGGAAAAAAATATATTTTCCACTATTTTTTGTTAAAAAAACATTGCTACAGCTGAAATGAAAACGAGTTGCACTGTTATTAACAGACTTATCCACCATTGACAAATTAGTTATCAACAATTTGTGAATAACTGCATGGATAATGTGTATAAATCAATGATTTTAAAAAAAGGAGCTGTGGATAGACTGTGGAAACTAAAATTTATCAAGAAACTGAAGTTACGGAAGTAGCGCAAAAATTACGTGAAGGAGAGTTGGTGGCTTTTCCGACCGAAACAGTGTATGGATTGGGGGCAAATGCACTTTTACCAGAAGCAGTAAAACAGGTTTTTACTGTTAAAGGACGTCCACAAGACAATCCATTGATCGTACATGTAGCATCATTTAATCAGGTCAAAGAATTTGTGGATAACTTTCATCCAGCAACACAAGAAATCATTGATGCCTTCTGGCCAGGACCACTAACATTGATTTTTCAGATCAAAGAAGGAAGCTTACCGTCTGTTGTGACTGGTGGTTTATCCACAGCAGCATTCCGAATGCCAGATAATAAAAAAACATTGGAATTGATTCAAAAAGTTGGTGCTCCGCTTGTTGGACCAAGTGCAAATACATCCGGAAAGCCAAGCCCAACAACTCCTGACCATGTATTTCATGACATGAAAGGGAAAATCAGTGGAATCTTAGATGATGGGGCGACACGTATAGGTGTAGAATCTACAGTGCTTGATTTAAGTACTCCTGAAGAAGCGCCGACGATTTTACGTCCAGGTGCTATCACAAAAGAACAATTAGAGGCTGTGATCCATAGCGAGGTCCAAATTGATGCACATCTAGTGAAAGAATCTGAAACACCGAAAGCACCAGGAATGAAGTACAAACACTATTCTCCAGATACAAAAGTCATGATGGTCAAAGAAGCAGACTGGGAAAATGCTGTGAAATGGGCGAAAGACAAGGGATTACGTGTGGGGATTTTAGCTGGTCCAACAAATGCAGAAAAAGCACGCTATGAGACAGCAGCGGTATATATGTATACGGATGATACGATTGAAGCCGCAACTAGAGGGCTATTTGCAGGACTACGTGGCTTAGATGATGAACGTTTGGCATTGGATTTGATCTTTGCGGAAGTTTTCCCAGAAGAAGGGTTAGGAAATGCCTACATGAATCGTTTGAAAAAAGCAGCAGGGCAAACATATTTTCATTTAGAGTCATAGTTTTTTATCAGATAGTCAACTTATGATACAATTTGACTAATTGAGAAAAAGGAGTGTTGTGTGTGGTAGATTATCAAGCATTAGATCCTGATGTATGGGCAGCAATTGAAAGGGAAAAAGAACGACAAGAAAATAACTTGGAGTTGATTGCTTCAGAAAACGTTGTTTCTGAAGGCGTAATGGCTGCGCAAGGAAGTATTTTGACAAATAAGTATGCGGAAGGATATCCGGGACATCGCTATTATGGTGGTTGTGAATTTATTGATATTGTTGAAAATCTAGCAATTGACCGTGCAAAAGAACTTTTTGGCGCCAAATTTGCAAATGTCCAACCCCACTCTGGTTCACAAGCAAATACAGCTGCGTATTTAGCACTGGTAGAACCTGGTGATACGATTCTTGGGATGGACCTATCTGCTGGCGGACATTTAACACATGGTTCACCTGTCAACTTTAGTGGAAAAACCTATCATTTCGTAGGTTATGGTGTTGATGTATCAACGGAATTGATTGACTATGATGCGGTACGTGAATTAGCAAAAATACACCAACCAAAATTGATTGTTGCGGGTGCCAGTGCATATGGTCGAACAATCGATTTTGCCAAATTCCGAGAAATTGCTGATGAAGTGAACGCAAAGCTAATGGTTGATATGGCACATATTGCAGGTTTGGTCGCTGCTGGTTTGCACCAAAATCCAGTAGACTATGCAGATGTGGTAACCTCTACAACACACAAAACATTACGAGGACCGCGCGGTGGATTGATTTTGACAAATGATGAAGGCTTAGCAAAAAAAATCAATAGTGCCATTTTCCCAGGAATTCAAGGAGGACCACTTGAACATGTTATTGCAGGGAAAGCTATTGCATTTAAAGAAGCGCTAGCACCTGAATTTGTAGAATACAGTAAGCAAATCATACGTAATGCAAAAGCCATGGTTGAAGTATTCAATCAAGAGGAAGACGTACGTGTTATTTCAGGAGATACAGAGAATCATCTGTTATTGATTGAAGTGACTGGATTAGGAATCAATGGGAAAGAAGCAGAAGCAACGTTAGATGCTGTGAATATTACTGTGAATAAAAACTCTATTCCATTTGAAAAATTAAGCCCATTTAAGACAAGTGGCATTCGAATTGGCACACCGGCAATCACTACACGTGGTTTTAAAGAAGAAGATGCACGCCAAGTAGCGAGATTAGTGATTCAAGCATTAAAAGGGTATCAAGACGAAGCGACGTTAACGAATGTCAAAAACGGCGTGAAGGAACTAACAAAAAAATATCCATTATATCACTAAAAGAATGGATAGTTGTCAATACAGACGGATGAGTAAATCTAAGGTGAACCTGGAACAGAAAGTACAATTTTCTGTTCCAGATTTTTTTGATACCTAAAATGATAACTGGGACTGATGAATCATTTCTGATTCATCAGTCCCAGAAAGTATAGGGTCATATTTTTTTCGTTCACTGTGACTACAAAATGTGGGTTAGGACACCTTAATCAAATATGGTATAATGTCCCAGTAGAAAAGTGAAAAGATGGTGGCTAATCTCTTGAAAAAGGGGTGATGCCTATGGTTCATAGCTTTATCCCCAGAAGGGAGTAAGCACGTGTCAACATTTGAAGCAATTCAACTGATGATCGCTTTTGCGACGTTAGTTTTGCTGATTATTGACCATAACGACCAAAAAAAATAACCGTCTAATCAACTTTGGACAGTAGTTAGATGGTTATAAACTATAAAACGAAGCCACCGTCTTAAACGGTTCTACCAAAGAGCTATGTTGACGCATAGCTCTTTTTCATGTTCATTATAGCTTAAAATGGTAGTGATTACTAGTGAATTGTTCAATATCCTTTCCAAAAGAGAAGTTCCAATTGCTTCAGCAATAAACATATCTCGTTTACGAATAAATTCTAAAGCTTCCTGGAAGATGGAGCGATGAGAAATAGTTGCACCAGATTGTTTTTCAATAAAAATTTTCTCAGCACTAAACTTTTTCATTTCTTCAATCTGCCGTTGTTCATTTGATCAAATGGGAAACAACGGCACATCTATAAAAGTCGCACCATTTGATAAAGAGCCAAAAGAATCTGGAGGATTGACTTTTCAATCCTCTTTTTTTGTTCTATAATTAAAAGGATAAAATAAAATAGAAAAAGGGGCGTTTTCAACATGGGCAAATTTCAAGTAATCGATCATCCATTAATTCAACACAAATTAACAATTATTCGTGACAAAAATTGTGGGACGAAAGTTTTCCGTGAAGTAGTTGATGAAATCGCAATGCTAATGGCATATGAAGTATCACGCGACATGCCACTTGAAGACATTGTTATTGAAACACCAATCACAGAGTCTACTCAAAAAACTTTATCAGGTAAAAAAGTTGCGATTATTCCTATCCTTCGTGCAGGTATCGGAATGGTTGATGGTATTTTGGAATTGATTCCAGCCGCTAAAGTGGGTCATATCGGATTATATCGTGATGAAGAAACACTAGAACCTCATGAATATTTCGTAAAATTACCAGAAGATATTGATGCACGTCAATTATTCGTAGTTGATCCAATGCTTGCTACAGGTGGTTCTGCAATCATGGCAATCAACGCGTTAAAAGATCGCGGTGCTTCAAATATTAAATTTGTCTGCTTAGTTGCTGCTCCAGAAGGTGTAAAAGCCTTACAAGAAGCACATCCAGACATCGACATTTATACTGCTGCACTTGATGAACGTCTAAATGAAGATGGCTATATCGTACCAGGTCTAGGTGATGCTGGAGACCGTTTATTCGGAACGAAATAAACACGATAGCACAAAGCTCTAGAATTTAAATGCCCCTTGTCCGTTCGCAAATGAAGCAAATGGATAAGGGGCATTTGCTTTTTGTGGAAAAGAAAATGCGAGATCTAAAAAAGATCCCGCATGGTTAGAAAATATCTCGGTGTATATAGTATAGATTATAATTTTTTTAATTGTTTATAATTGATGATAACGACGCCTTTGCTTTGTGTCATTAACTGGCTATTATCAGTGGTTTCATCAATTTCAACAACGGCAGAATTTTTCAGTTGCTTAGAGACAGTACCAGTTTGCGTTTTTCCATGAATTGTAAACGTGACATGTGTGTCAATACCAAATTTTTGCCCAAGCTCTGACGGTACAATAGTTGTTTCAAATTTTCCAAAAGTTGCCATTTTCATAAAACCTGCCTTTCGAATATAATTATACCATATTTTATGAAAAAAATCATGAAAGTAGAACTTTTGACCAATTTCGCTTTACAAATAATCTAAGAAGGCTTATAATTTCTTTGTATTTCGCCAGCTTAGCTCAGTCGGTAGAGCAACGCACTCGTAACGCGTAGGTCACAGGTTCGATTCCTGCAGCTGGCATTTTTTCAGGTCTCTAGAGTTTCTAGAGACCTTTTTTTTCACAGAAATTTCAGAAAGTACGTAATTTATTGTATGAAAGGAGGAATAAACGATGGATGTAGTAACTAAATTCGGAACACTCTGGCTTGATGCGGATGAAGTTGGACTGACAAGAGTATCTTTTTCGGAAATACCAACAAGTCCACAAGCAAATAATCAGATTTTGGCACAGGCAAAACAAGAACTGATTGACTATACAATGGGAAATCGAGACCAGTTTGACGTAAAGCTGTCCATCACTAAAGGTACTGAATTTCAACAAGAGGTCTGGAAAGCTTTGCAGCAAATCCCATACGGACAAACATGGTCCTATCAAGATGTAGCTACATTTATTGATCGACCAAAGGCAGTTCGTGCGATTGGTCAAGCCAACAAAGCGAACCCACTACCAATTATTATTCCTTGCCACCGAGTAATTGGCAAAAATGGGCAACTCACAGGATATATGGGTGCCGGTGAAGAAGGAATTGCAAAAAAACAGGCATTATTAGCATTGGAAAGTAACAATAGTACACTGAGATAAGTTTTAAGTCAGCTACTTGTTTAGAGTAACTGGCTTATTTTTTATTATTATTTAAGTAAGTATAAAAATGTACCCTTACTCTTTGTATTCTTTTTCTGAGTGTAGGTGTATAACTATTACCCATCTTTGTCAGTTTTACTACTTCGGAAGGAGAATACCAATACCCAGAAAATAATAGATATATGATAATTCCTTTTTTAGGATATTTTTTAATATAGGTTTTTAATATATCTTTCGAAATTACACTTTCTTCAATTGATGTTGCATTAGAAGTAATTTCTGAATCTCCTAATTCACTCCACTTAGCTGCATCATATTGTTTTCCATTTTTATAATTTCTCCAAACGGTTTTTTCGGCAAAATTTAATCTCTTTAAAACTACATTTTTTAATTTATATTTATGTGTTTCATCTTTACTGTAATCCAAAATGGCTTGCCATATTGAAGTTAGAAAGTGACTATAAAAATCTTCTTTTGGTATATGTAAGCCACAATACGTACTTCGGTTATGCGCTTGTTTGGCAGCAGATTTAACATAGCTGTCCATTGCCTCTAAAAAACTATGTATATACTTAGGATCCTTAGTAATGTAATAGTTTTCAGCAATATCTGAAAAATTAGACCATCGATCTGTCAAAAAAAACCTCCCTCATATATTTACTTAACATGTACGTGTATGTTTAAGTAACAAATGTGACTATAATTTATAATTATTAATTTGCGGAAGAATAAAAATATATATGAGAAACGTTGATAGATTTCGAATAATTGAATTATTTTGCTTGTAAAATGTCACAAATATAATATTTTTACGACGTAATAAGTGTATACAAATTGGTCGCGACAAAAAAAGGAGGTATTTATTTGAAAAACTCAACTAAAATTGAGAATAGGGAAATTTATGGAATGTTTACAGAGTCTCAATTTGCTACTGCTCAAATAGTTTGGAAGATTTTTAAAGATTATGAATACAGTGATGCATCTGCTGCAGGAATAATAGGTAATTTATATGCAGAATCAAGTTTAGATCCGAATAGAAATGAAGTTTCTGGTATTGGATATGGACTTGGACAATGGACGCCAAAATCAAATTTATACTTACAAGCAGAAATATGTGGAATTTCAGATTCTGATGCTAATACAACTTCAGGACAAGCTATGATCATAGCTCAAGGAGATAGAACCGGCCAGTGGTTAAATTTTGGCAATACAGCATACCATTCGACTGTAATTCAAACGTTAACGTTGGAAAGTTTTAAAATATTAACGAATACTACCGTTGCGACAGCAAATTTCTGTGCACATTGGGAGAGACCAAATGTTGATTTTGCACATATGGATGTAAGAATTAATGCATCTTCTGCCATCTACAATCTTTTAAAAGGAACTAATGGAAATGAAGAAAATAATTCGAATAAAAAAGGGAAAATTGAAATGAAAATGTTATTTGAAGTTGATAATAAACCAGGAGTCGTATTTTATTTTGACGGAGAACAAATTAGAAAACTGAATCATATCGACGAAATGAAAGTATTGCAAGATGTTTATAAAAGTAATAATGGAATTAATATGCCATATAAAGGTTTTAAACTAGGCGAACCATATCATGCACGCTTACTAGACGTTTTGCGACGTACACCGCTCACAGCATTCTAACAAATAATCAAAAAAACCGAAACGTTTATGTGTTTCGGTTTTTTTGACTATTTGCTATAGAAAATGTTTGTCATAGGCTATAGGTAGAATGTTTTTAAAAAAGAATAAAAATAGAATTAATTGGAATTTTTATTGCACGGAGTAAATGATACACTTTAGTAAAACCAAATATAAAGGAGAATAGAATGAAAAAATTGTCTTATTTTGTTTGTTTATCTGTTTTAGCATTAAGCGGTTGTGCTGGGGCAACTAAAAATAATGATATACATAGTATAACGGAAAATAGTAATACAAAAGCAAGCCAACATAAACATAATAGTACGGCTAACTCTAGTAGTAGCGAAAAAACAACCAGTACCGAAAGTACTCGCAGTGAGGAAAAACATCTCGCCAGTGAAGAAAGTTCTAGTAGCTACGAAGAACATGCCGATGGAACTACAGATGCAAGTACAAGTATATCTGTGAAAAACTATACGGATGCGCAGAAAGAAAAAATCAATGCACAATTTTTAGCATGGACGAATGAACGTGCAAAAGCTGGAAACTTAGCCGTTAATAGTGAATATTTCAATCATGGGGCTAGTGGATCTGGTGATTGGTACGCAGTAACATCTGATGGAGTGATGCAAATTCAACAACAAGATTTGCAAAATGGAAAGCCTGGCTATAGTGCTTTTCCTATTCATGCGATTGGTGGTGTTGTATGGTATTCTTCTAAGTTTGAAACTGTAGGGGTGACAGATGAGGTGAATAGTTCTGAGAATAATCCAAGTATAGCAACAGGTTTTTCTGAAGTTGCAGATCAGAGTAAGCCAATAACTAAATATCTACTAGGGGATAACGGCGTTGTCTATGAAGCAATTACAGAAGCATCTTTTTCTTCAGGATTTTCTGTTGCTAGTGATGAGGGTACTTTGGATACAACGAGTGATTCATCGGGGCAACTTATTTTCACAAGATCAGAAGATCAAGCAGCACAAAGAGAACTACAAAACATTCTAAATGAAATCAATTAATTTATCGATACGCTTGCTTTGAAGTATAAAAAGAGGTTGAGACAGAAATGTCTCAACCTCTTTGCTTGGTAATTTAGTTACTTAGTAATTAAACGTGAAGCAATGTAATTAGAAGAACGGCACAAACTGTCTGTAAGACGCCGACAGATAATCCATATGCTAAGAATTTTGGTCCTTCTTTCATAAATTTAACGAAGTCTAAACGTAGACCGATAGCTGCTAAGGCAGTTGTTTCCAACCAAGTACTTAGGAAATGAGCACCGCTATCAATAAAACCAGGTAAAGAAATCAAACTATTGATAATGCAAAATGCTAAGAATCCAAGAACATACCAAGGTAAGGGTAATTTTTTCTTATTTGTAGTTGTTTGTTTAAAGTTTTCTGGATGTTTGCTTTTAGCAAATTTTTCAAAAGCATAAACGACGACCACAAGTAACATGATACGCATGATTTTAAATAGCATGGAAAATTGCACAACATCTGCGCTTAAAAGACTTGCTCCAGCCACTACTTGACCAACAGATTGAAGGGTTCCACCAAGTAAGGCACTTTTTTCGATGAGATTATCTCCAAAAAGATGAAGTCCTAAAAATGGTAAAGTTAACATCATTACAGTTCCTAGTAAGTTGACCAGTGTAATGATCTGACCCTTTTCTTCGTCGTCCGCATGAATGGTTGGGGCAATCGAAGCAATTGCGGAAGAACCACATACTGCATTTCCTCCAGCCATCATGAGTGAAGCATTATCTGTAAAACCTAATTTCTTACCAATCAGATACACACCAAGAATCGTGATCGCCATTTGTAAGACAACAAAGAATACGCCTTTGATTCCAACATGTGCAATGGTTTGAAAGGTTACAGTAGCCCCTAATAAGACAACGGAAACTTCCAAGAGTTTACTTTCAGCAAATTTTGTTCCTACAGCTAAGTAAGATTGTCTAAACAGTGTATTCCCAAGTAAAATCCCAAGTAAAATAGCAATCGTTGCGCCACCTAGTTCAGGTAAGATGATTCCAAGAGTACGACTGATAGCTGCGACTATAAATGAAAGTAGCAGACCAGGAAGTAGTGCGCGTTGGTTGGATAATTGAGATATTATTTTTGAAGCCATAATGAATTCCTCCTTAATTCCTCTATCTATCACACAAAATATAATACAACTGGTGTATACTATATGTAAATTAAATACTTTTTATACTTAGTATAATAAAATGTTATGGAAGTGATTACATGTTCAAGTTATTAAAAACATTCCAAGCAGTCTACGAGACATTGAATTTTTCTCATGCCGCACAGTTGTTATTTTTATCTCAACCAGCAGTATCGAATCAAATCAAACAGCTTGAAAATGACTTAGGTGTACAATTGTTTCTTCGTAGTGGGCGGCAAGAGATGCTTCCTACGAAACAAGCAACGATTCTGTATGATCGTAGTCTAACGTTATTGGATGAATGGCAGGCAACAACACAAGCTATCCAATTAGAAAGTCAGGCGCAAATCGTTTGTCGAATTTGTACCTCGCATACGTTTGCTAGTTATTTATTGCCAAAATTTATGCGGGAACTTCTTTTAGAATTTCCTCATATCCACTTTAAAATTGATTTATGCAATTCAAACGAAGCATTGGAAAAATTGAAGAAACATGAAGCTGATTTAGGATTTATTGAGAAACCGTTGGAAACTCCGGGAATCGAGCGAACAACCTTAATGAAGGATCAACTCGTTGTTGCCGGAAATAGAGAAAGTGATCTTTGGCTCGTTCGAGAGAATACTTCTGGCGTGTATCACTACACGCAACGTTACTTTCAGGAACAGAACATTCAAGAAAGAAAGTTAGAAGTGACAAGCAATGAAGTGATTTTGGCACTGCTAAAAGAAGGCATTGGCCGTTCAGTTATTTCACGCCGTGCGGTGCCACAAGAAGTGCCATTTAAAACACTTGATTTTTGGCGGAATTTTTATTTGATTCAACGAGCCAACCTAAAAACCGACAATTTACTTGAAGTGGCAGAAAAAATCGTCGAATTGAGTCAATCCTATAGTGAAAAAAATGAGTAAAAAAGTAAGAAAATTTATTAAGGTCTAAAGAAACGATTAATAAAGTGAGCGAACTTTAATTTTTTTTCAAATGTAATTTGCTCGGACTTTTAATTCCTACAATAGACCGCTATAATAAAGGACAGTATGGTTTTTGAAGAAAAGGGATGAACATGGAAAAAAAATCAAATCAAACAAAACCTACGAACATGGATAGTCGAATTGACTATGGAGTCATATTACCAGTCTTCATACTATGTTTGATCGGATTGCTCTCGCTTTATGTAGCGCTAAGTCATGACCCTAGCAATCCGTCAGTTGTTCGTGGTGTATTAATGCAAGCTTTATGGTATGTAGTCGGAACAATTGCAATTGTTATTATCATGCATTTGAATTCGAAATGGATATGGAAATTAACGCCGTATCTATATGCACTAGGTCTTGTTGTCATGGCATTGCTCTTGAAATTCTATGATAAGAGTTTAGCTGCAGCAACAGGTTCAAAAAACTGGTTCAGCTTTGGCTCGATTACCTTCCAGCCTTCAGAATTAATGAAAATCGCGTATATCTTGATGATGGCGTTGGTAGTTACAAAGCACAATAGTGAGCGAGCTGAACGCACGATCAAAAGTGATTTTCTTTTGATCGGTAAGATGATTCTTGTAACCTTACCTGTTCTTGCACTGGTTATGGCTCAAGATGACTTCGGAACAATGCTTGTTTTCTTAGCGATTTTCGGTGGCGTCTTCTTGATGTCCGGAATTTCTTGGAAAATCATCGCACCGGTCATTGCCTTTGCCGTGATTGTGGGCGCAGGGACCATTTTCTTAGTTACTACAGATGGTGGACGAGAAATGCTGTATAATCTTGGTTTTAAGTCATATCAATTCGCTCGAATCGATTCATGGCTTGATCCGTTTCACGATACTTCAGGAAATAGCTATCAAACAGTTCAAGGGCTGATGGCAATTGGTTCTGGTGGCATGTTTGGTAAAGGATTCAACGTTAGTGATGTTTATGTTCCTGTACGTGAATCCGACATGATCTTTACAGTTATCGGTGAGAATTTTGGCTTTGTGGGTGGCGCATTTGTTGTCTTCCTTTACTTTGTTTTAATTTATCGGATGATTCGCGTGTGCTTTGACACAAACAATGAATTTTATACGTACATTGCCTCTGGCTTGATCATGATGTTATTGTTCCATGTATTTGAAAACATCGGTGCAGCAATTGGCTTGCTACCACTAACAGGTATTCCGTTACCATTTATCAGTCAAGGGGGATCATCCATTCTGGGGAATATGATCGGAATCGGCTTGATCTTGTCCATGCGTTTCCAAAGTGAACCAAAGATAAAATCAACAAGGAGATAACTATGTACACATTTTATTGGTATCCAAAATGTTCTACATGTAAAAAGGCGAAAGCTTGGTTAGATGATAATCAGATTTCTTATCAAGCAGTAGATATGATTACGAACGTACCATCGAGTGATGTGATTGCTCAATGGATGGAACACAGTGAATTACCGATTCGTCGTTTCTTCAATACGAGTGGGATTCGTTATCGTGAGTTAGATTTAAAGAATCAAGTAGGAGATTTTTCGATTACGAAAGCAAGTCAACTACTTTCGACAGATGGAATGTTGCTAAAACGACCAATAGTGGTCGAAGACAATCGAGTTGTTGCAATTGGCTTTAATGAGAACACGTATGAAGGAGCGATACACAAAAATGTCGAGCAAATATCTTAAGAAAAAAGACAATTTATGGTTTTTGGAAAATGGGAAAGAAGTATGTATTGGTATCACAAAAGAAGCACAGGAAGAACTAGGTGAAATCACATTTATCAATCTACCAACTGTTGGGCAAACAATCAAACAAGGCGATGCTTTGTTTGAAGTTGAAGCTGAAAAAGCAGTCAGCGAGTTTGCAAGTCCAGTAAGTGGTACGATTTCTTCTCTCAACGAAAAAATTGCTGAAGATATTCATGTATTGAATACAGCAGATGAATTGGATGCTTGGGTCCTTAGCTTAAAAGACGTCGATACAGAAGCGTTCTCAAAATTATAAAAGCAATTCAGAAATTAAAAATGTTGACATCTGAAATTCCAGTTGTTATACTTTGCACAATAATAAAACAAAGCTTTGAAAAGAAGAGTACATGTCATGCGTGTTTACAGAGAGCCCTGTTTAGCTGGAAATGGGTAACAAAGGTGAGATGGAAGATGGTCTTTGAGCGGAATCGGTGAGCACATGCAAACTGATTACGGGTGCGCCCGTTAAAGCGCTAAGGTATACGAGAAGATTCAAGTACCTGATAAGGTTATTATTGTGAGATAATAACGAACTAAGGTGGTAACACGGAAGTTTTCAAGCTCCCGTCCTTTGCGCAATGCAAAGGATGGGAGCTTTTTATTTACAAAAGAAAAAGAAAGGCAGGCAATATGTTTCATGACAATTATTGAATTAGTAAATGTTCAAAAGACATTTGATGGAAAAAAAGGAAACATCCACGCTGTCCAGGATGTCTCGCTAAAAATCAACCAAGGCGATATCTTTGGGATTGTTGGTTACTCTGGTGCAGGAAAAAGTACCTTGGTCCGGTTATTAAACGGATTGGAACTTCCCACAGGCGGAGAAGTAACTATTAAAGGGCAGTCCATTACAAAATTAAAAAATAAAGAATTACGCGAATTTCGAAAAAAAATTGGTATGATCTTCCAGCACTTTAATCTTCTCTGGTCACGAACAGTGTTAGAAAATATTCAATTACCATTAGAATTAGCAGGAGTGCCAAAAGCAAAACGACGAGAACGTGCAGAGGAATTACTTGCTCTAGTTGGATTAGAAGGACGAGGAGATGCTTATCCCTCTCAATTATCCGGTGGACAAAAACAACGGGTAGGGATTGCACGAGCACTGGCAAATGAACCAGAGATTTTGCTTTGTGACGAAGCTACTAGTGCACTCGATCCACAAACAACGGAGGAAGTACTGGACTTACTCGTAGCTATCAATAAAAAACTGCATTTAACAATTGTCTTGATTACGCATGAAATGAATGTGATCCGCAAAATTTGTAACAAGGTAGCGGTTATGGAAGACGGTCGAGTAGTGGAAGAAGGCGACGTACTTCAAGTTTTCCGTCACCCTAAAGAACAAGTTACCAAACGCTTTGTTCAACAAGATCTTGAACCTGAGGAAGATACCGACGTGTTGATTGAAGAATTCATTAAAGAAAATCCAGTTGGGAAATTGGTTACGCTGACTTTTGATGAAACGAATGCAAATGAGCCAGTGATTTCACAAGCAATCCGCGCATATGGTATTGATGTGAATGTGGTTTACGGAAAGATCCAACAAGCACAAAATGGTTCATTCGGTGCATTGACTGTGCTATTGACCGGCTCGGATGAAGCAATGAATCAATCCATTGCATTTTTCAAAGAACAAGGTGTTGGTGTGGAGGTGATCCATCATGGATAAGTCATTTAGTGAAACGTATCTAGATTTTAGTCAGGTAAATCCAGAATCATTGAATCAGGCAATTAAAGATACGTTGTATATGACACTGATTTCAATGGTATTGGTAACCATTATTGGTCTTACATTAGGCTTGATTCTTTACTCTGTAGGACGTCAAAAGAAACCCTATGCCAAGTTTTTATACGGAATTGTTTCGATTATCAGTAATGTCTTTCGTTCGACACCGTTTATGATTTTGATGGTCTTGATCATTCCATTTACCAAAGCGTTGGTTGGAACAATGTTAGGTGCGCAAGCGGCTATACCCGCACTCGTTTTATCAGCAGCACCATTTTATGCTAGGTTAGTAGAAATTGCTTTTCGAGAAGTGAATCCTGGTGTACTTGAAGCTGCGGATGCTATGGGAGCAAACTACTTTGAAATTATCGTTAAAATTTTGATTCCAGAAAGCATACCCGCATTAATTTCAGGATTGACGGTAACAACGATTTCAATGATTGGATTTACCGCAATGGCCGGGGCTATCGGTGCTGGCGGACTCGGTGGGCTTGCTTGGCAAGAAGGATACCAACGTGGGAATTTAACAGTCACATTAGTAGCAACAATTATTATTTTGGTTATTGTATTCATCGTCCAAGGGATTGGCGATTTATTAACGAAAAAAACGGATAAGAGATAATAGGAGGAAATAGGATATGAAAAAGAAGATTTTTGGATTTGTAACGGTAGCAGTAGCTGTATTTGGATTAGCAGCTTGCGGAAGCAGTGGAAGTGATAGCGCATCTACAGACTCATCAGAAACATCAAATGTCTTAAAAGTTGGTGCTTCACCAACGCCTCACGCAGAAATTCTTGAGCATGTGAAACCACTTTTAGAAGAAGAGGGTGTAGATTTAGAAATCGTAAAATTCGATGACTATGTTTTACCCAACCAATCATTAGAAGAAGGGGATATTGATGCAAACTACTTCCAACATATTCCGTACTTGAATAAAGAAATTGATGAAAAAGGGTATGATTTTGTAAATGCAGGTGCTGTTCATATCGAACCGATGGGCTTGTATTCAAAAACAGTGAAAGACATTGATGACTTAAAAGATGGAGCAACAATCATTACTTCTAACTCAGAATCTGATTGGGGCCGTATTATTACTATTTTACAAGACGCTGGATTAGTGACCGTCAAAGAAGGTACAGATTTAGAAACAGCAACCTTTGATGATATTGAAGAAAATCCTAAAAACTTGAAATTCAATCACTCGATTGATCCAGCATTGTTAACTTCAGCTTACAACAATGAAGAAGGTGACCTTGTTGCAATCAATGCCAACTTTGCTTATGGTGCAGACTTAAATCCATCAAAAGATGCAGTATTGCTTGAAGATGACAACTCACCTTATGTAAATGTTATTGCAACAACTTCAGACAAAAAAGACGATAAAAATATTGCTAAACTGATCGAAGTCCTACACAGAGAAGACGTTCAAAAATGGATCGATGATAAATGGGGCGGATCAGTAAAACCAGTTGCAGCAGATGCGAAATAAAGGTTATTTTCATAGTCGGTCAGCTTCAAGAAATAAATAGACTTATTCAGAAATTGTTTTTCAAATTTTTGAATAAGGCACTTTATTTCCGAAGAAGCTACTCTGAAAATACCGTCAAATAAAGGTTGTTTTTTAAGCGGTAAGCTCTGAGAAATAAGAGGAACTCGATAAAAATCGTTTTGCAGATTTTTAAGAGAGTGCAACGTATTTCCGAAAGAGTTGCTTAAAAAACACCGTCAAATAAAGGTTATTTTCATAGTCGGTCAGCTTCAAGAAATAAATAGACTTATTCAGAAATTGTTTTTCAAGTTTTTGAATAAGGCACTTTATTTCCGAAGAAGCTACTCTGAAAATACCGTCAAATAAAGGTTATTTTTTAAGCAGTAAGCTCTGAAGAATACGCAGGAAAATGAAAGAGGATATCCGACAAGAAATTGTCAGATATCCTCTTTTTTTTGCATATATTCATTATGAAACGCTTATAAATGTATAAAAATGAAATATTTTCACTTTTTTTAGAATTTATATACACAAATAAAAAACATTGTGCTATACTTTGAAAAAATATTCATTAAAACTGAAATAAGCGTATAAATAAACTGTATTAGTCGATAATATGAATATTTATTTGCAAAGTTCTTTGGAAGGTAGGAGATAAGAAATATGGTAGTTGGCATGGTTTTAGATTTTGGACAGATGGTACAGTGGATTCCAACATTTATCGATGGAACGATTGTGACGATTGTTCTATCGCTTTTAACTGTTGTGATTGGGTTAGCGATTGGCTTGGTAGCGACACTGATGAAGCGTTCTTCTATTTGGTTCCTTCGATTTTTAGCAGGAGCATATACGCAGGTGATTCGTGGTACACCAATGCTCGTGCAGTTATTTATTTGGTTATATGGATTTCCAATGATTGGATTATCTTTACCAGATATTCCAGCATTAGGTGCAACGTATGGTACACGAGAATTTATCACGGCAGTTGTTGCATTAGGTATCAACTCGGGGGCATATATTTGTGAATTACTAAGAGGCGGGTTGAATGCTGTCGATGAGGGGCAGATGGAAGCCGGTCGTTCATTAGGACTCACACATCGACAAACAATGCGCTATATCATTATTCCGCAAGCGGTGAAGGTGATTCTTCCAGGATTAGGGAATGAATTTATCACAATGATCAAAGAATCCTCAATTGTTTCTGTTGTTGGGGTTTTCGATGTGATGTATACGAGCAATATTGTCAAAGCATCTACCTATTCTGTATTTGAGCCGCTGATTATTATTGCAATTATTTATTTTATTTTGACATTCTTACTCACAACTGGAATGGGTCTGTTAGAAAAGAGGTTTGCTGTAAATGATTAAAACAATCGATTTGAAAAAACAATTTGGTGAGTTAAGTGTATTAAAAGGCATTACAACAGAAATCAAAAAAGGAGAAGTCGTAGCAATTATCGGTCCTTCAGGATCTGGAAAATCTACATTTCTTCGCTGCTTGAATTTGATGGAAGAACCAACATCTGGAGAAGTATTCTTTGAAGGACAACAATTGCTTGTCAACAGTAAGCAACATGATATTAATGATGTACGTAAAAAAATTGGTATGGTTTTCCAACACTTTAATCTTTTTCCCAATATGACGGTGCTAGAAAACATCACGTTAGCACCTATCAAAGGGAAGAAAGTCAGCAAAGAAGTAGCAGAAGCACAAGCTATCGCATTACTAAACAAAGTTGGGCTAGCAGATAAAAAGGATGTGTATCCGCAAAAGTTATCTGGCGGACAAAAACAACGGGTCGCAATTGCTCGTTCTTTAGCAATGGAACCAGATGTGATGCTCTTTGATGAACCAACTTCCGCACTAGATCCAGAGATGGTCAAAGAAGTCCTACTTGTTATTCAAGAATTAACAAAAGAACATATGACCACAGTCATTGTGACGCACGAAATGGGTTTTGCAAAAAAAGTCGCAGACCGAGTGATTTTTATTGATGATGGGGTCATTGTTGAAGAAGGAACGCCCGAACAAATTTTTGACTTTCCGCAAAAAGAACGGACGATTTCGTTTTTAGATAAAGTCATGTTTTAAAACTAAAAACTAGAGGAGCGAGAAAATGAAAAAAGTAAAAATGGTGATTGGATTAGTTATGATGCTATGCACAGTGGTAGTAATTGCAGGGTGTGGATCAAGTTCTTCTGCAGATACAGAAAAAAAAGATACGTTAGCCACGATTAAGGAAAATGGAAAACTAGTCGTGGGGACTTCTCCTGACTTTCCGCCAATGGAATTTTATATTTTAGAAGATGGCAAGAAGAAAATCGTGGGTAGTGATATGGCTTTAGCACAAGCAATCGCCGATGAAATCGGTGTTGATCTGGAAATAAAAGGAACAGATTTTAATGGCGTATTAGCAAATATCCAATCAGGGAAAATCGACTTAGGGATCTCAGGTTTTTCACAAACAAAAGAACGTGAAAAGGTCATGGATTTCTCAACTGCTTATGATCAAGCAACAAGTGAAGGATTTCAAGGATTACTTGTTACAAAAGAAACAGCAAGCAAATATAAATCATTGGATGAACTCAAAGAAGCCAATTTAAAATTAGGTGCACAAAGTGGCTCGATTCAATATGAATTGGCAATGGATTTAACTGAGGCAAGTAATATCAAGCAATATGGAACAACCGATGCAGCGTACTTAGCTTTGAATGCAGGAGATTTAGATGCTGTTGTTGTCTCAACAGACACAGCTAAGCCAGCACTAAAAACATTTGATAACTTAGAAATTCTTCCACAAGAAAGTTTTGATTTAGATCCAGATGGGTATTATGCAAAAAATGTAATCGGGATACCAAAGTCTGAAGAAAATGAGTCATTGATCAAAGTAGTCAACAAAGTAATCAAAGAGAGTGTAGACAATGGCAATTATAAAGAATGGCAAGCAGAAGCTTTAGAGCAATCAAAAAATGCAGTGGATACAGACGATTAGGAGGAATTGAGATGAATAGTGCAGAACAAATCAAACAGTTGATCAAACAAAAGAGTGCAGCCTATATGGAAATTGCACAAACCTTATATGACAATCCTGAAATAGGAAATGAAGAGTTTGAATCAATGGAGCTATTGACAAATTATTTAGCAAACGCTGGATTTGAAACAACTAAAGGATACGTTGTACCTACTGGTTTTTTAGGCGAATATGATACCCAAAAACCGGGACCTACGATTGCATTTTTATGTGAATATGATGCGTTGCCTGAAGTCGGTCATGGCTGTGGACATAACTTAATCGCAGCAATTGGCGTTGCAGCTGGGGAAGCATTGAAATCAGTCATCGATACGTATGGTGGAAAAGTATTGGTTGTGGGAACACCAGCAGAAGAAAACTTTGGTGGAAAAGTATCCATGGCACAAGCTGGCGTATTTGATGCTGTGGACGTGGCTTTAATGGTGCATCCAGGCAGTAAGAGCGGTGTTGGACAACGTTCTTCAGCGCTCAATCCAATCAAGTTTGAATTCTTTGGGAAAAACGCACATGGGTGCCATCCAGAGTTAGGTGCTTCTGCGCTCGATGCAGCGGTGATGAGTTATCTACAAATCAATTTAATTCGTCAATTCGCAGCACCACATACGTATATCCATGGAGTTATCAAGGATGGAGGGGAAGCAGCAAATGTGATTCCAGGCTATGCCTCGCTTGAATATTATTTCCGGGCACCAACAATGGCGTACGCATTAGAAATGACAGAAAAGGCAAAAGCCGCAGTTGCTGCTATTAGTGAAGCAAATCAGGTACAAGTGAAATCCTCTATTTATGAATGCCCTTATGAAGACACGGTTATCAACTATACATTGGCAGATATCTTATTTGATAAATACCAAGAAGTAGGGGTGGAAAATATTCAGTCAGTTGATGAGACTGCAGCAGGTTCCACGGATGTGGGTGCAGTCAGTTATCGTTGTCCAACAATTCAAGGCTATATCAAGATTTGTGATGAAACAGTGGGTGCCCATACAAAAGAAATGGCCGCAGCTACGCTGACACCGTTAGGAAAACAAGCGATGATCCAGGCAGCATCAGGAATCGCACTAACAGCTTTAGAACTTTTAAAAAATCCAGACCGTCTTGCTGAAGTAAAACAGGAGTTCAGCGAGACACAAGAGCAATTGGTTCACACATAATAAAAAATCCTAAGGCGCCCTTGCCTTAGGATTTTTAGCTTTTTTAAGAAGGGTACTTCTCTGAATAGAATTCTTTCGGTGCATGTGTATCTATTGTATTTTCTTCTCGAAGTAGTGGCCCAAGGACATTAGTTATCGTTACCTGATTGAATGTTGTACCATTTGTATTTCCTAAGAAAAATCCAGCTCCTTGACATTCTTCTAGCCCATGCATCATTGCTGGTAATCCTTTTTGTCCGTCTTTCTCCATGTCGATATGCACATCTGTAAAACGAATATCTTCGACCGGCATTTCTGGTAGTCCGTAGATAAATCCAGCAGCTGCTTGCACTCTTTTTGCTAAGATAGACTGAAAAGAGATATTTTTGATTTGTGGCGTGCGTGAATCAATAGGATAGCTCGCTTTATCCCAAACGTACTTTTCTTTCCCATTAGGCCCACAATAATAATAAGCATTAATAACAAATGGGCAAAAGACGTTTTCCATGATTAGATTGTTTACGGTGATATTTTCAATCAATCCGCCACGACCACGACGTGTTTTTAGACGAATGCCACGGTCAGTATCTTGAAAGATACAATTTGAAATTACCACATTTCGGATATTACCACTCATTTCACTACCTAAGACAACCCCGCCATGACCATGAAGCATAGAGCAATTTGTGATGATGATGTTCTCACAGGCACTCTTTTCTGACGTGGTGCCTTCTGTTCCAGATTTGATCGCGATGCAATCATCACCCACATCAATGAAACAATCGGAGATACGGACATTTTGACAAGATTCTGGATTGATACCATCTGTATTTGGGGAATCGGCTGGATTGATGATTCTGACACCAGAAACTCGAACGTTGTGGCACTCCATTGGATGGACAGTCCAGCTAGGTGAGTGCAACAAAGTAACATCTTGAATCGTCACATGTTCAGAATAGTCGATGCCAATCAAGTAAGGACGAGGGAAAGGAAGCTCTGAAGGAAAATGTTCTCTTTGCTGATGACGTGCCCACCAATCAGCACCCTGTCCATCAATCGTACCACCACCAGTAATCGTGACATTTGTCAGGTTGGCACCATAAATACAGGGCATAAAGATAGGCTGTGCAACACCTTCCCAACGAGAAAAAACAGTCGGAAAGTGATTGAGGTCGGTAGTGAAGGACAGGTGAGCACCTGACTGGATCTCAAAAGTCAAATTACTTACAAGTTCTAATGGGCCACTTAGATAATTACCAGGAGGTAAGACCACATGTCCGCCTTGATCTTTCACAGCAAAGATGGCCGCCTGAATCGCCTCTGTATCTAATCGAATGCCATCCGCAGCTGGATGATATGACTGAACATCAATTGTTTTATGCATAAAAAGACTCCTTTTTTAGTTAGATTTTTTGTTTAGTATAGAAAAAGAGCAGAGGCTTCCTGTTTTGCCTCTGCTCTGCGTGTCTATTTTTGACGTTTGTTCATTTCTAGACTCGCTAAGATGAATGGGCCAACACCTTTATGGTCATTTGCAACAATTGGTTCACTCATATAATAAGCAAACGAACCATCACGGTTACCAATTCCACCTAGGCCGGCAACATGGCACATTTTATTCACATTAACCAATTGGTCGTTCGTAATCGTAATGAACTGTTCTAAGCCGTTTTTATAGCCTTTTTCAAGGATAGGTCCCCAATAAGCTTCATCAAAGTATCCTTTACGAATTCCTTTGGCAATTGTTGTTAAGATCATAAAGCTACCTGAAGATTCAAGATAATTCCCAGGTCGATCGCCTTGATCAACGATTTGATACCATAGATTGGTTTCAGGGTCTGCGTAGTTTTGGATAGCTTCCATCAAATGAAGTAAATTCGTCATCATTTGTTCTTTTCCAGGTGTTTCATCCGGGATATATTCGTAAACATCTACGATACTCATCACATACCAACCCAACGCTCGTACCCAGATATGTGGTGAATGTCCCGTTGTTTTGTTTGCCCAATTTTGTACGCGTTTTTCATCATAGGCATGGAAGCAAAGCCCTGTTGTAACATCTAACGTATTGTCGTAGGCATTTAAGAATTGATGGACGACGTCTTCAAAATCTGTTGGTTCGAATAAGTTCTTGTAGCGTCCATAAAATACAGACCCCATATAAAGACCATCTAACCAAATTTGGTAAGGATAGATATTTTTGTGCCAGAAAGTTCCTTCACTGGTACGTGGCTGATGTAGGAGTTGTTGATACAATTTATCCGCAGCTTTTTTGTATCGGATATCGCCTGTTTCTTCATATAAATCAAGTAAGACTTTTCCATTATTCACATGGTCTAAGTTGAATTCATCATAGAAATAGTTTGCGATATTTCCTGTACCATCGACGAACAAATCCATATTGTAACGTAGATACTCTAGATATTTCGGATCTTTTGTTTCTTGGTACACTTGATAGATACCCGTCATCACCAACCCGTCTTCATATTCCCATTTGCGAATTGGATTAATGTCAGGCTTTCTAGTTAAAATCGTATCACTGGTTTGTGTTGCCCAGTTGGTTTGTGTTGTTCCGTAAGGTTGGTAGGTTTTTAACATAAAAGATTCTCCTTTAGTAATTAATTATTTGGTGCGATAGAGGGATCTGCGGATTTATCTTGATACCCAATTGTGTTGTTTCCAAAACAGTTCGCATAGTCGATACCTGTTAGTTCTTCTAAAACTTGCTGTACTTCCGGTGTGACATCCTCCATTGAGCCGCCATTATGGATACGTTCCAATTCATCAATCACGACTTGATGTGTTTCATGACTTAATTTCATCCGGTTTGAGAAGAAAATAGCAAGTAATGCTAGACCACAGACACCTACAACTAAAACGCCAATGATTGCATGTTGTGCTTGAATCGGCTGTGTTGAAGCGCCAGATTTAAAGCCAAAGGTAGATAAGACAATTCCTAAAACAAAGACGATCGTCGCACGAACTAACTTACCAGCCATCGTCATAGCACCAGCATAGACACCTTCACGGCGACGATTTGTTACGACTTCATCCACGTCAGCTAAGAATGTATAGACTGTCCAAGGAATGTAATACACACCACCAGTTCCCATACCAAAAGCTACAGTCACACCAATAATCAACCAAGTGATGTTTGAAAGGTCGAAGAAGAAGATAGCAACATAGCTAAGTGTTGCAGCAATAACGACTGTTAATGCCCAAGAAAATGGTTTTGTGAAGCCTTTTTTCACACAGATAGCGATGAATAAAGCAGTTGAAACTAATTGTAAGATACTGCTCATTGAGTTCATCTCAGAAACGAATGTTGCTGGGCGTTGTAAAACAAAAACGATGAAATACGTAAATGTCGCTGTGAACAACCATTCAGCACCAAAGCCGAATAAGTACATACCCATGTGGTTTCTAAATGTTTTGATACGGAAAGTTGAAAGAATATCAATAAATAATTTCTTCAAACTTTGTACGACATTTGGTACTTTTTCCATTTTGACTTCAGTATGTGGTTTTTCCCAAGAGTTAAAGTACAACAAGGAAAGAGCAATAACTAAGATACTTGCATAGATAACCCCAGTATAGAAGAACGGAGTTGGGGAATCTTTACCGAAGACACCAATCAATAGACCTGGAATAGCAGCCGCTAAGAAGTTGGCAACTTTCCCAAACATTGCTTTTGACCCTGTTAAAGTAGTCCGTTGATTGAAATCAGAAGTCATTTCAACAGCTAGTGTTTCATAAGGAATCATCACACTTGTGTAAGCGATTTCAAAAAGAATGTAAGTTGTCAAGTAATAGAAGAAGTTCATATTCTTGACCCATAGCATTGGATAAACAAGCATTAAAGGAATCCCGATCATGATGAAGAATCTTCTGCGCCCGAAACGACGACCTAATTTTGTTGCATAGAAGTTATCTGTGACGAAGCCCATCAAAGGATTAAGTAGAACGTCTAGATATGTAGAGATAGAGAAAATCAACGTGGCTTGAACAATCGAAAGATGGCAAAAAGTCGTATAAAAGTAAAGTAGCCACGCGCCACTAATTGCTAGGGCACCACTTCCAAGCAGATTTCCAGAACCGTAAGCAAATTGTGTCAGCAAAGTAATCTTTTTTGGTTTTTGTTGCATTGTCTAAACACTTCCTTAAATTATGTAGGATACCAAAGTTAACGTTAACATGTTAGCGTTAACATTCAGCTCATAAAGAAGTATAGCATGTATTTCACAAATAGAAAATACCCAAAATGAATTTTATATAACAATACAAACGTTGTTTTAATAATCTTTATCTAAGAAATTTATAAGTGATATATAACAGCGCAGATAATAATTAAGGATATATAGTGAATTATTGAGCAATAACTGAATGTATATGTAAAGAAGTCAGCTATATTATGATTGTAATTATTCTAAAGAAAAAAGAAGAATAAGTTGAGAATAAATAAAAAAACTCAATTTTAAGAGGGTCGAATATTGCGCTTGATTCTCAATTAGTCTAAAATGAGTGAGAACGAAATGTGAGAATTTGGAGGAACGATGCATGTCTACTTTAGAGATAAAAAATTTACACGTATCAATAGAAGAAAAAGAAATCCTTAAGGGCGTCAACTTAACACTGAATACAAGTGAGATCCATGCAATCATGGGCCCTAACGGAACTGGTAAATCAACACTTTCAGCAGCAATCATGGGCAATCCAAACTATACAGTCACTGAAGGAGAAATCCTTTTAGATGGAGAAAATATTCTAGATTTAGAAGTAGATGAACGTGCACGCCTAGGTCTATTTTTGGCGATGCAATACCCAAGTGAAATTGCAGGGATAACAAATGCTGAATTTATGCGTGCAGCAATCAATGCGAAACGTCCAGAAGATGACAAAATGTCTGTCATGACTTTCTTGAAAAAATTAGATAAAAAAATGGATTTATTAAACATGCCGGAAGAAATGGCAGAACGTTACCTAAATGAAGGCTTCTCAGGTGGAGAAAAGAAACGTAATGAAATCCTACAATTAATGATGCTTGAACCAAAATTTGCTATCTTAGATGAAATCGATTCAGGCTTAGATATCGACGCACTGAAAGTCGTAGCGAAAGGTGTAAATGAAATGCGCGGGGATAACTTTGGTGCATTGATCATTACCCATTACCAACGGCTACTAAATTACATCACACCGGATGTTGTGCATATCATGATGAATGGTCGTGTCGTGATGACTGGCGATGCCGATTTAGCAAAACGTTTGGAAGCAGAAGGTTATGCCGGAATCAGTAAAGAATTAGGCATTGATTACAAAGAAGAAGAAGCATAAGGAGGATCACAAGATGAAAGAACGAAAATGGCTTGACTCTCTTGAAGAAGTCACTGATTTTTCATTAAGTCATGGTGAACCTGCTTGGATGACAGAGTTACGAAAACAAGCCTTAGCAAAAGTAGATGAATTGGAATTGCCACATATTGATCGTGTGAAATTCCACCGTTGGCCACTATTTTCTGTCCAAACACAAGAAGTGGTTTCAGAACAAGCAAATGTGCCAGCTTTCGATGCAATGAAAGACAATCCATTTATTGTCCAACAAGGAACAACAACAATTTTTGAACAAATGCCCGTGGAATTAACTGAAAAAGGCGTTATCTTCACAGATATCTTTACAGCGATGAATGAGTATCCTGAATTACTTGAAGAATACTATATGCAAAAAGCAGTCAAAATGGATGAAGATAAGTTAACAGCTTTCCATGCAGCTTTTATGAATAGCGGTGTTTTCTTGTATGTACCAAAGAATGTTGTCATTGAACAACCTCTAGAAACATTGTTCATCCAAGATGGCGCGTTAGAGCAACATTTCTTCAAACATGTCTTGATCGTGGCTGGAGAACACAGTGCGTTTACTTACTTGGAACGCTTTAGCTCTGTTGGGGAGGATGCGAAGAAAGTTTCAGGAAATGTGGTTGTTGAAGTAATCGCAAAAGACGGGGCAAATGTGAAGTATTCTGCCGTTGACCGTCTAGGTGAATCTATCACAACATATATGAATCGTCGTGGCCATTTATTACGTGATGCGACAATCGACTGGGCTATCGGCGTGATGAACGATGGCGATGTAGTTGCGGACTTTGATTCTGATCTTGTTGGAGATGGTGCGCATGCAGAAGTCAAAATCGTTGCAATCAGTGCTGGAAGACAAACGTTAGGTATTGATACACGTGTGACAAATAAAGCCCCACATACTGTCGGACATATTTTGCAACACGGGGTTATCTTAGAACGTGGCGCATTGACGTTTAACGGTATCGGCCACATCTTAAAAGGCGCTCGTGGCGCAGACGCACAACAAGAAAGCCGTGTGTTGATGCTCTCTGATAAAGCACGTGGGGATGCAAACCCAATCTTGTTGATTGATGAAAACGAAGTAACTGCAGGACATGCAGCAAGTGTTGGTCGTGTCGATCCAGAAGATATGTATTACTTGATGAGCCGTGGCTTGCATAAAGAAGAAGCACAACGCTTAGTTATCCGTGGATTCTTAGGCTCTGTGATTACTGCGATTCCGGTAAAAGAAGTACGTGATGGACTAGTGGACGTAATCGAAGGGAAGCTAGATAGATGATCGATGGGGCAACTTTACGACAAGACTTTCCAATCTTGTTCCAAGAAGTCAATGATGAAGCATTGGTTTATTTAGACAATGCAGCAACAACACAAAAACCACGTGCAGTAATTGATGCAGTGCGTGCGTATTACGAAAAAGACAATGCGAATGTTCACCGCGGTGTGCATACATTAGCAGAACGAGCAACTGCAGACTATGAGGCCGCTCGCGAAAAAGTTCGTCGCTTTATCCATGCAAAAGAAACTGCGGAAATTTTGTTTACACGCGGCACAACGACAAGTCTGAACTGGGTAGCGCAAAGCTTTGGCGATGCGTTTGTCAAAGAAGGCGATGAAATCGTCATTTCTTACATGGAACACCATGCAAACTTGATTCCATGGCAACAACTAGCAAAACGCCAAGGTGCCACACTCAAATATATTGAGCTAACGGCAGACGGTCATTTGGATATGGAAGATGCTAGAAATAAAATCACTGAGAAAACAAAAATCGTATCACTCGCACATGTCTCGAATGTCTTAGGTGTGGTCAATCCAGTGAAAGAACTAGCAACACTTGCGCATGAACATGGCGCAATCATGGTTGTTGATGGTGCACAATCCGTGCCACATATGGCAGTAGATGTTCAGGACTTAGACTGTGATTTCTACGCATTTAGCGGGCACAAGATGTGTGGCCCAACAGGTATTGGCGTGTTATATGGTAAACGTGCATGGCTCGAAGACATGGAACCCGTAGAATTCGGTGGCGAAATGATTGATTTCGTTGATCTTTACGACAGTACATGGAAAGAATTACCATGGAAATTCGAAGCAGGCACACCAAACATTGCCGGAGCAATCGGACTAGGTGCCGCAATCGATTATTTAAATCATATTGGGATGGAAAATATCCATGCCTATGAACATGAATTAGTGGCATATGTCTTACCAAAATTACAAGCAATCGATGGCGTGACTATCTATGGACCAGAAAATCCAAATGATCGTACCGGAGTTATTTCTTTTAATTTGGACGGCTTACACCCACATGATGTAGCTACTGCATTAGATATGGAAGGTGTTGCAGTTCGTGCCGGACACCACTGTGCACAACCATTACTGAAACATTTAAACGTCCCAGCAACCGCACGTGCAAGCTTTTATTTTTATAATACAAAAGAAGACGCCGACCGTTTAGTTGCAGCGATTTTAGCGACAAAGGAGTTTTTCCAACATGGCACTATCTAAATTAGATAATCTATACCGTCAAGTGATTTTAGACCATTCGGCACATCCACACCACCATGGCTCTTTACAAGAGAGTACCAACAAAGTGGAGATGAACAATCCCACGTGTGGCGATGTCATCACTTTAGACGTTGAAATTGAAGACAATAAAATCAAGAACATTGCTTTTGGAGGCAGCGGCTGTTCCATCAGTACAGCCAGCGCATCCATGATGACGGATGCAGTCTTAGGACAATCCGTTGACACAGCAAAAACACTAGCCCACGCCTTTTCTGAAATGGTCCAAGGACATGAAATCGACGAAGAAGACGCACTAGGTGATGCAGCAATGCTAAGTGGCGTAGCAAAATTCCCAGCACGAATCAAATGTGCAACACTCGGCTGGAAAGCCTTGGAACAAGCAATTGATTCAGACGGAACTGCAACAACCCACCATTACCACAAAGAATAGGAGAGTGAAACCATGAGTGAAGTACCTGAGTTAGAAGAATACAAATTTGGTTTTCACGATGATGTTGAACCTGTCTTTAGTACAGGCGAAGGCCTAACGGAAGAAGTTGTCCGTGAAATGTCTGCCATCAAAGAAGAACCGGAATGGATGTTAGAATTTCGATTGAAAGCACTGGAAACATTCAACAAAATGCCAATGCAAAGTTGGGGACCAGACCTTTCAGATATCGATTTTGATAAAATCAAATACTACCAAAAACCAAGTGATAAACCTGCCCGTGATTGGGAAGATGTACCAGATAAAATCAAAGATACCTTTGAAAAAATCGGTATTCCAGAAGCCGAACGTGCCTATTTAGCCGGTGCCTCAGCCCAATATGAATCGGAAGTCGTGTACCACAACATGAAAGACGAATTCAAAAAACTCGGCATTGTCTTTACAGATACTGACTCTGCCCTAAAAGAATATCCAGAACTGTTCAAGGAATACTTCTCAAAATTAGTCCCACCAACAGACAACAAACTAGCTGCACTAAACTCAGCTGTTTGGTCAGGCGGAACCTTTATCTATGTACCAAAAGGTGTCAAAGTCGATGTTCCTCTACAAACCTACTTCCGGATCAATGCGGAAAACACAGGACAATTTGAACGCACACTAATTATCGTAGACGAAGGCGCAAGTATCCATTACGTCGAAGGTTGTACAGCACCAACCTATTCAAGCAACAGCTTACATGCTGCAATCGTTGAAATCTTTACTCGTAAAGATGCATACTGCCGCTACACAACGATCCAAAACTGGTCCGACAACGTCTACAACTTGGTAACCAAACGTGCCAAAGCATACGAAGGCGCAACCGTTGAATGGATTGACGGAAACCTAGGGGCAAAAACAACAATGAAATATCCAAGTGTTTACTTAGACGGACGTGGCGCACGCGGAACAATGCTTTCTATCGCATTTGCTGGGGCACACCAAATCCAAGATACAGGTGCTAAAATGATCCATAACGCACCAAACACATCAAGCTCAATTGTTTCAAAATCAATCTCTAAAGATGGTGGCGAAGTCAATTATCGTGGACAAGTAACCTTCGGCAAAAACAGTGCCGGCTCCGCATCACACATTGAATGTGACACAATCATCATGGATGAATTCTCAAAATCAGATACCATCCCATTCAATGAAATTCACAATAGCCAAGTGTCTCTTGAACACGAAGCCAAAGTCTCAAAAATCTCAGAAGAACAACTCTATTATCTAATGAGCCGCGGATTAACTGAATCCGAAGCCACAGAAATGATAGTCATGGGATTCGTTGAACCATTCACTAAAGAACTTCCAATGGAATACGCAGTCGAACTCAACCGTTTGATCTCATATGAAATGGAAGGCAGTGTGGGGTAAGACTAAAATAGTAGCTAGAAACCTTGATATGTGGGGCTTCTGGCTTTTTTTGTTGAATAAGTCCACAATACTTATTTTTTAGATCCATCACTTACATAAATAGATTTAATGAATATAAGAAAAAAGCACCTTTCAAAAGAGAGGTGCTAAAAGGAAGTTAAGTAGAGTATCACACTTTCTTATTGAAAGAACAACGCTTGTATTTCAAAAACACCATTTTTTTCATCTTTTGTGATAGATAGTTCCCCATGATATTTTTCAACAACATCTTTTATATTTATAATTCCCAAACCAAAGTGATTTTTAGAATCTTTTATCTTTGATGGTTCATATGAGTTACAAATATGAATGACCTTAAAATCATTAATGGAACAAATGGTAAGTGTCACGAATTGTCCAGATTTGTTGGAGTTAAGACATTCATCAAAGGCGTTATCAATCATATTAGAAAATAAAGTTGTTTGATCAATTTCTTCCATAAAGGAAAAGGAAAGAGGTTCACAGGTAATATTGTACTGTATGTTTGCATCTATAGAAGTTTGTTTTTTGCTGTTTATTAATAGATTAATAATTGGACTGCCCGTGTATTGGAAACTATTAAAGTGATTTAGATTTGAGTGAAGTTGTAGGAGATAATTAGATGTAAGTTCATCAGTTTTTTTTAATGAGTCAAGAACAGCTAGATGGCGTTTCATGTCATGAAGAAATTTTTTTGTTTCCAGATTTTTAGATTCCAGATTTTTAATATACTGATATTGTAATTTTGAGTGTTGATTTTTCATTTGATAAATCATTTCTTTTTCTACATAGGTTTGAATTCGTTCAAAAAGATAAAACATGAATAAATTTGTGAGCAGCAAGCCAACTCCATAGATAGAAGATAAAAGAAATAGGTGCGAATCTTGAGATTCAACGGCAATAGATGAACCGAAGTAAATGAGAAGGAAACTAAACATTGGTAATAAAAAGATGCTGAGTTTCTGCTTTGGAATAAGCTTACCAATCTTTTTATTCTGAACAAAAGACATCACGAGTTGATAAATAAAAAAAATGAGTAAATTTCTAAACACATCATTAGTTTTAACCATGAAATGACTATTAAAAAGCAGATTGGTAAAAATTTCGACTATCATTTCAAGAAGCTCAATTGAAAAAATCAGAAGAATAATAAGTGGAATTGATATATCAGAATATAATGTTATTCCTAAGATAATAGGGAGAATTGCGGGGAAAAATAGGCGAATTAAAGGTGTAGAAATGAGCATAGAGCACACAAACGCTATGAAAAATATAAAGCCAGCAAAGTAGTAGATTTTTTTGGTAGCATACCTTTTTTGGAACATTTTATCTAAAAAATTAAAAATGACTAATGTCATAGTTAATCCAGTGATTAGAAAAGAAACAATCTGAAGGAAATTATTCATTTTGGTTCCTCCTTATAAGTGTTGATAATATTCCGAATATGTTTACTCATTTGCTTTCGAAACACAGCGGATTTCTTTTGTGATAATGGGAGTTCGTCTCCATTAACCATGTATACTGTGTAATTTTTTATTTGTCTAACAAAGTCTAGATTTACTAAAAAGCTCACATGGGGGCTTTCAAAACCAAAGTTTTTTAGATCTTTGGAGAGTATAGAAATCTTCCCATTTAGAGACAATATTTCTGAGAAACAAACAAGCTTAAGTTTGCGTTGATGATTTTCTATGTAGAGTACATTATTTTTATCAATTACGAATTCACCTTCAGCGTTTCGCAGTCGTAGAAAGTGGTTTATATCTTCAAGTGAAGAATATTGAATCGATTCAGAAAGAACTTTTTCTATTTCTTTTTCTTGAATAGGCTTTTCTAGATAGCCAAAAGCATGGACCGAAAATGCTTCATTTTTATAATTTTCATAGTTAGTCGCAAAAATAATCTTCACTTTCTTATCGATTTCCCGTATTTTTTTCGCAACTTCTATACCAGATAATTTACCTAATTCAATATCTAAAAAGATAAGATCCGCTCTATCGCTATTTTGATAGTCACTAATTAAGAGAATTTCTTCATTATAAATACGTACTTCATTATTTGTTTTAGAGATATTTTGGAGTGCCTGTTCACATAGGTGTTTTAAATACAGTGAAGTAGTTGAGTTGTCTTCGCAAATAAAAATTCTCATAGTTTGTCTCTCCTAAATATAAAATGAATTTATTTATAACTAGTCTAGCAGTCTACTTTTAAGCTCGTAAACTGTAAATAATGCAAAAAAACTGTCTATCATGTATGAGATCTATTTTTTTTGTAAATAAAGGATTATATTTGCTCCATGAGAGGGGCGAATACAAAAATGAATCAATTAAAAAATGAATTCTATTACTTAAAGAATATAGATACAGATATTCTACTACATGTTTCTAGTAGCTCAATTTATAGGATTACAGATTCCTCACTTTCAGAAGAAATGCGTCTCTATTTTTTTTCTGAAATAAGTTCTAAAGTAGTATATTTGTTATTTCTAATAAGAATATCTATCAAAATAGTTAGGATATCCGCAATATTTTTTGCGTTATCAATAAAAATTATGGTGTAAGGAGGTATACGAAAATGGAAGAATTATCATTAAATATCCAGGTAGATGGTGACGTACAAACACCAGAACCATACGGCTTTATATGTGGAGTATTGTGTTCTAGTGGAATTCTATGTTAATAAAAATCTATTCTTTAACTTCATTTCAATATGAGAGGAGAGTATCTAATGGAAGAGTTACATGTAAATACAGAACCAGATCCAACTATTGGAGTTGGGGTAATTGGTGTTTTATGTGGTGCAATTTGCATAGGTGGAGTTTGCGGAGTACTTTGCGCTAGCTAGAACGAATTATTATGGACATTAATAACTAATTCATGTGAGTGAATGGATATTAATGTCCTTTTTATAAAAATGAATCTATTCTGTATTCTTCTGTGTAATCTAAATAATAGGAGGAAAATAAATGAGTGATAAGAGGAAACGGTGGAGCACGTTTTTATTCTCCATTGGCATATTTTATGTTTTTATATTAGTAAGATCTATATGGTGGCAGATGAAGTCACAGGCTAATCTATTTTCAGTTCAAGCTTTTATATTAATTTTTTTAATAATTACCATGTCAATCAGTGTGGGTGCACTTGTCATGACTAGTATGGACAAGGCAAGTAGTAATAAGGCAATATTTTGGGGGATTATTTCAAGTATGTTTCCTCCAAACGGATTGGTTAAATACATTACGCTAAGAAAAAGAGAATTTATAAAGCTTATTTTTGTTATTTCATTGAGTATGATTTATATTTTTTGTGGAATTCAACTAATAATAAATACCCCTCTGACTGAGAATATGAATAGAGGAACAATTTCCTTAAATTATGAGAATAGTTGGGGGAATCAGCTTCAACTTGATTTTAAATCAGCAACAAAAAACTTTATTGAACAAAAGAAATTTGAGCTGAACGATGAAGACGATATCTTGTATATTAACGGAGAATGTGGAGGAGGCTCATTTTTAGTAGAAATTATTCAAGGTAATACGAGAAAGCAATGGACGATTACTAAAGGAAAATTTGAGCAAAAAATCTCATTAGATTTTTTAGATGCAGGAAGTTTCATCATGAATATTCACATTCAAAATGCTACGAATACTAATTTGAAGGCAAAAATTAAATAAAAGCAAGTCTTAAAAAAACAAAGATAGTCTTCGTAATCTAACTAGAGATTTTTTCTTTTGGATTGGTTTCCTAAAATAGTACATTTATTTTTTATTAGATAATTTTATCAACGTTACATATTAAAAGCACAACAAAAGCTAGATTTTTGGTCTAACTTTTTTCATTTCTTAAAAATTAGCTTGAATTTATATACAGTTTTGCAGATTATCTCTATTTTTATGGTAAATTCAAAACTTAACGCGTACTTATATAATGAAAAGAAGCAATATATTAATTTATTGATTCTTTTTGGATAAGCTGTCAGTTTTGATAGTAATCTGAAAGAATTATGTCATTTTTCTTTGTTATCTTTCCGTTAAATGGAGGTACTATATATGAAAAAAGAAATAGGAACACATGTTGAAATTGTAACTAGTAAAGCAAATGGGTATGTGATTTTAGTGAACACTATTAACCATCAATGGTTAAGAATATCAAAAGAAACTTTTACTATTCTTATTCAGCTTCTTGATGCTGAGTTAATTGATGACATAGAAAGAAAATTCTTCCAAACATCGGAAGACTATCAATTTATAAAAGGTATGATTGCAGAACTTGAAAAAATGAATGTAATTAATTTTTTAGGCGAAAAGCATGAAGTTAGTAATGAGACAGTGTCAATAGAAATAACACATCGATGCAATTTGCATTGCACACACTGTTGTATGAACGCATCGAATAGTATGAAAGAAGAAGCTGACTTGTCTTTCGAACAAATGAAAGAAATGATAGACAAAATAGTTGAATGGAATCCTAAAAGAATCATGCTTAGTGGAGGAGAGCCTATGTTGAGAGGTGATTTTTTCTTACTTCTTTCTTACCTGAGAAGTATATTTAATGGAACAATTATTCTGTCTACAAATGGAACTTTCATAAACCAGAAAAATGCGGATCAACTAGTGAAAATGGTGGATCAGTTTGAAATAAGTATTGATGGAATAGATGAAGCAACTTGTGCTGTAGTAAGGGGACGAGGTGTTTTTAAGAAAGTAATCAGAAGTATAGAAGTTTTAAAAGAATTTCATGCTACAGTGATTCATTTATCGATGGTTTTCTCAGATAAAACGGAACATTTATTAGAACCATTCTACAAATTAAATGAAAAATTAGGCACAACACCTGTATGTCGACTTTTTTCTCCAACGGGAAGAGGAGAAGTGAATAAACAATTATTTACAGATAAAACTGAATTTGAGACATATATTCCTTCTGATTATATGACTGAAGACTCTGAGAAATTTCTGTCAATTTGTTCTTGTACCGCTGGAAAAAGAGAATTGTTTATAGATTATGAAGGAAATATTTATCCTTGTCCTAACTATATTCGTAGTGAACTCAAGATGGGAAATATCTTTGAAATCGACAAATTGTTTGATTTAACCCAAAATGAAGGTGGAAAAATTTCAGTAACCTTGGATAAGGTAGATCCTAAGAACTCTGAGAAATGTTCTGACTGTGAAGTCAAATTATTTTGTTGGACTTGTCCTGCTGCAATAGATGATTTTAAGACAGAAGAATCCATGGAGGACAATTGTCGACAAATTAAACCAATGTTAATGAAACGGGTCTGGAATAGTTGAAAAGAGGTGATTTTGGTGATTAGAAGAATTCTTATTGTGGAGGACGATATAGATTTAAATGAAGGAATAAAGTTTGTTTTAGAAAATGATAAAACCACAGTTTTACAAACTTATTCTTTAAAAGAAGCAAAAGAAATGATTGACCAAGAGTTTGATTTATTTCTTCTTGATATTAATTTACCTGACGGGAGCGGTATTGATTTTTGTAAAATGATTAAGACTTGTTCGCGTAGCAATCCTGTTATTTTTATTAGTGCGAACGATACGGATGTGGATATTATTTGTGGGTTAGAATTAGGTGGTGATGATTATATCATAAAACCTTTTAACTTAATGGTACTTCGAGCAAGAGTAGAAACTGTCATCAAAAGATATCAAACACCTAGTAATGAAGAAATATATATAGATGAAAATTATTACTTTAATTTTGAAACAATGAATTATACGTATCAAGGAAAACCTATATTCTTAAGTAATGTAGAACAAAAGCTATTAAAAGTATTGATTAGTAATAAGGGACAAATCGTTCAGAAAGAAAAGCTTTTCAGCTTTATCTGGGGGATAGATGGGGATTATATTGAAGAAAATGCTTTAGCAGTTGTCATCAAACGACTTCGGAAAAAATTAGAAATAGACACTTGTTCAAAAACCATCAAAAGTATTTATGGAATTGGTTATAAGTGGGAGAATTCTAAATGAATAAAATAAAAAAATATCTTATTCTATTAAATACAGCCATTGTTTTTGGAATGGGTATAAGTATTTATTGTAACGTTACAAGAGCTATTCTGTTAATGGAATTATTTGTTTTAGCAATTGTTCAACTAGTTTTCTATTATCTTTTTTCCAGAAATGTATACAAATTATTAGAGGATCTACATGCTTTATTTTCTACTCCTGATTGTATGCAATTAGAAATTGAAACGGAAACTGAATTTTCTTCGTTAAAAAACAGAGTAATAAAGTATAAAAAAATCGAGGAATTAAAACGTGTTGAGAATGAACAATCCAAACAACAAATTGAAAAATTGATTTCAGATATTTCTCATCAAACAAAAACACCAATTACAAATATTCTCTTATATAGTGAGCTGTTATTAGAAGGAGAGTTAAAAGAGAAGAGATACGTATATATTATTGTTAAACAGATTGAAAAACTACAATGGCTGATACATAATCTATTGCATCTTTCGAGGTTAGAAACTGGAATTATACAATGTAGAAAAGAAGTTTACATGATTAACGAAGTGATTGTACCTTGTGTAGAGCAATACAGCATCGCTGCTGATAGTCAAAATTTAAGTTTAATTTATGACAAAGTAACGAATTATACAACTACTATTACTGCTGATCTTAAATGGACGCAAGAGGCCTTGTCCACTATCATAGAAAATAGTATTAAATATACAAACGAAGGTAGTATCTTAATTGAAGTAGAAGTACAAGAGTTATTTATTTGTATTTGTGTTCTCGATACTGGGATTGGTATTGCTGAAGTAGATATCGCACATATTTTCCAGAGATTTTATAGAAGTCAACGAGTAAAACATATTCAAGGTTTGGGCATCGGGCTAAGTTTAGCTAGAGAAATTATAGAGAAACAAGATGGATATATGATTATTGAATCGAAAATTGAAAATGGAACAAAAGTTAAATTATTTTTACCAAAATAGGGATAGTAAGTTTAGTTTCTAGAACTTACTATCCCTATTTCTATCAATTTTGATAGGATTTCAATATATTTTTGAAAGAATCACTTAATATACTTTAATTTAGATAGGAGTGAAAAAAGATGCATTTGGTAAAATTAGTAAATGTATTTAAAAAATATAATAATGGACTATTCGAGGTAGTAGCACTAAAAGACATTAACTTAACAATTGAATCTAGCGAATTTGTATCCGTAGTAGGTACTTCAGGAAGCGGCAAATCAACGTTATTAAATTTAATTGGAGGATTGGATAATCCATCAAGTGGAGATGTTCTTGTCGATGGTATAAATTTTAAAGATATGAATGAAGAAGAATTGACTATTTTTAGAAGAAGAAATATTGGATTTATCTTTCAAGACTTTAATTTGTTACCAGTACTAAGCGTTTATGAGAATATTGTATTGCCGATTCAATTAGATGGAAAAAAAGTTGATGAAGAATTTATTGAACAAATTGCTATACGACTTGGTATACAAGATAAACTTAAATTTTATCCAAATCAATTATCTGGTGGGCAGCAACAACGAGTAGCAATCGCACGTGCAATTGCTACAAAGCCAGCTATTATTTTAGCAGATGAACCAACAGGAAATTTGGATTCAAAAACAAGTCAGGATGTACTGGGTTTATTAAAGATGACCGGAAAAAAATATAAACAAACGATTATGATGATTACTCATGATGAAACCATTGCACAAATGGCAGATAGGGTTCTTAGAATAGAAGATGGGAAATTGAGATAATGAGGAATAATTGGATGTTTGAGACTAGAAACAAAAAGATAATGAGAAAGCTTGCGATAAAAGATTTTAAGAAAAACCGAAATCGAAATATATTATTGTTACTATCGGTTATCTTGTGTCAAATGATATTGATTATTCTAATAAATGCAGGTATTAACTATAGTTCTGCTATTCAAAAACAAAAACTTAGTGTAGATGGTATGGACTATCAAGCAGTACTTACTTCTCCAACAAAAAATCAGCTTGGCATCTTAAAAAAACAGAATAATATTAAATACGCTGGACAGCAAATATCGTGTGGTTCGGGTATTTCTATTAATAAAGAAACTACAGTTAAAATTATTTTAAAGTGGAAAGATACAGTAAATTGGGTAGAACAAACAATTCCAGCTTTAACTAAATGGGAAGGAAAATATCCTAAAGAAAGCAACGAAATTATGATGTCAAAGGATGCTCTACGGGATGCAGCAATCCCAAATGCTCATTTGGGTATGGAAATTTCAATGAAGTATATTGATAAGACTGGTATTAAAGAGAAAAAATTTATTCTATCAGGAATTTATAAAGATACAACTGAACTAAATGGAGCTAGTACGCCATCGGCACTAGTTTCGAAATCTTTTTTAGAAAGTAGTGGTTATAGCGCCAGCACAGAAGAATCAAGTAAAGTGTACATCAGTTTCAGCTCGTTATTTGTTAAAAATAGACAAGTGGAGACATTAAAAAAACAATTAAAGCTTTCTAGTAATCAGGTTTTTTTATATGATAATGAATTGGCTACATCTACTTTGGTTATTTTACTAGGCTGTATCTTGCTAACCATACTCGTGTTAGTAGCGACTTATTTAGTTATATACAATGTAATGTATATATCACTTGTAAAAGATATCAAGGTTTTTGGGTTGTACAGAGCAATTGGAATGACTTTTATTCAAATAAAAAAGATATTTATGTATCAATTGTTTTTTTTATTAAGTATAGGGATTCCTTTAGGTGTGCTTTTAGGCATAATTTTTAGTCACATTATCTCTATCACAGCGCTTGATTCTATCGGTATAAACAAATTAGGTTTTAGTGGAAGTACAATAATTTTTTCTAGTCTATTTGTTTCTATTACGACGTATTGCTCATTAAATTTACCTATAAAGATAGCAATGAAACGTACTGTGGTTGAAGCTAAAGGAATGAATTTTCAGGGAAATAGGAAGAGCCACAAAAAGTTAAAGGGAATAAGTCTTTTTGCGATGACGAACAAAAACATTTTTAGAGATAAGCGAAGAGCATTTTTAGTTATCGCCTCACTATTTTTAGCCTTTACAATGTTTATCACTATTAATACGTTGATTTACAGTAGAAATGATGATGACTTTGTTAATGCTCACATGGAAGATGATATTATTTTAGACAACCAAACTGGTGTTGGAGAAGATGAACAGCCAAAACAGGTTTTTTCAGAAAGAATTATTGATAAAATTTCTCTGCAATCTGGGATAAAAAATATTAATAAAGTTTCATTTACACCAATGGTAATTAGCTATGATCATCATAAATATTATAATTATTTGAATGAATACTATAAAAAATATATGAGAATTTCAGCCAATGAGGGGGAAGAAAGTATTAAGGATGATCCTACTCTTTTTTACGGATTTATTATTGGTATTGGTAAAGAAGATTTTAAAAACATTCAGGCCAATTTAAATCAGAAAGTAAATGAAGCAGATTTTTATGAGGGAAAGGTAGGTATTCTAAACACGGATATCAAAGAAACTACTGAATTTATCAATAGGACACTTGCTTATGAAATAGCTGGGAAAACTTTACATATTGATGTAGCTGCTGTTACAGATAAGAGCTTTTCAGATAAAGCAGGGATAGCACCCAATATATACTTGTATGAAGATATAGCTGATCAGCTGGGAATTCCTTTTATTTATGAAAAAATCCGTGTGAATTTCGATGCTGAGAATGATCAAGGTGTGAACGAAAAAATTAAAAAATTAGTAGAAAAGGATGACAGAATTGGTGTTGTTAGTAAGATAGATATTCGAAATGAAATGAAAAATAGTTCTAAAGAAATTTCAGTCATCGCTAACGCTCTAATTGGTCTATTTGCCCTGATTACTCTGATTAATTTTATAAATGTGATAACTGCAGGAATTGTGGAACGTAATACGGAATTTACTATTTTAGAAAGCATTGGTATGACAAGAAAACAAATTAGGAAAATGCTGATTTTGGAAAGTTTAGAGTATATAGCACTCTCAATCGTTACTACATTAATCTTAGGTGTTCCTATATCTTACCTTTTATTTAGCCTTTTCAAGGAGGAAAGCTACATGCACTTTGTGATTTCTTGGAAGTCTCTGACGGTAGTGATAGTGGTCACTATTATGATTGGAATTGTTATTCCAATCCTATTTTTTAGAAAGAAGAATAAATCGATAAGTGAAAGACTAAGAAATAAGTAGTAAATATATAATTATTTTCTGATTATCTGCCTTAGGATAATCAGTTTTTTTATAGGCCACAGAGGATTCGAAAGATGGTTGAATTTCTCAAGAATGTTTAGAGAAATGAGAGCTAGAATTACTTTGAAAAATGATAATTATGAAAGGGTTGTGACACTTTCCGGAAAGAATATTTATCTATAATTAATATAATAACTGAAAGGAATAGAAGAGTGGGATATTCAATTTGGGTAACAGCTGATTGCAATTTGCAGTGTAAATATTGCTATGAAGGAAATGACAAGCCAAAATTATATATGGACCATAGAACTGCTGATCGGGTGATTAAATATATTCTCGATGATTATAATGAACATGCAAATTTGTTAATCAATTTTCATGGAGGAGAACCATTGCTAAACATGAAAATTATTAAATATTTGGTAGAAAAAATCAACCTAAATGTTAGTGATAAAACGAATGTTGTCTATTCTTTAACAACAAATGGGACAATTCTTTCTTCGAGGATAATTGATTTTATGTTAGATAATTTATTTGAAGTTACTTTAAGTATTGATGGAAATAAAAACACGCAAAATTATTTACGTCCGTTTAAAAATGGAGGAGCTTCATTTGATCTAGTTTTGAAAAACGCATTGATTCTTAACCAACAATTTTCGAATTTAAGGTTGAGGATGACTTTTAATTCTAAAACTGTTGATTGTCTAGCATCAAATGTAATTTTTCTATGCGAGCAAGGTTTTCAAACAATTGTTCCTGTAGAAGATGACTTTGATACAGAGTGGGATGAAATTCATTTAGATATTTTAGAAGCCCAAATTCGATTAATTAAAGCATACATCAAAAATAACCCAACGAAGAGTGTCAGTCTATGTGAACGATTGTCCCCTTGTACAGGAAATTGTAGTGGAGGTATTTCTAGTAAACATATTTTTTGTGATGGGAAAATATATCCTTGTTTGATGGCAGGAAATGAAGCAAATTTTGAAATTGGCAACATTACTACTGGAGTTAATGAAGCAAAATTATCTAAAATATTACTGACCGCTAATCAAGAAAATCCCATCTGTAGTGGTTGTGACTTGATCATGTATTGTGAAGGATCTAGATGTAAGATTATTAATAAATTAGTTACCGGTGATTATCTGCAACCTCCAACTATTCAATGTCGAATTACCAGTCTATTTTATCAATTAAATGGTATTCGTTAAGTATTTATTCTTGTTATTAGTATTTACTAATATAAATAGTATGAACTTGGGGAGGTGAAAGAACATGTTAAAATTCAAGAAAATTAAGGACAAAACGTCAATTAAAGTACAAGCTCAAGCAAACTGCACAGCTGCAGGACACAGTTATAAGTATGAAGGTCAGGGAGATTGTCTAAACGATTGTGTTCGATGGAATAAACCTAGATACTACGCATCTAAAACACATTAGTATAGAGGAATTAGTAATTGCATAATCGCGATTACTAATTCTTTTTTTGGAAGGAAGATAAATGGTAAGAAAACTTAAAATTGCAATTCTTGATTCTGGGATAGACTTTAGTCATAGTTATTTAAATGAGAAAATTATATGGGGGTGTACCGTTAAGTCAGATTTGAAAATACTAGAAGGAAAATATGAAGATAGTAATGGACATGGAACAAATATTGCTTCTGTAATAACAAAGGAGAATCCTAATATTGAGATTTATCCAATCAAAATTTTTGATGTTCATGGTCAAACTTCCTTATTAATTTTGGAAAAAGCTCTTTTAATTGCTAACTCATTGAATGTGGATCTTATAAATTTGAGTTTATCTATTCTTGATAAATTTGCATCAACAGACTTAGAAAAAATTTGTCAAAAAATAATTGATGAAGGAAAAATAATTATCTCATCACAGTCAAACACAAATAAAAAAAGTTATCCTGCTTATTTTAGGAGTTGCATAGGTGTCAGAGGGCATATTTTAGAAAGTACTTCTTCATATTGGTTTAATCCATATAAAAGAATTCAAGTAGTTATTGATTCAGAACCATTTTTTCATGCTAGTTTAAATGGAAAATATACTATGTTTGGAAAAAGTAATAGTTATGCATCCGCAAAGTTTTCGGGAGTAATCTCGAAGATTATTGAAAGAAACGATATATATGATATTGAAAAAATATATGAACTATTAAAAAAAGATGCTAGCAAAAATTGGTGGGCCAATTACCATCTAAGGCATAGTTATAGATTTCCTGAATTTAAAATATTTGAGGAAAAATCTCACAATAAGAAATTAGCAAAATCTATTGAAAAAATTTTGTTGAATTATTTAAAACTAGCTAATGAGAAAACATTACATTTTCACAGTTTGTATTCTCAAGAGAATGGATTAAAGTATGAGCAATGTTTCGATTTAATCCTACAATTAGAAAGTTATTTTAATTTATCAATTAGAGAATATTCTGAAATTTCTAGAGGAGATTTCTATTCATTCGCCAGAATAGTTGAGTTAGTGCAACTATATCTTTAGAAATAGAGGTGAGGACATGAATAAAGATGTAATTAACTATCTAAAAGTTTGCTGCAAAAATAAAAAGAGAAAACTGTTTTTATCATTTTCTTTAATGGCAGTATCTTTAGTTAGCACCTTCCTAGCTCCAAAGTATTTAGGTGAGATAATTGATGTGGGTATTATGAACCAAAATTTTCAAACTATTTGGATCCTGGGCTGTATCTATTTGCTATTGTATATTTCTAGTGAAATAGCTGATTATATTTTGTTCAATTTTTTTAATACTATAAAACTTGAAGGCTCAAAAAAAATCAAAGAAAAATTATTGTTAAATATATCAAATGCTAATGGGGAGCAGCTCTCTAAGAACAAAACAGGAGAATTTATAAATATCATGAATAATGATATTTTCAGAATTGAAAATTTTGGAATTGATGTATGCTTTAAATGCATTTTAAACGTATTGATTGCATTTTGTTCTCTTATATTTCTTGTAAGAATAAATATAGTATTATTTCTAATTATTTTATTACTTGAGTTATTTATTATTTTTCTACAAAAAAAAATTTCAATTAAAATTGAACAAGAAACAAAAATAATTAGAAAAAGCACGGATAAGCAATCTAATATTCAAGAGCAATATATTTCTAAAATAAGAGAAATTATTTTATCAAACTCCGCAAATTATTTTTTGCAAAAAATGTCAGAATATCAGGACAAATTTGTTGATACAGCAAAAGTAATTAATAAAGAATTAGCCAAATCTGATTTTATATCTATGCTATCTGTCCATTTTTCTGTAATGATTATCTATGTTTTAGGAGGTTGGTTCATTATTAATTTTCATACTTCTTTAGGTAGTTTAATTTCATTTTCCCAATACATGGGACTATTTATTGGGTCTGTTAATTATTTATTAAAAGCAATTATCTTACTAAAGCAGACAAAGATTTCATTGCATCGAATATTTGAAGAATTGGAAAAACAAAAAGATAAAGAATTGAATAAGTATTATCAAAATAAAATTTATGGAGATTTATTTTTTAATGAAGTAACATTTTCCTATAATAAAAATAAAGTTTTGGAGCAATTTACTTTAAAAATATCTAGAGGGACTATGGTAGGTATAGCAGGAGAAAGTGGTTGTGGAAAATCAACATTAACTTATCTTATATATAGACTATGGAATCCTGAGAAAGGTTCAATAGAGATTGACAATGTAAAAATCGAAGAATGGGAAATAGAATGTCTAAGAAAACAGATTTGTATAATTAGTCAAGAAATATTGATCATTGATGACTCAGTAAAAAGAAATATTTTATGGGATTCAAATTTAAGTGCTATCCCTAATAAACTATTAGACGCATTGGATCTTAACGAAATTGTAAAAGAAACGACCGTTGGTGAAAATGGGAAAAAGCTATCTGGTGGACAAAAGCAAAGGATAGCTATCGCCAGAGTTTTAATGAAAGATGCGCCAATAATAATTTTTGATGAATCTACATCAGCACTAGATAACATTTCTCAAGATAAAATATGGAAAAATATTCAACCATGGCTTGTTGATAAGACCATAATTATTATTGCTCATCGAATGGAATTGATACGTAACTGTGACTATATTTACATACTAAAAAATGGAAGAATAGTTGAAAAAGGAACTCATATAGAGATGTTAAAGAATAAAAATGAGTATTATAAATTAGTGAACTCCATCTCGTAAATCTACATGGTTACTAATAGAAGATGAAAAGGACAGTTAAATAAAATTACTCGATAGCAAAAAGTACCGATTAAGGAAATTCCGTAAATCAAAAGTTGAATAAAAAAGCTAGAAATCTGAATGTAGTACCTCAAAAGTTAGACTAAAAATCTAACTTTTTTGGCGCTATTTTTATAGTTTAATAACTTTAACTAGACATCAAATAAAAAACTTTCCACATTTGGAAAGTTTTTTTATTTAGACACGTTAAAAACCTAATTTAATGCGTATTTAAATAATGAAAAGAGCAAGTACAGTAATGTATGCGTTTTTTTCAGTAAAACTAGTTTATATGTCTACATAATTTTATTTTTTAAGGAGGAACACAATGCTTGAAGTGTTTGAAGTGGTATCACCTATGATAACTATAGATTTATTTATAGTATACTGTATCTTTAGTTTAACGATACTTCAAAAAAATAATGATCGAACACGTCGTGATATTCAGCAACTAAGAGAAGAACTTAATCAGATATTAAAGGAATTAAGAAAAGATAAGTAGATTGATTTTAGATTACTCAATTATAATCGTATACGGACATTCTATTTATTGATGCTTCCATTTAATCCACTGAAGTGAAACAAGCTAGAAACCTTTAATACTAGGGTTTCTAGCTTGTTTATTTTAAATAACCAACAGTTCTCCAAAAATTGATAAGAAAGTATAGAGAAAATAAGCTACTTAGACCACTTGCAAATAAGTAATGAATAAGATACATATAGTAGTAAATAGTGTCATAAGGATATTTTCTAATTTTCTGGTGTGATTTTTTAATAGAATCCCAGACTCAGTAGAGTAAATGAGACGATAATTTAGTGGAATAAAATAACTCAGAAGTATTCCCAGTAGTATAAGGTAAAAGGGCCAGCTTGGGTAACTACTGCGGTACGCAATGGCTCCAATTACAGAGAGTAGGTTAATCAAAAATTGACTACTTTGTACAATAAGTATTTTCTTTACTTCTTTATTCATAAGTTACTCCTTTACTTTTATTATTTTGCGAGATTTAGAAGTTTAGTGCTGAAACTATCTAGTGAAGATGTTACTCTGATAAAGAGTGGTAATAAAAATTATCTGGAGGTTAGTGAGATGAGTCATCGCATTTATTCAATGAGCTTTGCCAGTGTATATCCTTTGTATGTACAAAAGGCGGAAAGAAAAAATCGAACTAAAGAAGAAGTGGATACTGTGATCATGTGGCTTACGGGATATAATGAGGCGCAATTAAATCAGCAGATTGACAAACAAGTTGATTTTACCACCTTTTTTGCAGAGGCACCTCGTATGAATCCGAATGCTTCACTGATTAAAGGGAGTATTTGTGGTGTTAAAATTGAGGAAATCACAGAACCATTGATGCGAGATATCCGGTATCTTGATAAATTAGTTGATGAACTGGCTAAAGGAAAGAAAATGGAGAAAATTTTACGAACGCCGCAACTTTGAAACGAAGAAAAGAACTAATTTTAGGCTAAAAGATGTGCTATTCTTGAAAGAGAAAAAGAGTATTGCGGAAGAAAACTACTGCTAAATTCAAAGGAGGTCGGTCGTTTGACAGATAAACTATTGATTAATGAAGTCGCACAGTTGTTAAATATAGAACCATCTACTATCCGTTATTGGGAAAAGCAGGGATTGGTACACTTAATAAGAGATGAGGACAATAACTACCGCTACTTTGACAACCATTCATTAGTGGAACTTATGGATATTATGTTTTATCGCAAGTTGCAGATTCCAATTAAAGAACTGCAATCACATTTAACAGCTGATATTCATGAGAAAAAGGCAGTTCTTCAAAGAAATCAAAAGAAAATCGATCAATGGATTCACTCCTTAGAGGCCTCCTCAACAGCACTTAAAAAGCGTTTGGCATTAGTAAATGAAACGGAACAATTAGCAAAAGAAAAACGATCGAATGAATCATCTGATATTCCCTTTGAAGCAATTGAAGCCTTTGATCTCTATCATCAAGCACATGCACATCAGTATATTGATGAACCTTCTGATTTTGTGATGATGTTTGAAGGAAGTGGATTTTCAAAAATATCTGAGGGTCTCAATATGAAGAAATCTGATACGTTGGCACCAGTTATCTGGCAAAAAAATGCTGGGATAAAAATTTATTTTGCGGGATTACTAAAAGTCAACGCTAGCCAACGTCATTGTACGAATCTTCTTGAAATCAAACAAGAACAACAGATTGATGATTGTTATCAGCGCGTTATCGCACAATATCTAACAAGTGGCACAGAAGAGAGCATATTAATTGATTACTACAAATGTTGGTTCATAAAAGATGAATAAACAAGACACCTTTCCATTCATTGAAAGGTGTTTTTTTTGTTGCATATCCGCGCAAAAAGGCACTTGACCTTAAACCAACTTCATACTTTATAGTAAAAGAGTAGGAAAAATCAATGTTTTTAGACGGGAGGCTTTAAAAATGAGTGCGATTGGATTAATGTTTGTTGGCGTAACGTTATTTATAAATGGCTTATCAGGAAAACTAAATATTGCGAGTCAATCAGTAGCTGCCATTAATATTCTAACTGGATTATTGTCATTTTTTATTCATTTGATCTATATGTTAAATGGGGACTATTATACAGCTGGATCTGGTTTTATGTTCGCTTTTACCTACCTGCTGATAGGCATTTCCTATGCGTTATCATTAGATCTCAAAGTATACGGCTTGTTTGCCTTATTTGTAGCTATCAATACTATTCCTTTTTCAGTGGTAACACTGTTGGTCGATGGAGATCCCATTTTTGCACTCATCTGGTTGCTTTGGGGACTATTGTGGCTAAGTGGCTTTATTCAGTATGTACTGGGAGTAAACCTCTCTAAATATATAGATGCAGGAGCGATATTCTGCGGTATTTTTACAACATGGATTCCTGGAGTGATTATGTTGCTTGGTTTTTGGCCATACTAAGCGTTAATAAATACTAAGTTAGAAATGGAGAACTAAGAATGATTAGAAAAGCGACACGCGAAGATGCGGTTCAGATTGCACCGTTGATTCTGGTGATTTTAGAGGATATGGAGCTACCAATTTTAAAACAAATCTCAGAAAAAGAGTTAAGGAAGCTTTTGATAGAAGGAATCTGTCACAACGAGTATCGTTACAGCTATCAGCATATCCACGTCTGTGAACGTGACGGTAAAATTGCTGGATTTGCAGCCGGTTATCCTGGTAGCCAAGAAGCAAAAATCGATGCACCTTTACAACAAATCTTACAGAAAAATGGGTATGAATTTAAGGCGCTTCGCTTTTTTGAAGAGTGTGAAACTAGTTCAGGAGAATGGTACCTTGATTCAATTGTTACCAAAGAAGAATATCGTGGGTGCGGAGTTGGAACAGAGCTCTTAGAAGCATTAGATCAAATTGCAACAGATTGCGGTGAAAAGGTTATTGGTCTAAATTGTGATGAAGGAAATCCCCATGCACAACGGCTTTATGAACGAATCGGATTTAAGGTTGTGGGTGAGAGAATGATTAGCCAGCATCGCTATGTTCATATGCAAAAAAACATCATCAACTAACAAAAAAGACTTACAACCGGAACATAATATAAGCAAAAAATAATCATAATTTTTTTGAACGTAAACTTGTCTTTCTTACTAATTAGTTTAGACAAATAAGGCAAACCAAAAGCCAATCCCCATAAATTGCTACTTATAGAAATTTTATCTGTATTTAGAATAAATAGATCACCTATACCAACAGCTAACATAACTAGTAATAATGGGTAGCTAAAGCTAAATAACTAAGAATTGAGTTTATGTATAGTTGTTCTCCTTTAGCAAAATTCGTGTCATAATTTTTCCTCCACGTATAAGATAAACTATTTTCAGTGACTAGATTGTACCATTAGTTAAATGTTATGTATTAATGAAGAAGTAAAATTTTTTCCTTTATGTGTAAGCTGTATACAAATTCTGGGGATTGAATACATATTTATTTTTCGCTATGTTGATTTTAGAAATGAAATCGAAGCAACGTTTAGGAGGAAGCATAGATGAATAAAAGTATAGCAAGATTGTTTATTGG
>JBKEDT010000038.1:0-14336 GCA_047975565.1 Enterococcus sp. | reverse complement strand
ATTATCAAAAACAAAAACGTAAAGTGGCTAGATTGCATGAAAAAGTAATGAAACAACGTACTGATTTTCTAAAAAATCTGAGTACATAAATTATAAAAAATCACGATATTATCTGTATTGAAGCCTAAAATACAAAATGTATTTTACGTAATCATAAAATAGAAAGAAGTATTTCTGATGTATCATGGTCTAGCTTTGTGACTAAGTTACAATACAAAGCTGACTGGTATGGACGTGAAATTATCAAGGTAGATAAGTGGTTTCCATCTAGTCAAATTTGTTCAGAATGCGGACGCAAAGACGGTAAGAAACCGCTCGATATTCGAGAATGGACGTGTCCTATTTGTCATACTCATCATGACCGAGATATCAACGCTAGTATCAATATTCTGACCGAAGGTCTGAGAATACAGTCATTAGCTTAAGTGCAATCAAGAACCGTAGGAACTACGGGGATAGCTTGGTAAATAAGAGACACCGCTGTTAGCAAAAAAATACGCTATCAAGTATGCTCTATTCCCAAGAAGCTCCCACTTCAAGCGTTAAGAACCGTCAGGTTCAGCTAAGTGGTGAGTAGTTCACTTTACTTGGAGATTTTAGCTAATTGATGATTTGTTATTTATAGAAAATGATATCGTTTTCTATTCTGTATACTATAGATTTCTACTTTTTGGTATTTTATTTTTTATATGCTATTCTTTTATATGAGGATAGAAGAAAGGGTAGAACTATGAAAAGAACGCGTATATTATATTTCGATATTGCGGAAAAAATCAAAAAAGATATTTTTTCTGGAAAATATCCAGTTGGATCGATGTTACCAACTGAAAATGAACTTGAAGCAATGTTCAATGTTAGTAAGATCACCATTCGCAAAGCCATTGAATTATTGGCATCTGATCAATATGTAGAAAAAAAGAGTGGTCGCGGAACAACCGTAATTAGTAACCGACCTTATAACCGATTGTCTAAAGCAGCAAGTTTTACACAAATTTTAGAAGACTCTCAATTTGAAGTCCGAAAAGAAACTTTAGACTTGCAGTTGATTCAGTTAGATGCGAATCATCCACTAAGACAATATTTTGGTACACAAGTGAACTGTCTAAAACGGTTGTATTATCTGAATGATCAGCCATATATTTATTTTGTACATTATCTGCCGACGACAATCAAAATCAAACAAGACTCTATTGAACAAGAATCGCTCTATCGTTTGATTACTCAAAATGGGTACGAAATTAGCTCGTTTTCAGATGATTTTGCTGCAACATTTCTTGGCGATGAAGAGCGACAAATTTTGCAAACAGGTGAAAAAATTGGAATGAAACGGATGCGAACGTCAATCACAGAGATGGGAGAAGTCGTTGAATATTCAGAAGCCCTCTACAATACGGCGCTACATCCTTATCATATTGATTACGAAACATAATTGAAGGACTAATAGTACAGAAGAAAGTAAATCAGAAATGATTTCTTTCTTTTTTTGCTTTAAAAAAGCGTTTACACAAAAGATTCTCTGTGTTATGATTCGTTTGTAAACATTATAATGTTATAATAGGAGGAAGAGAAATGAATGGTATTGTAAGTATAATTGAGCAGAAAATCATGCCGGTTGCAAACAAAATTGGAACGCAAAGACACATGACTGCGATTAGAAAGGGAATTATTGCAACGATGCCGCTAACAATTGTGGGTTCATTTTTTACAATTTTGTTAAATATCCCAATTGAATCTGTTGCAGCAATAATTGAACCGTATCGCGAAGTTTTAGATATTCCATTTCGTTATACAGTAGGAATCTTAGCACTTTATGCTACATTTGGAATCGCTACATCTTTAGCCAAGAGTTACAAGGTGGACTCGTTAACTGCAGGAATCTTAGCCTTGATGTCATTCTTGATTGTAGCTGCACCTCCAACACGCGTGGTTGAAGATGTCGATAGTGTAATTGCTGCGGGAAGATACATCAATATTGCAAATTTGGGTTCAGGTTCATTATTTGGTGCAATTGTTACTGCAATTATTTCTGTTGAAATTTATCGTTTCTTTTTAGAAAAGAAAATTACTATCAAAATGCCTGATGGAGTGCCACCAGAAGTAGCCAATTCATTTGTTGCCTTGATACCAGGGGCTGTAATTTTGATTTTTTTCTGGGTGATACGTCATATGATTGGGTTTGATTTGAATGGATTTTTAAGTCAACTTTTGATGCCATTAAAAGGTGTATTAGCAGGAAATAGTTTGTTTGGTGGGTTATTAACAGTGTTCTTGATTTGCTTCTTCTGGGTATTGGGAATTCATGGCCCTGCAATTATGGGTCCAGTGATTCGTCCTTTCTGGGATATTTCTATTGCTGAAAATATCGATGCGTTCAATGCAGGTACAAATGCACATCAAATGCCTAATATTTTTACCGAACAATTTCTTCAATGGTTTGTTTGGATTGGTGGAGCAGGGACGACGTTAGCTTTAGTTGTCTTGATGCTGTTCTCTCGTTCAAAATATCTAAAGAGTTTAGGGCGATTATCAATTCTTCCAGGGCTGTTTAACATTAATGAACCAATTATTTTTGGTGCACCGATTGTAATGAACCCTGTTTTGGGAATTCCATTTATTGTTGCACCATTAATTACGACAACGCTTTCTTACTTTCTAACTGTGACAGGTGTCGTACCAATGATGGTTGCTCGACTGCCATTTGCAATGCCTGCGCCAATTGCAGCTTGGATGAGTACAAACTGGAGTGTAGCAGCTGGCCTGTTAGTTATCGCGAACTTTTTGATTATGTTGGGGGTATATTATCCATTCTTTAAAGTATTTGAAAAGCAACAGCTAGAACGTGAAGCCGCTGAGTTACAAAAAGAGCAAGAACAAGCTGCAATCGTAAAAGCTGTAACGCCAGAATAAAAAAATAGGAACAATTAAGAAAAGTTTCCATACCTTGATTGTTCCTTTCTCGTTTATAGAAAGAGTAGGTGTATGTATGGAGCTGATAGTTATTATTTGTAGTCTGTTGCTTTTTCATGGATATCTAGAGAAGCGAGGGCTGCCATTGAAAATAGAGCAGATGAAACTTCGCTATTTTTTACTTCTCGCTATTTTAGGAATTATGGGAGCAATTGTGGTAACTGTAAATATTCACATACCAATAATTTTTGTTGGTTTAGTGACAATTCTTTTTGCAACAGTTATTGCCTATAAATATAGAAGAAAATTTGAACAGATGGAACGAGGAGAAAATATATGAAACGTATGTTAGGTATTTCAGTTTATCCAGATCATAGTGAATGGAAAGAAGATCAAAAATATATCAAATTAGCACACATGTATGGATTTCGCCGGATTTTTATGAGTATGTTGGAAATCAACGAAGATAAAGAAAAAGTGACTCAAAAATTCAAAGAATTGATATCGTTTGCAAAAGAACTAGAATATGAAATAATTTTAGATGTAGCGCCAACTATTTTTGAACAACTAGGTATTTCTTATGATGATTTAAGTTTCTTCAACGAACTAGGTGCAGATGGTATTCGACTAGATTTAGGTTTTGATGGAAATAAAGAAGCCTTACTGACGTACAACCCCTACCAGCTAGCAATTGAACTAAATATGAGCAATGACGTTGCTTATTTGGATAATATTCTAACGTATCAGGCAAATACACCTTTCTTATATGGCTGTCATAATTTTTATCCGCAAGAAGGAACTGCGCTGCCGTATGAATTCTTTGAAAAATGTAGTCAACGATTTAAGCGTAACGGTATTCGAACAGCGGCATTCATTACTTCTCAGGTTGGAAAAATCGGACCTTGGGATATCAATGATGGATTACCAACGCTTGAAATGCATCGTCATCTTCCTGTAGAGGTTGCGGCAAAGCATTTATTTGCAACGAACTTGATCGATGATGTGATCATTGGCAATGCGTATGCATCAGAAGAAGAATTAGCTGCGTTAGGAAAATTAAATCGGTATCAAACGGAATTTTCGATTGAATTTGTTGCAGATGTAAATCCTGTAGAAAAAGCAATTGTTTTAAATGAACAGCATGTACGCAGAGGAGATATCACAAATCAAGTGATTCGCTCAACGCAAGTGCGTAAGACATACCATAAAGAAGCAAACAAGAGCCATGATAATTTACAAACATTTGTGATTGGAGATGTAGTGATTGGAAATGATTCGTTTGGTAAATATAAAAATGAATTACAAATCGTATTAGAGCCACATAAAGATACGAGAAAAAATAAAGTCGGTCGTATTATAGAAATGGAACAGTTGTTATTGCCGTTTATACATCCTTGGTCAAAATTTAAATTTAGAGAAAAGTAGGCGACGTGATGTTTGATTTAGTAATAAAAAATGCGAAAGAAATTCAAGGGACTCCCGTTGAGATTGGAATCACAAACGGAAAAATCATGAAAATCTCAGAAAAAATCGAAGGAGAACGCAAAGAAGAATATAGTTTACAAGATAACCAATATATATCAGCTGGTTGGATCGATGACCATGTACACTGCTTTGAAGAGATGACGCTTTATTATGACTATCCAGATGAAGTTGGTGTCGCTAGAGGGGTAGCAACAGTGATTGATGCTGGTACAACAGGAGCAGAAAATATTGGTGAATTTTATCAACATGCAAAGCAAGCAAAAACCAACGTCTATGCGTTATTAAATATCTCCAAATGGGGGATTGTTGCACAAGATGAACTGGCAGATTTAAGCAAGGTTCAATCAGCATTAATCGAAAAAAAATTAGCAGAATTTCCAGATTTTATTGTTGGGATCAAAGCAAGAATGAGCCGTACCGTAGTAGGCGAAAATGGTATCAAACCACTTGATTTAGCCAAAAAGATTCAAAAAAACAATCAATCATTGCCATTGATGGTCCATATTGGTTCGGCGCCACCAACATTAGAAGAAGTCATTGAACGTATGGAAAAAGGAGACGTATTAACGCATTGCTTTAATGGAAAAGAAAATGGCTTTTTCGATTCACAGACGAAGCAAATGAAGCCAATTGTTTTTGAAGCAGTAAAAAAAGGGATTATTTTAGATGTTGGTCATGGAACAGATAGTTTTAATTTTCAAGTAGCGAAAGAAGCACTACGTGAAGGCATCCAAGCAGATTCAATTAGTTCAGATATTTATATTCGAAATCGTGAAAATGGACCGGTTTATGATTTAGCAACAACAATGGAAAAATTGCATGTGGTTGGGTATTCTTGGGTGGATATACTGGACAAAGTAACAAAAGTTCCCGCAAAAAATTTTGCTTTACAGTCAAAAGGATGGATCAAAGAGACGTTTGATGCAGATTTTACTGTTTTTACCTTTGTAGATGCGCCTAAGGTATTAGTGGACTCCAATCAATTTACACAGACAGCAACGCAGCAAATCAAACCTATAAAAACAATAATTGGAGGCAAAATCTATGACTGTTAGTTATGAAAAATTTGGATTAAAAGAAGTCATTAATGCTTCTGGAAAAATGACTATCTTAGGTGTATCAAAAGTCAGTGAAGAAGTACTGGAAGCACAAAAATTCGGAGGGACACATTTTTTTGAAATGGCAGATTTGGTAAAGCAAACTGGCGCCTACCTAGCAAATTTATTAAAGGTAGAAGATACCCAGATTGTTTCTTCTGCTTCTGCTGGAATCACACAATCTGTAGCGGCGATTATTGGACAGGGCGATTTCTATCATGTGTATCACCCATATACTGAAAAAATCAAAAAACGTGAAATTATTCTTCCTAAAGGACACAATGTTGATTACGGGACACCTGTTGAAGTGATGGTTGAACAAGGTGGTGGACGGGTCGTAGAAGCAGGATATGCAAATATGTGCACGGCTGAGCATCTGGAAATGATGATTACGGAAAATACTGCAGCAATCTTGTACGTCAAGAGCCATCATACCGTTCAAAAAAGTATGCTACAGGTGGAAGAAGCGGTACAAGTTGCACAAAAGTATCAGCTTCCATTAATTGTGGACGCAGCGGCGGAAGAAGATTTATTCCAATATAGTCAATTAGGCGCAGATCTAGTGATATATTCTGGTGCCAAAGCGATTGAAGGACCCAGCGCAGGTATTGTAATTGGAAAAAAACAGCTTGTTGAATGGGTGCGCTTGCAAGGTAAGGGAATTGGCCGGGCAATGAAAATCGGAAAAGATAATTTGTTAGGATTCACGCAAGCTGTAGAAGACTACTTGCAAAATGGAAGCGAATCAGGTGATGAGATGAAAGCTCGTTTGACACCATTTGTCGAAGCAATCAACGCACTTCCGACATTAGATGCGAAAATCGTTCAAGATGGAGCAGGTAGAGAAATTTATCGTGCAAGTGTCAAAGTGTCTGGTAGAAAAAGTGCCAAAGAGATTATTTCTGAACTCAAGGAAGTAAGTCCAGCAATCTATACACGTGAATATCAAGCGAATAATGGAATTATTGAATTTGATGTTCGTGCCGTAACTGAAGAAGAAATGAAAAAAATCAGAACACGTTTGGCAAATATTGTCAGCTAAATTTAAGGAGAACGAAAAATGAAACGTAGACCAAATTACTTAGAAGATACAATTTGTTTAAATGTTTTAGCAAACTCTGTTGAAAATGCGAAAGAATGTTATGAAGCTGCAGAAGGGCATATTGTTTTGGGTGTTCTCTCAAAAAATTATGCAACGGATGAAGAAGCAATCGAAGAGATGAGAAACTATCAAGAAGCGACAAATAATGCATTATCTGTTGGATTAGGTGCAGGAGATCCTAACCAAAGTCAAATGGTGACACGTTTGTCGGAAGTTTTACAACCGCAACATGTCAACCAAGTTTTTACAGGAGTAGGTGCTTCACGTGCAGTTTTACGTCAATCTGAGACAGTTGTTAATGGTCTAGTTTCACCAACAGGAAAAGTTGGTTATGTCAATATAGCAACTGGACCATTGAGTTCACACGCACCAGCTGCTGAAGTACCAATTGAAACTGCAATTCAGTTGTTAAAAGATATGGGCGGTACCTCAATAAAATACTTCCCAATGGGTGGACTTGCGCACAAGGAAGAATATCAAGCAGTTGCACAGGCTTGCGCTGCACAGGATTTTGCCTTAGAACCGACTGGTGGCATTGATTTAGATAATTTTGAAGAAATCATTCAAATTGCTGTAGATGCGGGTGTGAAAAAAATTATTCCACATGTGTATAGTTCAATTATTGATTCTGAAACAGGGGATACAAAAAAAGAAGATGTCGTACAGTTAGTAGACTTGATGAAAAAAGTCGTAAAGTAGGGTGAAAAAAATGAGAATAGGTGCATACGGTGAAGTCATGCTTCGTTTAACACCGCCAGAATATCTGATGTTGGAGCAAACAAATACTTTACGCATGTCGTATACAGGAACTGGAGTAAATTTAGTTGGAAACCTTGCACGCTTTGGCGTAGAAACTTACTTAATGACTGCACTCCCGAATAATCGCTTAGGAAATGCAGCAATTGCTCACTTGAAGAGTTTAGGAATCCATACAGCGCACACTATCCAACAGATGCAACATATTGGCACATACTTTGCGGAGATGGGGTATGGAATCCGTCCAACAGAAGTAACGTATCAGAATCGCTTAAATAGCTCATTCAGTTTGTCAAATATAAAAGATTTTCCAATAGATGCATTCTTACAAGCTGTTGATATCATCCATATCTGTGGGATAAGTTTAAGTTTGACAGATGAAACAGCACACACTGCCATTGAATTGGCGCGAAGAGCACAGGAAGAAGGAAAGGAAGTTTGCTTTGATTTTAATTTTCGCCCAGCCCTAAATCAAACGGATGGCAAGAAGGAAGTAATGAAGGCTCGTTATGAAGAAATTTTACCTTATTGTACAATCTTATTTGGCTCAAAACGAGATCTCGTAGAATTAATGGAATGGACAGGCTCTGGAGAAGAAAATGTGGAAGAAGATATACTGATCCAATCTTTTATGAAATACTATGAAATTAAATGGTTCGCTGGGACGAGACGACAAAAAAATCATCAGGAAAAAATGTTGAGTGGCTATCTCTGGACGCAAACAGGAAAGGCAGTTACGATGCCTCAATCTGTAGATATTTTAGATCGAATAGGAACAGGTGATGCATATGCAGCAGGTATCTTATTGGGCTTTACTGAAAATTGGACTATTGAAGAAACAGTTGCATTTGCAGTAGCGAATGCACGACTTGCGCATACGACTCATGGAGACACACCACTAACCACTCGGAAACAAGTCTATCAATTATTAGATGATCCTGATATTGATTTGATTCGTTAATCAGAAGTTATTTTCTGTAAAAGATAGAACAAAACTGGTGTCGGAAATCTAATTTCGACACCAGTTTTATTTGTTGGCTTTGAGGTTTATACTTCAGAATCTTTATTGCTAGACTTCTTGACTAGCAGCAGGTAAGACATGGAAAGGCATACCTAACAAATTGGCAATTTTTTCTACATCAGTTGCGGCTATAACCATTGTTTGATCTGGCTTTCCAGGTGCAAAGACGAGTTTTTGTTCGCTAAGAAGTTCTTCATCGATAATCAAAGTAACTGGAAATTCATAGCCAAAAGGTGAAACAGCACCTGCTTTTTGACCTGTTTGTTCTTCCATGTCGGCGGCTTGAACAACGGACACGCGTTTACCTACGAGAGTACTCAATGCTTTAAAGTCGGTTTGTTTAGTAGTATAGGTCAAAAAAATATAATTATTTTTCTTTTTTTTATCTTTCAAATAGAGACTCTTTGTTTCTGTTCCCCAAAATCCTAGTTCTTCTTTCACAATAACCGCATCTTCATTTGTAAAAATTGCTCGATGATCGTATAGCTCATAAGGAATCTTTGCATTGTTTAATAGCGTATCAAGTTGTTTCATCTCATTTCCTCCTGTAACTTAAAAGTATACATTTTCTCTAGTGTACGTGAAATGTTGAACCGAGTAAATGATAAAAAGAACGCTTTCTTATTTTCTGTTATTCTATGGTATGATAGAACGATACAGGAAAGGGGATGTTGATGAAGAAAATAAAATTATTTTTGATTAGTTTCTTATTTTTATTGATTGGTGGCGTACTTATTCAAAAATATAGTGGTTACTTGTATCAAGCGCCAGTTGGTGTGGTACAAACAGCCACGGTTAATGAGACATCACAAGGGGCAACCATTAGGCTCATCAATGAAAAACCCAAAGAATTAATTGAGATTACTGAAGAATATGATGAAAATCATGCAATGACTGGAAAGTTATCTCCTGGTGATCAAGTAATCTTAGCTAAAAAAGGAAATAAATGGCAAATTCATTCTTTGAAAAGAGATGGATATGTATTCATATTAATTGGTTCATTTCTCCTATTTGTACTATTGATTGGTGGGAAAAAAGGTGGGTTGTCCTTACTCGGTGTTCTGTGTAATCTCATCTTTTTATTAGTATTGGTGTGGATAAACAAACTTTATCCTAAACTTCCACTAACAACATTAATGATTGGCTACACTATTTTAGCAGTATTTTTATCAATGACAACACTTTATGGATTTAAAAAAATTGATTGGCGAAAGACATTGGCGACACTAGCCAGCGTTTTTCTCGCTTATTTTCTTTGTGTAGCTGTCATGGACTTATTTCATGATAGCGGATTACGATTTGAAGAAATGCAATTTGTAACTCGACCGTATCGTACCGTATTTTTAGCTAGTCTATTGATAGGGTCGATTGGGGCTGCGTTGGATAATTCGGTGATGATTGTTTCTAGTTTGGATGAGATCGTTGCGCATCGTCCAGAAATAGAAAATCAGGAGTTGATTCAAACGGGACTTCGAATCGCGAGCGATACTTCTGCTTCGATGGTCAATGTATTACTGTACGCATACGTAAGCGGCGCAGCACCGGTTTTCTTGTTTTATTTAGCAAATGGCTGGCTATTCACGGATACCTTTCAGATGCATTTGTCTTTAGAGTTATTACGTGCGCTTTGTGGTGGCCTAGCAATTGTTTTTACTGTGCCACTTTCCTTAGCTAGTTTCATCTTTTTCCGGAGAACTCGCAAGCAAGAGGAGGTACAGCAATGAATGTTTTAAGTTTGTTAACAGTCCTCTTTATCGCTGCATGTGTAGCAGTTTTTCGTAGACAATCGCTCTATTTTATCAGTGGATTATTTATTAATGTGCTGATTTTTATCGGCTACTTGTGGACGCTTGCGCAGGGGCTGCCTGTTTATCCAGTGACAGTAGTAGCTTTTTTGTTGGTTGTAGTAGTCATCCTTTTTTATGTGAATGACGTGAATCCAAAGACTAAAGTTGCGTTTATTTGTGTCTTGCTTTTTTTAATTGGTTTTACATTGGTGTCGTATCCGTTAATTACTGTCTTGCAGACCCAAGGATTTGCGGTAGAAGAGCTAGAGGAGTTAGCAAGTTTTGATTTTAATGTAGATGTTGCCTTTGATCAGCTCAATGTATCGGTTATTTTAATGAGTTTTTCTGGTGCAGTAATTGATGGAAGTATGGCAATTTGTAGTGCCACCTATGAAATTTATCAGCATAATCCCAAATTGACGTTCAAGGAACTTGTTGTATCAAGTATGAATGTGGTCATTGAAGCGTTAAATTCAACAATTTATACACTTTTATTTGCATTTATGGGGACAAGTTTAGCTCTCGTGATTTGGTTGCAAGATTTGAATTATTCATTTGTAGAAATCATTAATTCAAAAGCCTTTGTGAGTGAACTCTTGATTTGTGTATTAACGGGAAGTGCTGCAATTTTGATTTTACCAATTTCAAGTATTGTTGGTAGCTGGTTATTCAAGCATAAATTTGAGAAGCAATAGTGTCCGAGACTAAAAAATGCTATCTATTGATGTAGAGAATATCACATCAGTAGATAGCATTTCATATTTTTATAAGTCAAAGCTGACTTTGATTGCTTTGCCCAAGATTCTTGCTGGATTTTGTTCATTGATTATATAAGGTTCATAGGTATTATTGTCAGGCAACAGCATGACCACATCACCTATATGCTTGATTCTCTTTAACGTTGCTTCAGTCTCTCCATTCACTAAGACTGCCGCAATTTGTCCATCTTCGACTGTTTGCTGTTTTTTTATTAGTACATAGCTATTTTCAGGGATGGTGGGCTCCATACTCGTTCCTTTAGTTTTTAGATAGAATAATTCACCTAATGGGAGAGTTTCTACAATTTCTTCTCGATAACCTTCGATATTTTCCTCAGCTAAGATGGCTTCTCCACAGGCAATCGTTCCTAAAATCGGAATATTTTTATATTTAGTTACAGCAAATAGATTATCAACAGACTTAGAGTATCTAGGGTCTATCTGTGATTTTGTTACATTGAAATAATCTGCTATCTTTTGGATATTTCCTGGATTTGGTGTTGAAGTTCCTTTTACATAGCCAGTCAAAGTGGACTTGGGTATGTTTGTATGATTATGGATGTCTACTTGCGTTACACCGTGTTTTTTTATTAGTTTATTTATGTTTTCTGATATGATACGGCGATTTTCGATTTCTTGAGGCGTGAATTCCCCTCTAGCCATGTGGACCACTCCTTCATTACTTATATCTGTATAGTATCGAAATTTTTCATATTTGTAAATCAGGCGATACGATAGAAACCGTATAAATGTATAAAACAGTGTTTACAATATCAATTAATTCGTATATGATGTAGCTATCTTTGGAAGAAAGGGTGAGTAAAATGTTTCAGATTTCACTAAAGGCTGCCCGAATAAATGCTGGATTTACAATGAGTGAAGCGGCTAAAAATCTAGAGATATACTCTAAGATGCTATCTAAATATGAAAAAGACAGTTCGAATATTTCTCTTGTTTTATTAGATAAAATGGCTCATTTGTATCAAATACCAGAAGATTATATTTTTTTAGGAAAAGAATCCGAATTAATACGTATATTATCTGAGAAAGGGGAAAAAATGTAGTTGTTCTTTTCATTGCAATAGTCAATTATTTTGAGTTAAGGATATTTTTAAAAAGAAAATATAGACATTTTTGATAAGAAGGGGTGAATTCTATGGATTTACAGTATGAACGATACTTAGAACCTCAGTGTAAGTTTTACAAAAAAATCACGAAGAAAAAATCAGAAGAAGATTTTTCTTTATCATATATTCCAGAATACTGGGAACGAATAGAAAATAAAAGTAGTTATTGGACATACTGTGTCAATACGATTCCTCTACCTGTACAAGGATGGAAAATCCATATTTCTTCAACACTTGAGCAAGCTCAGATAACTCTAGATATAGTTTCTAGTTTACTGATTGCTAGAAATGTCCAATTTAAATTTGTTAAAAACATGTCTAGCTTACTCATGTCTAATTCTAAATACGCTGATCGAGGTTCTTCTGGAAAATTTCTAACTATCTATCCGCCAACTGAACCTATTTTCTTGAAATTACTAGATGATTTAAGAGAGAAGCTACGAGAATTAGATAAGGGACCATACATATTAAGCGATGAGCGTTATTTTGATTCAAATGTTTATTTTCGCTATGGAGGATTTGTTGAATTAAAAAACATCCAAGGTGAATTTTGTATTTTAGATTCAAGCGGAAGCAAAATCCTTGATTTAAGAGAGCCGTACTATCATGTTCCTTCGTTTGTTAATGTACCTAAAAAGATAGAACGTATGGAAAAAGAGATAGCAGCAAAATGTGGTGGATTGGGTAGGCTAAGTGACTACGACATACACAGTGCATTACACTACAGCAACGGTGGTGGCGTATATAAAGCAATCGAAAAAAATACTGGAGAAACAGTAGTTATTAAAGAAGGACGACCGAAAGCGGGTCTGGATGGTCAAAAAGAAGATGCCTTTACTCGAATTCATAAAGAAGCAGAAATCTTAACACATTTACTAGAAGTAGATGAGGTAGTGACTATCTCTTCTTCATTTGATAGTTGGGAAAATTCTTATCTCGTAGAAGAATTTGTCCTAGGTGAACAATTGAATACCTGGATAGCGCAACACTATCCATTTGTTCCTAAGAATACTACAGACTTTATAACCTATAGAAAAAAAGCAAGCCAAGTTCTACAAAATATAGTCACAGGAGTCACTGCTGTTCATAAAAAGGGTATTGGCATCGGGGATTTATCTCCTTCAAATATCATTGTATCAACAGATCTTACTATTAAAATCATTGATTTAGAGACATCCGATTTGCTAGATTTGCCATATAAACCTGGTTTACAAACTAGAGGATTTAGTACAAAGGAAGCTAGAACAAGAAAACAAGCTGATTTATTTGCTTGTCTAAGAATAGCGCGCTATTTATTTTATCCAGCAGCGCAAGTTCAAGATTTAGAAGTCAAGCAAGAAGTATATATAGATTATTTTATTAAGCATCATTTTGGAACAGATACATTTTCAAAGATTACAGCAATAGAAAATCAAGTGTATACATATTTTCCCAAATTAGCAAAAGAAAAAAGGCGTGCATTGTCTGCAATTGAGAATCAGTATGAGCATGATTTACTCAATCTAGTTCCTACGTATGTAGAATCTTTGCGAGCTGGCATCATAAAAAATAGTGATCCTACAAAACCACAGCTGATAAATGGAGATATTCGACAGTTTGAATATCCAGATGGCAAAGTAAATGTACTTTATGGGGGATATGGAGTAATTATGTCTCTGATGAGAACTGGAGAAATTTCAGATACAGTTCATTTATGGTTAGCTAAAAATAGTCATAGAGAAACTTTAGATAAGATACAGGATGTAGGGTTGTTTACAGGTCTAGCTGGAATAGGCAGCGTACTCTATGAATCTGGCAAAACAGAGGAAGCTATAGAAACTTTAGACAAGATAGCTGTCACTAAACTAACGGATATTTCTTTGAGTACAGGATTGTCTGGTATTGGCTTAGGGATTTTAGCTATTGGCAGTTTAGAGCAGAATGACGAATTGATTTCTCGTTCAAAAAAAATTGGGGATACACTTATTGATATGTTTGTTCATAACGTAAATACAGCCATAGGTAAGTTTACCAATAAAGGATTACTAGATGGTTGGGCAGGTCCTGCTTTTTATTTGATCGCACTGTACAACTACACCAAAGAAACTATTTGGCTTACTTGGGCAGAAAAATTTCTTATCAAAGAGTTAGCAACTTGTAAAACAGATGGAAGCAATGTTTTATACGTTGAGGATGAGAATAAATTTCTCCCTTATCTATTAGGGGGATCAGTGGGTATTGCTTTCGCACTTTTTGAAATAACAAAAATAACTGAGAATAAATTATTTTCACATAAACTCGAAGAGATAGAACCATT
>JBKEDT010000065.1:0-4510 GCA_047975565.1 Enterococcus sp. | reverse complement strand
TTAGCAAAATTCGTGTCATAATTTTTCCTCCACGTATAAGATAAACTATTTTCAGTGACTAGATTGTACCATTAGTTAAATGTTATGTATTAATGAAGAAGTAAAATTTTTTCCTTTATGTGTAAGCTGTATACAAATTCTGGGGATTGAATACATATTTATTTTTCGCTATGTTGATTTTAGAAATGAAATCGAAGCAACGTTTAGGAGGAAGCATAGATGAATAAAAGTATAGCAAGATTGTTTATTGGTGGTTGTTTTTTTGTTGGAGGGCTTGTATTTTGGATAAGACAAGAACTACCCTATTCTATACTATTTTTTGCGGCGGGTATGCTGTATCTAATTGGCAAAGGAAAAAAATTCACAGCATAAGTTACGAAAATTAAGAAAAAGCAGCGTATCTTATATAAGAAGGTGAAAGATGGATATAGTATATAGTATTTTCAAACATTTCAAAAAAATACCGTGTGAAAAATACAGAAGGCACATTGTTTCAAAAATTACTTAATAAAAACTCAACTGAAAAAATCGCCTAATATAAGCTTCCAAGTAGATAAAGAAAGAGATTGTTGGTTATATAGGGCCAAATGGTGCTGGTAAGTCAACAACAATCAAAATCATGACAAGTATTTTGCGCCCAGATTCAGGAAATTGCGAGGTGTTGGGAATTAGTCCAACAAAAAACCGTCTTTCCTATGTGAAGCGAATTGGTGCAGTATTTGGCAATCGCTCAAATCTTCTATGGGATTTACCTCTACAAGATTCAATCGAATTAATGCAAAGAATGTATAAAATTCCTACTGGAGTTTTTGAAAGAAACCGTACAGAATTGATAGAAATGATGGCTATTACTGACTTACTAAAGACGCCAGTTCGACAGCTTAGTTTGGGGCTAGATGCACGCTCCAAATTATCAATTTATAATCAATAAGAAACGAAAACTGACCGTTGTTTTGATCACATATGATATGAATGATATGGTAGCTATTTCAATGAAAAGTTTTATGGATAAATTATTTGCGATTGCTTTAAAAAATCGCTTGCTACCGACACTTTTACTTGAATGTTTGATGATTAAAGAGGGTGGACGAGTATGGAGAGTCCATCATGTAGAGCAGACGAAGATGATGCTTGAGTTACTAAAAATTTACGATAATGAATCGTAGACAATGGATTACCTGATTATCAATTACAAACAAAAAGCCAACCCACTTAACTTGGGCTGGCTTTTTTCTTTCTTTACAATTGCTCCGATTGCATTTGATACATTTGCTGATAGATGCCTTGGTGTTGCAATAAGCTATGGTGCGTACCGCTTTCGACGATTCTTCCTTGTTCGAGGACTAAGATTTGGTCAGCTTTTTGAATGGTTGAAAGACGGTGGGCAATCATAAAAGTGGTCCGTCCTTTTTGTAAGACATCAAGGGCGTGTTGGATGATTGCTTCAGTTTCCGTATCGACATGACTTGTTGCCTCGTCTAGAATCAAGATTTTGGGATCAAAGACTAACGCACGTGCAAAGCTGATGAGTTGGCGTTCGCCACTAGAAAATTCATTGCCTTTTTCAACAACGGGATGGTAAATGCCATCTTCGTAACGATTGATGAAATCCTCTAATCCGATTTGCTTGAGTGCGGCAAGGATCATGTCATCAGTGATTTGTGGATGATTCATGCCGATATTGCTGGCAATCGTTCCGGTAAAAAGGTACGGATCTTGCATCACGATAGCCATTGCATCACGCAATCCATGCCGGTCATAGTCATGGATATTTTGCTGATCAATCAGAATCGTACCTTCTTGCGGATCGTAGTACCGAAAGAGAAGATTCAGAATACTCGATTTACCTGAACCGGTATGTCCGACTAATCCGACTGTTTTTCCTGCTGGAACATGGAAAGTGATGTCGTGCAAGATGGTTTGATTTTCTTTGTATCCGAATGTGACATGTTGAAAAGTCACTTCTCCTTGTGTGATATTGATTTGCTCGGTTTGTTGTGTTTCTGGTTCTTGATCTTTGAATTCAAAGATTCGTTTTCCAGCAGCTAAAGATTGTTGCGCGTTGGTAATTGTTTGAACGAGTCCGTCAATTGGATCAAATAAACGGTTGATATAGTCAATAAAGGCATAGAGCAGACCTGCTGAAAGCATCAAGCGATCGTTCAAGAAGAGTGCGGAGACACCACTTACAAAGAACAGAATCGTTAAGTTTCGTAATAGCGAGCCGAATCCCCACGCAATTGCGGAATCTAGAAGTAAATATTTTCTTCCCATATCAAACCATTTTTTGACCGTTTGATTGAAATCTTTTAGCAACGCACGTTCTTGCTGAAACGCTTGGATGATTGCCACGCCTTGAATAAATTCGTTTAATTCACCACTGATTTGAGAAATATATTCGCGCATCGCTAGATTATATTTTGCTGCGTATTTTGTGTAATACCGTTGCCAGACAAATAAAATCGGAATCAAAATCAATAGGACAGTTCCTAAAAGCTGATTCAAAAGGAAGAGTGCAAAAAATGCACCTACGATTTGGATAACGTTGCTTAAAAGGTTACTGATAACCGTGACATAAAAATTTGAACGTAGTACTTCCGTATCATTGGTAATTCTGGCAACAACTTTCCCTGAAGGCATCTGATCGAAATACGAAATTGGTAATTGATGCATATGGGTGAATAATTGGTCACGCATTTTTTTGACGATTTGGTTCGACATCTTTCGTAATTGCAATAAACTGATATAGCGAAAGAGGGAACCAACGAGATTTAATAATAAATAGGCTGCAAGCAATTGAAACAAGAGCATTGAATCGACTTGATGGGTTTTAGCAGCTGGTGTCATCACTCGGTCAATTGCTTGTTTTGCAATAATCGGCGAGTACAATTCAAGGGCGGAAGCTATCAGTAAGAGCGTCGCCCCAAGAATAAATTGTTTTTTATAATAACCAACGTAGGAAAGCAATCGTTTAACTGTTGTCTTCATGTGCACTCTCCTTTATTTGTTGATGGTAGTATTGTTCTTGGTACCAACCGGGCTGATGAATCAGTTCGTGGTGCGTACCAGATTGGGTAATTGCACCGTCTTCTAACACAATGATTTTATCTGCTTCAGTAATTGCAGATAAGCGGTGGGTGACAATAATCGCTGTTGTAGAGAGTTCTGTGTTTTTTAAATTAGTCAAGATATCTTGTTCTGTTTTGGCATCAACTGCAGACAGTGCATCATCTAAAAGCAAGATTTCACTTTGCCTCAAGAATGCTCGTGCCAATGACAGACGTTGTTTTTGTCCACCAGAAATTGAGACACCTTTCTCACCAATCAATGTCTCTAGACCATCCGGCATGTTTCGCACGTCTGTTGCTAGGCTTGCCATTTCTAGACTTTCCCAAATAGCCTCTTCTGAAGCCTTTGGATTGCCCATCAACAGGTTTTCGCGAATCGTTCGTGAGAATAGTGTGTGTTCCTGTGGTACTTCTGCAAATTTTTCTCGAATCGCTGCGGTTTGATATTCTGTTAAGGGCTCTCCGTTAATCAATGGAACTTGGTCTGAATAAGGATAACGATGACCTAATTGACGTAAAAGCGTTGTTTTTCCACTTCCTGTTTTTCCAACGATACCCAAAACTTCACCTTTATTTAAGGTGAGGTCAATTGCGGTCAATGCATTTCGTTTGGTTTTTGGATAACGGAAGCTATAGGTAGCAAATGTAATAGACGTTACCGCCTCTAATGGTAAAGTACCGTCCTCTTCGAGAGTATCACCGGTCTGCAAAACCTCGTTGATTCGGCGCCAAGAAGCAGAGCCTTGCTGCATAACTGTTACTAAATCACCAGCAGAAATCATTGGCCAAACAATCATTGTAAGATAGATTTGGAATGAGACCATACCCCCAACGGTGATTTGTTGGTTCGCAACAAAATAGGCGCCGACACCAAAACTTAAAACAAAACTGATAGCTAAAATCATCGTAATCAGTGGGGCAAAACGGGAATCAATCGCAGCAACGATATTGTTTTTGTCTTTTGTCTCTGTTGTTTTTTGTTGGAATTGCTCCGTGGTTTCTTTTTCTAAGCCGTACGCACGAATCACACGAATGCCATCGATAATCTCCAAAACTTCATTGTTCATCTCAGAAACAGCTTTTTGCGATTCCGTAAAAGCCTTGTCTACTCGAGAACCCCATTTAAAAATAAAATAGGCGAGGACAGGCATCGGAAGTAGGGCAATAAGGGTCAGCTGCCATGAAACGGTGCCAGCCATCATTACGAGAATAAATCCAAGGAAGACACTCGCGTTCATGAAGACCATCATTCCATAACCAATCGTCATCCCCATGACTTGGACATCATCACTAGAACGTGTCATCAAGTCTCCAGTACGAAAGCGTTGATAAAACGGTGCACCCATTTTTAAAAAATGCGCCATCAATTTCTCGCGTAACTGTGCTTGTAAATCATAAGATCCGATGAATAAATAAAAGGTCCAGATAAATTCAGAGAGATA
>JBKEDT010000029.1:0-10876 GCA_047975565.1 Enterococcus sp. | reverse complement strand
TTACTTGTTCATTATGAATAACATAACGAAAATGTGGCATTTCTACACCTTTGTAATGCTTCGTCCAGGTATCTTTTTTACGCATTCCATTTCTAAGCGCTACATTTTGAGAAGCTTTATTTGAGTCCCGTATAATTGAACAAACTTCCTTCGCACCCAACTGGTCAAACGCATAATCTTTACAAGCAATTGCTGCCTCTGTAGCATATCCCTGATGCCAGTACATACGGTTAAACAAATATCCAATTTCTAATACTTCTTTCTCTTTCCAAGGCTGCATAGTCAATCCACATTGACCAATCATCTCATTCGTTTCTTTTAACACAACTGCCCATAAGCCAAATTTCCATTTTTCATAACGTTCTATCTGACGATTTAGCCACTCTTGAGCTTCTGCATCAGTAAATGCACCTTCATATGCTTTCATCGTTTCTTCATCTTGCACTATTTTACATAACGAATCAAAATCCGACTGATTCATTTCACGTAGATACAATCTTTCTGTTTCAATTATCATGGTTTCCTCCGATGCTTCGTTTGATAGGATTCTTCTTATTATCTATTTTATCAGTTTTTTCCGACATATACATGAATAAAAAAGAACCAGAAGAAAGTATCCTCTGATTCTAAACGTACATCATTATTCTGTTCTTTGTATCCTTAACCTTTTAGTTACGCACCAATAAGCCTACACACTCAACATGCGCTGACTGTCTACTTAGTATCTTCCTACTATGATAATGGTTGTTTGTGATTTTTGAGTTGATAGATTGAATAGATTTGTGGAAATAAATCATAATTCTAATTATCAACATTGTGTATATCAGAAATAAGGTTCTTACATTGTTTTTGAGTACTTAAAAGCAAGTCATAACTTTCTGTTTTTCCTTGTCTTAATTTTCTAATTTCATTGATTTGGGTATCCAATTCATTAATTCGTTTCTTATAGTTTTTATCAAGAAACTGTCTAACTGCTTTTTCAAAATGATATGAAACTCCATCGGCTACATCATTATAACCAGCTCTTAATTTTTCTCGATTTTGCCGCATTTGTTGTTGGCGTGTGTCTTCGTCAATATCTTCTTTTGCTTGCAATCCAATAGAAAAGACAACTCCAAGTACCCCTAACGCCTTTCCAGCATAATTAATTCCCTTAGCCCACTTAACAGCTTCCCAAGGCTTGAAACTATGTCCAAATAAATGTCCAACATTTAGGACTGCCTCATGAACATCACTTTGTGCAAAGACTTTTAAGCCATTTAAGCCAGCTGTTTCTTTTCCAACGGATCCAGCTACAATTTTTTGTCCACCTTGAACTAAGATGTCAGACTTAAATATTTTTTCAACAATCGGATTTTTCTTTTTGAGCTTATCCTTTAGCCTAAATTCTAGAGTCTTAGAAAATTCACTATTGTAAAATTCGTCTAGTTGAGTTTGCTCATCGTTAGTTATTTCATCAATTAATTCAGTAATTTTTGCCACACAAGAGTTTGTCAATTCTTCCACTTCTTGTTCAGACTTATTAATCTCTGAGTTTGCTTCATCTTCACTAGAATAATCATATAATTTATCAGCCATCACTCGATCTTTATCCCTAATGTCACCAGCTATATTTTGATAAATAGTTTTTGCTTGCTGTTCAATTCTCCACTCAGTTGATGAGGCAATTCGTCTTTCCTGCAACAATCTTTCCTCTAAGGCATCAACGTCTGCATCTCCCGAAGATGGTGAAAACTCTGAAATAGCATCTTGCAATACATCATCAATCTTGTATAAGGATGTTGTAAGTTTGGAGTAAAGTGCATTTTCTTTTACAAAAGAATCAATAGTTTTTACTAGTCCATCATAGTTACTCCTAATTTTTAATTCTTCTGCAATATCATCGTCTTCTTCATCCAGACTTTCTAGATAAGACTCAGCATCTACAAAACAAGTATGAAGTTGTTCAGGTTCATATGGAGATGTAACTATCCGTAGATTATCTAACTTAATTTTTCTCATTTCTGTGGTATTACCAACAACAGCCATTTTATTTACCACAAGTATCATCTCAGCTGCTTTATCCTGATCTAATAGAAGTTTCCTGAAATTATCACCAATAAATAAATCAAAAAGTTCTTGAGTCACTACATATACTAGCATGTCCGCATCTACAATTGCTTTATATGAAATCTCATCATGTTCCGGATGTAAGGTTGTATGAATACCGGGTGTATCAACAACTTTCAAGCCGTGCCAATCATACTCATGAGATTTTTGCGTTGTAATTTTTTCACCAGTTTCAATTGACTGTATCCCTGTCAGAGCTTTTAAAATAGTAGATTTACCAGCACTATATTGTCCAGCAAAAACAAGGCTTATAGGTTTATTATCATTGTATATATTTCGCGGCAATTTATTAGTATTATAGTTGACTTCTTTCAAAGTTTCTTCAACTTGATTCAGAAATTCTTCGCTTTTTTTAGTAAATGTAGCTAGTAAAAAATTGTCTTTTTCTTCCATAAGAATTCTCCTCTATTTCATAATTAAAAGTGCTGTTATTTGCTGAGCTAATCTGATGCGAGTCAACAAATTAGTATTCTTTAGATTTATCTCGGAAATATGTGCAATGTGAGGTTCATCCTCAATATATTCGATACTTATCGAATCTCTCGAGATTCCTCTACCTACGCTTCGAATTAACATTTGTTTTAAATTATCTGTTTGGAATACAAACCACACCTGCTCTTTAAGAAGAAAATGGAGTTCGTTTTTTGCATCATCTGAAAATTTGTCCCCATCCCTTAAAATGATAAGCATAGCTACACCGGGTATTCTTGCAACTTTTTCAACATGGATATTATTAAATCCTTTATATTTTAAAGCTTCATTAACAACAGTAGTATTTATTTCTATAATCTTATTATTTAATTCTTTTGCTAATCTTTGCTGGGTTTCTGATAAATCAAACATCGCAGAAATAGTATCATCAATTAAGTCTACGGTTGGATATAATTGTTTTTTCAATAGCTCTGAATAAAAAACATCCAACATCTGTTTTTTTACTGACTTCATCATCTTATCAATATGTTTATCGAGTTTTCGTTCTAATTTTCTACGAGCATCGCGTATTTCGTTTTCTCTGTTACCAAACAATAATGAACCTAGCCAGCCAATTACGCCAACAACGATACCTGCAATAAATAGCGGAGGAACCCAAAAACCTACAATAGTTAGACCACCACTAACCAAAGTTGCTGCCCAATTCCATATTCTTTTTCCATTTACCATTTTGGACATATTGATCGAGGCATCAGAAAAATTCAAATGAGAAAATTTCAATTCTGCGTTAATTTCACGTCTTATTTCTTTTAATTCGTCTTCAGCTTCCTTAGAAAGGTTTGTTAATAAGTCATTTGCCTTGGATTGAATGTTGTGTTTTTCTATAACTCGTTGCCAACTCTTCTCAGCACTAGAACTATCATAATTATCTTCAGCAAATGATGCTACTTCTCTTCTTAACTCAACTGAACTTTTTAATACGAATGAATCAATTCGTGATAAAGAATCATTTTTATAGTGATTAATCCAATTTTTTAATTTCCTTTTTTTCCCGATTAGTACTGTCCCTTGCTTACTATTCTGCGAACTTTGCTTAAACAATGTTTCTGCCGCTTCTATAATTGGCACAATCACAACATCCGAAAAAGATTTTTTCTTATAATACTTACCATTATTTCCTACTTCATCAGCAATTAAGTTTTCCAAATAATCAAATTTACTCAACTGAAAAAGTTCTTTTTGATGTTCTGACCACTCGGGTTGCTGTGATAGAAAAGCCGACTTCAAATGAACATTAGCAAACCTTAAAGTACTCCACTTTTGCCCATAGTTTTCCCCAAAAGATTCAAATTGCTGTTTTATATTATTTAGTCGGTCAAAGTCCATCTTTTTTCGTATATCTCGAACAAATAATTTAAAATTAACATCCCTAGAAATATTAGCTTTAACATTTACAATACAAATTACTGGTTTCCCCAACTCAATTAATCTACTTAAGCATTCAGCTTCACTAGCTTGTGGAGCATCATCAGTAATCAGGAAAAGAATCAAATCGCTTTTTTGAGCGGCTTCAAAAGCTATTTCCTCATCTTCAGCGCCTTCAAATGCTGCGATTCCGGGAACATCAGTTATTTCCATCCCATTATAAAAATACTTTCTTACATCTCTCGTTGTACGTTATGCGCCTTTGCCAATAGATTTTCCGCTTCCGTGAGTCAGCACCTCCATCAACGTAAATTTTCCCGCCATTGTACGACCAAATAATGTAATTGAAAAAACATTGGTTGAGAGTGACTTCAGATCCCTTTCTAATTTTATGGGTAGTTCAGAAAAATTATTTTTTATGACTCTTAATTGCTCCTCTAGATTCGTTGAGGTTGAGCGTTCTTCAAAACCACTCTGCTCTAATCCAAAGATATCATCTTCAAGTTCATTAGTGACTGAATTTACCGTATTCTTTAAAAGCTTTACAGCTTGCGTACCTTCTTTTAATCCTGCCGTTGCAAATTTATTTAATTCTTTTAATGCACTTTGTAAATTGTCATAATTTGATTTTTTCATAATACTATCACCTCGAATTAATCTGTATTACTATTGTACCACGCATATACATTTGCTTTAAAAAGTTATAAGGTGTAAAAACATAAAAAAATACGGCTCTATAATAAATCGGACTGATAGAAAAAATCTATCGGTCCGATTTTGTGCGTGAAATAACAAAACATACAGAATTTCCGTTAGAATTAAGTCGACTAAAACAAATTCAAAGGAGGAAATCCTGTATGTCTGAACTTCATGGTATCAAACAATTACTAGAAATCAAAGATAAAAATATCAAAATCACTAAATTTGCTACAAAATACATCAACAACCAACACTGTTCGGTAGCTTACGCTACCTTGACTAAGGACATCAAGCGATGTCCGAATTGTCATCAAAAAAATCAAGGAACAATTGTCAAAAATGGAACCAAAGTATCTCTGATTCACTTGCCTAAAAGCAGTAACCATGCGAAGTACTTGAAACTAAAAAAGCAGCGGTATCACTGCCGAAACTGTCAGACTTACTTTACCGCCAATTCACCCATCATTGATCGCTTTTGTCATATCTCTAAGAATGTTCACTTACAGATTTTGGAAAGCCTGACAGATCGCTTATCTGGAAAACGAGTAGCGAAACAAGTCGGTGTTTCTTGGTCAACAGTTCAAAGAACCTTAAGTTCTTTAGCTTCTATGACAAAAGTAAAGAAAAATTGGTTACCTGAATGTCTTCTAATGGATGAAATTCGGTCATTAAAAACACAAACAGATAAGGTTTCCATATCTAGAATAGATGGAAACACTGGGAAGGTTTTTGTCATTTTACCTAGTCGCATAAAAGACTACTTTGTTCATTATTTTATGCTGTTCGAACTACAAGCACGGCTATCGGTTTAGTATGTGGTAACAGACATGTTTGCCCCTTATTTTTCAGTGATGAAATCCTGCTTTCCTAATGCCCAACTAATCGTAGACAGATTTAATATTATTCATCATCTCAATCGTTGCTTTGATAACGTCCGGAAAAGAATCATGAATCAGCTGAACCCAAGAAACTCTGAAGAAGCAAAAATCTATCGCCAATTAAAATCACTCAACCGGTTATTAATCAAACCAGAACAACGTTTGAATTACACGAAACGAAAATAGTGGCGTAATTTCGGTTGGAGTTACTTAACGGAAACAGATGTAATTGAACGCCTACTTTCTTCTTCAGAAGAATTACGCCTTAGTTATTCCTTTTATCAAGAACTTTTAGCCGCGTTCCATCAAAAAGATCCAGATGAATTTTTCCATCTACTTCATCAAATGCCCAAAGAACTACCTGATGAACTCAAACATATCAAAAAAGCGTTCTTTAGCTACGAATCTGCGATTCGCCTTGCATTAAAACTACCTTATAGCAATAGTAAACTGGAAAATATTCATACGCATATCAAAGTATTAAAACGAGTATCTTATGGTTTTCGAAGCTTTAAAAACATGCGAACACGCATCTTCTTAGCAAACCATTTGATTCAATTTAGCTAAAATAAAAAAACATTTACTACGAAAGTGAGTTCTCGTAGTAAATGCTTCATTCGACTCCATCAGTCCGATTTGACAAAGAGCCTCCAAAACTCCCTGTTGCTTATTCATAGTGTACACAAATTGGTCGATGATTCACTGGATCCTTTGCAATCACTGCCTCCACATCAAAAAGTTGTTTAAGCAGTTCTGCCTGCATGATTTCTTCAGGAGTTCCTTGCTGAAGAATCTCACCGTTTTTCATTGCAATCATGACATCTGCAAAACGTGCTGCAAGATTTAGATCATGAAGAACCATGACAATCGTTAACTTTAATTCGTTCTGTAGTTTTGCTAATAACTTTAGGATGTCCAATTGATGCCCCATATCAAGATACGTTGTCGGTTCATCTAGCAAAATAACAGGTGTTTTCTGCGCCAATGCCATCGCGATCCATGCACGTTGTTTTTGTCCACCCGACAAAGAATCGATTTGTCGGTCAGCAAATGAAGTTAGTTCTGTTTCTTCAAGAACCTCATCGACAACTTTCTCATCGTCTACCGATAACTTTCGAAAAACTCCTTGATATGGATAACGCCCCAATTCAACTACTTCTCGAACAGTTGTATCCGTTGGTGTTTCCACTCCTTGCGGCAAAAAAGCCAATTGACGTGCAATTTCTTTTGCTGATAGCTTTTGTAGCTCTTTCGAAAATAAAAAAACACTCCCCTGGCGTAGTTCCATCATCCTACCTAACCCTTTTAAAAGGGTTGATTTTCCACAACCATTAGGCCCAATAATAATGGACATTTTACCTTCTAAAAAGGAAATATCTAGCGCTTCGATAATATTTTTCTGTTGATACCCAACCGTTAATTTTTGACCATTCAATACATCCATTCTCAACTTCTCCCTTCAAAGAACCAGCGTAAGATCCGACTTAAAGAAGTGAAAACAATCGACATATGATTTTCATCTGGTCCAACATAGAAACCCACTTGTTCAGAAGAAAGGTGCGTTGCCAAGTGCTGTACACATAGTGCAGCCGCTTCTTCCATTTCCCCTTCATCATTTTCAACAGCAACAAAAATACGTCTATCAGCAAACTGCTCCATTGCATCAAGTTTTGCAAAAAACTCATGATGATCCCACCAAAGAGATGGACTAATAGCAAGAAAATCAGTAATAAATGGAAGTTTTTCAGCAACCAAATAACTTTCTAAAACACAAAGACCACCTAACGAATGCCCAAGCAGTCCGATTTTTTCTGTATTGACTGGATAATGTTTACAGAGCCATACATGAATCCGATTGATTTGTTCTTGAAACGCTTCGATTCCTCCACCTTCAGGCATGTTTCGTCGTTTTGCTGATTCTTCTGGACCATTTTCTCTTCTTGGTGTGTAATCAACAAATCGTGCTTCTCGTTGAAATGCTTCTTCTGTATCATAGCCAATAGCAACAACAATTGCATTATCTACTCCAGTTTTACGTGGATTTCTTCCTTGTAAAAGAATGGCACGTTCTACTAGTGGTCCAAATGCGTTGCCATCTAAAACATATAACACCGGTAACTTTTCATTTGCAGTAGTTTCTTTCGGAATTGAAATAACTAAGTTTTTGTCTTCAAATTGCTTCACTTGCTGCATGTTTTTTCTCTCTCCTACTCTTTAGATATAATCCAATAATGTATGGAATTCCGATAACGCCCATAATTGCATTCAACGGTATTTCATTTGGTGCGAATAAATTTTTTGCAAGTAAATCAGCAAAAATAGTGACTGTCATACCATTGATGAACAAAATAGGAAGAAACAGTCGGGAACGTCTTTCCAAATAGAGTAGTGTCACATGTGGTACAAGTAAACTAACAAATGAAACATTTCCTGCTACAAAAACTGTTGCACTTACAAGAATCGCTGCGACAAGCAAATAAAAAATCCGCCACCTTCCTGTTGGAAACCCTACGTTGACCAATTGGACATCTCGAAAACGTAACACAGTTAAGCGCTTTGCTGTAAGTACGACAAGCAAAAAACAGCCAAGTACAATAGGAATGATTTTTTGTGTCGTTTCCCAACTTGCTGAAGCAATCGACCCTTCTATCCACTGGTTGACTCGATCATAATCATCTGGCTGGATTTTTAAGGAAACATACGTCGTTAATGCTGAAAATCCTAGGCTTATCCCAATTCCATTTAGTAAGAATCGTGTCATGTACAGTTGACTACTCTGGTACGAAAGAAACAAGTTTAAAAAGATCGCTAAACACGCCCCCACCATCGCAAACAAAATCAAGGATGCATATTGTATCTTTGAAATTTCAGAAAAATAAGAACCTACAGCAAAAAAGTAGACGACGCTACCAAAAGTTGCTCCAGAATTGATTCCTAATAAGCCTACATCAGCGATTGGATTTCGTGCCAAGGTTTGGATAATGTAGCCAGCTAAGGCTAAGGAGCCTCCAACTAACGCGGCTAACACTAGCCTTGGTAACCGAAAGCTAAAAAAGACCAAGTACGCTTGTTCTGAAACGACTCCTCCAAAAATCAACTGTAGTATTTCTTGAATGGACAATTTAAATGAGCCTAGATTCAAAGAAATAAAGGAGACACCTAAAAAAAGACCAAGTGAAAGAATGACTGCTAGTTTAGACTTCATATCCATGCCCCTTTTCTTTTCGAATCAACCATAAAAATACTGGTACCCCAATCATTGCAAAAACAATTCCGATAGGTGTTTCAAAAGGATAGTTTACCCATCTTGAGAAATAATCGGCTGCTACAACAAAGGTTGCTCCCATCAATGGAACGATTAAGATCAGTTTTTCATAACGATTGTGGAAAATCAGGCGTGCCATATGCGGAACAATCAATCCCACAAAGGCTACCCTGCCAATAATCCCTACCGTCACCCCCGTCAATACGACTACCAATAGTTGTAAAATCAAAGCGTATACTTTTCGATTCATACCAATTGCAATCGTCACTTCCGGATGATGTCGATAAACATTGAATTGCTTTCTTAAAGCAAAAGTAATGAGTAAAGAAATAAATAATGGAAAAATAAAATAACGTACATCTGACCACTCTACACGGTAGAGACGGCTGTTATACCAAGACGTCAATGACTGTGCCAAACCAAAATAGCTTGCTAATAATGTCGTGATGCTGCTTAATATCATGGATAAAATCAGTCCTACCAAGGGCAACGTTACAGCAGATTTATCTCCAGGTAATTGTGTTAAAGCAATCCTTATGAGTCCATAAGCGATGAATGACCCTAGTATAGATGCACAAATCCGCATAAAAATCGTACTTTCAGGCCAAAAAGAAAGGACGACCATTACTGCTAAGGCCGCCCCATCTGTCACCCCCATCAAGGAAGGATCCGCCAATGAATTATGGTAATGTAATTGCATCAATAACCCACTTAATGCCAAACTAGCTCCTGCAAGCAACGCCACACATACGCGCGCAATTCTAGAAACAAGAATTACTTGTTCTTTACTTGAGCCATCATAATTACCTATGATTTGTTGTGCTGTTTGAAGCGGTGTATCTAGTTGAAAGGTTAAAGAAAAGAAGCTAACCACAGCTAATACGATAAATAGCCCAATACACCAAAACCGAAATTTCATTGTTTTGTAAAGACCTTCTTTCTTATAGGTTTTCGTTTAATCCTTCTAATAACGCTTCTTTACTTAGGTATGTGCCACCTTGATATCCGCCATCAACAACGTTGTAATACACGTCATTATTTGCTACCGCTGGGATACTTTGCCAAATCGTATTTTCTTTTAATTTGTCTAGATAATCTAGATTTCCAGCATTTTCTTCTTCATCAAATTGAACAAAAACAACATCGACATCCCAATCCGCAAACTGCTCAACTGAAATCGTTGTCTGTGCAGATACGTCTTTTAATTCATCTGGGATTTGGTATCCTAGATCTCCATAGATTGTTGGATTGTAGTATAGCTTTTCTCCATAGACACATAATTCACCATTTCGAACACGAACCATGACAGCTTTTTGATCTTTGATAGCTGCATGTTCTTTTTTAAATGCTTTTAAATCTGAATTATACGCATCGACTTTTTCTTCTGCTTCTTCTGATTTGCCAGATAGTTCACCCATTAATTCTAGATTTTCTGCCCAATCAGTTGATTGATGCGATACGTTGATTGTTGGTGCAATTTTATTCAAATTGGCTGTAACAGATTCATCAAATTTTGTTGACCCTAAAATAACATCTGGAGCTAATGCAGTGACAGCTTCAACATCTGGTCCCATTTTGTTCCCAACATTCTGGACATCAGAACCTAAATCATCTTTTAGATAACTCGGAAAATCAGTCGAAACAGCTACGGCTCCAATTGGTTCTACACCTAAAGCTACCGCATCTTCCATTGATTCTAGGCTAGCTGTAACAATTTTATTTGTTGGATAAGTCACTTCATATTTTTTATCCAAATATGTAAGCGATTGTTTTTTTGCCGTCTCAGAAGTTGTTGTCGTTGTTTTTGTATCCGCGGTACTTGTTGCAGAAGAAGTTCCACATCCTGCAATGGCTAGTGATACGCCTAGTAACCCACCTACAATAACTAATTTTTTCATTTTTTACTCTCCTCAATCAATTGATAATGATAACTATTCTCATTTAGATGTATTTTAGCATACCTAGTTATTTTTACAAGTAGTTTTTTTCACAAACATCTTCTATGCTTATTGAATTCGTCGGCATAGAATGTCTCTCAACAAAAAAATAAGCGAACAGATCGCACTCT
>JBKEDT010000084.1:0-11755 GCA_047975565.1 Enterococcus sp. | reverse complement strand
GCAGCATCACTGTACTCAGTATATAAATTCCCAGTAAACCAATAGTTTAAGTAATCTTTTGGCATCATGATCGTGGCAACATTTTCCCAAATAGCGGGTTCATTTTGTTGAAGCCAGAGAATTTTAGGTAGAGTAAATCCCTCTAATACTCGATTTTTAGTAATACTTAGCAACTTATCACCTAGTGTAGAAGTAATTTCTTCACATTGCTTCGTTGTTCGAACATCATTCCAGAGAATCGCTGGATAAAGTGGTGTGTTTCGTTTATCTAAAACAACTAACGAGTGCATCTGTCCAGAAAAGCTAATTCCTTCTAGTTCTTCGCCAAAGTCTTTCACTTCAACGGATAATTTGGTCAAGACATCCTCACAAGCGACTACCCAATATTCTGGCCTTTGTTCTGAATAACCAAGTTTTGGGCTATCCAATCCATATTCACTGGACTTTTCACAAATGACATTTCCTTGTTTATCCATCAAGATTCCTTTTAAACTACTTGTACCTAAGTCTAATCCCAAAACGTAGCTCATATTTTGACACTCCTTTTAGAAAACATGCCCTGAAATTTTATTATCTCAGGGCATTGATTTTAGAATAAATAATCATTTAAAACAGATTTTACATATTCAATATGACTGGATTCATTAGGGGTTTCATGCTCATTTGTTAAAGCATAGGTACTCAATGTTTCTAAATCTTCTTCATTTGAAATAATAGAAGCCCCGATTCCTGTTGTGAATGAGTGATACCGTTCTTCTTTTAATTCATCAAAGAACCGCTCTTCTTTTAATTTGGCTGCTGCCTTTAATCCACGTGCATAGGTATCCATTCCAACAATGTGGGCTAAGATTAAATCTTCTTGTTTAAATGACGAACGGCGTACTTTTGAATCGAAGTTGATACCTCCAGGTGCAATCCCACCATTTTCTAAGATTTCGTACATCGCTAAGGTCGTATCATAAACGTTTGTTGGAAACTCATCTGTATCCCACCCTAATAATAAATCTCCTTGATTTGCATCAATCGACCCTAACGCATTATATCCACGTGCAACTGTCAGTTCATGCTCAAAAGTATGACCTGCTAAAGTGGCATGATTTGCTTCAAGATTTAGTTTAAAGTCCCCTTCTAACCCATAGTGTTTTATAAATGCACTCGTTGTTGCTGCATCAAAGTCATATTGATGTTTTGATGGCTCTTTTGGTTTTGGCTCTAATAGAAATTGTGGTTTGTGTCCAATCTTTTCACCATAGGCAATGGCCATTTTGAATAGACGTGCGATATTGTCCTGCTCAAATTTCATATCTGTATTCAGTAAGGATTCATAGCCCTCACGTCCGCCCCAAAAGACATAGTTTTTTCCATTTAATTTTTTAGAAATATCTAATCCTTTTTTTACTTGCGCCGCAGCAACTGCATAAACATCTGCATTGTTTGTTGAAGCTGCACCATTATTAAATCGAGGATGAGTAAACATATTTGCCGTATTCCATAATAGTTTGATTCCTGTTTTATCCATTTTTTCTTTGATCAAATCAGTGATTTCATCAATATTAGTAAAGAATTCTTCTAATGAATCTCCTTGAGGGGCAATATCTACATCATGGAAACAGAAATATTCTGCTCCCAGTTTTTCACAAAGTTCAAAGAATGCCTCTACTCTATTTCTGGCTGTCTGCATTGGTGTATCTGCAAACCAGTTTCGTTCATTTATTGCTGCTCCAAACGGATCTGAGCCATCTTGGATCATGGTATGCCAGTATGCAATTGCAAAACGCAAGTGTTCCTTCATGGGTTTTCCTAATACAAGTTCTTCTGCATTATAATGGCGAAATGCAAAAGGATTTTTTGTTTGTGTACCTTCATAACTGATTTTTTTGATATTTTCAAAGTATTCCATTGTCATTACTCCTTTATTAGTATATATATTGTGTATAGCGTTTTCATTTTTAGTGAGGTGAGCTTATGGCTAATAAATTTGAATTAGTTAACTTTGACACGGTGAGTGATATAAATATTTTTGTAGTTGAGATGACCTATCGTGGCTTTCACCTACACAAAGAACTCGAGTTTATTTATGTACTAAATGGTGCAGTTTCTATTTCAATAGAACTAACACAACAAACTGTACATAAAGGGGAATGTATTTTGATCAACTCTTATCAACTACATGAGATGGCTGCCGAACAGTCGGCTACCATTCTGATTATTCAGCTAGATTTATCTAGCGTAGAGAAAGTCTTCCCTACAATTACTGAATTACAATTTAGCTTTCTTCCCATGCCAATAGTTACTACAGAAAATAAAATTTTATATCATTTAAATCAAATATATAAAGAATATTTTACCCCACGTAACTTCTCTTCTTTATTATGTCATGGCTTCTTATCCTTGATTCTATTCGATTTAACGCAATTGATTCCGTATTCACGTATTAGTGAGGAAAGAAAAACAGTATTGCTGCAAGAGAATGATTTAATTTATCGAATAAATAAATACATCCACTTAAATTTTGATCAAAAAATTTTACTCACAGATATTGCAAAGGCGGAATCCATCTCTCCATCTTATATGTCTCATTTTTTTCGAGATAAATTTGGCTTGTCTTTTCAAGATTATTTAAAAATGGTCCGCTGCTCCCACGCATACACTCAACTTGTTTCTACAAACAAGTCAATTACCGCAATCAGCGATGCGTGTGGCTTTTCTAATTTAAGGTATTTAAAGAAAGCCCTTTGGGATATTTATAATTGTTCTCCAGCTGAAATCAGAAAAAACAAACCTGTTCCATTAGTAAATGTTAAGTTCATCAATACAGCTGAAAAAGAGTATATTTACACTAAAAGTGAAAGTATAAAAATTCTAGATTTATTGATTTGACTTGCAAGATCATCTCCAATCTTTATCAAAGAAAGCGCTATCTTTGTCTGAGTTGATAATATCAAGTTATCCCCTTCAGGATAAGTACATATGAGCTTCTAAATATGTACATTTAAGTGGAACTAAACAAGAAAAAAGATGCTGGTTTTTTACCAACATCTTTTTATCATCTAGTTTATTCGTATTTCGCTAGTCTTCCTCTTCAAGCGCCTGAATTTGTTGATTCAGTGAGAGAATACTTGTACTCCCTGCATGAATAAAATCAGGTAAATCACCAAGTAGATTTGCATTAATGAATTCAATCACCATTGGTAGATTCATTCCAGTATAAACGTCAAGGTCTTTTCCTTCCAGAATTAATTTGGCTACTACATTAGCAGGTGTACCACCAAGCAAATCACAAAGAACGACAAAATCATCTAAAGAATCAGAAATCAATAAAAATTTTTTTCTAAAATCTTCCGAACTATCTTCTGGTAGTAATGCGACAGTATAGATGTTTTTTTGTTCTCCCATAATCATTTCAGTACTCTTTTTTAGCTCATTACAAAAATTTCCATGACTAATCAAAATTAAATTTTTACTCAAGTTGGACAACTCCCTATTTTGAAATTACACCAAAAGCAGATAGGATAACGCAGACAATCAAAACAACAAAAATCGCTCTGGTAGATGTCATATTTTTCTTACCAAGTAACCAATAGACTCCTCCAACAATAGCAGCTGGTAATAATTTAGGCAAAATCATATCAATATTATTTTGCATATCAAGCGTGACATCACCAATACTTGGTGCCCAAGAAAATTTAACATTAACCATTGTTGCAACTAAGGCGCCAACCATAAACACACCTAATAAAGTAGCTGCATCGGTCAATGCGGTTAACCGAGATTGCATAGTTGTTACTAACGATATACCTTCTTTGTATGCAAATTGAAGCTGCTTCCAGCGGAAAATCATCACAACAATTTGCGCCACAATCCAAATGAAAATTCCAGCTGGATTCCCATTAATTGCCATATTTGCTGCTAAGGCACCAAATATTGTCGGGATAAGAGCAGCGAAGATGGAATCCCCAATTGCAGCAAAGGGACCCATAAGTCCTACTTTCATTCCAGAAACTGTTTCTTTAGCAGCAATACCCTCTTTTTCTTCAATTGCAAGGTCAATACCTGTGATGATCGTATTGAAGAAATTTGATGTATTAAAGAATTGTGTATGCGTTTTCATTATTTCTTTTAATTCAGGTGTGCCATCCCCATATATTTTGCGTAGTTGCGGTAAAATAGTGTACAAATAACCAGAACCTTGCATCCGCTCGTAGTTCCATCCTAACTGGAAAGTAAATAAACTTCTACGATTGATTTGTTTGAAGTCTTCTTTTGTTAATTTATAATTAGATTTCGTCATCTTCAATCTCCCCCTCGTCCGACTCTGCGTGCCCGTTTATTACGGGTGTACCTCCAGAATGTTGGTTGTTTTTATAGCTAATTGCTGCTAGGGAAAAACCAATCAAAGCGACCGCTAACATTGGCAATGAATTAAATGTTCCAGGAAGCTCTTTAACCACGCTTGCGACACTTGTTCCGAGTAATTGTACGTTAGAAAACAGTGTAGCTAATAACGCAGTTAGAGTGAATCCTAAAATCAAATAAGGAAAGTGTTTTTTGACGGGCAAATAACGTAATAATATTGCAAAACCTACAGCTGGTAAGACGGCGCCGGCAACTGATAACCCATCGCCCAACCATTTCAAATCACCATTTAGTACAGCGACTACATTTTCTACCAAACCTCCGCCGAAAGCTAAGGCTAAAAATACAGGAACCATACGGGAAAGTGCCCAAGGAAGAGCGCCCAATAAGAAATTACGTTCAATTGCACGATAGTTCATTGCTTCGATATTCCTATCAATTCGATGTGCGAAATAAGTATTTGCGAAACGAGCAAGTATGTCTAGCTGAATCATAAGGCTAGCCACGGGTACGGCAATTGCCGCAATTGCTTGCTCAGGATTCATTCCTAGTGAAATTGAAAATGCTGTCGCGAGAATTGTCCCAGAGTTGGCATCGATTTTTGAGGCACCACCAAATGTACCAACTCCTAAGACAGTCAGTTGCATGCTTCCACCAATAATTAAGCCGGCATTAATATCTCCCATAACTAATCCAGCATATAATCCAGCAAATACCGGTGCGCTCATCGATGAATAAATTTGTAGTTCATCTAAAATTTGATAACCTGCATAGAGTGATAATAAGGCTATTTGCCACCATTGAATATCCATTTGTGTACCTCCTTTATTTAGCTAAAAGGCTCATAAAGTCTTCTGCTTTATCGCTAGGAACCATTTGTGCAACCAGTCTGATACCGCGGTGATCTAGTTGATTAAATGTATCAATATCTTCAGCTACAACATTGATAGATTTAGTGATTGATCGAGTAGTTTCAGTTTGCGACATATTTCCCACGTTGATTTCATTTATTGCAACACCTGCGTCTACAAGTTGCAATAAGCGATCAGGTTTTTTGACTACAATGAGTACGCGTTGTGAATCATATTTCCCTGCTAAAATGTTTTGAGCAGCCTTTTCAATCGGTAAAATACTTAGTTTTACTCCTGCGGGTGTTGCTAGTTTTAAGCCGCTTTTTTCAATTGGATTCGTTGCAACTTCATTGTCAATCACCATAATTCGAGTAATATTTAATTTTGTTGTCCATAAATTTGCTACCTGACCATGAATAAGACGACCATCAATCCTTACGCCAATAATTGCCATTAGAAATTCTCCTTTTCTAGTTGTTTTTTTTCTAAATTTAAGGTGTCGGCATATGTCCCTTCTGTTTCAAAAATAATCAATTCGTTTTTTCCTATTTTTAGTAAACCTTCTGGGACATAAAGAGAGAGAATCGGACCTACTTCCCAGAATCTGCCAATATTGATATCATTAACAAATACAATGCCTTTTCCAAATGAATCTAAATGAATGTGCGTATCCCCCAATTCGGATAATTCAAAGTCAAATTGATAAAATGCTGGTTGATTAGGGAACCATTTTCTTGAAAAATCAACTGATTTTACTGTATCTAAAGGCAAACAATACTGTTGCCAGTTTGTCATGAAGTGTAAATCTAACATGACACCTGTTCGAATCCCCTTCTTTTGTGTATCTGCGAATAATTTATGTCCATAGTTGACTCGGCCCATGTTTTCAATTAAAAGGTCTAAAGTATAGCTACTGTTTTTGGGAAAATTTAAAGAAATATCTTCTCCTATTTCACTTTGGTATTGTGTGCTTTGATGACTACCTGATAAAAATGTCAGCACGCGATCTCGCCCGTCAATAATCCGTAAGGTATCGTTCAGAGCATGGTTTTCAAATGTTGTACGATACAGTAAATAGCCAGTATTCTGCCCTAATTCCTCCATTGTTTGTGGATATTTTGAACATATCGGTTTACTGATCGAATCGAGAGTCTCAAATAAACTTACTTTATTTTTTAGTGGAATATTATGCAACTGGATAGCTGATTGGACTTTGGGTTTCATTTGCTTTATTTCTGGAAAATTCGTCGTCAGCATTTGCTGTAATGCATAGTATTTCTGTGTAGGATTACCTGCCTGATCTAAAGGTGCATCATAATCGTAAGAAGTAACTTGAGGCAAGTCTGTATCCTTTCTTGCTGAGCAGCCATTCATAAAACCAAAATTTGTCCCACCATGAAACATATACAGGCTAATACTTCCGATGGATAGTGCTTCCTTCACTGCTCTTGCCAATTCTTCTGGATCGCGTTTGATAATAGGTTCGTGCCAACGATTAAACCAACCATCCCAAAATTCCATGCACATCAAAGGCCATTTTTTTCCATTCGTATCAAAAAATTTCTGCATATTCGCAAAATTTTCTGTTGCTTTGGAGCCAAAATTTCCAGTAACTAAAACATCTTCCTCAATTAAACTGCCCGCATTCAGTGTTGCTTGCCAAGAACCATCCGAAGTAAACAAAGGGACGTTGATATTTTGTTTTTCGATTAATTTTTTGAGTTCGTGTAAATACTCTTTGTCCTCACCGTAAGAACCATATTCATTTTCTAATTGAAGCATCAAGATATTTCCATTATTTGTAAGTAAATGCTTACGTAATTTAGGTAGTAAAATAGCATAATACTGTGCAACATAAGCTAGGTAGTTACTATCTGAAGAACGAATTCGGATGTTTTTAGTCAATAACCATGCTGGAAAGCCACCAAATTCCCATTCTGCACAAATATACGGAGAAGGACGAACAATCGCATATAAGCCAATATCTTGTGCTAACTGAAGGAATCTCTCTATATCCAATCCCTCTGAAAAATCAAAGACACCTGGTTGTTTTTCGTGGAGGTTCCAAGGAATATATGTTTCTACGGTATTAAATCCTAACGCTTTTAGATTATACAAAGAACGTTCCCATTGTGTTGGATGCAGACGGAAATAATGAATTGCACCAGATAAAATCTTAAATGGCTGTCCGTCCAATAAAAATTCTTCTTTAATCTGAAATTCTGTCAAAATTTTGTTCTCCCTTCCATATTTTCGCAGTTGCAGACCTAATAACTGATTTTTTCTTTTGACCATGGAGTTGCAGTTTGTAAAACTATGTCATTTAGTGCGGTGACATTTTCTCTTCCTTGCGTTTGCAACCAATTAATTGCTGCAACGCGACCATCAGAAATATATTTTGCTACACCATCTCGCCAAGTAGCTCGGCCACAAAGTACACCATTAAATGTAGAACCAGACTCTTTTGCAAATAATAATGTTTGTTGGAACAATTCGGCAGAAACACCAGCACTTAAGAATATAAAAGGAACTTCAGTTACTTGACTTTGTTCTTTAAAGAAAGCAGCTGCTTCCTGTTTACTATAAGCAACTTCGCTTTGTGAAAAATCTTCTACATAATTCATATTTACAGGTACTTCTACTTTCAACACGTCTACTTTATATCTTGGATTAGAAAATTCCTTCATCATAGCAATAACTTTATGAGGTTTTATTAGCGCATAGTCAAAGGAAGCGCTATCATTTATTTCTGAATCATAAGAAACAAGCTCTAAATAAAAGGGGATGTCTTCTTCTGCACATTCACTCCCTAGACGTTCGATAAATACATGTTTTAAATGATTGATTTCTGGATTTTCATCAACATCATAATAAAGCAAGAATTTCACTGCATCAGCCCCTTGCTCTTTGATCCTAAGTACCGACCAATCTTCTAATAAATCTGGTAATCTGCCAGGAGTTGTTGTATCATAGCCTGTCTTTTCATAGGCTAGTAGTAGACCAGCTGCCTGGTCTCTTGCATTTGCTGCTGGGAATCCATATTCTGGATCTAGCAATATAGCAGAGGTAAACGGTGTTAGTTCATTTGAAACTAACTCTTTAAACTCGCTAATTTGTTGTGCATCGGGATTCCCTCCACAAGCTGTAATCATTTTTTTTAATGCACCGCGTTGGTCAATTGCTAGTGCATTAATAATGCCCTCTTTTGTCGATAGTCGTTCCATTGCAGTTCTTTTACCAATTGTCATGCTCACTTTGATTCCCTCTCTCTCTTGGTTTAGTATTTATGAATAATGACACCTTTAACAACACGATTCACTGTACCACTAGGTGATGGTGTATCTGGTGTATTGCCTAATTTTATAGCTGTTGCTAATGAGATGATTTGCGCTACTAGTATCATTGGTAAAGCAATATACGCATCTGGTATGACAAATGATGTGCTTGGAAGTAAGCAATTTTCACCAGAATACATATTTTCACCAGGTTGTGAAATAGCTACTACATTTAATGCAATCTCATCTGTACGTACTTCTTCCAACACGTCTAAGTCATATTGACGTGTATATGAATTATTGCTCACGAGTCCTACAACGAGCGTTTGCGACGTGACAAATGACTTCGGCCCGTGTCGAAATCCCATTGAAGAATCAAAAAGAGTTGCAACTTTTCCAGCTGTAAGTTCCAATATTTTTAGTTGTGCTTCTCTAGCTGCTCCAGAAAGACTACCAGAGCCTAGGTAAATCAAACGACTAAAATCATGCGCAACCAAGTTATTGATTGCTTGATCTTTTTTTAAAATTTCCTGACCAATTTGTGCGATTTCTGTAATAAAAGTATTTTTTAATTCATCTGTTGTTGTGTCGAAAACAAGTAAAGCGCTTAATAACATACAGGTAAAACTTCCCGTCATAGCAAATCCAGCATCGTTTGCCCGTTCTGGCATTAAGAGTAAAAAATTGTGTGGATTTTCCTGACTGTTTTTTGCTAATTGTCCATCTGCTGCGCAAGTAATCGTTAAATGGAATAGGCTATTGACTATCTGATCTGCAAGTTTCACTGCAGCTGTACTCTCAGGACTATTGCCACTTCTTGCAAATGATACAAGTAGTGTAGGTTCATCGGGAAATAAGTACTCCAAAGGTGATGAGACAATATCAGTTGTGCCAAAACTATGGAAAATAAATTGCTTGTCTCCGTGTTGTGTCAGATACGGAACAAGCGTATCTCCAACATATTGTGATGTGCCAGCGCCAGTAAAAATAACGTGGATTTTCTTTCCACCTGCTGCGTTGCTTAATTTTGTGAAATAATCCGTTAGTTGCGTCTGTGCTTGTGCAACAAGTGCTTGAGTTTCTATCCATAGCTCGGGTTGTTGACTGATTTCTCTTGCAGTTGTAGACGCACCTAATTTTTCTAGCGTATCTGTTGATTGCTCAAACATACTATTCTCTCCTTTAGTTATTATTTCGAATATGACGTATTTTATAATGAAACTGATCTGCTCGTGCCACACTAACCGTGTATTCAATAATTTCATTCTTCGTGTTGTAAGTGCTACGAATAAGGTGTAAAACAGGTGCCCCGTCGCTTATACGGAGTAAATGAGCATCAGAATTTGTTGCAATGCTTGCATAAAATTCTTCATCAGCCAGCTGAATTTGTTGCTCGTAATCCTCTGAAAATACATCGTATAGAGGCTTTCTTTCCAACAATTCTTGTGTAAGACCGATAAAAGATTTTGCTGGCAAATAGGACCTCTCTACCATCAGCGGCGCATCGTTTGCTAAACGTAGACGCTTGATTTTAAATACTATATCGCCTAAATGAATATTCATTTTTTTCGCAAGTTGCTTGGTTGCCTCTATTTGATTAAATTCTAAAATAATTGTAGTTGGTTTCCGACCTAACTTCTTCATTTCCTCTGTGAAGCTATACGCACCAGCTAGATTAGCTGATTTATCTACTAAATCAGAGACAAATGTCCCTTTTCCGTGTCGTCTATACACATATCCTTGAGATTCTAATTCTTGTAGTGCAAGTCGGACAGTCGTCCGACTTACCCCATATTGTTGACAAAGTTCTCTTTCTGATAATAATTTATCATGCGGAGTTTTTTCATTTTCTATTTGTTCTTTTAATACATCAACTAGTTGATAATACAAAGATTTTCCGTTATATGAGCGCTCCATGTAATTCCCTCTTTCAACTGGTTATAACCACAAGGCAAGGATAAAAGAAAACGTTCTACTTGTCAATTGGTTTTTTCGTTAAAAAGCCTATTATAACAACGCCTAAAGCATATTTATTTCTATGTTTATGTAATACCATAAAAATACCACTTATCGAATAATAACAATTTATTTTATGTAATTAATTTAAAAATAATAACGTAATAGCATTATTTTATTATTTAGATAACAAGGATTTTTTGCTTATTTAAAAGAAAAAAATTTCGTAAAAAAATTTTTTATAACAAAATAATTTATTGATAAAACAAAAGAACCCTGACTTATTTTATAGTCAAAGTTCTTTTGCTCTACCACTAAAGATAGTTGTTGTTAAAGACAATTTTTTACCCATAATTCAAATAGTTCAGGCCATTTAGATACTGCTTCATTCTGTTTCGAAGAATCAAGAGATGTTTCTTCTGTGGCTAAACTTAGTCCATGCTCTCCCTTTGGGAAAAGGTGCAATTCAAAGGGAATGTTATTTTTTTGTAAGGCGTTAGCAAATAATAAGGTGTTTTCTACTGGTACAGCTGCATCGGATACTGTGTGCCAAATGAATGTTGGTGGCGTCGCTGGAGTTACTTGCGTTTCTAGTGACAATGACCGCTTTAAGTTGCTTTCTTTCGTATCGCCTAATAAAGCGTTAAAAGAACCTTGATGCGCAAATTCTCCACTCGATATAACAGGATAACAAAGTAATAATGCATTAGGTTTCCAAAGAGTAGCCTCTCCAGACACCTCTTCTTTTAATAGTTCATTATTCCAAGCGACACCTAAATTTCCTGCCAAGTGCCCACCAGCTGAAAAACCAGCAACGATGATTTTATCTGGATCAACATGCCACTCGGTACTATGCTGCCTTAAATATTTCACTGCTTTTGCTAATTCAATCAAGGCTGTAGGATAACGATTAGGTGCAATCGAATACTCAAGAATACAGGCATGAAAGCCAAAACTATTCATACGAATAGCTACGGCCTCACCCTCTCTAGGGGAAACTTTTTCATAGCCGCCCCCTGGACAAATAATAACTACTGGTCGTGTTCTATTCGGTGCTATTTCTGTAAAATTTTCAAGCATGTACGTAGTTAATCGTGCGTGATCGATAGCAATCTTTTCGTGAATCATACGTAAATCCTCCAGTCATTAATGGTATACTTTATTATCGTTCGACTGATGATACATAGCAAGTATATTTAGCAATAGTTAATCTAGTTCGTCGCCTGTCAAATTTTGATACAATGTATCTGATTCCTTCTGTGGTAATCGAATCATGTCGGTTAGTGATTCTTCAGAAATAGACAAATATTGTCGGGT
>JBKEDT010000012.1:0-7393 GCA_047975565.1 Enterococcus sp. | reverse complement strand
TCCTCGGTAGGAAAATCTAATAACCACATCGCAAAAGGTTCCAGCCCTTGCTCTTTGGCAATCGTTGCCTTGGTCCGCCTTTTTTGTTTATATGGACGATACAAATCTTCCACTTTTTGTAATTTCACTGCTTCCTGGATTTCTTTTTCCAATTCAGGAGTTAATTTTTCTTGTTCATTAATAATACGTAAAACTTCTTGTTTACGTTTTTCTAAGTTTTCAAGATAGCCGTAACGTTCTTCGATTTCTCGAATTTGTACTTCATCTAAGCTTCCCGTCATTTCTTTACGGTAACGAGCAATAAAAGGAACGGTATTTCCTTCGTTTAATAAGGTTAATACTGTTTTTAGTTGTTGTGGACGATAGCTCTGCAACTCTTGCTGAACCAATTGTAAAATTTGTTGGTTGATTGTTTCTGACATTTCTTTCCCTCATTTCTTCTTGCTCGTGTAAATTTTTACTTATTTATTTTAGCATACTTTTTGAAACACAAAAATACAAGGAACGAGAAGAATCTTCCGTTCCTTGTATCCTTAAAAACTTGGCTGCCATGGGCCATGCATATTTTGGTATTCAATATCTTGTATAATTCCTGATGCATCAAAAATCACGCCATGGAGTGAACCACCAAAAACTGCTCCACCATCGATGCCGACTTTATTATCGTTGATCCAAAGGTCCGTTGTTTGCATATCTCCATGCAAAGCTGGGGTAATCGTATGACCAAAAACAATCGTCTTTCCCGTCTTATTCTCCCCTTCATGAAATGGCTCACGAATCCAAATGAAATCACGTGGTGAAGTTTGTCGCCAATCTTTCTTGGTTAAGTCCACTCCTGCATGAACAAAAAGATAGTTTTGCCATTCATAGTACAAAGGACGTTGTGTCAAAAAATCAACCAACTCTTTGTATCGCGAGCGAATCATCAAGGCAATTTCTGTTGGTGAATACTCTTCTGTTGCTCCTTGATGCAAAAGACTTTCCATTGTTTCTTTCCCACCATTTCGAACATAAGGCATATACCACTCTTCAGGTGATTGTAGAAACTGTAAAAAATATTCTTCATGATTGCCGCGTAAATACACTGCATCAAAGTCTTCTACTAATTTCTTTCCAAGAAGCAAGCTTTCCTTTGACCTCGCTCCTCGATCTAGCAGATCGCCCATGAGAACAAGCTGGTGGTTGTGTGGATCAAAATTTTTTATCATTTCTTCAAACAACGCATATTCTCCATGAATATCTCCAATTGCAAAAACCAACGGCTTCATCTTGCTCGCCTCCTAATACTCTCTTCCTAGGATTAGTATACCGCAAGCGTAAGATTCTTCCTATTACTTGACTTTCATTCGGTACTCAGCTTAATTGCTGTTCAAGAAATGCCAGGCGTTCATTCACTAGCGCTACAGGTAGTTGATGTTCTTGGATATATCTATTTTTTGGATGCGCCGCACAAGTAAGTGTACACCCACCTAAGTGTAATGCTTCATTCTCTTTTGATGTCAGTATTTGTCGGTTACACTCTGGATTCGCACAATTGACATATCTCTCACACGGTGTACCATCAAACCAATCCTTTCCGACAACTTGTTTGTCTACATGATTGATTTCGACTGCGATTCGTTCATCAAAGACATACATCTTTCCATCCCAAAGTTCACCTTGAACTTCTGGATCTCTTCCATACGTTGCGATTCCTCCATGAAGTTGTCCAACATCTTTAAATCCTTCACGAACAAGCCATCCTGAGAATTTCTCACAGCGAATACCACCAGTACAATAAGTAACTACTCGTTTTTCCATAAACTCCTCCTTGTGATCAAGCATCCACTGTGGGAGTTCTCTGAAGCTTCGGATGTCTGGGCGGACAGCACCTCTAAAGTGGCCTAAATCGTATTCATAATCGTTTCTCGCATCAATCACAATGGTGTCTTCATCTAATATTGCTTGCTTGAATTCATTTGGCGACAGATACGCACCTGTAGTCTGCAGTGGATCGATATCTTCTTCCAAACTCAAAGAGACTAGTTCTTCTCTTGCACGCACAAACATCTTTTTGAATGCATGTTCTTCACTTTTATCGATTTTAAACATCGTATCTGCAAATCGTGAATCATTTTTCATCATTTCCATATACGCATTTGTAGCGTCGATCGTGCCAGAAACAGTCCCGTTGATTCCTTCTGTTGCAACCAAAATCCGGCCTTTCAAGTCTAACGATTTACAATAAGCAAGATGCGTCTTTGCAAACGCCTCTGGGTCAGAAATTGGTGTGTAATTATAATAAAGCAATACGCGATAATCCATAGTTTTCTCTCCTTAAAAAGTCATTCTCATCAAGGATATGAAAAGCACCTATTTTTGACAATTTTTTTGCTTGTGTATTTTTGTTCAAAGACTGTCTACTACCAAAAATAATTAAAAGACTCTTTCAGGTAACACACTACCCAAAAGAGTCTCTCTCACTTATTCTTGACCGCTGACAGCAAAATAATTGCCATCTGGGTCTGCAAAGTTAAATACATAGTCTGTTTCGCTTAATTGAATCAGTTCGCCTAATACGTTGTTGTTTTCTTGCATTTTTTTATACAAAGAAAAAATATTCTTGCTTGAGAACATTAAAGATGGTGAATTCATCCCCACTTCAGGTGAATGTTCTTCAATAAATTTGCGGTCATACAAGACGATATGCGCCGATGAATCCTCCGTCATTCCTACTTCTACAACTAAAGTATTGTCTATTTCTTGACGTTCGATTTCGGTGAAACCGATGCTTTGCCAAAATTGGCTGTTTGCTTCTACATCATCGACATATAGCATGATTTTGATTTCATTTGTAAACAAATTTTCTTCCTCCAATATACGCTTCTCTATCCGTAGTGTAGCAGATTCTACTGTAATCAGCTACAAAAATAAAAAATGAGCAGATAATCCATAGAAGAAACTATAGATCATCTGCTCATGAAGTTTATCAATGTATTCCTGTTATGCACAGAAGCTTATACATTTACATCGATGACTTGATCGTTATCTTTAATAACATCTCGATCTAATTCATGAATGCGTGCACTAGTCACAACACCTGCAACCATACTTCCACTAACATTCGTTGCAGTACGTGCCATATCGATCAGTGGTTCAACTGAAATAACTAGTCCGACAATTGCTACTGGTAAGTTCATTGCGCCTAAAACGATCAATGAAGCAAAAGTAGCTCCACCACCAACACCAGCAACTCCAAATGAACTAATCGTAACAATTGCTACAAGCATTAGTACAAATTGAATACTGAAGACATCAATACCCGCAGCTGGTGCAACAATTGTTGCTAACATTGCTGGGTAAACACCTGCACATCCATTTTGACCAATAGATATACCAAAACTTGCTGAGAAGTTGGCAGTTGCATCATCCACACCCAATGCATTGGTTTGTGTTTCAATATTTAAAGGTAATGCGCCCGCACTTGAACGTGAAGTAAACGCAAAACTCAAAACTGGTAATGCTTTTTTGAAGTATTGAATTGGACTAACTTTTACAGACATCAAAATGATCGAATGTACAATCAGCACAGCAATCAAAGCGACATATGAAGCTAATACAAATTTACCTAAATTAAAGATAGCAACAAAATCACTTGTTGCCATTACGTTTGTCATCAACGCCAATACACCATATGGAGTCAAGCGTAAGACAAGCGTTACAATACGCATAACGATCTTATAAAGACTATCGATTAAGTTTGAAAAGAATTCTGCTTCTTTTGGTGATTTACGTTTTACACCTAGGTAAGCAACACCAACAAATGCTGCAAAGATTACTACAGCGATTGTACTTGTTGAACGAGTACCTGCTAAGTCAGCAAAAACATTTTTAGGGATGAATGATAACAATTGATCCGGAATCGTTGCCCCCTGAATACTTTGTTGACTCTGTGTAATATCTGCAATACGTGCAGTTTCAGCTGCTCCCTCAGTAAACTTAGCCCCTTGCAAACCAAATAACATTGTTGTACCAATACCGATCAAGGCTGCAATTGCTGTAGTTCCTAGCAATGTAGCAAGCACTGTTGCACTGATTTTCCCTAGTTTTTCTGAAACTTTCATTTTTGTAAAAGCCCCAACAATTGAAACAAATACTAGAGGCATAATTAACATTTGTAAGAACGCTACATATCCATTTCCTACAACCCCAATCCATTGCATCGACTGAGTAATTACATCGCCATCGTTTCCAAAAATAAGTTGTAGTATTCCTCCAAAAACAATCCCTACACCTAATGCTGTGAAAACACGGGTTGAAAATTTAGCATGGCGCTTTTGCATGCGATAAAATACGTATAATAATGCCGCAAAAACTAGAACCACTAATACTGTGATGAGTGTTGTCATATTTCTCCTCCTTATATCTTTTATGACAGTTCCATCAAAGGAAGTAAAGGTTCCCGGTAAAGACATTTCTTTACCCTGAAAATAAATGAAAGATTTTCAGTGACTTACTCATTCTACCGTATGTTTTTTTAACTTGCACGTTTTTCGCTTACTATTTGTAATAAGAAAAAGGCACTTGTGATAGCTTTAAACTATCACAAGTGCCTTTTTGGTTGCTTTATGCTTCTGATTTCTCTTCAGATTGGAAGTTTAACTTCACACCAGGTTCATCTAATGCAATCTCTGTAATTTCATATGCCATTCGCTTCACGATATCAAACAAAGGCGCAACAAGTTGATCCACTTCAGCTTGTGAGATATCTTCTTGTTTTTCAATTTTTTGATTCACAATATGATTCACTTGGCTCACTCGGCCTGAAAGTACATATTCGTCAAAGGCTAAGCGAAATTCTAAGCGCGCACCAATAATACTATTTTCTTTTGGGTAATTTCCATCTGATGCTTGCAGTGGGGCAAATCCCACTTTTAATTCGGTCTCGATTTCTTTTGTTTTATCACGTTTATCATAGTGAAATGCTTCAACCACTTCTTTTTGTCTTTGTATCTCCATTCCTATCACGCTCCTTACAAAAAGTATAGCATACTGTAAATCAAACGTTTACACTTCTTTACTCATTTTCTTTTGATTATTTACTCATTAGTGGTAAAACTTGACGTAAATCATCCACCACATACGTTGCCGGTATTTCTCCTAGAAAATGATCGATATCATATAAGCAAGTATCGACACCTGCATTGATGCCGGCCTCAATATCTAATCTTCGATCGCCAAGCATCATTGTTTCTTTTTTATTTAGTTGATGTTTTTCAATCAAGTAATTTAATGAGGTCGGGTTCGGTTTTCTAGGAAAGTCCATGTCGATCCCCACGATGTCTTCAACAAGTTGCTCCATACCCTCTTCTTTCAACAAGGACCAAGTAGATGCTGTCACTCGATGCGTCAAAATATAATTTTTCCCACCAGCTAATTGAATCGCTTGTAAGACTTCTTTTGTTTCTGCAAATGATTTTGAAACCGCTGATTCTTCTGCTTCATATTGGTGAAATGGTGGATTAAATTCTTCTGCACTGATGCCTAAACGTTCATGTAATGTTTTTGTCGAATCCTTCTTCATCACATAGTAAATTTCTTTTTCTGAAAGATGATGGCCAAATTCTGCTAATGTTCGTTTCGCAGCCTTTACCATTGCTGGATACGTATTGTAAAGCGTGCCATCGAAATCCCAAATAAATGCTTTGTACATGTTTTTATGCTCCCTATATCTCTCTATTCTTCAATGTTTCATTTCTCTTAGTAAGTATACTTCAATAAATGAAAATTTTCAGTAAAACAAAAAGAACTTCTAAAATTTTCTAAGAAGTTCTTTCACTGAATCAAAAATTATACTTTTCGTTCAAATTTTGTTCTGCATTTCGAGCACGTTACACGAATATTTCCTTTTCCATACGGTGCACGTAAATTTTGCTTACAATTTGGACAAGCAAAATACACATATTGAATGGCGTTCTTTGATGTTTTCTTTCTTTTCAATGAAAAAGAGAAATCTTTTGCTTTCACTTTTTGCTGAATCTTTTGACACCAACGAATATACTTTTGATTTTCATTTAACCGTGGATAAATTCTCTTTGATAAGAAGCGCCAGACGAATCCACCTAGTGCAAGCAACGCAAGAATATTCCCAGCAGACATCGGTAAAAATCGATTCAACATCCAAGAAATGATTGCGATAGCCGCTAAAGTTTTGTTGATCTCGTCGAAACGTGCGTACCGATCCTTAAAGGTTTGTTTACGCCATGAATCAAATTTCATTAATCTTTGTAACCAAACTTGTCCCATAAATTTCTCCTTATCCGACAATTTCTTATTTTTTAATTTACTTTCCCTAAAGTCATTTGATAAATTTTATTTCTGTTTTGTATAAAATCCACAACAATTACTTTCTTCTCATGCGATCGTTCCACAACACGATACGTATCTGTCAACGGAAACGAAAAATTTTGAGAAGGGAGTTGCTGCGATTGTAAATAGCGATGTACTAGTCCAAAGAATTGCGGTATTTGCATAGACGTATGCAACAAATTGGGATATTTCTTCAAAAAATATGTCATTCGAAGTAAATTTCTTTTCTTTGAAAGAACTTTAAAAAAACTTTTTAAAATCTTTCGTTGTGCATAAAAAATAGAAAACTCATTTTTTTGATCAAGACAGTACTGCATTTTTTCAGTCAGTTCTGGTAACCCTACCATTCTTTGTCCATCTGCTACTTCAACCAGTAACCCATCTGGTGCAATTTCTGGTAAAAATCTGTTCCATTCTTCTAATGATACTTCGACAAAATCATCCACCACTAAATCAAGTTCCTTAACAAAGAATTCTTGAATACCTAAATACCCGTCCTTACTATAAAGCTCCCCCAAAGTTAATCCTTCTAGATGAAATTCTGGCGAAAATTGTAAAACCGTTCGATTTTCTTTCAAACGAATATACATAAACGTTGAACGTTCTACAGGATTATCTTTTAGAATAACTAAAATACTCATTTTCTCCCCTCCATACTCGACAATAAAAATAGCACACTTTCTGGTTAAATGGGAGGTTTTACTGAGAATTTTTCAAAAAATTAATTCTTTCATTTCTATTATTTGAGCTGATTGGTTAACTAGCATAACTTTAGCATAGAACTAGTTTTAATTCTAAACTATTTTACTTGTTCATTATGAATAACATAACGAAAATGTGGCATTTCTACACCTTTGTAATGCTTCGTCCAGGTATCTTTTTTACGCATTCCATTTCTAAGCGCTACATTTTGAGAAGCTTTATTTGAGTCCCGTATAATTGAACAAACTTCCTTCGCACCCAACTGGTCAAACGCATAATCTTTACAAGCAATTGCTGCCTCTGTAGCATATCCCTGATGCCAGTACATACGGTTAAACAAATA
>JBKEDT010000098.1:0-7991 GCA_047975565.1 Enterococcus sp. | reverse complement strand
GCGGTGCATTTGTCGCATCGAAAGAAAAAGCCAAGAACTTCCTTATCCAATATAAAGAAGTACAATCTATTCAAGAGATAAAATCAGAAATCCAAGCAAGTGTGGAGAAACAAAAAGAAGAAATAGACAACTTCTCTCGACTACTTGATCAATTGGCGAATCAAACCATGCAAGTCAACAAAATAAGTCCATTGCTACCATCTGAATTGCAGTTGAATGAATCATCGAAACATTTGGAACAAACGATCAGCGAACTCAATATTTGGCAAGAAACGGGTGCGACAGTAATTGCTATCTCGCATGCAGATGAGTTGCTCGTATCACCCGGACCATATGCAAAGTTTTCTGCAGGTGATACGATTCATTTTGTAGGTAGCGAATATGCACTCCAACGAATGACTAATTTCTTTTATCCAGAGAATTAAGAAGAAAAACCTATGGGGTCAGTTCATGAAAGTGCACCTTAGGTTTTTCTTTTTTGACAAAGTGACCACACGGTGTTAATCTAGTATAGTCACTTTTCAGAAAAAAGAACAATTTTTCAAAAGAAGGAGTAAAGGAGTATATATTTTGATAAAAGTTAAAGTAAGAAACCTTACAAAAGTTTTTGGGAAAAAATCGCAAGCCGCATTAGAAATGATGAAAGAAAATCGACCAAAAACAGAAATACTGAAGAAAACCGGCGCAACAGTTGGGGTATATGATGTTAATTTTGATGTTGAAGAGGGAGAAATCTTTGTAATCATGGGTCTTTCCGGTAGTGGTAAGTCAACATTGATACGTTTGCTCAATCGATTGATTGAACCAACATCAGGAGATATCTATATCGATGGTGAAGATATAGCAAAATTAGATAAAAATGATTTACGTGAAGTACGACGTCATAAAATCAATATGGTCTTTCAAAATTTTGGATTATTCCCACACCGTACAATTTTAGAAAACACAGAGTATGGACTAGAAGTTCGTGGCGTACCGAAAGCTGAAAGAAAAGAAAAAGCAGAAGAAGCACTTGATAATTCAGGGTTATTATCCTTTAAGGATCAGTACCCAAACCAACTATCTGGTGGGATGCAACAACGTGTCGGACTAGCCCGAGCATTAGCAAACAATCCTGAAATCTTATTGATGGATGAAGCATTTTCTGCGCTAGATCCATTGATTCGTCATGAGATGCAAGATGAAATGCTTGATTTACAGGCGACTATGCAAAAAACAATTATTTTTATTACACATGATTTAAATGAAGCCTTGCGTATTGGCGATCGAATCGCACTAATGAAGGATGGAGAAATCATGCAGATCGGCACAGGTGAAGAAATCTTGACACATCCTGCAAATGACTATGTCCGTGAATTTGTTGAAGATGTGGATCGTTCGAAAGTGTTGACCGCACAAAATATTATGGTACCTGCATTAACAACAAATATTGAAAATGACGGTCCACATGTTGCATTAAATCGCATGCGAAAAGAAGAAGTCAGCATGTTGATGGCAGTGGATAAAAAGCGTCATTTACGAGGAATCGTTACTGCCGAAGGTGCTTTAGAAGCAAGAAAACAAGGGCGTCCATTGATTGAATTTATGGATGAACAAGTGACGACGATTACACCAGAAATGACAGTCAATGAAATATTCAATATTATTTATGACTCACCAACACCACTTGCTGTTGTGGAAAATGGCAAATTAAAAGGTGTCGTGATTCGCGGAAGTGTAATTGAAGCATTAGCGGATACTGGGGAGGTTGCAAAGAATGAATGATTTACTAACGACAAAATTACCAATTGCAGAAGGTGTTGAAAATATTACAGATTGGGTAACGAATACCTTCTCTGGATTGTTCTCTGTACTACAAAATTTTGGTCAATGGTTGATGAATGGTATTACGAATGGTTTGACTGCTATTCCACCACTTCTGTTCATTCTTCTTTTGACTATCTGTGCATTTTTCATTTCACGAAAAAAACCTGGATTGACATTGTTTACCTTTGTTGGATTACTTTTCGTTTACAATCAAGGGTTGTGGAATGACTTGATGAGTACAATTACACTTGTGTTGATTTCAAGTGCAGTATCATTGATTATCGGAATTCCGTTAGGTATCTTAATGGCTAAGAGTGATCGAGCACAAGCAATCATCAAGCCAGTGCTAGATTTCATGCAGACAATGCCAGGGTTTGTATACTTGATTCCAGCTGTTGCATTCTTTGGTATCGGAATGGTTCCAGGGGTGTTTGCCTCAGTTATTTTTGCATTACCACCAACTGTTCGTTTTACGAACCTAGGTATTCGTCAAGTACCAAAAGAACTAGTAGAAGCCTCTGATTCATTTGGTGGTACTGGGCCACAAAAGCTATTTAAATTAGAATTACCATTAGCTAAAAGTACGATTATGGCAGGGATCAATCAAACAATCATGCTTGCTTTATCAATGGTTGTAACAGCTTCTATGATTGGTGCGCCAGGTCTTGGTCGTGGTGTATTGTCTGCTTTACAACGTGCACAAGTAGGGAACGGTTTTGTGAATGGGGTAGCACTTGTTATCTTAGCGATTATTATTGATCGCTTTACACAACGTTTGAATGAACCAAAACAAATGCGTCAAGCAGTCAGCCCAGAACGTAAGAAAAAACGTCGCTATATCGTTGCGGCAGTTGTAGCCGCTGTAGTTGCAATCGTAGGATTTAGTGTTTTTCAAAATAGAGAGGACACAACGAGCGTAGCTGCAGACAAGGGTACAATCAATCTTTCTTACGTAGAGTGGGATACAGAAGTTGCCTCAACGAATGTTGTTGGGGAAGTATTACGTGAAATGGGCTACTCAGTGAATATCACACCTTTGGATAATTCAATTATGTGGGAGTCTGTTGCAAAAGGTGAGTCAGACGCAATGGTTTCGGCTTGGCTACCAAATACACATGGTACACAGTATGCACAATACAAAGATCAAGTGGATAACTTAGGTGCAAACTTATCTGGTGCAAAGGTAGGATTAGTTGTTCCTAGTTATATGGATGTTGATTCAATTGAAGATTTGACAGATCAAGCAAATAAGAAAATCACAGGAATCGAGCCAGGGGCAGGAGTTGTCAAAGCTGCTGAAAAAACAGTGGACACTTATGATAATCTAAGCGACTGGAGTGTCGAAACATCCTCTTCAGGTGCAATGACTGTTGCGCTTGATCAAGCAATCAAGAATAAAGAACCGATTGTTATCACAGGGTGGTCACCACACTGGATGTTTACTAAGTATGATTTGAAGTATTTAGAAGATCCAAAAGGAACAATGGGTAAAGAAGAAAAAATCTATACAATGGCACGCAAAGGATTAAAAGAAGATTCTCCTGAAGCATATACTGTTTTAAATAATTTCCATTGGACAACAGAAGATATGGAAGAAGTTATGCTAGCAATCAATAATGGAGAAAGCGCGCAACAAGCAGCGAAAGACTGGATCAAAGAGAACCAAAAAACAGTGGATAGCTGGAAAGAATAATAGAAAAAAGAAGCTGGGACATGACTATTGTGGTCGTTGTTCCAGCTTCTTTGCCTATAAAAATAAAAAAGAGAATGCGCAATCCATCTTCCAAATGTCCGAAGACACCGACAGATTACCATTCTCGTGGGTTTGGCACCCAATGGGCCGTAGGGGGCTCGAACCCATGACCCGCTGATTAAGAGTCAGCTGCTCTACCAACTGAGCTAACGGCCCAAATTTAAGTACTCAATTATCTTAGCACTAAAAAATTTAAATTGCAATAAAGTCTGGCACGAAAAAATAGAAAACTTCTTTTAATAAAAATAAAAAAGTCATTATTTATTCAAAAATTCTAGATATAGTATACACATGCAAAAGAATTCTTCCTTTTCATTCTTTGTTTCTAACGACAGTAATAAAATTTTTTGAAAAACAAGATTTTGACAGAAATCTTGTTTTTTCATTTTATTCAATCTAGTTATCAAAACTAGATTGAATGTTTGCCATAACTTTGTTATCATATAGTTGAAATTAAAGAGGTGACATTATGGAGAAAATTCAACAAGAATTATGTATGTGGGGAAAGAAAATAGAAAACTTTCGATTGCCTACTTGGGAAGAACTCCCAGACTTGGAACTCTATATGGATCAAGTAATTACTTTAGTTGATCGTTACTTGTCTCCATTAATTGACGGAGAGAAGCACCCGTTGTTAACAGCTTCAATGGTCAATAACTATGTAAAACAAGGACTCATCCCTGCACCATCGAAAAAAAGGTATGGGAAGACACATGTTGCTTTCCTACTAGCCATTACTATATTGAAACAAGTTTTATCAATTTCAGAAATCAAAGAAGGCATTTTGTTTTTAGGAAAAGCAATTGGTATTCGCGAAGCCTATGAATTGTTTTGTGAGGAACAACGAGTGACGATCTATTTTGTCAGTCAACAAGCCCAAGCAAAGCCACTACCTGAATTATTTTCAGAACAAGTCCCAATTGAACAAATCGCTGTACGATCGGCAACCAGTTCGTTAGCGATGAAATTACTTGCAGAAAAGACGCTGACATTAGAAATGGATTATCTAAGACAATCAGCAGAGGAGGAATAATATGAATTCAGAAAAAATCGCAGTGTTAGTAGACTCAGGAACAGATGTACCCCAAGAGTTGATCGAACGATACAAGATGTATGTCATTCCATTAAAAGTTATCTATAAAGAGAAAGAATATATTGATAAAGAAGATATCACGATGGATGAAGTAATTGAACGTTTACCACAGGAAATTCCAAGTACGTCACTACCTGATGGGGACACGATCACAAAAATCTTTGAACAAATAAAATCTGATGGCTATGAAAAAGTCTTTGCTGTGACAATTTCTAGTGGATTAAGTGGAACATATAATATTGTGCGTTTACTAGGTAGCCAAGAAGAAACTATGGATACCTATACATTAGATACGAAGAATATCGGTATCGGTGCAGGTTTCTCAGCCATCCGAGCAGCACAACTTATAGAAGAAGGGAGTACATTTGAAGAGTTGATAGCAACAATGGAAAAACTTGTACCAAAAACAAAAGTTTTCTTTAATGTTGCCACATTAGAGTATTTACAAAAAGGTGGCCGAATTGGTTTAGTTGCCTCTCTTTTAGGAAATGCATTAAAATTAAACCCAATCATGTCTTGCAATGAAGACGGTGTGTACTATGTTGTTGCAAAAGCACGTGGACGTAAAAAAAGTTTGGATAAAACACTTTCTTTAGTCAAAGAATTTGTTGGGTCTGCAAAGAAATTCAATTTAGCTGTTGCACATGCTGCGGCTGCCGACGAAGCAGCACAAATGGGAAAAGCATTGAAAGAAGCATTACCCTCTGTTGAAAATATTTATTTTGGGGAGATTTCTCCATCACTAGTTGTGCATACAGGTCCAGGGTTACTTGGCATTGGTGTCCAAGTTCTTGACGACTAGGCATATCAGACGGTAAAAAAGACAGTACTCTAAATAATTAGGGTACTGTTTTTTTTATGAAAGTCCTGAAGTGTGAAATTTTCTGAAAAATGATATAATACGTCCTGAGAGGAGAGATTTTCTATGAAAAAAGGAATTGCAGAATTTATCGGCACATACATTCTTGTCTTTGTTGGGACAGGTGCTGCCGTATTAGGTGGAGGAGCAGATGGCGTAGGAATCGCAGGCATTGCCTTAGCATTTGGGTTAACAATTGTTGCAGCAGCTTATAGTATTGGTACTGTATCAGGTGCACATTTAAACCCAGCAGTTTCAATCGCTATGTGGTTTAATAAACGGATTTCTGCTACAGAACTGATATATTATATCGTTGGTCAAATTATCGGTGCGTTTGCAGCTTCACTTACTTTAAAAGGTTTATTAGAATCAGCAAGTAAAACAACATCAAATCTTGGACAAAATATCTATACAGGTATTGGTGTTGGTGGTGCGTTATCAGTTGAAATCATCCTTACATTTATTTTTGTATTAGTTATTATGACAGTAACAAGCCCAACAAAAGGAAATCCTAAACTAGCTGGTTTGATTATTGGTTTAACATTGACATTGATTCACTTTGTAGGTATCCCACTTACAGGTATGTCAGCGAACCCAGCACGTAGTTTAGCTCCAGCTGTTCTTGTTGGTGGTACTGCACTAGATCAATTATGGTTGTTTATCGTAGCGCCAATCATTGGTGGTATCTTAGCCGCTTTAGTTGCTAAATTCTTATTAGCTACAGAAGAATAATCCATTTTGAATCAAAACAATCAATTGCTAAGAGGAGGAGACAATTATTGTCTCTTTCTCTTTTTTAAGTTTCTTTAGCTTTTCTTTTGCAAGGATGAAACAGAAATGGAAATACTGTATAATGGGATGGGTATGGACAAGAATAGAAAAAGAGGTGGCTCTTTATGAAAAAGATTTTAGTTGTCGATGACGAAAAGCCAATTTCGGATATCGTTAAATTTAATTTAACTAAAGAAGGATATGAAGTTTACACAGCATATGATGGAGAAGAAGCATTAGAAAAGGTTGAGGAAGTCGAACCGGATCTGATTTTATTAGACTTGATGTTACCTAAGATGGATGGTCTAGAAGTAGCTCGTGAAGTACGTAAGTCGCATGACATGCCGATTATCATGGTTACCGCAAAAGATTCTGAAATCGATAAAGTTTTAGGATTAGAGTTAGGTGCAGATGACTATGTGACGAAGCCATTCTCAAATAGAGAATTGGTCGCTCGTGTGAAAGCAAATCTTCGTCGAGGTGCGGCAGCAGCAAAAGAACCGGAAGAAACTACGCCGTCGGAATTAACCATTGGCGATTTAACGATCCATCCAGATGCGTATATGGTGACTAAACGTGGTGAAACAATTGAACTTACCCATCGTGAGTTTGAATTGCTCTTTTATTTAGCAAAACACTTAGGGCAAGTAATGACACGGGAACATTTATTACAAACAGTCTGGGGATATGATTACTTCGGTGACGTACGTACAGTTGATGTGACTGTTCGCCGTTTACGCGAAAAAATCGAAGACAATCCGAGTCATCCCAACTACCTAGTTACTCGTCGTGGTGTGGGTTATTATCTTCGCAACTTGGAACAGGAGTAGCTAAATGAAGAAACGAGTGAATTTCTTTCGATCGGTCAATTTTAAAATCGCCTTGACATTTATTTTGATTTTACTGATTTCAATTGAAATCATTGGCGCTTACTTCATTCGTGGATTAGAGCGTTCAACGATCGATACATTTATCAAAGATACCAATCAAACAGTGGTTTCTTTGGCTTCAACAATTAGCCCAGAGTTAAATCAAAAAGATTCGGACGATATAGAAGATGTAAATACAAATATCAAACGCTTTTTAGAAAATAGTAATTCGTCAGAAATCATCGAAATGCGTGTAGTTGACGAAAAGGGAATTATTCGTGGGACAACAGATGTCAATGATCAAACAAGTGTTGGTAAGAAAAATGATTATAGTGATATCAACGATTTTTCAGCAAAACAATACGTAGCTGTTGACTCGAACAATCAGCGTGTAAATATAAATGTACAACCTATTTTGTCCCCGACCGGTGATGCCGTTATCGGGGCTCTTTACGTCAAGAGTGACATTGAACAAAAATACGAAGAAATCAATAATACTGCCTTGATTTTCTTTACTTCTTCGATTATTGCTGTTTTCGTTTCAATGATCGTTGCAATTTTTGTTGCCCGATCTATTACTCAGCCAATCGGTGAGATGCGGGAACAAGCAATTCGTATCGCTCGAGGAGACTATAGTCGAAAAGTAAAAGTTCATGGAAAAGATGAACTTGGTCAGTTGGCGGATACCTTCAATCAACTAGCCGAACGAATTGAAGAAGCACAAGATACAATGGAAGCGGAACGAAATCGTTTGGATAGTGTTCTATCTCATATGACAGATGGGGTCATTGCGACTGATCGCAGAGGAAAAGTCATCACAATCAATGAAATGGCACTTTC
>JBKEDT010000085.1:0-12738 GCA_047975565.1 Enterococcus sp. | reverse complement strand
TTTTGGATGACTTTTTTTGTCTAAAACTAGTTAAATAATTGTACCAAGAATCCAGAAATGATTAGTACGATTGCACCACCAAGTCGATTGCCCATTTGCGCAAAAGCGATTAATTCCATTCGGTTTGCGGCAGATAAAACTGCAACGTTACCAGTACCACCCATGGAGTTATTACATAATCCAGCAGTGATAGCTGATTCGATTGGATAAAGACCAAATAGTTTTCCAACAAAAGCAGCAACGAAAGAAATTACTAAGACACTTGTTAAGCAAAGTACAACAAATTGCCATGTTAAAGCAGAGGCTAAAACATTTAAGTTCAATAATGCGATACCGATACCGGCTAAAACAGCGGCAGTTAAGTTTTTAACAATCAAATTATTAAACATGATGGCAGCATCTTCATAATAAGTTGGTAAGATATCTGTGATTTTACAAATAACGACAATAATAATCATGAAAGCATACGCATGGACTTTTGGCACAAAGAAATTACAAATTTGTCCAAGGATAAAGAAACTGATTGAAACAATCAAACCAACACCTAATTGTGCAATATCTGGTTTGACTTCGCGAGGTTTAGCATCGCCGATTTCACCTTTTTCCATTAATTTCCCATTTCCGTTCAGTTTTGTAAGTGATTGACCAGCACGTGCAAATAATGCAGCACCAATGATAGCTAAGACGTTTGTCATTGCTGTAGCTGGAATCAATCGAGAAATGATAGAAGAAGCATCAACGCCAAGGACATGTGCATAAATGGATGAAAGTGGAACAGCACCCGCACCAACTCCACCAGCCATAGCGGGTAAAGAAACATAAAGTACAGAGTTTGCAAATCCATTACCAATCAACATTCCAACAAGTCCGACTGCAAAGAATGAAACAACCATCGAAATCAAAGCTACTGGGATAAAACGAACAGAGGCTTTCATTAGCAAGGTACGATTCATTCCTAAAATACTACCAGTGATCAATGCAGCAATATAAAAATCAAGAAAGCCCATATTGTTTACGAAATTTTGTGTAGCATCTACAACATAATCAGGCAAGATACCAAAAGTAGCAATTGCGGCCGCAGCAAAAATCGTAAAGACGGAACCGCCACCTAGATAGCTTTTAACGATTGGAATCTTATTTCCGATAAAGTGGAATAAATTTCCTAAAATAACTAAAACAGCGATTGGTCCAATCATATTAGTTGGCAATTTTCCAAGAGCTATTGCAACAATTAAAATAGCAACAATAATTAAATAAAGAGGCAAACTAATGCCAGATATTTTTGTTGCCCAAAATCCACCTTTTTTTTCTTCAACAGTGGAAGTTTTTTCTGTATTTCCCATAATAAAAGGTTCCTTTCTACACTTCAAAAAACAGCTTACTCGAATAGGTGTAATAATAAATGGATACTAGGGGAACCGATTCGAGTAAGCAGGTATTTTTAGTCTTCTGTATTATACTCAGGAATCCATTTTGTAGCTACAACGGCATCCTTGATATTTTTGATTTCTTCACGGTTTAATTTTTGATCGACTACTGATTTTGCAACAACTTCAGCAATTGTTTGTGAGAACTCAGTGATTTTACCCATTGGAGGTAGGATTGCAGCACCTGGTTGTGTTACATCAACAATACCACCTAAAGCACGACTTGCTTGAGAGATGATTTCTGCATTCACACGTGTTGAAGTAGACGCAATCAAGCCTAAGCCTAATCCTGGGTACATCAATGCGTTGTTTGCTTGACCGATTTGGTAAACAACACCATTGTATTCAACATCTCCAGCAGGAATACCTGTACCAACTAAAGCTTTTCCATCTGTCCATTCAATTAGGTTTTTCGCTGTTGCTTCAGCTAATTTTGTAGGATTTGAGAGAGGCATAATGATTGGACGTGCCGTATGAGCTGCCATGTCTTTCACGATTTCTTCAGTAAATGCACCTGGTTGTGTAGATGTACCAATCATGATTGTTGGATGAATTTCTTTTACAACTGCTGTTAAGTTTGTTAATTCTGCATTATTTGCAAATTCAGCACGTTTGCGAGCAAAAGGAATTTGACCTGGAGTCAAGCCTTCAGTATCTTCAAACAATAATCCTTGTTTATCTACTTGATAGAAGTGTTTGCGCGCTTCTTCGATCGGTAATCCTTGGCGAACCATTTCGTCTAATAGGATATTGGCAATACCAACACCTGCTGTACCAGCACCAAATGTTAAGATTGTTTGGTCTTTTAATGCTTCTCCAGAGATATTTAATCCACCAAGCACACCAGCTAAAACAACAATCCCTGTACCTTGGATATCATCGTTGAATGTTGTGATTTTATCTTCATATTTTTCTAAAATTGTTGCTGCATTTCCACGACCAAAGTCTTCCCAATGTAATAATAATTCTGGGAATAAGTCAGTTGCTGATTCCACAAATTGATCCACGAAATCATAGTAAGTATCCCCTTCGATACGTGCATGGCGATTACCTAGATATAGAGGATTGTTTAATAATTCTTCGTTATTTGTACCAGCATCAATAGAGACAGGTAACACTTGTGAAGGGTTGATTCCAGCAGCTGCTGTATAAACCATCAATTTACCGATAGCAATATCTACACCGTTAACGCCCCAGTCACCCATACCTAAAATTCCTTCTGCATCTGTAACTACGATTAAACGGATATCGCGTCCATCGGCAGCATTTTGTAAGCTTTCTTTGATTGATTCAGGATCATCAACAGATAAGAATGCAGCATCTTGTGGTTTAAGGAAAATTTCACTGTATTGTTCGATTGAATCTGCAACAACTGGATCATAAACAATTGGCATAAATTCAACTAAGTGTTCGCCCATCAAACGATAGAAAAGCGTACGATTTGTGTTGAATAAGTTCATCAAAAAGATACGTTTTTCTAAATCTGATGGTTTGCTTAGATATTGACCGTATGCTTGAACAGATTGTTGTTCAAGTGTTTGGACTGCGCTAGGTAACATACCAGTAAGGTTATATTTTTTTCGTTCTTCTTTTGTAAAAGCTGTTCCTTTATTTAAAAAAGGATTATTCAATAGATTTAAGCCTGTTAACATAAATAAAATTCCTCCTAATGATTAATACATTGCACAGTATAGAGGGGGAGAATTGTTATAGTCAAAACTTGGTGTTATAATAAATTTTATTTATATGAGGAGATGCGGATTTATGAATCTAAAAGATTTAGAATACTTTCATCAATTGATTGAAGTGAATAGTTTTACAAAAGTTGCGGAGACTTTCCACGTCAGTCAACCAACCGTTACATATGCTTTAAAACGCCTAGAAGAAGAGCTTGGTACACAATTGCTTATTCGTGACCAATCCCATCGTTCACTCTATGTAACACCAGCGGGGAAAGTTTTAGATCGACATGCAAAACTGATTATGAATGAATTAGCCATGGCAAAAATAGAAATCAATCGTTTAAGTAATAAGAAAATTGAATTAGGATTACCTTCAGTTATAGGAAATTACTATTTTCCTAAACTTTCAGTATTTTTGTATCAACAAAATCTTTTACAAAAAGTGAGTATCTTGAATGGTGGTTCTGAAGATATCTATCAGCTATTAAAAAATGGCCAATTAGATATAGCACTGGTTGGTTCAACGAATCCACTAATCAGTGAACATTTTACTGTAGATGTACTAGCAGAGACGTCATTTATGATTGTAACTAGCCCAAACCATCCTTTAGCAAAAAGAAAAAGTCTTCGTTTTGCGGATCTGCAAGAAGAATCTTTTGTCTTATTTAACGAACACTACATCCACCCTAGAGTTTTTAAAAATCTTGCCAGACAAGCACATGTAGACCCTGCAATTGTTTATCAAACCAATGATTTGAATATCTTGAAAGGGATGATTCGTGAGGAAGTGGGCATTGGATTTTTGACGGAAATTGCGATTGATGAAAAGGACAATCTAGTAAAAATACCTCTTGTTGATGAACATCAACCACATTTTTTTATTTCGTTAGTTGTACCAAATAAGGAAATTACGTCCGATACAGAAAAAGTAATCGAAAACTTTATCCGACAAACTAATTTTTAAGCAAAAATAACGACAGAAAAGTTTAGAGATAAAGTTGACATTGAAAAAATTTAGCTATATACTTCAAACGAATTGAATATTTCTTCGGGGCAGGGTGTAATTCCCGACCGACGGTGACGAGGAGACTCGAAGTCCGTGAACTGCATTTTTGTGGTTGAGCTAGTGTGAATCTAGCACCGACAGTTAAAGTCTGGATGGGAGAAGAAAGAAATCAACGCTATGATTAGCAGTACATAGTGCTTGGTTTATTTAGTCTTGCTTTTAAGGCCCTATGATTGATTTCATAGGGTCTTTTTTTATTGAAAAGGAGGGGTGATGAATGCAACAGAATTTTATGCAACTTGCTATTGACCAAGCAACTAAAGGAAAAAATCAAACATACAAAAATCCTTTAGTTGGCGCAGTTATAGTAAAAAATAACAAAATAATTTCAACCGGTGCGCATCTGAAGTATGGGGACCCACATGCTGAAGTCAATGCTATCAAAAATTGTACATCCTCCGAAGAACTTTTTAATTCAACGCTTTATGTCACTTTAGAACCATGTAATCATTTTGGAAAACAACCACCATGTACACAAGCTATTATACAAAGTGGTATCAAAAAAGTGATTATTGGTCAATTAGATCCAAATCCACTTGTTGCTGGATCAGGCAAACAATACCTTGAAAATAATGGTATTGAGGTAGAAGTTATCACTGAATCAGAACAAGTAAAACATTTAAACAAATTTTATAATTATTTTTTCGAACATGGTCGACCTTACATTACACTCAAGCAGGCACAAACACTTGATGGGAAAGTATCTATCGACTCCAAAACACGAACATCTATTACCGAAGATAAGGCAAAAAGGCAGGTAGAAAAGGAGCGGGGAGAGTATCAAGCTATCTTGGTTGGAAGTCAAACGGTACTTGCAGATAATCCAACATTATTCACTTCTCTAGATATAGACCATCCACCAATTCGAATTGTGTTGGATCGTAGAGGACGTTTATTTTCACATCAGCAATTGACTCTCTTTTCAAGTATGAGCGCACCAGTTTGGATTTTTACAGAGAAAACAGTAGAACAATCACTTCCTAAACACGTCCGAGTGTTTACCTATAAAATATTTACGTTAGACGTATTGATGACTACGCTGTGGGAGGCTGGAATCCAATCTGTATACGTTGAAGGAGGACCTAAAATCCATGATGCTTTCTTAGAATCTGACTACTGGGAGGATGTAATTACTTATTTGGCACCCAAGTTGATAGGTGGTACATCATTAGCTGCTTTTTCTAGTGCACGTCTTCCAGAGAAGATAGTCGAATTACACGATTTAGAAATAGATAGATTGGACGACACGTTGAGGATCAAAGGGGTGAAAAGTTGATATGTTTACTGGATTAATTGAAGAGCAAGGAAGAATTCAGCAAATACGAAAAAACCAACATACGATCAAGCTCACTTGTGAAGCATCAGAGGCGTTTTTATCTGACTATAGAGTAGGTGACAGTATGGCTATCAACGGAGTTTGTTTAACAGCAGTTGAAAAAAATCAACGAAGCTTTACCGTAGATATTATGCCGGCAACATTTCAGCGAACCACTTTTTCAACAAGTAAACAAAACCAATTCGTGAACCTAGAAAGAGCAATGAAGAACAATCAACGATTTGAAGGTCATTTTGTGGCGGGACACGTTGATGGTGTCACTCGATTGGTCAATCGACGTGAACATGAGAATGCATTGGTTCTTGTTTTTGCTTATCCTGAGAAGCATCATGGAGAAATCATTGCTCAAGGTTCCGTGGCACTTAACGGGGTAAGTTTGACAGTAACCACTGTTGGTGCAAATACCTTTTCTGTTGGTCTGATCCCACATTCAAAGGAACAAACTAATCTTGGAAATTTGTCCATTGGTACACTCGTAAATGTCGAAACAGATATGATTGGTAAATACCTTAAAGCACAAGGAAATAAATTCCATTCATTTGTAAAGGAAGGACTATTATGAAAAAAATAGACGAAGCAATAGCAACATTAAAACAGGGTGGATTAGTCATTGTAGCTGACGATGAAAATCGAGAATCGGAAGGTGATTTAATCGGGTTGGCTGACTATGTAAGTGCAGAATCAATCAATTTTATGACAAAAAAAGGACGAGGGCTGATTTGTGCACCACTCTCTCAAAAAATTGCAGACAAATTCGACTTAAGTGAAATGACTACTCAAAATACAGATGCTTTTGGTACGGCATTTACAGTTAGTGTGGATCATACATCTACTAGTACAGGTATTTCAGCAGCTGATCGAGCAAGAACCATCAAGTACCTTTCAGATACGCGCTCAACGAAACAAGACTTCTTGAAACCAGGACACATTTTTCCTTTGATTGCACAAGAAGGTGGTGTTTTAACCCGTCGTGGGCATACAGAAGCAGCTATTGACTTAGCAAAGGTAGCTGGTAGTAGTGAAGTTGCCTATATCTGCGAGATTTTGAATGAGGATGGCACTATGGCTCGCTATAAACAATTACAAAAGCTTGCGAAGGAATGGAAACTACCACTACTAACTATTGATGACTTAGCACTGTATATGGCGAGTAACGTACCACTTCAAGTAAACTTACCTACTGTATATGGCACCTTTGATTTAACTTTATTTGAGGATGAAGTAGGCAAAGAACATTTGTTGTTGTCGAAAGGAAATATCAAAGAGAATGAGGAACCTTTACTTGTGCGTCTTCACTCAGAATGCTTGACTGGGGATATTTTTGGATCACGCCGATGTGATTGTGGAGAACAGCTACATCAGTCCATGAAGAAAATCGAGGAGGAAGGGCGCGGAGCGATTCTCTATCTACGTCAAGAAGGACGAGGTATCGGGCTCAAAAATAAATTAAAAGCGTACAAACTTCAAGAAGAAGGAAAAGACACCTACGAAGCAAATGTGGCGCTCGGATTTGCTCCAGATGAACGAGACTATTCTTTTGCTGCAAAAATATTGAAGAGTTTGGGGAGTCACTCAATCCGTTTACTGACAAATAATCCTGAAAAGGTTCATGCGCTGCAGGAACAAAATATTCATGTAGTTGAACGAATACCGATTGAGATTGCTCCACAAAAAGAAAATATAGACTATTTAAAAACTAAAAAAGAAAAATTTCATCATTATCTATCTATTTAGGAGGAAAAGGAATGGCTGTATACGAAGGAAATTATCTTCCAAAAGAAATCAGAGTAGGAATCGTTGTTGCAAGGTTCAACGAATTTATCAATCAAAAATTATTAGATGGCGCAAAGGACAATCTAATTCGACATGGAGTACATCCAGAAAATATAGATGTCTATTGGGTTCCAGGTGCTTTTGAAATTCCTTTTGTGACTAAAAAGTTGCTTGCCCAAGGAAATCATGATGGCCTGATTACATTAGGAACCGTTATTCGAGGGGCTACGACGCACTATGAACTTGTTTCAAATGAAGTATCCAAAGGGGTTGCCCAACTGTCCTTAACTTCCGAAATACCAATTATGTTCGGCGTTTTGACAACAGAGTCGATTGAACAAGCAATTGAACGAGCAGGAACAAAGGCTGGCAATAAAGGATCGGAAGCTGCACAAGGATTACTTGAGATGATTTCACTTTCTCAACAAATCGAGAAGCAACGACTTAACTAGCAATAAACGAACCAATTTTGTATGGCAAGACGTTCATAATCGAAAAATATTTTCCCAAAAAATCTCTTACATTGAGATACCGAATTTTTTAGGAAGAACAAAAACTCTGGAACAGAACTAGTTGCTTTCTGTTCCAGAGTTTTTTAATTTTTTTCATCTAGATTCTGTTGTCTTTTTGTCTTATCCCAGCCACTCTCGCTCTTAAAATGGCGAATCGCTGCTTGCGGATAAATTTGAGACAATTGAAGTAAAAATAGGGTCAGGTAGTAGGTATCGATACCTACGAGCAGAAGGGAAAACTTTCTTTCTTTATTTCGATTATACAAGCATGCCCAAATAAAGTTGATAGACAGAATATATAGAAACATGATGAAAAAGAGAACTAGGATACGAACCATTAGTTGGTTTATTCCATAGAATAAATAGATATCTAAAATAGCTAAAAAACTATAGATAATAATTAGATATTCAATCATCATTAACCAAGGTTTCGATAGTGTCATCAGAAATTCAAATTTCTGCTTTTTATCTAAGGATTTTGAGCGAATAATCGGTAAAATATATTTGCTAGACTGTATATTTCCTTGCGACCATCGCACGCGTTGTTTAACTAAAGCGGCAGGATCGCGGTCAATTCCTGATTGGGTAATATAAATATCATCTAATTGACTATTTTTGGTATGTGTATCACTTAAAAATAGTCGTGTAGACAAATCGTAGTCTTCCACGAGACTTTTGCTCCAAGGCTTTTCTTCTAGACTGTCTAATACAGACAACTTACAAAATTGTCCGTTGCCTCCAAAAGCAACTGTACCAGTCATGGAGCGAAATGTTTGTGTCGCATTGATGATTTCTGCAAACTCTAAATCTTGTGAACGATTTAAAGTAGAACTAATTACACGAACTTTTGATTGAAGTCCGGTGACATCTTTTTGATTATTGAAGACAAAATTGACTTTTTCAAAATATTCGTCTGGGAGTAATGTATCTGCATCAATAATCGCAATCAAAACTTCATCAGTTGCTTGTTGTTTTTGCTCGATTTCTTCTTTGATTAGCGAATAGACATCATTCAATGCTTCTCCTTTTCCTTCTTGAGCATGTGGTTTGATTCGTTGAATGAGTTTTACCCGTGAATCATTGAATTTACGTACCTCTTCAGCGGTGTTGTCCTCACTTGCATCATCGATAACCCACACGTGTAAGTGCTCGTACTTACTTTTCAAAATACTTTTTAGTGTATTGCCAATAACTAGTTCCTCATTCATACACGGAATCATGACATAAATATCATACTCCATTTCGACAATAGTAGTACCTAAGTCTGTAGTTTTCTTTCTATGAGAATAGGCATACCACAGGAGAATTGTTTCAAAGGTATAGTACAGAATAACGAATAATGAAATAAACAAGAACACATATTGTACAGAGGTCAGTTGTCTAACCAAATATCTAGGTAAAAAATCCCAAATTTTTGATAAGTAATAAACAACGTAAACCAATACAAAACTACTGAAAGCGTAGAGTATCACCTTAATTGGAAGTGGATCATATTTTTTGATTCCAATGTGAAATCCATAGATGACAATTATCAACGTATAGATGGCTTGTGCTGTAAACTTTATTTCTTTCGTCTTTCGCAAAATTTGCTCCATATCTATGCTAGAACGGTAAACTACCGAGGACATCAGAATGAGAATAAGGAGACTAATGCTCGAATAAAGAAATACTTTCTTTTTTTCTTTCCACTGATTATTGACTTGATCGGTTACTGCGGAGAAGAAGAAACAACTAATTAAGATTTGACTGATGCTAGTAAACAAACCATTTATTCCAGCAAAGAAACGTCCATAATTAAGAGTGAGGCTCTTTAGATAGTAGGAATTTTCAAAATTATAGGTGACGGTTGTTGATGCGCCATTGTTAGAAACAACGGCGATTAACAACATACCGATAATCGCCACTGTAGCACCAATAAAGTAGTTGATACGAAACGTAGTAGGATCGATTTGTTGTTTCAGAAAAATCAAATAACTAATACTTGTTACAGTGCCCAGATAAGAAAGAATATATTCTGGTGTCTGAATGAAAAAAGTCATGCCCGTCTTTACCATGTAGACATTGTATGTGTAGAGAAACAAAATAAAAAAGAGTAGGACAGCTTGAACAACAATTAAAATTTTTAATAGAGGGAACACTTTAGATACTGGAAGTGCTCGCTTCTTGAATGCACCAAAGAGCATCATTCCTATCCAGACGAATAAAGGAAGGAAACGCAAGACCCAAGATTGATAAGCGAAGGCTTCATCGCTAATAATTAAAGACAGAGTAATTAGAAATTGTGTGCAGGAATAGATAACAAAAAATGAAACAGCAAATAATCCGACAATTCGGATATGTTTTGGCAATTTTTCTTGATCCTTCACAATATGATAGACAATATATAAAACCGGAAGAATAAAATAAGTGAGTGCCCGACGTTGCTCGGACACATCGATATTTATAGCTAGTACAGTAAATGAGTAATTGTATAGCACAAAAAAGATAAATCCAGCCAGTGTTATGCCTGATAATGTTCGTTTGTTCATTTAATTCCCCTTAACGATAGATTTTCAACTCGTCAAATAACTGAGAACAGTTTTTACTTTAAAAAATTATGAATAGAGGAGAACATACACGGATAGAAAATAAAACTGTGGGTACACTAAAAACTAAAATACAGAGCAAGCTATCAGAGTAACGCTGCACGTATTTTTTCATTGTATACATCTATCAGAACTTCTTTGATGCGCGTATAGTCAGAAATACGAAAGTCAATATCAATATAGACAGTTCGACTATATTTTACGGTTCGATTGATTGATGCATGGTCTAAAGCATTCGTGGTAAACAAGATATCGTAGTGCTGCTGTAGTGCCTCATCATATTGATCATAAATCAAAATATTGAATTCTAAACTTAGCAATTTAGATAGATACTCAACAATCCTTTTCGTACTATTGTAAGGGACATCTGCATCAATCAAGATAGAAATTGGTGGTTCAAAGTAATGGATATCCTTGAACATTGCTAAAGTAAAGATATATTGTTGAATTAGATATTCTTTATTTTTAAACAAGCTATAGTTTGTTTCCCTGAATAAGGACGTACAAGCAGTGTCAAATAACTGAATGGTTTTTGTTAAGAAATAGTCATTATCAATAGAATATTCATTAATAGCCAAATCTTGTTTACGATCAAAAAAGTCTGCATAAATGTGAATAGGATACAAATTTTTTCTAAGTATAATTTTTTGCTCCAGGGATAATCCCAGGATAGTTTTATCAAAATAATCAATGAATTTCTCTGTGGCAATCCATGCGCGAGTATGTTTAAATATCTCTTCGTTTTCTTGAAAGAAAGTGTAATATTTTCGAGAAAAGGTAGCTCTTGTGCTGATGAATAACAGAAAGTAGTTTGCTTCAATCGTGCTAGTATTTATAGAGGCAAACCATTTTTCATTTAAACCAGTGCTAGTATTTAATGCGTCGAGCCCTCTTTGGTACTCGTCACCAAAAAAGTTAGCTGGAATTTTTTTGTTTCGGTGATAACGAATCATTCCAATTGCCAAGAAATAGAGAATTTGCATCCGTCCATTTCCAGTGATGGGCACGTCAAATTCTTCTATATAGCTATTGACTAACCTAAGTAACTTCATTTCTGAAACTTCTTGGAAATTCCAGCTAACACCACGATAGAGTTTCCAATACAACGTGAAATAGAAAAAACGAATAGCACTTTCATTTCCTAAAATAGAAAAATAGCCTTTTTTATAACGAATAGTCAAATTGAATTCTTGTAATAGTATTCGAAGTGCACCCAATTTCTTTCTTATGGTTGCTTCGCTTAAATGAGTTAAACTCATTAATTCTACCAAGTTCACATCTTTAGAAAGCAGTTTTGTTAAGAAAAATAGATTGAATGAGGATAAATAAATGGTTTGTTTGATCAAGAGAATTTCTTTTTTTAAATTAGGATCTATTCGATAGCCTACTCGTGACTGATTATCAAACAAATTTTTACAATTTTTTTCGTGAGAAAGTAAAAGAAGCTCATCTAAATCTTTTGCGAGTGTTTTCCTCGTTATGCCAAGTTCATCCGATAGCTCTACTACATTTCTATAGATAGTACTTTTTCTTAGGCAGTCAATTAATTCAATTTTTCGTTTTATATCGTTTTCAACAAAGTTATCTAAATTCATTTGAACCTCCCAATTTAAGACGCCAGTATAACACTTTCATTGTATTGGGACAATTTTTACACTTAATTTCTCAGTAAAACAAAAGTTCTCCCCTGGGTGTAGGAAGTTTCTGTACGATGTTTTCTTCCTAGTTTTTTTATAAAAATTATTAGAGTGAATACTTTCTATTATGAGAAAAATTCTAAGTTAAAAAAATACATTCGTACACATCTAAAATGTCATTTTTTATCAAAAAGTAAAAAATACTTGAAGTGATTGTGCTGTGCTAAAATGAATGTATCGCAAAAAAGAAGTCAGTGAGGTGAGTAAATGGCAGTAGACTATACAAAAACTTGTAGGTACCTGGTTTATCAAAGGAACAAATTTTCCAATGTGGCTGACCAATAAACGCCAAGTACCACGAATTACGTATCAATTGATTGGAGAAAATCCAATACAAATATCTGATTTGGTAGAATATGAAACACGTGGAAAGACGAAAAGAATCAAGGGCGTGGACGAGTTAATTGAGGACCAATTTGTTTGGCGAGGTAAAGGAATAGTAAACGTATTAAGTAGTCGTTGGTGTATTGTTGGTATTAAAGATGATATCTTAGTGATTCGGTTCGAAAAATCTTTGGTTACACCAGCCGGAGTAGATGTTTTGCTACGAGAGGGTGCAGATGATTCACAGCTAAAGCAACATATTTTTGAAAATTATGGCCAATTTGGATTAACGAAAGATGAGTTATTGTCATTGATGTGGCTTTAAGAAAACTGAAA
>JBKEDT010000058.1:0-16451 GCA_047975565.1 Enterococcus sp. | reverse complement strand
TACAAGAAGATTCCCATACCTCCCATAGCATACCCAGTCACATTGAAAATCGACAAGTAGATACCGACAATCCCTGATACAAGACAAGAAACAACAAATGGCGTACGCATTGGTAATGTATACCCATAAATCGCAGGCTCAGTCACACCGAATAATGAAGAAATCAATGCTGGCATTGTTCCTTGTTTTACTTTTGGTTCTTTCGTCTTCAACCAAATAGCAGCTAGTACTCCAGCTTGGGTAAAGCATGGTAACACCGCAGCCGTTAAAATAATTGACTGTCCGTTTTGTGCAATATCCATAATTGCTAATGGAACTAGTCCCCAATGAAGTCCAAACATAACAAGTACTTGCCATAACGCACCTAAGACAAACCCATAAATCACTGGACTAAAGCTATATACTGACTGGAAGGCAATTCCAATCCACTCAGATGCAGTATTCGCTACTGGTCCAACAACAAAAAATGTCAATGGTACTGTAATTAGAATCGTCACCAGTGGCACAACAAACATTTTTACAACATCTGGTGTTACTTTACGCATAAATTTCTCAATATGTGAAGCAACCCAAATCGCAAGTAAAATCGGTAAAACTGTATTGTAATACCCACCTGCTGGTAAACTTAGTGTCATTCCAAAAACCTTGCTTGCTGTTGCAACAGTATCTGCAAGTCCTGGGTAGACTAAAGCTCCGGCAATTGCTAGTGCTGTGTACACGTTCATCTTGAATTTTTTCGCTGCAGTCACAGCTAGGATCATTGGTAAATATTGGAACAAGCCATCCCCTAATGTATTCATGATGACATAGAGTCCATTTGTGGGTTCCATTCCAGTTGCTGCAAGTAAAGCAGTTACTCCTTTTAAGATCCCTGCCGCGGCTAACGGACCTAAGAACGGTTGGAATAAGCTTGAAATAACATCAATAAATCGATCAAACAAACTTCCTTTTTTTCCATCACCTTCATCAATATCCAAGCTACCCCCAGCATCTAATCCGCCGACTTTAACTACTTCTTCATAGACATCCGGTACATGGTTTCCGATAACTACTTGATATTGTCCGCCCGCCTTAACAACAGTCACAATCCCTTCACGCTGTTGCAAGTAGTCTGTATCCGCTAAGCTTTCGTCCTTTAAATGAAACCGTAGTCGGGTCACACAATGTTTAAGTGAAACAACATTTTCCTTTCCACCGACATGTGCAAGAATATCTTGTGCCAATTCTGTGTACTTTGCCATTTTGATTTCCCCTTTTTCTTCAATTTTGAAAATAAAAAGACCCACATTTTTACAAAGCACTTCCTCATTCATGCACCAAAATACATGCTGAATCAATCTTTGTAAGAAATGTAGGTCTTGCCAGCCAAACTGTAACGAATCCTTGAAATTTCTTAATTTATTTTTGAATGTGCAACTAGATTTCCGATATGCAAAATCAAATACATCAATTCCATATCGTTCACTAGCCAACCTTTTTGTTCAAATAAATAATCTTTAATCGCTTCCGCTGTTTTCTTCTCCTTCGGATAGCTTGCAAATGCCATTTCAACCATGGGCGAACGTGTCATTTGTTCTTCGGTTTCTTGGCTTTGACGAATCAAATAATAGCGAATGTGTGTAATAAAGCGCTGGTAGTAAGATGAATTTTCATCGTACTCAATACTCATGTTATATTTTACGATTCGCAAGATATTGTGGGTCAACTGTGTGTGCTCATAAGCACTTTGATTCGTTGATTTTTCAATTTCAGCATTGACCAAGTGTAACGTGATAAATGCTGCTTCAGATTCTGGAAAGTCAGCATACATTTCTTGGCGAATAATTTGAACAGCTTGCACGCCAATCGCATATTCTTTTGCATAAATTTTCTTGATTTCCCACTGCATCGGATTTACCAATACGACGTCTTGCTTCTGTCGATGAATGGCGAATAATATATGATCCATTAAATGAAAGAACACATTTGGATTAAATTCTGAATGAATGCTATCTCTAAAAAGTCGAACAATCGCATAAATCGCTGACAGCTCTTTTTCATTTGCCTTTGTCATCAACATTGCCATTTGTTCCGCCGTTAGATCATCTTCTGGATAATACCGTTTTTCTATTGCCTCAACAGGAATCGTATCACCTGGTTTTGTTTGGAATCCAATTCCTTTGCCCATCAAAATAACTTCTGTGTCATGCTCTTTTGAAAGAACAACATTATTATTGATTCTCTTTACAATTTCCAAAATGATCCTCCTTGTCAGCAAATATATTTTAAAAAATAGTGCTTACATTTAGAAATAACCGGAAAATACTTCGAGCTGCTCGTGTCGCTTTAGCAAGGTGAGACAGATTCTGTTCGTCTGATTTTAAGAAATTGGTACAGGCATTTTCCTAAAAAAAGAAGGCCAAAGCAAAAAAGTGTTTAATTCAGGTACGTCTACCTCAATTAATTCGCTCACTTTTTTCCTCTGGTCTTGCCTGCCGAACAGTAACGAATCCAGTACTCATAACACTCTCGTGTTTTGCTAATTTCATCATACGTATTTATAGTGTATCTGTCAACACTTTTTTGCAAACGTTTTCCATTTTTGCATAACTTATACTTTATTAGAAAAAAGCATCAAGACGATTTCTCGCCCCAATGCTTTCATAAATAGACTATTTTTTCTACTTGCTTATATTATCCTTTGACGCCTCCAGAAGTGATTCCTTCTACGTAGTAACGCTGCATCACCATAAATAAAAGTGTAATTGGTATAGCAATCAATACACACCCTGCTGTAAATGGCATGAACCACTGATTGATTTTATCTGGTTGAAGCATGGTGAATAGTCCAATCGCAATCGTATATTTCTGCTTTTGTTGTCCTAAGATCACTTGTGCAAAAATAAAATCCATCCAAGGGACCATAAAAGACATCAAAGCAGTATAAACAATAATTGGTTTTGATAATGGTAAAGTGATTTTAAAGAAGATATCACGTTTTGTTGCCCCATCAATCATTGCTGATTCATCTAAAGAGTATGGAATCGTGTCAAAGAATCCTTTCGCGATGTAAAACCCTAAGGCTGCACCACTTGAGTACACAATTATCAACGCAATCAATGTTCCATCTAGATTCATTGCTTTCAAGATATAATACACAGCAATCATACTCATAAACCCAGGAAACATGTTCAAGACTAGCGCTAGTTTCAAGAATCGATTGCGATATTTAAACTTGATCCTTGAAACCGAGTAAGCCATTGCAACAGTAATAAATGTGGAAATGATACATGTGACTGTTGCAACGAAGAACGTATTCATAAACCACCGTGCAAATGGATAAGAACTATTCGAGAATAACATTTTATAGTTATCCAACGTAAATGTTTTGGGGATAATATAGTTTACAGACATTGCTCCTTCTCCACGAAAACTAGTTAAGATGATCCAAACAATCGGAAATAACCAAATAATGGAAAGAACAATCAAAATAGCATAAACAAAATTTACTGTACGTCGCTTTTGTTTTTTCATTAATTGACACCTCCTGTAAATGATTTCGAACGCGTATAGGCAAGCAAGCTAAAGACTGCGCTCAGGATAAAGATGATAATACCGATAACACTTGCTAAATTATAGTCACTTGCTGCCACTGTCAGTTTATACAACCATGTAACTAGCAAATCTGTATCTCCTGCTTGATATAAGTCTGAGTTATTTGGCCCACCGCCAGTCAAAAGATAGATAACATTAAAATTATTAATGTTTCCGATAAACTGTTGAATCAAGTTAGGCGTCATAATCAATAGAATCTGTGGGAATGTAATGGAACGGAAAATTTGGAACTTGCTTGCCCCATCCATCTCTGCAGCTTCGATTTGTTCCGTAGGTAAATTCATAATGATCCCAGTAGAAATCAGCATAGTTACCGGGATACCTACCCACATATTGACAAAGATGATCGAGAATTTTGCCCATGTACCATCACTTAAGAATGGTAGTGCCGATGAAATCAGCCCCCATTTTTCAAGCAAGGCATTCACAGGACCCCAGTCAGCTAGCAAATTACGCATAATCAACAATGAAACAAATTGAGGTACCGCCATCGTAATAACAAAAATCGTCCGGAAGAATTTCTTTCCTCGTACACCTTTCGTGTTGATTAATAGCGCAAGAATAATCCCAAAAAAGAAGTTTGTTACTGTAGCAAAAACTGCCCATGTCAATGTCCAAGAAAGTAATGGGAAGAATGTGTTTGCCATTCGGCCAGTCAATACATTTCCAAAGTTTGCAAAACCGACCCAATCAAATAAATGTCCTGGTGGCAAATGGTTGTGGTCATAACTTGTAAAAGCTAAACAAATCATGTAAACCAAGGGTAAAGCGGTAAATAGCACCACGCCTAGTAAAGGAATGCTCATCAGTGTCATGTGAAAGCGACCATCTGATAAAGTCTTTAAATCCTCTTTGAATGTAGGTATCGGTGCATTTTCTTTATTTAGCACATACAACTTACGATTACTTTTTAAACTACACCAATAAATATATACAAATACAAGACACAGAATAATCGATGCTAACCCATTGATCATCAATAACATTGAATTGTCTCCTGCAACAGAGACTTGCATGCGGACACCATCTATAGTTTGCCACTGCATTCCTTGTTCCTGTGTTCCTAGTGTGATAAGTCCGATAACTCCTGGAATAACCTGATAAATAAAAGTGATAATAAATAAAAGCTCGGTAAGTAGGAAGAGAATCCCCTTAACAAATTGTTTATTCAAAAGATTGCTCAAACCCATAATAATAAATGATAGCTTGGTTTTGAGATCGCCAGTTAAAAAGACTTGCTTCATTGATAATTCCTCATCATAATGTATGGCTGATTCCATCATCAAAACCTCCTTTTTCTTATTTGATCGCTTGTAATGAATTACTTAGATAAGTAGTGGGACAAAATCTCTTTGCCCCACCCCTATCTTTAATCATTTAGATTAGTTTCCAGAAATATCATCGACTAATTGATCTAGTTTTTCTTGATATTGATCTGCCTTGATTTTCCCATTATATGTGTCACTTAATACTGCTGCAGAAGATGTCCAGAAATTTGTCATTTCAGGGATTTTTGGCATTACTACAGAGTATTCTTCTCCACTCATCGTAACGACTGCATTTGCTAAATCATCTTCTTTTACATAGTCTGCTTGTTGTACAGTTGTATTTGAAGGAATGATGTTTCTTGTTTTGTCTTTGAATTGTGCTTCTTGTGTCGCTTCACTTGATAAATATGAAGCTAATTTATAGTCAGCAGCGATTTTCTTTGTATCGCCATCTGCTGGAGCTTGATTGACTGCATATAATTTCACGCCTAAGAATGCTTTTTGTTGTACGTCTTCATCTCCAATATTCACTGTCGGATAAACAGCAATTCCTAACTTGTCTTCGCCAATTGCTTCAACTGCTTTTTCTTTGTCCCAAGGGCCAGATTCGAAAGAAGCAATTTTCTCATTTGCAAATTGAGCAATATAGTCGTCACCAACATTTACAAATCCAGGATTGTCTTTTTGATCAGCAATCCATTGTAAAACAGAAACGCCCTTTTCGTTGTTCCAATCTGTACCGCTAGCATCCTCTCCGTTTTCACCGAATAAAACATCTCCGACAGACATGAACAATGGAGCGACTTTATACGCATCAACTGCTTTTAGATTTGCACCAAAAGTAGCATTGTCTGTAATGGATTCATAGGTTTTCACTTGGTCTTCAGTGAGTAAATCTTTGTTGTAATAAAGCACTTGTGTTTCTATCCCGTATGGAAACGCATACATTTTATCCTTGTAAGTCGCAGCTTCTGCAGCTGTTTCTGCCTGGTTATCTGTAATTTCTGTTGCATATTGCTCTGGAATTTCTTGAATGACACCTGAATCAACTAATTGGCCTAATTGATCATGCGGAAGTGCAAAAACATCGGCTGCTGCTGATGGATCTTTTTTCACATTTTCTTGTGCTTTAGCATCTTCTGTTTCAACTACCTTAACAGAAATATCTGGATTATCTTTTTCAAAGTCTTTCAACACATCTGTATAAAATTTCTTTGAATCTGTAGTTACCCATAAAGTTACTTCAGTTTTGTCACCTGATCCAGTTGATGAGTCCCCACTCGAACTTGAGTCAGAGCTAGAACCACATCCTACTAATGTAAGTGTAGCAGCACCAATCATTACCCCTGAAAACAAATACTTTTTCCAATTGTTTTTCATTACAATTCCTCCTGCACTGTTTTGATTAATTTTTATTTACAAGATACATTATGCAACCGATTGCTTAAATTTACAAGCACATTTTTGATTTTTTTTACTTTTTTTGAAAAAACACTGATTCTGCTAGCTGAAATCCGTAGAAACAGCTGATAAATCACGCTCATTTTCATCTCGTACCTCTTTTATAGTCCAAATAATTTTATTTTAAATTGGTGTAGACAGCTTTATTTTATAATTCAGCTAAGAAAATGAAATCAACCTATTGCAACCGTTTGCGCAATATGCAATAATATTCGCGAATAGGAAATCAGAGGTTTGATTACAGCAAACATGCTATGCTTAATAGAAGTCTTGACTATTTTCTATCGATCTCACAACAAATCAATATATTTGAGGAGGTTATTTATGAATACCGCAGCAATTTATCATCGTCCTGAAAGTGAATTTGCTTATCTTTATACTAATGAAATCATGCATATTCGCTTACGTACAGCTCGAGCAGATTGTCAAAAAGTCGCTCTCTTGCACGGAGACCCCTATCAGTTAGACAAACAATGGTTTAATCAGCCAACACCAATGAAAAAAATATTGACTACTGACCTTTACGATTATTGGGAAATCGAAGTTCGTGCATCCTTTTCTCGATTAAGTTATGCGTTTCTTGTTGAAGGCTATGACGGTACAGCGATATTCTTTACAGAACACGGTGTTTTTCCAGTTGAAGAAAAATATGTAACGATGGCAAATAATTATTTTCGAATGCCGTATTTCCATGAAATCGATCGTTTCAAAGCACCTCAATGGATAAAAGAAACTGTTTGGTATCAAATATTTCCAGAAAGATTTGCAAACGGAAACACTGCTAACGATCCTGAAGGAACACTTGCTTGGGGAAGCAAAGAACATCCTGACCGTCAAGATTTTTACGGTGGAGATTTGCAAGGAGTATTAGATAACCTTGATTATTTGAGCGATTTAGGTATCAATGGTCTTTATTTTTGTCCGATTTTTAAAGCGCATTCAAATCACAAATATGATACAAGCGATTATTTTGAAATCGACCCAGCTTTTGGTGATAAAGAACTTTTTAAAAAGTTGGTAACCGAATGTCACCACCGAGGAATAAAAGTCATGTTAGATGCTGTCTTTAATCATATTGGCGATACCTCCCCACAGTGGCAAGACGTAATCAAAAATGGCGAACAGTCTGCTTTCAAAGAGTGGTTCCACATCCATTCCTTTCCAGTAACGTACACAGCTACCGAAGATTTTGAAGTAGCTGAAGAGTTAAACTTTGACACGTTTGCTTTTACACCACATATGCCAAAATTAAATACTGCAAATCCCGAGGTACAAGAATATATTTTATCTATTGCACGCTACTGGATCGAAGAGTTTGATATCGATGCTTGGCGTCTTGATGTAGCAAACGAAGTGGATCATCATCTATGGAAAAAATTCCATGAAACTTGTCATGCTGTTAAAAAAGATTTTTATATTCTAGGCGAGGTTTGGCACAGCTCGCAAAGCTGGCTTCAAGGAGACGAGTTCAGCGCAGTCATGAACTACGCATTTACAGATTCAATCACGCATTATTTCTTAGAGAAAAAAATCTCATTAGAAAAAATGGTCAGTAACTTAAACGAGCAACTTGCTCTGTATCGTCGCCAGACAAATCAGTTGATGTTAAACACGATTGATAGTCATGACACTCCACGGATATTGACTTTAGCAAATGACAACAAAGACTTGATGAAACAAGTACTCGCCTTCTTATATTTACAACAAGGTATCCCTTGCCTGTATTATGGTGATGAAGTCGGTATGAATGGTGGTATGGATCCAGACTGTCGCAAATGTATGGAATGGGATCCTCAAAAACAAGATCTAGACATGCACCAATTTGTAAAAAGTCTAATCGCTTTACGACATGAGAACCAAAAAATAGTAAGTGACGGCTCGCTTGATTGGCAAACGGTCGATGCTTCTTCGGGTACCTTGATTTTCTCTCGCAAGCTAGATTCTGAGCAATTAATTGGTCTTTTCAACACTGGCGAAGAATCGATTTCTGTACACTACGATGGAGAGTATACACTTTCTCATCTCGCAGTAAGTACAGAAGGAGAAATCAACATTGAACCAAATGGATTTATGATTTTGAAAAAATAATAAAAAGTTTCGTGTTCTTCACGAAACTTTTTTCATAGGAGTGTGACAAATGACACAACATTGGTGGCAAGAAGCAGTCGTTTATCAAGTTTACCCACGTAGTTTTCAAGATAGTAACGGTGACGGAATCGGTGATTTAAAAGGAATAATTTCACGCTTAGATTATTTACAAAAATTAGGTATTACCGCGCTTTGGATAAGCCCAGTTTACCAAAGCCCAAATGATGATAATGGCTACGATATCTCTGATTATCGTGCAATCATGACAGAATTTGGCACAATGCAGGATATGGATTGTCTAATTGATGAGGCAAATAAGCGTAATATCCGTCTGATCCTTGATTTAGTTGTCAATCATACAAGCGATGAACACGCTTGGTTTATCGAAGCAAAAAAATCACTTGATAACCCCTACCGCGACTATTACATTTGGCGAGATCCTAAAAATGGAAATTATCCAAATGATTTAGAGAGTACATTTAGTGGACCTGCATGGACTTTTGATGAACAAACCCAGCAGTATTATTTACATCTTTTTAGCAAAAAGCAGCCTGATTTAAATTGGGAGAACAAACAGGTTCGTAATGAAGTATACGATATGATGAATTTCTGGATTGACAAAGGAATTGGTGGCTTTCGTATGGATGTGATTGACTTGATTGGAAAATTACCTGATCAAAAAATCACTGGCAACGGTCCGAAATTACATGACTATCTACAAGAAATGAACCATGCGACTTTTGGCGATAAAGACTTATTGACCGTTGGAGAAACTTGGGGTGCCACACCAGAAATCGCCAAATTATATTCGCATCCTAACCGAGATGAATTATCTATGGTCTTTCAATTTGAACATATCGGATTGGATGAAGTACCAGGTCAATCAAAATGGGTCAGTCGCCCATTGCAAATCAAAGAGCTCAAAGAAGTTTTCTCAAAATGGCAACAAGAATTAGGACAAGAAGGCTGGAACTCACTCTTTTGGAACAATCATGATTTACCACGCATTGTCTCTCGTTGGGGAAATGATGATGTTTATCGCGAAAAATCAGCGAAGCTATTAGCAATTCTTCTCCATATGCTTAAGGGTACTCCTTATATTTACCAAGGAGAAGAAATCGGGATGACAAACCATACAGTGACAAGTATCGATGAAGTTGAAGATATTGAAAGTCGGAATATGTACTTTGAACAACGTGCCAAAGGTGTTTCACCCGAAGTGCTTCTTGCTGCAATCAATAAAAAAGGACGCGACAACGCACGAACACCTATGCAGTGGACTGCTCAAGAAAATGCAGGATTCACTACCGGTACCCCTTGGCTTCCTGTTGTTTCCAACTACTCTAAAATCAACGTTGAGCAAGCTCTGGCTGATCCCCATTCGATTTTCTATACGTATCAAAAATTGATTCGTTTACGGAAGGAAAATCAATTGATGGTCTGGGGTGACTATCAGTTACTCGAAGATACTGCTGACGAAGTTTTTAGTTACTTACGTAGTTATAACGCTAAAAATTGGTTGATCGTTACCAATTTTTCAAATGATGCGCATACATTTACTTATCCAAACGAAATGCATCACAGATTAGGCCAAGTAATTATTTCTAATTTAGAAACAGATATCGCGCGCACCGAAACAACCCAATTGGCTCCCTGGGACGCGTTCGTTGTCGAGTTAGGAGACGAGCTATGACACAATGGTTTCAACAGGCAGTAGGCTATCAAATCTATCCTCGCAGTTTTAAAGACAGTAACGGTGATGGCATTGGTGACTTAAAAGGGATTCAAGAAAAAATCCCCTATTTAAAAGAACTGGATATTGATTTTATTTGGTTAAATCCAGTCTATCAAAGTCCAAATATTGACAATGGATATGATATTTCTGATTATCAAGCAATCAATCCTGAATTTGGCACACTAGAAGAATTAAAAGAGCTGATTGAGCAGGCACATGCACATGGCATCAAGCTGATTATGGATCTTGTTATCAACCATACCAGCGACAAACATCCTTGGTTTATCGAATCAAAAAAATCCAAGGACAACCCTTACCGTGACTACTACTTGTGGGCTGATGCAACAAAAGACAAAATGCCCAACGACTGGCAGAGTTTCTTCGGAGGTTCTACTTGGACCTATGACGAAACAACTAGCCAAGCATATTTTCATGTTTTTGCTAAAGAGCAACCCGATCTTAATTGGAAAAACGCAACAATGCGTGAAGAGATTTATCAAATGATTCGTTGGTGGCTAGACTTTGGTATCGATGGATTTCGTTTAGACGCAATCAGTCATATTCAAAAGGAACCTTGGAATTTTAAAATTACAGATAATCCTTGGGCACCCTTTATGAATGTCTCTGGTATTGAAAACTATATGGACGAGCTACGAACGATTTTCAAACAGCATCACATCATGACTGTTGGCGAAGCAAGTGGTGTGAGTAGCAAGCAAGCTCCCTACTGGACAGACGAGTCCTCTGGATATATAGATATGATTTTTGAATTAGAACACCAAGTACGCACAGGACCTCCTGACAACGAAAAGGGGAATCCTCTAGGGTTCAAAAAAATCTTGTCTCGCTGGCAAAAAGACCTTCAACCAATTGGCTGGAATGCACTATATATCGAAAACCATGACAATCCGAGAGTGAATTCCGTATTCGGAAATGAAACAAAGGAATCTGCAACTGCCCTTGCAACTGCCTATTTCTTTTTACGTGGTACGCCCTTTATTTATCAAGGACAAGAACTCGGTATGACGAATTTTCCCTTCTCATCAATTGAAGAGTTCGATACGACGGACGCCAAGCATGCTTATCAAGAGTATTTAAACCAAGGGCTCTCCTCTGAAGAAGCACTAAAAAGAACGAGCAATTGGTCACGTGACCACTCACGGACACCTATGCAGTGGGAACCTACAGGTGGGTTTTCTTCTGGAGAACCTTGGATGAAAATCAATCCAAATACAGAAAGTATCAACGTCACCGATGAACAGGCTGACCAAAATTCACTACTAAATTACTACAAAAAATTGATTCAATTAAGAAAAACAGTATCCGTCTTAACCGATGGGCGATATCAATTAGCCCTTCCTGACCATCCATCTGTTTGGGCATATACACGGACAAATGAAACACATGAAGTTTATGTACTAACGAATCTAAGTGCGTCAAGTCAAACAGTTACCCTCCCTAATCGATGGGTCAATAAACCCGTAAAAAAACTTATTGGAAATTATCAAAATTTTTCTTGGAAAAAGACACAAACGTTACGCCCCTTTGAAACACAAGTAGTCGAAAAAACTCTCAGCAGCTAAAGACTGTTGAGAGTTTTTAGCTCTATAATAAATCGGACTGATAGAAAAAATCTATCGGTCCGATTTTGTGCGTGAAATAACAAAACATACAGAATTTCCGTTGGAATTAAGTCGACCAAAACAAATTCAAAGGAGGAAATCCTGTATGTCTGAACTTCATGGTATCAATAGAAAGCCTATCATATCCCATTTTAACTATCTAAAATAGTTTATTAAGGATAGTATAAGACTAATATTGATATTACTATTACTTGAACAAATTTGAGCCAAAGATAAATGGTGAATAAACGGTGGTTAAATACATTTTGAACAATTTATATTTAGGGGGAAATAAAATATTCCTGCTATCTATTTACATTGGTATAAATTTTTAAGTGTTTTCATTTTTCAAATTAATCTAAACCGCAATCTCGGCAAAGACAAAAACGACTATTGACAGTTTCCCATGAACCATAATATTCTTTCAACAGGTCACACCATGCTACACCACTCCTTAGTATTTTTTTACCAAGAAGCAGTACAGCATTTAATCCATTGAATGTTTTCAGACACGCCCTAATAACCTTTAGGTCGATTCTTTGCTCTGTTTTTTATCATTATCTGACCGTTGGAAAGAAAATTCGTGAATAAGTTTTGATTTAAAAGGAACTCTATAATTTGGGCTACTAATAGATCTCTATTTTCATTTCTTCCTACAGATATAATTTGATCTTTATACTTTATTACAGACGACATTAAACAATTAAAACAGAGCCTACCAGAATTGTTTACTAGCGGACCAACTACTAATTCATCAGAAGTTCTGTTAATGAAAATAATTTTTCCGATATTCATTTCATTTATAATAGTTTCGATATTAGGTAGTACATTCATTGAAAAACTACCGATCATAGGTTATTTACAAGCTAAAGCAAATACCTTAGATCAAGTGAAAGAATTGATTTTGGAATTTAGAAAGTGTAATGATCGTTACCTGATTGATAGCGCACAACAGACAGTTAATCATTAGTCAAAATAGTAAAGTGCATACACTTTTTCGTATCATTAACAAAAGTGTATGCACTTTTCAGTCAGTTTCCTTTTGAGTGTTCCTAAAAAAATACTAACTATGATATACTGATTTTGCATAGCGTAAATCGTATCACATAAAAAGGTAGCCCGTTCGGGTTACCTTTTTATATTCGCTTCTTGGACAGTAAAACACCGTTTAAGACTGTGGCCAAGACTTATATATTTTAAGCAATCGTTTCCCTAGCTAGAGGTTGATGATTACTTTTTTTGCTTTTCTTTTTGTTGTTCATAGTTTCGATGAGCTAAAATTTCGCTAAAAACTAAAATTATTTTTCTGTTTTTTTAAATAACTTAAATAAATCGTATTTATTCAAAGAAAGTCTTAAAAAAGCAAATATAAAGATAGTTATATAATCCACCAACAGATAACAAATAGTATATTTGTGATTTAATTCACTAATATGCTAATTCGCATTTTTAGTATTCTTATTTATATGATATCTTTTGGGTGTCGACAAAATGCTTTATGTTAGGAGTCTCCTATGATGAACAAAAACTTCAACCTTGCTACACTCGGTATTTTTTCACTATTTTGCGTACTCGTTCTTTTGATCTCTAGAATTATAAAAAAAGAACCTTTCTATGATATTTTAGGGGTTTTAGTTGCTCAAACTGGCGTCCTATCAATGAGTGAGTACATACAAAATAAAAAAATTGTCTTTCTTATTATTGGAGCCATACTTTTAAGTATTGGCGTAGTCTTTTTTTCAAAATATATAAACAGATAAGCTGGATTTTTATGAAAAAGAAATTCGCATTTTTATTTTGTGCAACTGCAATCTTCGGAACTACTTTCACTCCTATTTCAGCAGTAGTTAATGCTGATGAAGTAACTACTGCGTATACTCAATCTTCTAATGAAACTACATTATTCGTGGGTAAAGAGTCTGCACTAGAGCAATTATCGGCTTATTATCAGATTAATTCAGAAGGTCAAGTTACTTTAGACGTGTCAAAGCCTGATCTACGGACTAAATTAGGCTTTACAACTGCTGAACTTAATTATTTGTCTGATTTAATTAGTGGAGCAGAAGAACAAGATAGCCAGAAACAAATTAGAGGTAACGTAGGTTTTTATTTAAAATTTGGTCCTCAGATAAGAGGAATGGGTGCTACTGGAGCAGCAGCTTTTGCAGCTGGATATTTAACATTTTACTTTAGTCAACTTGCAGCTTCTGGACCATGGGGAGCTGGAGCAGTTGCAGCTTTAGATGCTATGATCGCTTACACAGTATATAATGCAATTAATAATAATTTGAAATCAGCGAACTTAATTATTAATATTCCTGGAATATCTTGGACGAAAACTGTAAGCATTCCATAAGATTTCAATAGACTATGCTATAATGGAAACTCATAGTAAGATATTTCATCTGGAGAAAGTCAGCCTATAAGTGGGCTGACTTTTTTCTGTACCTCGATAAACTGTATCTTTCAGGTGTACCCTAAACGTACATTTGCTTTTTATTGAACAACATAGATTTTAACTGTATGATTAGGGTGTATTTTAAATACCTTAGAAAAGTAGGTAAAAATTTTGAAAGTTGCGTATATTCGTGTTTCAACCATTGATCAAAATGAACAACGTTAGATTGAAGAAATGGAAAAGTTCGGTGCAGAGAAAATTTTCATTGAAAAACAATCAGGTGCAACTATTTCTCATCGACCGATCTTCCAGGAGGCTTTAGAATTTGTCCGTGAACAAGATATGTTTATTGTTGAAGCAATTGATCGCCTAGGAAGAAACTATGACGAAATTATTGTTTCTGTTAACTATCTTAAAAAGAAAAACGTACAGCTAATTATTACCAGCCTACCAATCATGGCTGAAGCAATTGGGAATCCTCTTTTGGATAAGTTTGTTAAAGATCTAATCATCCAAATATTAGCTATGATTGCCGAGCAAGAACATACAGAATCAAAACGCAGACAAGCACAAGGCATTAAGATAGCCAAAGCTAATGGTGTTTATAAAGGGCGTCCTAAGCTATATAGCGCCGATACAAAAAATCCTCAACGTCGCTTGGTATATCAAAGCATTGTTAAGGATTTATCTGAAGGGATCGCTATTTCTAAGATTGCAAAAGATTACGAAGTTACTAGACAAACAGTATACAGAATAAAGAAAGACGTTGAACAAATCACTAGTAATCACTAATATTTTAAGCTATAATAAGCATGAAAAAGAGCTATGCGCTAACATAGCTCTTTAGTAGAACCGTTAAAAAGACGGTGGCTTCATTTATAGTTGATAATAACCATCTAAAACTCGCCAAAGTTGATTAGATGGTTATTTTTTTTGGTCTGTGTGGTCAATAATCAGCAAAACTAATGTCGCAAAAGCGATCATCAATTGAATTGCTTCAAATGTTGACACGTGCTTACTCCCTTCTAGGGATAAAGCTATGAACCATAGGCATCACCCCTTTTTTCAAGAGATTAGCCACCATCTTTTCACTTTTCTACTGGGACATTATACCATATTTGATTATGCGAAAGATTACAATATTATACGACAGATTGTCTACAGGATAAAAAAGGATTTTAGATAAGTTACATAAGCTTATATTTTAATGGTATAATTTTTTTGGCAACTTGCTCCCAAAAGGGGTGTTATTCATGAAAGATTTAATCTCACTGGTTATCGCACCAATTTTTGTTGGGCTAGTTATTGAACTAGTTTCTTATTGGTTAGAAAAGGAAGACGATAACTAAGCAAGTTGTCCTAACCCACACGTTCGCAGCCGCAACGAGCGTAAAAAAAGCCAACCCTACTCGCAATAGGGTTGGCTTTTGTGTTATTCATGTAGATTCAATCTCACTTCGCACGTATAGTATAGCATCTTCATTCTGATTAGACAACCTTAGAGAATTGAACCCATTTGATTAAGCAAAAATAGATATGTAAAGATAGTTGTCTAAAATCAAGAGATATATTACACTAAATCTATCTATTAATATAAACACAACAATTTATCGTCAAAAGAGGGCTCTATAATAAATCGGACTGATAGAAGAAATCTATCGGTCCGATTTTGTGCGTGAAATAACAAAACATACAGAATTTCCGTTAGAATTAAGTCGTCTAAAACAAATTCAAAGGAGGAAACCCTGTATGTCTGAACTTCATGGTATCAAACAATTACTAGAAATCAAAGATAAAAATATCAAAATCACTAAATTTACTACAAAGTACATCAACAACCAGCACTGTTCGGTGGCTTACGCTACCTTGACTAAGGACATCAAGCGATGTCCGAATTGTCATCAAAAAAATCAAGGAACAATTGTCAAACATGGAACCAAAATATCTATGGTCCACTTGCCTAAAAGTAGTAGCCATGCGAAGTACTTGAAACTAAAAAAGCAGCGGTATCACTGCCGAAACTGTCAGACTTACTTTACTGCCAATTCGCCCATCATTGATCGCTTTTGTCATATCTCTTAGAATGTTCACTTACAGATTTTGGATAGCCTGACAAATACGTGAAACGAGTAGCTAAACAAATCGGTGCTTCTTGGTCAACAGTTTAAAGAACCTTAGGCTCTTTAGCTTCTATGACGAAAGTAAAGAAAAATTGGTTACCTGAATGTCTTCTAATGGATGAATTTCGGTCATTAAAAACTCAAACAGATAAGTTTTCCTTTTCT
>JBKEDT010000082.1:0-34100 GCA_047975565.1 Enterococcus sp. | reverse complement strand
TTACTTAACGGAAACAGATGTAATTGAACGCCTACTTTCTTCTTCAGAAGAATTACGCCTTAGTTATTCCTTTTATCAAGAACTTTTAGCCGCGTTCCATCAAAAAGATCCAGATGAATTTTTCCATCTACTTCATCAAATGCCCAAAGAACTACCTGATGAACTCAAACATATCAAAAAAGCGTTCTTTAGCTACGAATCTGCGATTCGCCTTGCATTAAAACTACCTTACAGCAATAGTAAACTGGAAAATATCCATACGCATATCAAAGTATTAAAACGAGTATCTTATGGTTTTCGAAGCTTTAAAAACATGCGGACACGCATCTTCTTAGCAAACCATTTGATCCAATTTAGCTAAAATAAAAAAACATTTACTACGAAAGTGAATTCTCGTAGTAAATGTTTCATTCGACTCCATCAGTCCGATTTGACAAAGAGCCTAAAATGAATGGTACTCAATTTTTTCGTTCCATACTGTATTCGTACCTAAAAACGTACCTAGAAATTATTTGCAAACCAAAATACGGCTACTTTTATAACATAACTAAAAATCATTGATTGCATCTGTCATGATTTTTAAGAAATATTCTTTTTCAGGTGCTTCATCAACACAATATAAAACCAATGACTTTCTTACATAGCTGGCATGATCTCGTAAAAGTTTTGAGTTCAACGGAAATCCTTTAGCATTTGCTAATAGACCGGCAAAGCGAATAACTGTTCGAGTATTCCCCTCTCTAAACGGATGGATTAACCATAGTCGAGCAATCAAGTCTGAGAACAACGGAATCATATCTTCCATACTAATATTAGACCATTCTACTTGGCTCAGATCATCAATAATCGTTTCAACTTGAAGCTGAATTGATGAGATTTTACCATATGTTAACGATACGCCACCCAGGACAGCTTCTTCTTTATAGATATCTATTGTTCTAATCTGCCCTGCCCACGCGTATAGATCACCAAAAATGTATTCATGAACCTCAAAAAATGTTTCATAGTTGAGCGGCTTATTTTCAAACCAAGCGTCAATATCTAACAATTTTAAATACGTGATATCTGCTTCAGCTTTTTCAAGAATATCCTTATCCGCTATACCTAGTTTATTTTTCAAGACATCAGTGTCTGGAATCAAATAAGGATCAAGCATTTTTTAGACCCATTGTACGATATTTTTCAATAACTGTTTCTAAGGCATCCGCAATTTCCATATTACCTGCCACATATTCTTCTACTAACTTCATAGTATCATCTGAAGGTTCCGCAGCATCTAAAGTTGAATAGCTCAAAGCAACATTCCGAAGTTTTTCACGCTCGATTTTAGTTGTATTTTTTACTGAATATTTGTAATCAGGCATACTTTTCGACTCCTTTTAGACTGCTTAATGATGTACATTATATCACGTTTTTAGGCTCTTTCTATATAATTAAACTTAATGTATAAAAAAGTTAAAAGGCAAGTCCTATAAGTAAATATTTTGTAATCAAACCATTTTTCCAAAGTGATTTCATTAGTTGTTAATTTTTATTACTATACTAACCTCTCTTGTTTGCATTATTTATACAAAAAACTGAACCTTGATGAATGATCCCGATAACTTAATCATTGAAATTGATTTTCTTTTCTTTAGAAATTAATTTATTTGCCATTTCAGCCAATATCTTTTCTCGTAATTCATCATTTTTTATTTGTGAAGCTAACACATTCCCTGGATAAGCTTGATTAGTTTCCGACATTCCGTATTGATTCATATTTGCGGACTTTATTGTTCTCGAATACATTACAATAAATATAGCACCAGTAAAATCAACAATCATCCCACCAACAAATCCTAAAATGATAAGTAATGAATCAATATTTTCAAGACCAACTACAGCCACAATGCCTATTGGTGAAATTGCGTACCGGAAGTTGACTGGTGGGAATAACAAAAAGACACTTTCCAAAATTGGGAAAGTGCCTTGAAACGATCATATTGAATGGTACTCGATTTCCATGAAATCTCCGTCCCATACTGTATTCGTAAGGAAATAAATTTCCAACGATTCCAGTAATTAACGTTTTGAGAATTGTGAAGCTTTACGAGCTTTTTTAAGACCTGGTTTTTTACGTTCAACCATACGAGCATCACGAGTAAGTAAGCCAGCACGTTTAAGAGCTAAACGGAAGTCTGGGTCAACTTCTAATAATGCACGAGCGATACCATGACGGATAGCGCCTGATTGTCCAGCATATCCCCCACCGTTTACATTAACAAAAACGTCATATGCGCCTTTTGTTTCAGTAACACCGAAAGGTTGGTTGATGACTTCACGTAAGTCAGCAAATGGAACGTATTCAGAAATATCTTTTTTGTTGATAGTAACTTTACCTGTACCTGGTACTAAACGTACGCGGGCAACAGCGTTTTTACGACGGCCTGTGCCGATATATTGTACTTGTGCCAATGGAATTCCCTCCTATTAATTAGATTAAGTTTGTGATATCTAAAACTTCTGGTTGTTGCGCAGTATGTGGATGTTCTGCTCCACCGTATACGTTCAATTTTGTAAATTGTTTGCGGCCTAAAGTGTTTTTAGGAAGCATTCCTTTTACTGAAGTTTCGATCAAACGACGAGAATTTTTAGCACGCAATTCACCTGCTGAGATTGATTTCAATCCGCCTGGGAAGTTGCTGTGACGGTAATAAATTTTGTCAGTCGCTTTTTTACCTGTTAATTTTACTTTATCTGCATTGATTACGATTACGAAATCGCCAGTATCCACATGAGGTGTGAATGTAGGTTTATTTTTACCACGTAGTACAGATGCAACAACTGTTGATAAACGTCCCAATGGAACATCAGTTGCGTCTACTACATACCATTTACGTTCTACTTCGCCTGGTTTGGCCATATATGTTGTACGCACGTTAATTTCCTCCAATTTAAGTTCTGATGTTTGACATACACTTCGAGTTTCCGGGGCTCTTTGTGGGGCAAACAATACCAGTTAACATTTTACCGTCTACAGTGCGTAATGTCAACGTTTTTCTCTAGCCATTTAGAAAACAAATAAAATATGTACGAAATAAATTCTCTCTTGTTATTTATAAAAAAAGACACTCGTAGAATCTACGAGCGCCTTTTCGTTTCTTTCAACGGATTATGCATCAATCTCTGGTGCTTTACCAAGATGTGCTTGAAGCATCCAGATACGTTTTTCAGTAGCTGTTTTAAATTCGATGAACATATCTTGCGTTGGATCATCGCCTTCTTCGCCAGATACGTCGATTCCTTTTTGGTAAAGATCAGCTAAATAACGATAGCCTTTCACTAAGTTTTCTAAACGTTCTGTCATTGTACGATCCCAACGTCCAACTTCATCTTCGATTTTTGTCTGTTCTGCTAATTCTTTCAATGTAGAGTATGGAGAACCATCTAATGTAATCAAACGTTCAGATACTTCATCTAATTGTTCATCAATATCATCCATAAATGTATCCATCATTGGATGTAATGTTAAGAAACCTGGTCCGCGCATGTACCAATGTGTTTGGTGAATCACCATTGACATTTGGCTTAAATCTGCGACTAGTTGATTAAGTACTTCTTTTGTTTGTGAAAATTTCATTTGTTCATCATCCTCCTAATTCATTTCTATAGTTAAATGATAGTAGAGCTTTTAAAAAAAGTACAACAATAGCGTTTATTTGAGAATAATTTTCAGTTTCTTTTTCTAACTAGTTCAGTGTTGCTAATTCCTTGTAGCTTTGTGCTAACAATTGTTGCGTGTGCAAAAAGATTGGATACACCTGTTCATATTTTTTGCGGTTATGCTCATCTGGTACCACGCTATGTGTTGATTTTTTCAGTCGACTTGATATCTCATCTAAGGTCTGCGTTTTCTCTAGTGCATGCCAACCAAGTATCACAGCGCCTAATGCCGAAGCTTCTTCATTTTCTAAAAAGTGTAGCGGTACGCCTAGAACGTCTCCCATGATTTGACGGAAAAGAAGTGATTCAGCAAATCCTCCAGTAGCTATGATTTTCGTTATTTTATCATCTTTTTGAATAACATCTTCTAGGATAATTTTTAAGTTAAAACAGATACCTTCAATAACAGAACGAACCATCTCTTTTTCTGTGTGTTCTCGACGTAATCCGACAAAACTACCGCTAGCTTTCGATTCCCACAAGGGTGCTCGTTCTCCTAATAAATACGGATGAAATACTATCCCCGATGATCCAGCAGGTATACTAGAAATTTCATCTAGAACAGCATCATAAGGACTTCTCTTTTCTTTGATTGCTTGGTGTACCGTTTCTTGCAAAAACGTATGGCATGCCCAATCAAATGCACCCGCACCGTTGCTCGTTGCTCCTCCAATTACCCAATGTTTTTCATCTAATACATAACAAAAAGTTTCTTCTTTAGGATGTAAAATTGGATGATCCACTATCATTCGAATCGCTCCGCTCGTACCAACAGTTAGCGCAATTTCTCCTCTACCTATTGCACCCACACCTAAATTCGACAGTGGGCCATCTGCTCCGCCTATCACAAAAGGCGTTTCTTCTGCAATTCCCATTAATTGTGCATATTCTTCTTTTAACCCAGTTTTCACATAGGTGGGTGGGACAATTTTAGGCAGATTGGAGGCATGTACCCCCAAATAATTCAGCGCTGTTTGACTCCATTCAAGACGATGAATGTCAAAGTAACCTGTACCCGATGCACAGCCATAATCGCAAATCGCTTCTCCAAATAACGTATAAAACAGATACTCTTTAATCCCTAAAAATAACGATGCCTTTCGATAAACTTCTGGATGTTGTTTCTTCAGCCAACTTATTTTATAAAATGGTGCCATTGGATGGTTTGGCATCCCTGTTTCTTCGTATAATTTTTTCCCAAACGGTGTATTTTTCAACCGCTCTGATTCCCCTTGCGCTCGATTGTCCGCCCAAGTAATCATTCGTGTTAATGCTTGTTTTGATTGATCCAATACAAGCAAGCTATGCATTGCAGAGGAAAACGAAATGAATTTAAGTGTATGTCCCGATAATTTCTGAACTACTTCACGAACAGTAAAAATCACTGCCTGTAAAATTTCTGTTTGATCCTGCTCAGCCATCCCTTCTGCATCTTGATAAAGCGGATAGCGTTGATAGGATGACTCCATCGCTCGTCCATTTAAATCAAAGGCAACAGCTTTTGTTTGCGTTGTACCGATATCTACTCCAATGGAAAAATCCATTTTTTTGCCTCTTTTCACCAATTATTTTCTATTTCTTTTTTATTATACTAACACTTTACGTATCTACCTAATGAGAAAAGGAGGAATGTCATGTTTTGGATTTTTTGTATCGGTACGTCTGTTGGCTCATTTTGTTGTTTATTTGCTCAAAGGTTTCCGCAAGGATTGCCAATTATTTTTGCACATTCACGCTGTTCGTCTTGTCACCGACGGCTTCATTGGTTCGAGCTCATCCCAATTGTTTCTTGGATTCTCCAAAAACAAACATGCCGCTCATGCAAACAAAAATTGACCTGCATCTATCCACTCAGTGAATGTACTGCAGGTCTGTTTGCATGTTGGGTATGGCTGCATCGCTTCGATACTCAGATTATTCTTGTTAGTGTTTGGATAATTTCCGCCTATCTTCTTGCATTGATCGACAGCTTTTATTTCATCGTCGAACTCAAAGTCCTTTGTATTGCGACCAGCATTCTTTGGTACCAGCAATTATCAGAGAATCAATTCCATTGGGAAACAATAGTCTTTACTTTAGGCATTATCCTTTGTTGCCATTACTTAGTACCAAAATCAATCGGAAGCGGTGATTACTTCGTATTACTCGCATGGAGTGGTGGACTAACTATTTTTCAGTTAAATCACCTCTTGCTCATTGCTAGCGGAAGCGGTCTTTGCTGGATGTTCGGAACATTCCTCACCGGTAAATTCGCTCGTAAAATTCCTTTTATCCCATTTTTATTTTTAGGACTAGTTTTCACTTTGCTTTATTGATTTTTCCAGTTAGAGCGAAGAAACCCAGCTCTTCCTGACCCTTCTCGGTACAATCCATAATGGACTGGGTGTTTTTTGTAATACTCTTGGTGATACTCTTCTGCAGGATAAAAGACTTGTGCAGGTTCTATCTGTGTGACGATCGGTTTATCAAAGCGCCCACTTTCTTGCAGTTCTCTTTTCGATAGTTCTGCAATTTTCTTTTGTTCCTCGCTTTGGTAAAAGATAACTGGTCGATACGAATCGCCTCGATCGGCAAACTGGCCAAATGCGTCTGTTGGGTCTGTTTGTTGCCAATAAATGCCTACTAACTCCTTATAGGAAATCACTGTAGGATCAAATCGGATTTCGACAGCTTCTGTATGCCCTGTTGTTCCAGTCGTCACTTCTTCATACGTAGGATTTGCAACATGTCCTCCCGTATAACCCGAAGTAACAGATACAATCCCTGGTTGTGAATCAAATGGTTTGATCATACACCAAAAGCATCCGCCTGCAAAAATAGCTGTTTCAATTGCCATAGTTATCCTCTCCTTTTCGTTTTCATCATACTCTTTTATATAAAAAACAAAAAAGATTTGCTCAAAAAAGCTTGGCACATTTTACCGTACCAAGCCTTTTCATTCGACTTATTTCACCTCATAACTCATGTCACCCAGCGTATCACCTAATGCACCTCGAGTCGCCGTCAACACCACCGGATTTTCATCATCAACTAATACATATGTGTAGGCTCCAGATACAGTACCTCCCTTATCGATTGGTAAGGACTGCGTGGAAAGGAATGCGTCATCTGGAACTCCACCGGGTTCTAACTTTTCATCAACTCCATTTTCATCTTCTTGCATCGCAGTAAACACACTTGTCCATGCACCTTTAGGGTTGATTTTTTCTTGCGTATCGTTCTTCACATCAAACCAAAAGGCAATAACCGGCTCCTCACCTGACTCATTCCCCTTTTCTCCAGGCTGAATGATTTGATGATCTGTTATCTGTATTTCAAATTCCTTCAACGTTAATTTCTCATCTTCAAACCCAACGTTCGCAACATTGTCTAACGAGCCACTCGTACTCATTTGCGTAGATGATATTTCTGAAGAAGTACTTGAGCTCACACTACTTGAACTATCTGAACTATCAGACGTACCCCCACTACTACAAGCAGCCAATGCCAACATCAAAACAAGTAACGAAGCCATTCTTACTTTTTTCATTTTTATCCCTCCTAAGATTAAAAATATCTCATTTAATTTTAACAAGTAAGCTCTTTCAAGTCACTCTATAGGCTTTCTGTTCCTATTTTTTTCGAGAATAATTTTTCAAATTAGAATAGTTGTTTTAAAATTAAATAACAATAATAAATATATATGCCATTTAACAAATACAATAAAATAACTAAATATCAATAAATATCGCTTTTATTTTTCGTTATTTTATATTCTTTTTTTACATAAAATACGTAGTTTTAGCGTCATTCTTCGTTAATTTTTAACTTCACTCCACTTTTAGTAACTGTCAAAAGGCTCATATTTTCCGCAATTAACCAGTACCCCCTAAGGGTATAGTTTCTTTAGGAAATGATTCCGGCGTTCCACCAACTTATCCACAGTTGAATAAGTTGTTTCTTTTCCTCTACTTTACAATTATCCACAAAAAGAATGACAGAATTTCTTTTTTCTTCCACTAGTTATACACAAACTGGTGATTTATATTCTTTCTTTAGTAAATAAAGCACTTATTTTTTTCATCAACTTGATTGATATCCACGAACCAGAGTTCTTCTTCCTCTTATTTAAAGGAACGAGCATTATTATTTTCCTTTTCTTTGTGGAAAACTTGTGAATAACTACGTTCAGATTTCTTTTCTTACTTTTTCTAAATACATAACAGGTTATACACAGGCACTCTAAAAAAAGTAAAAAAAATAAGGTGAGACAGAGATGTCTCACCTTATTTCAGACTACTTATTTATTTTCTTTCATTGCATCTTCGGCAGCCATTTGTGCTTCGATGTCAGAAATACTATAAACATTTTCACTTGCTACGCTGACTTCTTTTGGTTCCATATCACGGTAACGTTGCATACCAGTACCAGCTGGGATGATTTTACCAATGATAACATTTTCTTTCAAGCCTAGAAGTGGATCTTTCTTACCACGGATAGCAGCATCAGTTAAGACACGTGTTGTTTCTTGGAATGATGCAGCAGATAAGAAGCTGTTTGTTTCTAGTGAAGCTTTCGTAATACCTAGTAACACAGGACGAGAAGTTGCTGGTGTACGACCAGAGATCAATGTGTTGTAGTTTTGATCTTTGAAGTCTGCAATATCCATCAATGTTCCTGGTAAAATGTCTGTGTCACCTGGGTCCATTACGCGGACTTTACGTAACATTTGACGTACCATTACTTCCACGTGTTTATCGCCGATTTCTACCCCTTGCATACGGTATACGCGTTGTACTTCACGTAATAGGTAGTTTTCAACAGATAATACATCACGAACTTGTAATAATTGTTTAGGATCAATTGACCCTTCCGTAAGTGGTTGCCCACGGTGGATAATGTCTCCTTCAACAACTTTCATGCGTGCTGTAAATGGAACAGTGTACGTACGAGTATCCGTTGTACCTTTGATTGTTACTTCTTTTGTACGTGTAGCAGCATCTTCTGAGATATCAATAACATCTCCGGTAACTTCAGTGATTACTGCTTGCCCTTTCGGATTACGTGCTTCGAAGATTTCTTGGATACGAGGAAGCCCTTGAGTAATATCATCTCCGGCAACCCCACCGGTATGGAATGTACGCATTGTTAACTGAGTACCTGGTTCACCGATTGATTGGGCAGCGATTGTACCAACTGCTTCACCAACTTCAACCTGGTTCCCTGTTGCTAAGTTGCGTCCATAACAATGTTTACATACACCATGTTTTGTATTACATGTGAATACTGAACGAATCGTTACAGTTTCGATGCCTGCATCAACAATTTGTTTTGCAAGATCTTCTGAGATCAATTCACCTTTATCAACAATCACTTCACCAGTTTCTGGATGTGTAACTGTTTTACATGTGTAACGTCCCAATAAACGTTCTTCTAATGATTCAATGATTTCGTTTCCTTCACGAATTGCTCGAATTTCAAGCCCACGATCTGTTCCGCAATCATCTTCACGAATAATTACATCTTGTGCTACATCAACTAAACGACGAGTCAAGTAACCTGAATCGGCTGTCTTCAAGGCGGTATCGGTCATCCCTTTACGTGCCCCGTGAGTTGAGATAAACATTTCCAAGACAGATAGTCCTTCACGGAAGTTTGAGATAATTGGAAGTTCCATGATACGACCATTTGGAGCGGCCATCAATCCACGCATACCAGCTAGCTGTGTAAAGTTGGAGATATTCCCACGAGCTCCAGAATCTGACATCATAAAGATTGGGTTAGCTGCATCCAAACTTTCCATCAGACTTTGTTGGATTTCATCTTTTGCGCCATTCCAAACAGCAATAACACGTTCATAACGTTCATCATCTGTAATCAGACCACGACGGAATTGTTTTGTAATTGTCGCTACTTGTTTATGTGCTTCTTCAATGATTCCTTCTTTTGCATCTAGAACGGTAATATCTGCAATACCTACTGTGATACCAGCATGTGTTGAATGTTTGTACCCTAGATCTTTCATACGGTCAAGCATTTTAGAAGTTTCAGTTACTTTGAAGCGTTTGAAGACTTCTGCAATGATATTTCCTAAGTTTTTCTTCTTGAATGGTAAAATCAATTCTTGTTCTTTGATAAATGATGGAATATCTGTACCAGATTCCACAAAATATTTATCTGGTGTTTGAACAGTTAAGTTGAAATCAGTTGGTTCATTCAAGTAAGGGAACTCTGGAGGCATGATTTCGTTGAAGATAATCTTACCAACAGTTGTAATCATTGTACGTTCTTTTTGCCATTCAGTGAATGGTTTTTCACCTAGTGTATTTGGATTTACCCCAATACGTGAGTGTAAATGAACGTAGCCGTTACGCCAAGCAATGACAGCTTCGTTTTGGTCACGGAAGACCATTCCTTCACCTTCGCGTCCTTCTTCTTCCATAGTTAGGTAGTAGTTACCTAAAACCATATCTTGAGAAGGAGTAACAACTGGTTTACCATCTTTTGGATTCAAAATATTTTGAGCGGCAAGCATCAACATACGTGCTTCTGCTTGTGCTTCTTCGTTCAACGGTACGTGAACGGCCATTTGGTCACCATCGAAATCGGCATTGTACGCTTCACATACTAGTGGATGCAAGCGGATAGCACGACCTTGTACTAAGACTGGTTCAAATGCTTGGATACCTAATCTGTGAAGAGTAGGTGCCCGGTTAAGTAGCACTGGGTGTTCTCTGATAACGTCTTCTAAAACATCCCAAACTTCGTCTTCTTGACGTTCGATTTTACGTTTTGCATTTTTGATGTTTGAAGCAAGTTCACGTTGAACAAGTTCGCGCATGACAAATGGTTTGAATAATTCAATGGCCATTTCTTTTGGTAGACCACATTGATACATTTTTAAGAATGGTCCAACAACAATAACTGAACGACCTGAATAATCGACACGTTTACCAAGTAAGTTTTGACGGAAACGACCTTGTTTCCCTTTCAACATATGTGATAGAGATTTCAATGGACGGTTACCTGGTCCAGTAACTGGACGACCACGACGACCATTATCGATCAATGCATCTACCGCTTCTTGTAACATACGTTTTTCATTTTGAACAATGATACCAGGTGCATTCAAGTCTAACAAACGTTTCAAACGGTTGTTACGGTTGATTACACGACGGTAAAGATCATTCAAATCACTTGTTGCAAAACGTCCACCTTCTAATTGAACCATTGGGCGTAAATCTGGAGGAATAACTGGAATAACATCCATAACCATCCAGCTTGGTTCATTTCCTGAAGTACGGAATGCTTCCAAGATATCTAAACGACGGATAGCACGTGTACGTTTTTGTCCTTGTGCAGTTTTTAATTCTTCTTTTAATTCAATTACTTCCGCTTCTAGGTCGACATTATCAAGCAATTGTTTGATTGCTTCAGCCCCCATAGCAGCGTGGAATTCTTGACCAAATTGTTCACGTTTTTCACGGTATTCACGTTCAGTCAATAATTGTTTTTTCTCTAAGTTTGTATTACCTGGTTCAATAACTACATATGAAGCAAAGTAAATGATTTCTTCTAAAGCGCGTGGGCTCATGTCTAATACAAGACCCATACGAGAAGGAATACCTTTAAAGTACCAAATATGTGTAACAGGTGCTGCTAATTCGATATGACCCATACGTTCACGACGAACTTTTGAGCGTGTTACTTCTACACCACAACGGTCACAAACGATGCCTTTATAACGGATACGTTTGTATTTTCCACAGGCACATTCCCAGTCTTTTGTAGGACCAAAAATCCGCTCACAGAACAACCCTTCGCGTTCAGGTTTTAAGGTACGATAGTTAATCGTCTCAGGTTTTTTTACTTCACCATAAGACCAGCTTCTGATTTTTTCGGGAGAAGCCAAACCTATTTGCATACTTTCGAATTTATTTACATCGATCAAAAGGGGTTCCCTCCATTTCGTTTAATGGCAACCTGCAAGGTGATTGATCATCACCTTGCACGTCTCTAAGACCGGATTAGTCTAATTTATCTTCTGCAGTTTCAAAGTTTTGTACATCGACTGCGTTTTTTGCTTCTACTTGTTCAGCAGCTTGTTTTTCAAGTTCTTTTGCTGTTTGTTGTTCCGCAAATTTAGTTAATGCATCAACGGTGATTAAATCATCGTCTTCATCATCCATATCGCGAAGTTCGATTTCATCGTCTTCAATATCCAACACACGCATGTTCAATCCAAGAGCTTGTAATTCTTTTACCAATACGCGGAATGATTCTGGTACGCCTGGTTTTGGAATTGGTTCACCCTTAACGATAGCTTCGTATGTTTTCACACGACCAACAACATCATCTGATTTGTATGTCAAGATTTCTTGTAATGTGTAAGCAGCACCGTATGCTTCCAGTGCCCAAACTTCCATTTCCCCGAAACGTTGTCCACCAAATTGTGCTTTACCACCCAATGGTTGTTGTGTAACAAGTGAGTAAGGTCCGATTGAACGGGCATGTAATTTATCATCGACCATGTGGGCCAATTTAATCATATACATAACCCCAACAGAGATACGTCCATCAAATGGTTCTCCTGTACGTCCATCATAAAGAATTGTTTTTGCGTCGCTTGCCATACCGGCTTCACGAACTGTTGCCCAAACATCTTCATCATTCGCACCATCGAATACTGGAGTTGCTACATGGATACCTAACTGACGAGCAGCCATACCCAAGTGTAATTCCAATACTTGTCCGATATTCATACGAGATGGAACCCCTAATGGATTCAACATGATATCTAATGGTGTACCGTCTGGTAAGAAAGGCATATCTGCTTCAGGCATAATGCGAGAAACAACCCCTTTATTTCCGTGACGACCGGCCATTTTATCTCCTTCATGAATTTTACGTTTTTGAACTATATATACACGAACGAGCATGTTTACACCTGGTGATAATTCATCGCCAGCTTCACGTGTAAAGATTTTCACATCGTGGACGATTCCTCCACCACCGTGAGGTACACGTAGAGATGTATCACGTACTTCACGTGCTTTTTCACCAAAGATCGCATGCAACAAACGTTCTTCTGCAGAAAGTTCTGTTACGCCTTTTGGTGTTACTTTACCGACTAATAAATCACCATCTTGTACTTCAGCACCGATGCGGATAATTCCCATTTCATCAAGGTCTTTTAATGCATCTTCCCCAACATTTGGAATTTCACGTGTGATTTCTTCAGGTCCTAATTTTGTATCACGAGCTTCTGATTCATATTCTTCAATATGGATAGATGTATACACATCGTCTTTTACTAGACGTTGGCTCATGATAACAGCATCTTCGTAGTTATACCCTTCCCAAGTCATGAATCCGATCAATACGTTTTGACCTAATGCCATTTCGCCTTTTTCCATTGAAGGACCATCGGCTAAGATGTCACCTTTATCAACTTTTTCACCTAATTCAACTAATGGACGTTGGTTATAACTTGTACCTGAGTTTGAACGACGGAATTTTGTGATGTCATATTTGTCTAATGCGCCATTGTCGCGACGAACGCGTACTTCTGCAGCATCTACATATTCAACAACACCATCATGTTTACATAGCAATGCAGCACCTGAGTCATGACCTGATTTAAATTCCATACCAGTTCCAACAAATGGAGCTTTTGGATTGATCAATGGTACAGCTTGACGTTGCATGTTGGCACCCATCAAGGCACGGTTTGAGTCATCGTTTTCTAAGAAAGGAATACATGCTGTTGCGACTGCAACTACTTGTTTTGGTGAAACATCCATGTAATCAACTTTATCAACTGTAACTTCTAAGTTTTCACTTTGTGCACGAGCCATAACAACGTCTTCAGCAAATGTGCCATCTTCATTTAGTAGGCTGTTTGCTTGGGCAACGATGTAATGGTCTTCGATGTCAGCTGTTAAATAATCGATTTGGTCTGTGACACGTTTTGCTTCACGATCCACACGACGATATGGTGTTTCAATGAAACCAAATTTATTTACTTTGGCATAACTTGATAAACTATTGATCAACCCGATATTTGGACCTTCGGGAGTTTCAATAGGACACATACGACCATAGTGAGAATAGTGAACATCTCGAACTTCATAACCCGCACGGTCTCGAGTCAAACCACCAGGTCCTAAGGCTGATAGACGACGTTTGTGCGTCAATTCGCCAAGAGGGTTTGTTTGATCCATGAATTGAGACAATTGAGAAGAACCAAAGAATTCTTTGATACTTGCAACAACTGGACGAATGTTGATTAATTGTTGAGGTGTCAATGTTTCTGTATCTTGAATAGACATTCTTTCACGCACTACACGTTCCATACGTGCTAAACCGATACGGAATTGGTTTTGTAATAATTCACCAACAGAACGGATACGACGATTTCCTAAGTGGTCGATATCATCAACGTTACCGATATCTTCCATTAAGTTAAAGAAGTAGCTCATTGAAGCAATGATGTCTGCAGGACGTACAGTTTTTACTGTAGTATCTGGATAGTTATTCCCGATAACAGTTACTTCACGTTCTGGATCTTTTGGTGAAAATACTTTGATTACTTGAACAGTCATTGGGTCTGTTACAACACCATCTTCTGATGGATAATACGTAACAGCATTCAAGCCGTTGTCGATAAATGGAGCAAGAGTTTCCATCACTTGATGTGTTAGAACTGTTCCTTTTTCGACAATAATCTCACCTGTTTCAGGATCAACTAATGTTTCGGCTAGAGTTAAGTTCAATAAACGTGTTTTCAAGTCTAATTTTTTGTTGACTTTGTAACGACCTACGTTTGCTAAGTCGTAACGTTTTGGATCGAAGAAACGAGCTGTTAATAAGTTACGTGCGCTATCGGCAGTTTTTGGTTCACCTGGACGTAAGCGTTCATAAACATCTTTTAACCCTTCTTCTGTACGAGAGTCGCTTGCATTTTTGTGCAAGTCTTTTTCGATTGTGTTACGTAAAGATTCGCTATCTCCAAAAATTTCGAAGATTGTTTCATCTGAACCAAATCCTAATGCACGAACTAAAACTGTTAACGGAATTTTACGTGTACGGTCGATACGTACATAAGAGATATCTTTTGCATCTGTTTCCATTTCTAACCAAGCACCACGGTTAGGGATTACAGTTGAACCGAATCCTTCTTTTCCGTTTTTGTCCACTTTTCCATGGAAGTAAACACCTGGAGAACGAACTAATTGAGATACAATAACACGTTCTGCCCCGTTGATAATGAATGTTCCTTGCTCAGTCATTAATGGGAAATCACCGAAGAATACTTCTTGTGCTTTGATTTCACCTGTTTCACGGTTTGTTAAACGTAAAACTACATGTAATGGTGCAGAGTAGTTTGCATCGTGTGCGCGAGCTTCTGCTACTGTATACTTAGGTTCTTTCAATTCATAATCTACAAATTCCAACGATAGATTTCCGTTAAAGTCATCAATTGGCAAAATGTCTTCAAACATTTCTCTAAGTCCTTCATCTAAGAACCATTGGTAAGAGTCTGTTTGAATTTCGATCAAATTTGGTAATTCCAACACTTCACTGATGCGCGCAAAACTTCTACGTTCGCGATGTTTTCCGTATTTTACTACGTGTCCAGCCAAGCTCTTCACCCCTCTAATAATGTCATTCAAAAAGACTACCCGATCAATTGTTACAAAATAATTACTATTGTTAAATTTAAGTAACAAAAGACATTTTTTGCGGCTTTTAGGCAAAAAAAAACCAAAAATAGAACGTTCTCTTGAAAGCTTTCTTTCGTGAGCTCCTACTTTTGTTCTTTGTTTTCAAAGCCGAAACGGACAATATTTCGTTTCTGCCTTCACTTCATCAGATAGTTTTTGCAACTTCATATATTACACTCTTTTCCTATATATGTCAACCCATCCTAGCGTTCCTAAAAATTTTCACAAGACTTTCTTAATCTTTTTCTTTCAAAAAAAATTTGACTTTCAATTTCCTTTTCGGCTATACTTGGTGCAATTCAAATTTGTGGAGGAATTTTTTATGAGCGAATACTATCAATCAACCCCAACACAACTGAATAACTTTTTCTTTAGCTACTTTAGATAGGTTTGTATTCATCATTTATGGATACAAACACAAAACAACGATTTTGTTTGTATCTATGATGGCTGAAGATCTTTGTATTACGCAAGATGCCACGTAGACAATACGGCTAAGTGGCTAAAGCGAAAATACGACCTCTTATATTTTTTCTTTAGATAGATTTCCCAATCCATTTAGACGTTTTGTCTAAATGGATTTTTTTGTTGAATGATATCAAAAGGAGGAAATGAAAATGAAAAAAATGGTGTTAATTAGTTTAGGAGTAACAGCTTTACTTGCTTTAGGTGCGTGTGGAAAAAAAGAAAATACACAAGCGGATGCGTCTGAAAAGAAAACAGTGGGTGTTTTACAATTGGTGCAACATAGCTCTTTGGATGATGCTTACAAAGGATTTAAACAAGGACTAAAAGAATCTGGTTATGAAGAAGGCAAAAACCTGACAATCGAGTACCAAAATGCGCAAAATAGTCAAGATAACTTAAAAAGCATGAGTGAAAAATTGGTGAAGGATGATCCAGATTTATTACTTGGGATTGCAACGCCTTCAGCACAATCCCTGCTAAATGAAACAACGGATATCCCGATTACCGTGACAGCTGTCACCGATTTACAAGAAGCTGGGCTTGTCACTTCAGATAAAAATCCAGGTGGAAATGTCACTGGTACGAGTGACATGGTTCCTATCAAAGAACAAATCGATTTACTTCTAAGTCTTGTCCCAGATGCAAAAACGATTGGTATCATGTATAACAACGGCGAAGCAAATTCAAAATTACAAGCTGAATTAGCCACCAAAGAGCTAAAAAAAGCAGGCGTAGCAGTCAAAGTATTAACTGCAAATTCAACAAACGATGTCCAACAAGTCACTACAAGCTTAGCGGAAAAAGTAGATGGAATCTACATTCCAACAGACAATACCTTCGCTAGTGCTGCAAGCGTCATCGGAGAAGTTGCTAAAGAAACAAAGACTCCTATCGTCGCAGGTGCTGCCGCACAAGTCGAAGAAGGTGGACTTGCAACAATTGGGATCAACTACGAAAAATTAGGTGAACAAACAGGAAAAATGGCAGCGAAGATTCTAGACGGCACAGCAACGCCAAATGAACTACCTGTCGAAACAGCTGACACATTAGAGCTTACGGTCAATAAAGAAATGGCTGCTGCTTTAGACATCGATCCTGATACAATCAAGGCACCCAAAGAATAGGAGAAAATTTAGCTATGACAACATTCTTTACATTACTTTTTTCTGCATCGGCGCAAGGCATCTTATGGTCCTTACTTGCTCTGGGTGTTTACGTAACCTTTCGTATTTTAGATATTGCGGATATGACCGCTGAAGGGAGTTTTCCTTTAGGTGGTGGTGTGGCAGCAATCAGTATTTTATCTGGAATACATCCACTTGTTGCTACATTACTAGGTTTTTTAAGTGGTGCTCTTGCCGGCGGAATCTCAGGTATCTTACACACTAAATTGAAAATACCTGCATTATTAGCTGGAATTATTACCATGACAGGCTTATATTCCATTACTTCACGTATCATGGGCGCTCCGAATCTTTCTCTCCTTGGTCAAGAAACAATCTTTTCCTGGATGCAAAGTCATATTTCAGAGAAGAACAAAGCTGTTATCTTCGTTGGATTGCTCTTTGCTTTTGCCTTGATTAGTCTACTTGCACTCTTCTTCCGGACAGAAATCGGGTTAGCCATTCGTGCTGCTGGTGATAACCTGGCAATGAGTGAAGCGAATGGTATCAATACAGACACTATGAAGATTCTTGGATATATGATTTCCAATGGTTGCATTGCCTTATCTGGCGCACTTCTCGTTCAAAACAATGGATTTGCTGATTTAAATTCTGGCATTGGAACAATTGTGATTGGCTTAGCTTCAATTATTATCGCAGAGGTGCTTTTCAAAAATCGTTCACTAGTCTTCCGTTTTGTTTCCATTGTTGTGGGGTCGGTTATCTACCGCTTTATCTTAGGTCTAGTTTTTGAACTGAATGTGGAACCTGGAGATACAAAACTCATTTCTGCACTCGTTCTAGTACTTTGCCTTTCACTTCCACAACTAAGAGTGAAACTACGTCTACCAAATGTATTAAAGGAGGTACATCGCAATGACACCCGCACTGATAATTAACCAATTACATCATTATTTCGATGAGGGTACAGTAAATGAAGCTCATATCTTACGTGGCATCAATCTGACAATACACCCCGGTGAGTTCGTAACAATCATTGGTGGGAATGGTGCGGGAAAATCTACACTATTAAATAGTATCGCTGGAACCTTAGCCACTAAACACGGAAGTATCCAGCTTTCTGGTCAGGATATCACAGGTGATTCAGTAACAATACGTGCGCCAAAAATCAGTCGTGTCTTCCAAGATCCCAAATTAGGGACTGCTGTCCGTCTAACGGTCGAAGAAAATCTTGCATTAGCCATGAAGCGTGGAAAAAAACGTTCGTTACGTGCTGGAATCAACGCCAAAGATCGAGCTTTCTTTAAAGAACAACTGGCGCAATTGGATATGGGACTAGAAGATTGGTTAAGCACTGAAATTGGGCGATTGTCTGGTGGGCAACGTCAAGCCATCACCCTACTTATGGCAACTCTTCAAAGACCTGATTTGATTTTATTAGATGAACACACTGCAGCGCTTGACCCTAAAACATCTCAGGTAGTGATGCAGCTGACACAGCGCCTGATTCAGACACAACAATTAACTGCATTTATGATTACACATAATCTTGAAGATGCTTTGCATTACGGGAACCGTCTGCTGATGCTTCATCAGGGGCAACTTGTTGTAGATCTTAGTCAACAGGAAAAAGAACAAATGACTGTTCCAATGTTACTTGACCTCTTTCAAGAAAATAGTCATACACCTTTACATGATGCCCAATTACTTTAAGAAAAGAAGCAAGTACTCCTTTACTCGAGTACCTGCTTCTTTTCTATTTTTCCTCCGTTTCTTTCTTTTCTATAAACTGGTAAACTAAGATTATAAAATCTTTTACTTAGGGGGCCATGATGTCTACTAAAGAACGTATATTACACTTATTAAAAGCAACTCCTGACGTATTTTCTGGTCAAAAAATTGCAGAAGAACTAAATATTTCTAGAACTGCGGTCTGGAAAGCAATCAAGGAATTAGAAAAGCAAGGGTATCATTTTGCTCATGAAGCAACTGGGTATCGGTACATTCCAACAGATATCTTGGAACCTAAAGAAATTGAACAATCTCTCAAAACACAACTATCTGACTTTTCAGTCCAGTACGCTGCTTCTTCTGTCTCTACTATGGATGATGCAAAAATGGCTATTTTACAAAACAAAACAACACCAACATTGTTTTTAGCAGATATGCAAACTGGTGCACATGGGCGATTCAACCGTCCTTTTTTTGCAGAGCGCGGTCACGGAATCTATATGAGCCTTCTGATTCATCCCGATAAGTCTTTCTCAGAATTACCCAATTATACAGTAATTGCTGCTAGCGCCTGTGCCCTCGCTATCGAAGGATGTACCGGAAAATCAACAGAAATAAAATGGGTCAATGATATTTTTATAGGAAAGAAAAAAGTCGCAGGAATTTTATCTGAGGCAGTCAGCGACATGGAAACTGGCCACATCAAACATGTAATTATTGGTATGGGCATCAACTTTTCAATTCCTCAAACAAATTATCCGCAAGACCTGCAAGACAAAGTAACATCGATTTATCCTGATGAACAAATTGATGGGACCAGAAATCAATTAATTTTTACCATCTGGCGCAACTTTTTTAATTATTTAGCGGATTTACCGAAAACAGATTATTTAGACATTTATCGAAAAAAATCAATTGTCCTAAATAAAAAAGTTACATTTATCCAGCAAAATAAAACATATCAAGGCATTGCCACAGCAATTACTGATCAAGGGGAACTCGTTGTTCAGCTGAAAGACCAGAAAAAAATTCTTTCTTCTGGAGAAATCAGTTTATCATCTTATACGTAAGGAGGAGAAAAGATGAAAATTTCTATCGTTGTTCCTTGCTTTAATGAAGAAGAGGCTCTGCCGATTTTCTTTAAAGAAACCGAAAAAATCAAACAGATAGTTTCTCATGAATTTGAATATATTTTTATAAATGATGGATCAAAGGACCGAACACTTGATAGCATGCGCGAGTTAGCACAAAAGTATCCTTACGTTCGTTACATTTCCTTTTCTAGAAATTTTGGGAAAGAATCAGCTTTATATGCCGGCCTACAAGCTTCTACTGGAGACTTAGTTACCGTAATGGATGTGGATTTACAAGATCCACCCGAATTACTTCCTGAAATGATTCAATTACTTGAAAACTCAGATATTGATTGCGTAGGTACAAGGCGTTCCACCCGTGAAGGAGAACCAGTTGTTCGTAGCTTCTTTGCTCGGATGTTTTACAAACTAATCAATAAAATCAGTGATACTGAGATGGTTGATGGTGCGCGTGATTTTCGATTGATGACACGTCAAATGGTAGACTCTATTTTAGAACTTTCTGAATACAATCGTTTTTCAAAAGGATTGTTCAGCTGGGTTGGCTATAAAACGGAATATATTTCTTTTGAAAATCGTGAACGTTCCGCAGGAAAAACATCTTGGTCTTTTTGGAGTTTATTTAATTATTCATTAGATGGCATTATCAATTTTTCTGATGCCCCTCTGACATTTGCTTCTTATATCGGTGCTTTTTCTTGTCTAGGTGCATTGATAGCTTTGATTTTTATTGTTGTACGAGCCATCTTATTTGGAGATCCTACGTCTGGTTGGCCTTCGTTGGTTTCTATTGTTCTTTTTATCGGGGGATTGCAACTACTTTGTCTAGGAATCATCGGAAAATATATTGGAAAAATTTTCTTGGAAACAAAGAAACGACCCATTTATATAGTGAAAGAAACCGAAAAAACGAGAAAATAAAAATACGTTGTTGAAAGATTTTTCTTCCAACAACGTATTTTCTTATTTTACCATCTGCCAAAGTAGCGTCAAAAATAATCCAGCAGCATAACTGCTATTAAATAAAACCATATTTTTGATTGCATAACCAAAGCTTCTTGGCTCTGGTAGAGTTTGTTTGAACTCTTGAACATTTTTGTAGATTTTAGGTAGGCTACCAAAAGCAATGATTATTGGCCATGAGTAGATACCTAGAACAAGTCCAATCGCCAATGCTACATAACATGTATACATGAGTCCTTCAAATAATTTTATCCCTACTGGACGTCCGATATAATAAACTAGTGTATACCTTTTATTCTCAATATCTCGTTCTAAATCACGCAAATTATTAGCTAGCATAATATTTGCAATCGTACAAATCAATGGTATTGAAGCAATCCCTACTGCAAAAACTGCCCAGATACTACCAGTCAAAGTAAAAGTTTCTTTTGCAAATGACAGTGATAAGTATACAAATTCTGAACTAAATGTATTGACGTAGACCACCATTGAAAAAATTCCTAATCCCATCGTTATACCACTAAAAATTTCTCCTAACGGCATCCTCGATAAAGGAATCGGTCCAAACGTATAAAAAATACCAATAAAGCAACAAAGTGCTCCCATGAAAAAGAGTAGCCAACCTGTTTGTATCGTTAAATAAACCCCTATTACAAAGGTTAAAAAAATCATGAAAAATATCATGTTCCGGATTAATTTACTAGAAACACCCGATCGTCCAATCACATTTTCCTCATATTTATATACACTCGAGTGTGCTTTATGGTAGTCCATATAGTTATTGATTGCCGTGGTTGCTAAATCGAAAATCAGCATTCCTAAGAAAAAAATCACTGTATTCAACCAATGTACTTCATGAAAAAAAGTCATCGAGAATAATGTCCCTATTAAAAATGGAAAAACACTTGCTACTTTTGTTCGAATTTCAACAACTTCAAAAAATATTTTTGGTGTCATTACTTTTTCGTGCCCCTCACTTTAAATCCGAGCGATTTCCCATGACATAATCGGAATCCTCTGATAATTTAAACGTATCTTCGATTGGATGCGTTACGTATACTTTATCATCTTTTGTCACAAAGATGGCATTCGTTCCATTATCCAAACTCTCGACATATTCCAAGCCTTCCTTGACACCCATTGAGAAAACTGCTGTTGATAATCCATCGCCGTCAATCGATTTTTTTGTAATAATCGTCACGCCTGCGATATCATTGTCAAATGGATAGCCTGTTTTTGGATTAAATAAATGATGGTATTTTTCTCCATCTACTTCAAGATAACGTTCATATATTCCTGAAGTGACAAGCGTTTTGTTACTTTCTTTAATAGATCCTAAGATCGAACCACGTGATAGATTGGGGTCTTGGATACCTACATTCCAATCTTCATCTTCGCCACGTGGGCTGTGTCCCATGACATAAACATTTCCACCTAAATCTACGATTGCAGTGGTTACACCTTGTTCTTTAAGAACTTTCACGACTTCATCTGTGATATACCCCTTAGCAATGGCACCCAGATCGATTTTCATACCCTTTTCTTCTAAATAAACGGTATGTTTTTCATCATCTAATTTCACTTTTTTGTAATCAACGAGCTTCAATGCTTCATCGATTTCTGATTGTTCTGGTTTTCTCGCATCATCAAATCCGATTCGCCATAATTGAGTAATTGCTCCAATAGCCATATCAAATCCGCCTGCTGAATCCTCACTGTATGCATACGCCTTTTTGACAAGTGTATATACATCTTCAGATACTTTCACCGGTTTTATTCCAGCTTGTTCATTTACTTCATCAATTTCAGAACCTGATTGATTAATTGTTATTTTGTCTCCTAGTTCTTTTACTCGTTCAAACGCTGGAGTCAATGCATCTTCCTTTCCCTCATCATACACACGAATCCGGACATACGTCCCAAGTAAAAATTGTTCCTCTGAATAAGGCTCATCTAATAACTTCGTCTCCTGTGCTTCTTTCTTTGTCCCACAAGCACCTAAGCTTATTAGAATGGTCAACATCAAGACGAGTGTCACAACTCGCTTTCCCTTTTTCATACTTTTCCTCTTTTCGAATCTACTTTTCTTTTAGATTATACATTTTAGGTTGCCAAAAGAAAAAAGCTGTCCACAAAAGATGTGTACAGCTTTTTCTTTGGTTGATTATTCTGTAACGATATTATCAACTTGGATTTCTGTTGTATCGCCTTTTTCTGCTGCATTAACCAATTGTTCAGCATACATAATGAATGAATGTGAGCTATGTGTTGCACCAGTTACGACTTCTACATCACCAGGAGCTCCATCTTCTTTATCCATTGCTGTTACAAATTCATCATTTAGTTCAGGAATGTATGTTTGAGGGTCTGTTCCTGATTTTTCTTTCATTGTCTTGTTATAGTCTGCATCATCTTGTTTTGACTCACCATCAGCATTCACATAGTCAAAATCTGACTCTGTTACTTTGCCATCTGCTACTGTCATTGTGAATGCTACATGATATCCATTTGAATCATTTTTTTCTGTCAATGAATAAGTGCCATCTTGTAAGTCTGCACCATTATCGATTTCAATTGTATCTGTATTACCAGCTTGTGCTGCTTGAATCAATTGTTGCGCATAGTTTTGGAAGCTTTCACTTGAGTGTGTTGCCCCTGTAACTACTTCAACACCTGATGCACTTTGAGCTTTTACAAATGCTTCGTTCAATTCAGGAATATAGGTTTGCGGATCTGTTCCTGATTTTTCTTTCATGTTTTTGTTGTATTCTTCATCATCTTGTTTTGAGTTGCCATCTTTATCAACGTAATCAAAATCTGATTCACTGATTTTTCCATCTTTGACTGTCATTGTAAATACTGAACGATAGTCATTTGAATAATTTTTTTCTTCTAATTTATACGTACCATCTTGTAAATCCCCACCTGCAACAATTTTTGCTGAAGATTCAGTTGTTGAAGAATTCGTTGTTTCTGTTGTTTGTGCGGATGAACTTGTTGATGAACTACTTGAACTTCCACTATCATCTGCACTACAAGCGCCTAATAATAATGTTGAAAACGTTAATAATGCGAATCCTTTCACAATGCTTGCTTTTTTCATACTATTTACCCACCATTTCCTATATTTTATCCCTACACTTATGTTTGTGATACACTATACATTTTAATAAAATCAGAACATATGTCAATCTTTTCTAATAATTTCTAATTGTTTTTTTAAATCGCTTTCTTCCTTTTAAAACCAATAAAGTTAAATTTCCAAATAATATAAAAAGGTATTAGACAAATACATAAAACATTTATATAATGTAGGAGATTGTGTACTAATTATCATACTTTTATTTATAAGTAAGGAGCGATTTTCGATGACAAAGCAAAATATTGTCATTGTAGGTGCGGGTTACGCTGGGGTATCAGCAACAAAAAAACTAGCGAAAAAACTAAAAAAAGAAGATGTAACAATTACTTTAATTGATCGACATTCTTATCACACTATGATGACCGAATTACATGAAGTAGCTGGAGGTCGGGTAGAACCTCAAGCAATTCAATATGATTTGCAACACCTATTTTCAAGACAAAAAAATGTAAAACTTGTTACAGATACAGTTATTGGTATAGATAAAGAGAAAAAAGTAGTTCGTACAAAACAAGGTGAATATCCATTTGATCAATTAGTCTTAGGTATGGGTGGCGAACCAAATGACTTTGGAACACCAGGTGTCAAACAACATGGCTTTACTTTGTGGTCCTTTGAAGACTCACTTCGTATTCGGGAACATATTGAACGAACTGTTGCACGGGCAGCATTGGAACCGGATGATGCACTTCGACAAGCCATGCTAACTTTTATTGTCTGTGGTTCTGGCTTTACAGGAATTGAAATGATCGGTGAATTGATTGACTGGAAAGCACGGCTCGCAAAAGATTTCAAACTTGATCCTTCAGAAATAAAGTTAATGGTTGTAGAAGCAATGCCAACCATCTTAAATATGCTTGACCGTAACGATGCTGCAAAAGCAGAGCGCTACTTGAAAAAGCAGAATGTTGAATTATTATTAAATTCTCCAATCGTCGAAGTTAAAAAAGATCGTATTATTCTAAAAGATGAATCAGAAATTCCAACGCATACGTTGATTTGGACAGCGGGTGTCAAAGGAACTTCAGATGCTGCTGATTTTGGTTTAGAAGCAGCTCGCGGACAACGTTTAGTTGCAAATGAATACATGCAAGCAAAGGGTTATGAAACTGACAATATTTACATTGTTGGTGATCTTGTTTTTTATGAGGAGTTTCCAAATACACCAACACCACAAATTGTTCAAGCGGCTGAACAAACAGGACATACCGCTGCTATGAATATTGTTGCTTCTATCAGAGGTACTGAAAAACACGCATTTAAAGGAAATTATCAAGGATTTATGGTTTCTATCGGTGCAAAATGGGGTGTTGCAAACTTATTTGATCGAATCCATTTAAGTGGCTTCCTTGCAATCATTATGAAGCATATCGTGAATTTAAAATATTTCTTCGATATTCGTTCTGGCTACTACATGTTCCAATACTTGATGCACGAATTCTTCCATATCAAAGATGATCGAAATGTCGCTCGTGGACATTCTTCACGTTATGGAAATGTCTTATGGAGTGTCCCTCTTCGAATCTTCTATGGTCTTGTTTGGCTCGTTGAGGCTTCTAAGAAAATTATCGGAAATGGTGAGGTATTCAAGCCAAGTACATGGTTTGGTGAAGGTTCTTGGTTTACTGGAGATAGCGTATTTCCTTGGACTTGGGAATACAATGTCACTGATGCAGCAAGTGGCGCCTCTGCAGCAAGTGATGCTACCACAGCCGCTAGTGGTGCTGCTACAAGTGGGACTACCGATGCAGTCGCTCAAACTGCTCACTTCGGGTTAAGCTATGCATATGGTGAAGAACCAATGGCAGTTATTACTAAATCCCCTGAGTGGTTTACAAAACTGATGCAATTCATTATGCCAAATAATGATGTTGCTATGTTCTTCCAAAAATTTATGGTCTTTTTCGAAATTGCCTTAGCACTTGCCTTGATTGCTGGATTATTTACTTGGCTATGTAGTGCAACAACTATTGTTTTAGTCATTACGTTCTGTATGTCTGGAATGTTTTATTGGGTGAACATTTGGTTTATCTTTGTTGCGCTTGCTTTGATGAATGGTTCCGGACGTGCGATTGGTTTGGATCGTTGGGTTATCCCTTGGATTCAACGTACGCTAGGTCATTGGTGGTATGGAAAAGAAAAAGCACGTTATTAAACATAGCTACTTATTCAAAAGAAAGTCCTAGGATTTCCTAGGACTTTCTTTTCTGCTTATGCTAAAATTGGTGCAGTTATTTCTATTTCAAGGAGGAAAAATATAAAAATGAAATTCAAGAATTTTGTCAAAAAAAGTTCATTGAAACCTTGGGATATCATTATTATTCTTTTTTTGATTTTGTTATCTTTTTTACCGCTGTTTATTTTTGGACAGCAACAAAAAGCAAGTACAACTTCAGAAAAACAAGCAATTCTTCGTGTTGACGGAAAGGAAATTCGAAGCTTTGATTTAATTAAAGGACAAAAGTCCTACACTTACAACTATAAAGATTCTGATGGCGATTTTAATTTGATTGAAGTTTCCAGTGATAAGATTCGCATCAAAGAAGCGGATTGTGGGGATCAAGTCTGCGTTCGCCGTGGCTGGGCATCTAAAAATGGTGATACCATTGTATGTCTACCTCACAAATTAGTGATTGAAATCAAATCATTGAATGGAAGTGATGATGATAGTCTAATTTATTAGTCTATCTACTTATGAGCCGATTACAAAAAATTATTTATATTTCTTTACTCGTCGCACAAGGTGTAGTTATTGGTTTAATTGAAAATATGATTCCATATCCTTTTGCTTTTGCTCCTGGGGCAAAATTAGGTTTAGCTAATCTGATTACGATTATTGCGATTTTTACAATGAAGAAATCAGACAGTTTTTTACTTGTTTGGATGCGTTTGATTCTTACAACTTTACTAGGTGGGACAATTTCAACTTTCTTGTACAGCATGAGTGGTGCGTTGCTAAGCTATTTTGCAATGCTTTTCATCAAACAATTAGGCCCAAAACGTGTTAGTATTATTGGGATAAGTGCTGCTGGTGGATTTATGCATAACGTTGGACAATTACTGACCGCTTCATTCATTGCACAATCTTGGACTGTTATGCTCTATTTACCAATACTCTCAATCATTGGTATTTTATCCGGGATAGCAATTGGTATTGCAGCTAACTATTTATTAAAACATGTGCAAACATTACGACGTTTCCAATTAGATTATGACAATCAAACCAATAAAGATTGGCATTCTGAATCATGGGACAATTAAAAGGGGGATATTTCATGAAATTACACACAATGTGGGATGATTATCCCGAAATTTCAGAGGAATTGCTAACAACACTTCAATTGATGGAAGATGCAATCAAGCTAAAAAATAAACCCGTTGAAAAACACTTAAAAGAAATGATTCATTCTGGTGGAAAATTACTTCGACCAGCATATCAATTACTTTTTTCTCAATTTGGGCCAGAGCAAGATCGAGAAAAGGCAATCGCACTGGCTGCATCAATTGAGATGCTTCATACGGCAACTTTGATTCATGATGATATTGTGGATGTTTCAGAATTAAGACGTGGACAACAAACGATACAAGCAAAATTTGGGAATGATGTTGCTGTGTATTCAGGAGATTATCTATTCGTTTGTTGCTTTAAGCTGATGGCTGATTATTCAAACTCCATGCGCAGCTTACAATTCAATTCACGTAGTATGGAAAAAGTCTTAAATGGTGAATTAGGACAAATGGATAGCCGTTATAACTATAATTTATCAGTTGATCAATATCTTGAAAATATCTCTGGAAAAACTGCAGAACTCTTTTCTTTAAGTTGTTTTATCGGTGCTTATGAAAGTGGTAGTACAGAAAGATTTGCTAAGAAAGCAAAAGATATTGGACAGAATATAGGTATTGCTTTTCAAATCATTGATGATATCCTAGATTATACTCAAACAAGCACACAAATAGGAAAGCCTGTTTTAGAAGATGTGCGTCAAGGTATCTATTCTCTTCCACTTTTAGCTGCTTTAAAAAACAATAAAGAGACTTTATTACCTTTATTAGAAAAGAAAGAGCAAATGGATGATAAAGATACGCAAGAAGTCTATGCGCTTGTTCAAGCGCTTGGTGGTATTTCTTATGCACAAGAATTAGCAACAACATATACTCAAAGAGCATTAAAAGATTTAGAAAAACTACCCGATAATGCCAAACAAACCAAACAAATTCTTTTAGCAATTACTAAAAAGATTTTGACACGTAAAAATTAAAAAGAGGTTGGAACAAAAAAATTTGTTCCAACCTCTTTTATATTAATCTTTTTTCTTACGAATCATATCTCCAGGTTTTACTGGTTGTGCCACGGGCATTGTTAAAATCATCATTGGATTAGGTGCTCGGTCAATTGATTCACCCTCTTCGTTATGCATAACTTCTACACTTTGCTCAAAATGCGTAAATCCAGGACCATAGAATTCAATTTCATCTCCTACAGAAAAATGATTTCTTTGACGAATTGTTGCTATCCCAGTTGTTTCATCATAAGACATAACTTCCCCTATAAACTTGTAAACAGGAATTTTACGACGTGGACCAAATAATTGTTCATTTTCTGTCGGCGTATTAAAATAAAAACCTGTAGCTAGTTCTCGTTGAGCCACTTTCCAAAGTTCATCGATCCATTCTTGTTTACATACATAATTTTCTGGATCTTCCATATAGCTATCCACTGCAGTTTTATAAACATTGGACACTGTTGAGACGTAATGGATTGATTTCATCCGTCCTTCAATTTTGAAGCTGTCTACACCGTTTTGAATTAGTTCAGGGATATGTTCAATCATTGACATATCAACAGCACTCATTGAATATTCTTCTTCTACTTCCCCATTTTTTGTAAGACTATGACGTTCTTGTCCAAATGGCATATCAAATAATTCATATTTCCAACGACAAGATTGTGAGCATCCTCCACGATTCGCATCACGCATCGACATATGGTTTGATAATGTACAACGGCCAGAATATGAGATGCACATTGCACCATGAATAAATGCTTCAATTTCAATATCTGTATTTTTTCTGATTTCCGCAACTTCTTCCATTGACACTTCACGACCTAAAACAACTCGTTCCAAACCTTCTTCTTTCCAAAACTCAAGTGTTTCATAATTTGTTGCTGAGGCTTGCGTTGAAAGATGAATAGGTAATCCTGGTGCTTCTGTTGCGCAAATAGTAATTAATGCTGGATCAGAAACAATCACAGCAGAGATACCGACATCGCGTAATGCTCGGAAAAATTCTCCAGCTCCTTCTTCATTTCCTTCATGTGTAACCATATTAGCTGCTACATAAACCTTTGCTCCATATTCTTTAGCAAAAGAAACACCTTCTGCCATTTCTTCGTATGAAAAATTTCCAGCTCGACTACGTAATCCGTATGCATTTCCACCAATATATACAGCATCTGCTCCATAACGTATTGCCGTTTTTAATTTTTCTAATGTTCCCGCCGGAGCCAAGACTTCCGGGCGTTTTAACTTAGTTGGTATAGCCATCATTCATGTCTCCTTTATTTGATTGCGGTTGGATCAATATAATAAAATCCTGTATCTAATTCCCGATTTTCAGGGTGAAGTGCTTGAATTTGTTCATCTACTTCTCGCGCTTGTGCTTCATCCCATGTTCCTTCTTGAATTGCTTTTTTTACACGAACAAACAATTGTACGATTTGGTTAAATTCTTTCTCCGGTGTAAATAATCCATCTAATTTCCACGTATTAAAGTTGTAGTTAGCTAATTCTTGTACTTCATTTATTAAATTTAAATCATTATTTGCAAAAATATGTGTGCCATGACTATCTTCATAAATGGAATAATGCGTTTCTGGCTTTTTAGGCTCAGATAAAAATAGTCCACGTTCTCTTGTTACTTCATCTGTTTGCTTTGTATAATTAAAATAGTTATTCAATAAAGGACGTTTTGACTGATGAATACACGTTGGTCCATATACTAAAATTTCTACAGGTACTTCCACGATAGCAATAAGTTTTTTCATTTCTCCAAAAGGAACCTCTCTTGCTAAAACTGCACCTTGTGCTCCTTTTTGGTGCCAAAAATTGATTTGGCGCGCATTTGTAACCAATGTTTCTCCATCATAAATAAATGGAATACGAATATTCTCATTTTTTTTCATTATATATATAATACCTGGATCACCAACAGTAATCATATCTACATTAATTTCTTTTAAAAATGCTAAGTATTCTGGCACTTTTTTCATTTTATCTGGGTGCATAATACCATTTACTGCAATATTTACTTTTTTATTCGCTCGATGTGCTAGCTCGACCAGCTCTCTTTGTTCTTCTCTTGAAAAAGATTTTGCTAAACGTAAGCCAAACATTTCTTCACCAAAGTATAGCGTGTCCACACCACTTTCAAGTAAAATATTTGCTTGTTCAAGCGATTCTACAGTTGTTATGATTTCAATCATAGCTATTTTATTTCCTCCCTTTGCAACCTAATAATAGTAGCATAGCTACTCTATTTTTCCAATAGAACATTACATTTAAAGATAGGTTTTTGAAAATAAAAAAACTATCCTCGTGTACACTCTTCATCCTACTAGCACGAATACTTTTCTCATGCTAATAGTTGTGTACACTAAAGATAGCTCTTTAATTATTAAATAGTAGGAACCTTTCCAGTTTTCTTATTCTTACGTACTGTAAGTGTGATTTTACCTTTGGAAGCACCTAAAGTCACTCGATCTCCCAAATGAATATCTCCACCTAATAACGCTTCACTCAAACGATCTTCTACTTCTTTTTGTAAAGCACGACGGATTGGTCGTGCGCCATATTCTGGATCAAATCCAACTTGTCCAATTACATCAATTGCTGCTTGTGTGATTTTTACTTGAATTTCTTGTTCTGCTAAACGGTGAATAACTGATTTACTCATGATTTGAACAATTTCGCGTATTTCTTCTTTTGTCAATGAATGGAATACGACTGTTTCATCAATTCGATTCAAAAACTCTGGACGAAATGCTTTTTTCAATTCTTCTAAGATACGTTTTTGCATCGCGTTGTAATCTTGGGTGATATCCTTCACGTTAAAGCCGACATTTTTTTCCTCACGTAATTCTGTTGCACCAATATTAGATGTCATAATTACTATTGTATTTCTAAAATCAACCTTACGACCTTTCGCATCAGTTAAATGACCATCATCTAATACTTGTAACAAAATATTAAAGACGTCTGGATGTGCTTTCTCCACTTCATCTAGCAATACAACAGAATATGGTTTTTGTCTGATTTTTTCTGTTAATTGACCCCCCTCATCATAACCAACATACCCTGGAGGAGAACCAATCAATCGACTCGTACTATATTTTTCCATGTATTCAGACATGTCCACACGAATAAGGGATTCTTCACTGCCAAACATTGCTTCAGCTAACGCCTTAGCAAGCTCTGTTTTTCCCACACCAGTCGGACCCAAGAACATAAATGAACCAATAGGTCGTTCTGGATCTTTTAAACCACTTCTAGCACGACGAATTGCCCGTGATATTGCTTTTACAGCTTCGTCTTGTCCAACAACACGCTGATGAAGAATATTTTCAAGATCTAATAATCGTTCACTTTCTTTTTTCTCAAGTTGTTGCAACGGAACACCTGTCCATTGAGAAACAACGGTTGCTACATCTACCTCTGTCACGCTATTTGCATAACCATTTTCTGATTTTGATTCAAGGACTAATAATTCATCTAATTTTTTATTCAGTTTTTTTTCTTTTTTCCTTAGCTGTGCTGCCGTTTCAAAATCTTGTTTCCGAATTGCTGCTTCTTTTTGTGCAATCAATTCGCCTATTGTTCCTTTTAATGTAGCAACTTTTGTCGGCTCATCAGCACGATCCAGACGTACTTTTGCAGCTGATTCATCCATTAAATCAATTGCTTTATCTGGTAGCTGTCTTGAGTTGATATAGCGAACAGATAACTGTACCGCTGCATGTAATGCTTCATCTGTAATATTTACACCATGATGTGCTTCATAACGAGGACGTAGCCCTTTTAAAATGTCTTCAGCTTCATCAGGTGTTGGTTCGTCTACTTGGATACGTGCAAATCTGCGCTCAAGTGCAGAATCTTTTTCGATATATTTTTGATATTCATCTAAAGTTGTTGCACCAATTGTTTGGAGTTCACCTCTAGCCAATGCAGGTTTCAAAATATTTGAAGCATCAATTGCACCTTCTGCTCCTCCCGCTCCAATCAATGTATGCAATTCGTCAATGAATAATATAATTTGCCCATCTTGATAAATTTCATCAATAATTTTTTTCATCCGATCCTCAAATTCACCACGATATTTCGTGCCAGCAACTAGAGAACCCATATCTAACATCATTAAACGCTTTTTCTGCATTTCTTCTGGAACTTCATTTTGAATGATTTTTTGTGCTAAGCCTTCAGCAATCGCTGTTTTTCCTACACCGGGTTCCCCAACTAAAACAGGATTATTTTTTGTTCGACGACTTAAAATTTGAATCAATCGTTTTACTTCATTTGCACGTCCAACCACTGGATCTAGTTTATTTTCACGCGCTAATTTTGTTAAATCACGTGCTAATGAATCTAATGTAGGTGTTCCTTTTACATTTTGTGTCTTCGTTTGTGGATTACGACGGCGATTTATACCTGAAGTTTTTGATGATTCATCTGTTCCTGTTTTTTGCTTCAGTAGCTGCCGTAATTTTGTAATACTGACACCTAAATTCAACAAGATCCGTGTTGCCATAATGTCTTCATCTCTAAGTAACCCAAACAAAATATGTTCCGTACCTATTTTAGGTGCATTCATTTTTTTGGCTTCATCACCCGCAAAAGCAAAAATTTGTTTAGTACGTGGTGAATATGGTAGATATACACCTTTAGGGTAAGATTTTACTGTTCCATATCCCACAACATGTTCAATTTCATCTCTTATATCTTGCTCATCTATATCCATTTGTTGTAATGCTTTTCCTGCAATTCCATTTCGTTCTAATAACAACGCTAATAAAACATGTTCAGAGCCAACAGATTGGTGTTTAAAAATTTGCGCTTCTTTTTGCGCCAATCCTAATACTTCCTTTGCTTTATCTGTAAATAATTCTTCCATATTTCATCACTTCCCATCCTCGTAACTTAATCGTTCTAAAAATGCTCGTAACACTCTGGCGCGAATATATCCTTCATAATTTTCAATATTTAACGTATTTTTAGCCAGTGCACTTAGCATTAGATTACCTTCTTTTTTTGTAATAAATTGTTCTTCATACAGTTTTTGAACTATCGCTAATGCATCATTCTCCCCAATTGTATCATCAATGAGCTGTTCAATTTGTTCCAATAAATGTTTTTTATCTGAAATTTTTACTTTAGCAATTCGTATGTAGCCGCCTCCGCCACGTTTACTTTCAACTAAATAACCTCTTTGAATGGTAAAACGAGTATTAATTACATAATTAATTTGTGAAGGGACACAATTAAATAGATCTGCCATCTCAATTCTGCGAATTTCAATTATTTCGTTATCTTCTAAAATTTTTTTGATATAAGCTTCAATCAAATCCGAAGTATTTCTATGTGCCATATACATCCTTCCCTTTGACTAATATTGACCTTAATTATATATGACTTAAACATATAATGAAAGAGGAACGCTTTTTATTAATAAAAAAAAGGACCTGGGACATAAATCTCAAGTCTAACTAAAAATCCGGCGTAGGAAATCGAAATTTCCTACGCCGGTTTTTTCTTATCTTTTGAAACAAAAGAACCCCTTCTGATACAATGTAAGCGACTAAACAAACACGTAAAGGAGAGGTTCTTATGTACAAAAATTATACCATATATCAACTTGTTTTACCTTTAGATTTAGAAAAAACATTACCCGAAAATGATATCGCTTATTCTGTTCAGCATTTAGTAGAAAGTATTCCAGAAGAACCGTTTGAACTATTAAAACACCATCGTGGTGCAGCAAGTTATCATCCACGAATGATGTTGAAATTAATACTATGTGCATATACTCAATCTGTTTTTTCTGGTCGTAAAATTGAAGCACTTATCCAAGATAGTATTCGCATGATGTGGTTAGCCCAAGGCTACCAACCAAGTTA
>JBKEDT010000094.1:0-26586 GCA_047975565.1 Enterococcus sp. | reverse complement strand
TTAAGATGTATCGGAAATAATAGCAAAAATCAGTAAAAATTGGAATTTATCAACATTTTAAAGAGTGAAAAAACGTCTTTTTTACACCTGGTTTTTTCCAATTTTCTACTAAAAGCGGCTAGAAAGCCGCTTTTTTGCGTTAGTTTATTATAAAACACTTTTTGTAGAGAGAATGGGAATTATCTAAAATCAAAGATATTTGTTCTTTATTAAAAAAAATAGTTAAAAAAAAGCAAAGAACTCGTCACAAATTCTTCACAATTCCTCGTTACTATATACACATACCCAATCAACAAACCCTATAACACTTTTTCATTTTTACTCCTATATAGTAAAAACTCCTTGACCGCGACCACCCATCGCGGTCTACTTTTTTGTACCAAAAGAACCTAAATCATGAGTATGTTCTAGGTTCTTTGTATTACATAGAGTCAAATACAGCTAGCCCGAGTTGAATCAATCCTTGTTGGTAATGATGTTCGAATACATCAGTTACAGTAATTACTGGTAACGATGTATAAGGGAAGACTGTTGCTAATTGTTCTTTAGTCTCAGATATGTTAAGCTGCGTTGCCCATTTAGTCGGGATAAAACAAATGATTTCTTCTGGATCGTAGACGCTAATGAGTGTTTGAAGCGCATCAGTGACTGCTTGGCTTATTTTTGTAGTGTCTAAAGGATAGGTATACGGTTGATTTGGCAAATGCTTGATTTCACCACTCAAATTATTTTTGCCATGAAAAATCGTATGATCGATAATTAATGATGCACCGGGCGGAAAGTTCTCTGGGAAATAGATACCTGCTAGAATATCGGTTTTTTCTTCACAAAATCCTAGTGAGGCAGCGTTGATATCATTTTCGATAACAATATTTGTAATTCCTGTACGAGCAAGTTGTTCCTTCAAGTTCAAGTCAAGAAAAGGTAAATAGTCCATGATTTTCAATTTTCCGTTGATTTCGACACCAGTTATACCAATGATGAGTGTATCTAATGTTGCGAATTCTTTCTGAAAATCTTGAATCCATTGTAAGAATCGTTCAATCGAAATATTTGTCATGATTTTCTTTGTCTCGGGCAGTGGGTGACCTAAGCGATTGGCTAGGATAAACGAAATAACTATTTGGCCATTGGATTCTAAAAACTGAGCCAGCAACATCATATGAGAGGTTTCATTTATTTGGAAAACAGAAGCTTTTCTTCCACCGGTAGCAACGGAAGTCTCTAATTCAATAATTTCTTTATTTTCAATCATTTCTGGCAGGATTTTGTTGATAGTAACGACACTCAAACCCGTATTCTTTGCAAGTTGACTTTTTGTTAGCGGGTGCGCATGATTTCTTAGTATGCGGGTAATAAATTTTTGATTGTGTTGTTTGATATTTGTTGGACGATAAGATTGCATCTGAATTTCCTCCTAATAAATAGATAATAGCAAAAATAAGGAGGAAAGTTAATAAATAAAAGAAAACACTTTATTAACTTTGTTAATAATGTTATAAATATAGTGAGAAAAGAGTAAAGGAGGAGAAATAGTAAAAAAATTATAAGAGAGGTTTTGGGAAATGGAGAGGAGAAAAATACAGCAAAAAATTGGGGTGCTTTCGCTATCAACAGTCACTGGAGCAGCAACAGGGATTACATCAATTATTCCGATGATTGCGACAGCTTATCCAACGAAACAATTAGCAACGATTGAATCATTAGTGACTATTTCAAGTTTAAGCGCTTTATTTACAATTTTATTGAATGATCGACTAACGAAAAAATTTGGTGTACGCCCGGTCATCTTATCAGGATTGATTTTGGGAACATTTGCAGGAATCGCTCCGTTTTTTATATCAAATTATTTATTCTTCCTTGTTACTCGCTTCATCTTAGGTTTGGGGATCGGGTTGTATTCACCTCATGCACTTGCATTGATTTCGTTACTGTATAGTGGTGAAGAAAGAACGGCGTTATTAGGTGTCCAAATGGGGATTTCGGCACTAGGAAATGCCATATTATTGTTGTTCTCTGGGTGGTTTGCTTCGATACATTGGACATTTACATTTTTTATTTATTTGTTCTTAGGAGTTATTGCATTTTTTATTTGGCGATTTGTACCAGATGTGGTTGTTCCAAAAGAAGAAAGAACGGACAAACATCAAGCAGTAAATAAAAAAGTAAAGATGTATCTTTTTCTTTGTTTCGTTACGTTCTTGATCATCTGGGGAGTGCAATTGAAAATACCAACATATCTTGTTTCACGAGGCTTTTCATCGGCAAAGACAGCTGGAACACTTTTAGGTCTAATGAATCTGTCTGGTATGTTTGCAGGACTTATGTTTGGCTCTTTATATAAAAGATATAAGGAATTTATGCTACCTATTGGTTTTTTAGGAGCTGCAATCAGTGTTCTAGGTATTCTCATCAGTACGAGTTGGCAAATGATTTTTGTTTGGTCGTTATGCTTTAATTTTGTTTATTCATTTACAGGGCCGGCAATCACTTTACAAGTAAATCAATCCGCTTTAAAAAATCAATTAACCAAAGTGAATTCTTTAATTGTTACAGCAACAATTTTAAGTGCATATTTTGCTCCTTATGTTTGGAACTTTTTGACTAAAATGTTCTATACAGCAGCAACAGTTCAGCAATCATTGATTATCTTGCTGTGCTCACTAGCGGCAATTGGGCTTTTTTTATTCATTTATTGTGTTCGAAATCTTCATCTTTCAAAAGTAGCGAAAGCAAATAACTCAGTTTGTGATGAGTAAATCAATAAAATTAGGCAAAGGAAGTGATTCATGTGGAAAAGGATTTTGATTATGAACAAATGTTAGCTGGAGAACTTTATCTAGCTAGCCAAATATTTCCAGAAAATACAGCGATGTATGGGAAAAAAATTGCGCAACAAATCAATCAGACACCTATCGAAAATATGGAAGAAATCATTGCTTTAGAGAAAAAACTTTTTGGAAAAACAGGAGACAATATCTACATCAATCCACCTTTATATGTTGATTACGGGCGACATGTAGAAATCGGGAATAATTTTTATGCAAACATGGATTGCCTCTTTTTAGATGTCAATAAAATCTGTATAGGGGATAATGTAATGGTGGGGCCGCGAGTTAGTTTTTATACTGCCGGACATCCAACAGATGCGGAGATTCGTATACAAGAACTAGAGTTTGGATTACCTATCGTTGTTGAAGATAATGTTTGGATTGGCGGCAGTGCAGTTTTGTTGCCTGGAATTACTGTAGGCAAGAATTCTATCGTGGCTGCTGGAGCAGTGGTTACAAAAGATGTACCTGAGAATTGTATTGTCGGAGGAAATCCGGCAAAAGTATTACGGAAAATCGATGCGCAAGATCAAAAAAAATGGCAAGAAAAAGTAGATGCGTACAATCAGAAGAGACAACAAATGCTTGATTCGAGGAGGAAATAGAATGTATGTTGATTATCATGTACACAGTGATTATAGTGATGATTCATGGTATTTGATGGAAGATGTTGTGAAAGATGCGATTGAGTTAGGATTAGAAGAAATATGTTTCACGGATCATGTCGATTATGGAGTAAAGGAAGATTGGTTACCAACAGATACCTTTCTTCCAGGAAAAAATAAGATTGTAAAAAATGTTCATTATGAACGATACTTTGCTGAACTTGAAAAGTTGTCAACTCAATATAAAGGGAGGCTTACAATCAAAAAAGGAATGGAATTTGGCATGCAAGTACCAACGATTCCACAATTTCAGAAACTCTTTGATACGTATGCGTTTGATTTTATCTTACTTTCCGTACATCAAATCAATAATCAAGAATTCTGGACTGGAGAGTTTCAAAAAGGAGCGACTCCGAAAGAAAGTTACGAACGATATTATGAAGAACTTTATCAACTTGTGCAGAAGTATGATGATTTTAGTGTATTGGCGCATATGGATTTGATTCGCCGATATATTGATAAGGAAGTGGATAATTTTGAGGAAAACAAAGATATTATTACTAAAATACTAGAAAAAGTGATTCAAAAGAACAAAGGAATCGAATTGAATACTTCCTCAACGAGATATGGTGTGAATGGACTCACTCCTTCACGAAAGATTCTTGAGTTGTACTATCAATTAGGTGGTAAGATTATCACCATTGGTAGTGATAGTCACAAACCAGAACATTTAGCCTTTGCTATCAAAGAAGGACAAAAACTTTTAAAAGAAATAGGATTTACTCAGTTTTGTACATTTGATCGGATGCGGCCTGTTTTCCATTCACTTTAAAAAAATACGCACGAAAGTATTTTTCGTACGTATGTATAACTTATTATTGGGGATAAAAAATAGACATAAATTAACCAAAGAAAACAAAAGAAGTAGTCACATATTCTTCACAATTTCTCGCTAGTATATAGACATACCCAATCAACAAACCCTATAACACTTTTTCATTTTTACTCCTATATAGTAAAACTCCTTGGCCGCGACTACCCATCGCGGTCTCTTTTTTTATACCAATGGAAGTGTAAGTTTTGCTGCGTTAAATGCATAATTCAAAGAGGCTGCAATACGTTTGTAGGCTTTTGCAAATTCCCCTGGTGTAAATAAAGTTGTACGGTCTGTTTTTGGATGGATACGTACAGGATTGACACAATGATCTAGATTGAGTGTATAATCTTTCACTAAAGTTTCCATAACATTTTCATTTTTATCTGCTTCGATGGTAAAGGCAATTCGTTGATCGTCTGCTTTCGCACTTAGTTGAATACTTGAATCATTTAATGTGCCACTTACATCGATAGATTTTCGTAGAGCAGAGCGGAATGCTTCTTGGAATTTAGTCGATTCAATCGCCATACGAAAAATCGCAAATTGAGCAAGTTTATGACGGTCTGCAAATTCAACGATTTCATCTGAATTTGTTGAAAAAATTTTGTGGATATAATTGATTTTTTCAGGAGGTAAGTTCGCTCCAGAAGCAATTACAGCGTCACTATGAGTTGCAAATAGCCATTTGATTAGTTGAGTATCTGATTTTTTCATGATGATTCTCTCCTTTGCTCGGTACATTTTGTACACCTATATTGTAACTTAAATCACAAAGAATGGTGTATTCAATATTCTTCAATTTTTTTGATAAAGCTAACATTTTTGTGAATTAAATGTATAATGTTCGTGAGTAACAGGGAATTGGATGTTTCTTAGTCAAATAAAAAAACCTGAGAGTGTCTCAGGTTTTTTGTTTAAGAACTGATTTATTTAGTCTGTCGTCATTTCTTCTAACTCGATACTTAACTCTTCCCACTCACCAAGTAGGTCTTCTTGGGTTGTTTGTGCGGTTTCGAGTTGTTGATTTAATTCAGTTAATTGGACATGATCATTCAGATTTTCAGGTAAGGTCATTTGGGATTGAAGATGTGCAATTGTCTCGTCCAATGTCGCTAAGTTTTCTTCGATTTGCGTAATCTTTCTTGTAAGGCTACGGATTAATTTTTGCTGTTCTTTATTTTGGTAGAAATTCTTTTTACCTGTTGTGATTGTTTCTTCCACAGCAGTTTCTTGGTTGAGAAGAGCAGCTAATTCTTCTTCTTCTTGTTTCTTTTCTAGATAATAGTCATAGTCACCTAGATAGACTTTACTTCCTGTTTCTGAAAGTTCAATTACTTTTGTTGCGATACGATTAATGAAGTAGCGGTCATGCGAAACAAAGAGTAGGGTACCTTCGTAATCAATCAATGCATTTTCTAAAACTTCTTTGTTATCGATATCCAAATGGTTCGTTGGTTCATCGAGAATCAAGAAGTTTTCGCGATTCATTGCAAGTTTTGCTAATGCGACACGCGCTTTTTCTCCACCACTAAGTAAAGGGATCGTCTTTTCCACGTCTTCTCCAGAAAATAAGAACGCGCCAAGGATACTGCGAATATCTTTTTCTGGTGTGGTTGGATGTTCATCCCAAAGTTCTGCAAGAATTGTTTTATTCCCGTGAAGTTCTGCTTGATTTTGGTCATAATAACCAATAGAGACATTGGTCCCTAACGTTTCTTTTCCCTTAATAAACGGAATCTGATGAATGATCGACTTCAACAAGGTTGATTTACCAATACCGTTTGGACCAACAAGGGCAATTGCTTCTTTACGGCGAACGTCTATTGTGATTGGTTCAGATAGAATCTGTTCTGCATAACCAATTGCCGCATCTTCAACTTGTAAAACAACATTACCAGAAGGTTTGTCGATTTCAAATAAGAAGTGCGCTGATTTTTCATCTCCTTGCGGACGGTCAAGACGATCCATTTTTTCAAGCGTTTTTCGTCTACTTTGGGCACGTTTTGTAGTGGAGGCACGTACAAGATTGCGAGCGACAAAATCTTCGAGTTTATTGATTTCGGTCTGTTGCTTCTCGTAGGCTTTCCATTCTGTAGCAAGTTGCTCTGCTTTTAAATCGAGATATTTTGAATAGTTTCCTTTATAATGGTGCATTTTTTTTCGACTAAGTTCGTAGACTTCATTGACTACTTTATCCAAGAAATAACGGTCATGCGAAACAATAAGAAGTGCGCCGGTATAATTTTGAAGATAGTTTTCTAACCATGAGAGTGTTTCAATGTCTAAATGGTTGGTAGGTTCATCAAGAATCAGAATATCTGGACGTTGTAACAGCATTCTAGCTAATGCCAAACGTGTTTTTTGTCCACCGGATAAGGTGTTGATCTGTTGCTCATAAAAAGTTTCATCAAATTTAAATCCATGAAGCACGGAACGAATTTCATTTTCATATCCGTAGCCGTTTCTTTCAGCAAAGTTATGTTGTAAACGATCATATTCTTTCAGTGCAGCATCGTATGCAGTCGTATCAGGTGTTGTTTCACTGATAATTTGTTCAAGTTCACGCATGCGTGCTTCCATTTTTCTTGTTTCAGCAAAGGCTTTCAGCATTTCATTCCAGACGGTTTCAGTTGAATCAAGTCCAGTATCTTGTGCTAAATAACCAAGCGTTGCTGTTTTATTTTTAGAAATCGTACCGTCATCAGGACTTTCGATGCCAGCAATAATTTTTAATAAAGTTGACTTTCCGGCACCATTTCGACCAACAAGTGCAACACGTGATTGACTATGAATTTCTAAATGGATATTTTCAAATAAACGCTCTGCACCGAAATGCCGAGCAATTTGGTTGGCTTGTAATAAAATCATCGAATCCTCTTTTCTACTTTGTGAATTATTTTATCGACAAAGTCAGTTTCCCTTGTAGTCTATCATATTTTTGTTGATACTGCGACATTTTGATAAATGATAAAAACATGAATATAGAATAAAATTTCACAATATCTAGGCAATGAAATTGCTTTTTGGTCACAAGTCCTGATATTATAGATAAATCAACAGAAAGTATCACAAAATAATTTAAGAAATCTGTTAAAAAGAGTAATCTAATGGAGGTAACCAAGTGAAAGATCATATAATTCCAAAGGCAACGGCGAAAAGATTGCCTTTATATTATCGCTACTTACGAATTTTAAATAATGCTGGTAAGGAAAAAATTTCGTCAACAGAATTAAGTGAGGCTGTCCAAGTAGATAGCGCAACGATTCGACGTGACTTTTCATATTTTGGAGAATTAGGCAAACGTGGTTATGGATACGATGTGGAAAACTTGATGAATTTCTTTGCGAAGACATTGAATGATGATCAGCTAACAAATGTTGCCTTGATCGGTGTTGGTAATTTAGGAAGCGCCTTGTTAAAATATAAATTCCATCAAAGCAATAGTATTCGTGTTAGTTGTGCCTTTGACGTAAATCCAGAAATCGTGGGTCGTATTGTAGATGGGATTCCTGTATATCCAATGAGCGATATGGTTGAACAAATCAAGATTCAACAAATTGAAGTGGCAATTCTAACGATTCCGGCAGCAAATGCGCAGATGGTCGTGAAAGAATTGACAGAAGCTGGTATCAAAGGGATTTTGAACTTTACTGCAGCACGTCTGACTGCACCAAGTGATGTATTGATCCAAAACGTTGATTTGACGAATGAACTACAAACATTGATTTACTTTTTACATTCAGAAACACCTGTACATGAAGAACTGGATGAGTAGACGTATAAAATAGAAGTTATTTCTAAAAAATAAAAAGTTGGTACAAACAAGAAACGTTGTTTGTGCCAACTTTTTAGTGTATAACGCCTATTTCGATAGAGAACCAAAAAGCTCCTCATAGCTGATTGGTTTTGTTGATGCTTCAAGTTCTTGAAAAAGGTCTTCTAGATGATGTAGGTTGATAAATCGTGCTTGACGGTCCAGTTCCCGATTGTCTTGATAGACAAGGACAGCGGGTGCAGTAAGAACTTCAAACATGCTAGCTACTTCAGGAATGTCAAAAGCATCTAAGTGAAATGCTGGGATAGCATACTTGGTAACTAATTGTTCTAGTTGTGGCAAAACAGCGTGGCAAACACTGCAATTAGGCATAGAGATATAGATGACATATGTTGCATGTAGTTGTTTCATTTGTTCAAATTCTTCTATAGTATGTAGTTGTTTCATTTTATCTGCCTCCTTCAATGGTAATTTAGCAGATATTCTTTATAAGTCAATTTATCTGCTTTTTGTTCCCTAAATTAATATGAAGTTTCATTATCTACTCTTGTACTTTAAAAGAAAAAAAGGTATAGTGAGTCGGCAAGAAAAGGAGGTCCGCTCGTGTTTGATTTTATTCCTCACTCTGCATTGCAGATGAGTACCATTTTTTTATCAATCGTTATTGAAGCATTACCGTTTGTACTTTTAGGTTGTATTATTTCAGGTGCTTTACAGGTTTTTTTGACACCCGAGCGTGTACAAAAATGGGTACCTAAGAATCGCTTTTTATCAATTATTTTTGGCTGTTTCCTTGGTTTTTTCTTTCCTTCCTGTGAATGCGGGATCGTACCAATCGTGCATCAATTCGTACGTAAGGGCGTACCCGTTCATACAGCTTTTGCATTTATGCTAACAGCACCAATTATTAATCCAATCGTTATTTTCTCAACGTTCATTGCGTTTGGAAATTCATTCAAAATGGCTTTTTTACGTATGTTAGGAAGTTTTATTGTTGCTTTGATTATTGGTATTTGGTTAGCTTATTTTCAAAAAGGGGACATCTTAAGAGAAAAAATGCAGCTTTCAGGCGTAGTTGAAGCAGCTACAATCACACAAGAAGATACACAAGAACACGCGCATACACATGGACATACGCATGTACATCTTACAAATGATTCTTCAACTGAGTGGCACAAAGAATCAGCGATACAACGCTTTTTCCAACAAATCAGTCATGTACTTGTGCATGCAGTGGAAGAATTTTTTGATACAGGACGTTATTTGATTATTGGTGGATTATTGGCTGCAGCGATGCAAACATATTTACCAACAGGAGCAATGCTGACACTAGGATCAACAAAGTATCTTGCAATTTTAGTCATGCTTGTGCTCGCTTTGACCATGTCACTTTGTTCAGAAGCAGATGCCTTCATCGGTTCTTCATTAATGAGTCTATTTGGGACAGGTCCAGTTGCTGGATTTTTAGTGTTCGGTCCAATGGTAGATATCAAGAATCTATTAATGATGAAACGTTATTTTAGTGGAAAGTTTATTGCTAAATTAGTAGGACTGATTGTCGTTAGCGTATTTATTTACGCTGCGCTGATCTAAGGAGGAGAGAGAATGCTTCGTTTTTTGATTTTATCAGGGTATTTTGAGTTGATGATGTATTTACAAGTATCTGGTAAGTTAAATCAATATATCAATGTCCATTATCGTTATCTAGCATTTCTATCGATGGGTCTGTCTCTTGTCCTAGCTCTCGTTCAACTGACTATCTGGGTAAAAGCAGATAAGAACGGCAATCAGACAGAACATCCTCATGAGGAGATGCATGACCATGGATTGCAAAAGCGACACCAACGAGTGATTGCTTATTTGTTATTGGCACTCCCAATTGTAGTCGGTTTGTGTTTTCCAACAATTAGTTTAGATACGACGATTGTTGATGCTAAAGGATTCAGTTTGCCAGTCAGCAAAGAATCTGTAGGAGATCCAGAGATGAATACACAATATTTGAAACCAGATACAAGTATTTATTTCAATAAATCAGATTACACAACGCAGATGGAGAAGCTTTTAAAGGAATATGAGAATAAAGATACGATTGAGATAACGGATGAGAATTATCTTGAAGTTATGGAATTGATTTATGATTATCCAAGTGAATTTATCGGAAAGAAAATCAGTTACAAAGGATTTGTTTATCGTGCGCCACAAGGAGATCAAGGAGATGCATTCTTGTTCAGATTCGGAATCATCCATTGTGTAGCAGATTCAGGAGTCTTTGGATTATTGACACATATGCCCGATAATCTAAACTTTTCAAATGACCAATGGTATCATGTGGAAGGGACCGTTTCATTAGAATATTACCAACCACTAAAAAGAGAGTTACCAACAGTTACACCTACTAAGATAACTAAGGTAAGTGCACCAAAAAATCAATATGTCTATCGGTCATTCTAATAGAGCTGGAAGTCCAGACATAATTATTTCAAAAATAAACGAGTCCTCTCAGAAATCATAAGACATTTCTGAGGGGACTCGTTTTCTATCAGAGGATATACTCTGATTATTTATAAACTTTTGGTCGTTTTTTTCTTTTCGCAAGAATGGCATCACGTTTTACTTTAAAATTCCGAATATTATGGTTGAAGACTTCGGATAAGACCAACCCTAATGCAATTGCGCCAGCAATCATAATCGCTTGTACACCAACATCGATAGCTTGACTATATGAAGAAGTGACAAGATTACGGACAGCTTGATAAGCCAACCCACCAGGCACTAAAGGAACCATTCCGGGAATATTAAAAATCGTAACTGGCATCTTGAAACGCTTTGAGAAACGATCGCTGATAAAAGCTACACCAAGGGACCCGAGCAATGAACCCAAGGCAGCATTGGTGCCAAAGTAAACACATAGCCAGTAAATGATCCAGCCAAACATACCAGAAAGGCCACACCAGAAAAGGGCGCGTCTTGGAACATTCGTAACAATGGCATACGCAGCAGTAGCAAAAAAACTAAAAATAAGTTGAATTATGATTTGTTCAATCACAGCGTCCCTCCTAAGTGAATAATTGAAAAACAAAAGCAATTGCAAAGCCAATCATTGTGGCGGTTACTGCAGCCTCTGTTCCTCTAGATACGCCAGATAAATAGTGTCCAGCAAGCAAGTCTCTGATAGCATTGGTGATTTGTACTCCGGGAACAAGTGGCATGACACATCCAATGATAATCATGTCTTCACTGATACCTAAACCAAAACGCACACAAAAAATCCCAGCAAATCCAATAAACAGTGAGGATAAAAACTCTGCTAAAAAGCGCATTCGAAAGAAGACTAGGCTAACTAAGTAAATAATATAGCCAATCCCTCCAATCAAGAAGGTAATTGGAACATCCGACATACTACCACCAAACATGACCATGATAGTGGCGCTGATAACTGCAGCACTTAATACCTGTAACCATTTTGGAAAGAAAAATTGTTCTTTATCTATCTTTTGTAGTTCTTGATACAGTTCATGTAAATCAAGTTGATGCGTCGCATAGTTTCTGGATAAACTATTGACTTTCACTACTTTTTCTAAGTTTGTTGACCGATTGGTAATTTGTTCCATGCGAATCGTAGAAGAACGATCGAGCCCTACAAATAAGCCGGTCTGAGTAACATAACTAACCAAGCGATAATCTCCCGAACTTGCGGCGATTCGACTCATGGTATCTTCAACGCGATACATCTCTGCATTGCTCTCCATCATTACCTTACCTGCGAGCAAGCAAGTATCTAATAATAAATCTAAATCTTTATCTGGCATCACAGTTCTCCATACTTTCCTTTAATATGTTCCTTTCCTCTATTTTGCTTTAAAAGTATGTAGAAAAGCAAGACCAAAAAGCTTGTTATTCAAAAAAATCGGGCGTATACTTACAAAGTACTGCGGGTGTAGTTTAGTGGTAAAATCCCAGCTTCCCAAGCTGATGTCGCGAGTTCGATTCTCGTCACCCGCTTTTTTTTAAAGCAAGTATCGATAATAAAAAGCACCACTATATAATAGTAGTGCCCCAAAAAGTTAGACATTTGAGGAGTGGAGAAATCCACTCCTTTTTTTCTTTCCTCTGAGTATCGTGTAATAGGTTGCACTATTTTTCGAAATACAGCAGAATATTCCTGTTTTTTGACATAATCTAAAAATTCCTTTCTCACCAAATTTTTATATGCATTTATTTGTCTAAGTTGTATTGTGAAATAGTGATCTTTAAGCTATATTTTTAGTATAAGTGAGAGAGTAAATTGGGGGATAGAGATGAAAGAAGCGGGTAAATCAATTTTTAAAAAAAATGAAAAATTTATTGTTATAGGGAGTGTGGCTTTCTTATTTTTACTGTTTAATTTGTATATGCCTACAATTCGTTCAGATGATTTAGTTTACTTAGATCGAGTAAACAATCTCGGATACATAGGTGCTTCATTGGAGCATTATCGGACGTGGAGTTCAAGAATTCTAATAGAACTATTTTTAATGTTTTTTTCTAAGCACTTTTTATTGTGGAAAATTTTAAATTCATTTGTAATGTTGGGAACAGTTTTAATTCTCTGCCGATATATCTTTAAAAAGATCACTATAAGGGATTTTTTACTAGTTTTTTCAATCTATTGTTTGATTCCAATGACCGTTATGGGTGAAACGGGTTGGAGAGCGACAACGTTAAATTATCAATGGCCAGTAACGTTTGCTTTGGTAGCTTTTTATCCATTCTATCAATTAATAAATCAGCAAAAAATCAATCAGACAATCTACTTTATAAGTATCCCTTTTCTTGTTTATGCAGCAAATCAGGAACAGGTAAATATTTGTTATTTTGTTTTGACGAGTATACTGTCTATTTATTTATATTCAAACAAAAACTATAGTTTAAAATTACTTCCTTTTACAATTATTAGTTTTGTAGAATTAGTATTTTCTTTAACAGCTCCAGGTAATTCGGTTCGAAGTATACAAGAAACAGCTAGATGGTTTCCCGAATATAAGAATTTTTCAATGATCAATAAAATAGATTTAGGTATATCCTCGTTTGGAAAGCCTTTTTTTGTAGATATGAATAGTCTATTTTTCTTATTTTTTCTTTTAGTATTCATTCTTGCATACATCAAAACAAACAATTACTACGTAAAAATTATTTCAGCGGTACCGTTCTTTACAAATTTATTGATTTATATTGGCAATACGATGAATCAAAGTTTTACAAATGTAAGTGGTAATTCTCGAGCAATGATTTGGGACAGTGGTGCTTTAGAGAAACTATTTTCTAAAACAGGAACGAATCTATCCTTGTTTTATCCTGGAACGTGGCTGGCAACAATTTTTATTTTAGGTCTCTTAGCCTGCTTGATTTTTGCCTTATATATTTGTTTTGATCGTGCTAAAATATCTCTATTTATGATAGTCATACTATTGATGGGTGTTTGCTCAAGAGTGATCATGGGATGCTCACCAACTATATGGGCTTCCGGTATGCGTACCTACTATATACTGTATGTAGTTATAGCAGTACTGGTACTCATGCTTCTCAAAGAACTATGTACGCTTGTGTTACCTAAGAAATTTGAGCTTATTCAAGTGTCATTAACAGTAATAGGATTCAGTACATTTTTACTGACTTTTTTCAAAAAAGCTTAATCGCTATATTTTTATACCTACTGTGGAATATAAATTTCACAGTAGGTATTTTTTACTGATTTTCTGGTAAATAAGATTTGTTCATTCGAGGTTGCACATTTGTTTCTCAAATAATTCGAATACGATACAATGAAGAGAAGAAAGGTTCGTTTAAAAAAACTTGAATGATGAAGGGAGCAAGACCATGACACTACCTCTACCAAAAGGTTTTTTCTTAGATGCAGTTCGAGCAGGAATCAAATCAAAGGGACTCGATTTTGGCTTTATTTTATCTGAACGTATGTGTAATGCAGCTGGTGTTTTTACCACTAATCAATCAAAAGCTGCACCGGTAAAACTTTCTCAACAAGTACTAGCAAATCAGCAGCTTCAAGGAATCCTTGTGAACTCTGGCAATGCAAATGCTGCTACTGGAAAACAAGGGATGCAAGATGCAAAGCAACTACAAGAAGTTTTTGCAAAAAGAGCGCAAATTCCGGTTGACCTAGTAGCCGTTGCCTCCACAGGCGCGATTGGCCCACATTTACCAATGGAGAAGATGCTACCAATGATTGAACAATTTACCTTGACCAATCACTCTATTGATAATTTTCAACAAGCAATCATGACAACAGATACAAAAGAAAAACAAGCCGGGCGTGTGATTGAAACAGCAAATGGTCCTGTGACGATTTTTGGTGTGGCTAAGGGTTCTGGAATGATCCATCCACTCATGGGAACGATGCTGTGTTTCGTATTGACAGATGCGCAAATCGAAGGGGACTTGTTGCAACAATGGGTAAAAAAATCAACGGATGGAAGCTTTAATCAGGTGAGTATAGATGGCGATACATCGACGAATGACAGTGTCTTCTTATTAGCAAATGGAGCCAGCCAGAGTGAAATTATCGAAGGGTCTCCAGATGCACAACTCTTTTATACAACATTGGAAGAGATTATGGTTGAGCTTGCAAAGGCGATTGCAGGAGATGGAGAAGGAGCCACCCGAATGCTCGAAGTCGTTGTACAAAGTGCACCAACTCAGATACTTGCGCGGGATGCAGCACGTAAAATCGTTCGCTCACCACTTGTGAAAGCGGCAGTTTACGGACATGATCCGAATTGGGGACGGATCCTTTCAACCCTTGGCATGAGTGAGATAGCGATTGATTTGGAAAAGATAATCATCCAGATTGGTCCTGTGATTGTTTATTTACATGGGGAGGCACAAGAATATAATGAAGAAATCTTGACTCAATATTTTGAAGAGGAGACGATCCGTTTTACGATTGACTTGGCAAGTGGAGAAGCTACAGGTACGGCATGGGGCTGTGATCTAACGGAGAAATATGTGGAACTAAATGCACATTACCACACGTAAGGAGGAAGTCGAATGAGTTATTTATTACCGAATTATGTAAGAAAACCGTTTGAGTTAGTTACTGGAGATGGGTGTACACTGCACGATGACCAAGGACGGACTTTCCTTGACTTCACAAGTGGTATTGGTGTGGTAAATCTGGGATATGGGGATCCAGAAATCGAGCAAGCATTGATTGACCAGTCACTAAAAATTTGGCATACGCCGAATTTGTATCAAAATCATCTACAAGAAGAAGTTGCCAAATTACTGTGTGAATCGTATGATTATCGAGCGTTCTTTTGTAATAGTGGTGCTGAAGCAAATGAAGCAGCTTTGAAATTTGTACGTAAGGCAACGAAAAAATCAGAGATTGTGACTTGTTTGAATTCTTTTCATGGACGGACGTATGGCGCAATGAGTGCGACAGGACAAGTGAGTGTACACAAAGGCTTTCATCCGCTTGTACCTGGATTTTCCTTTCTTGAATACAACAATTATGCGGCAATCGATCAAAGGATCACAACAGAAACAGCCGGTGTACTTTTAGAACTGATTCAAGGAGAAGGTGGTGTGCAACCAGCAGAACGTGCGTGGATCAAACAAGTAGCGGCACGTTGTGAAGCTGTAGGTGCATTATTCGTGATTGATGAAATCCAAACGGGCATAGGACGGACAGGAACATTCTATGCCTTTGAACAATATGGAGTCATCCCAGATGTTGTCACGCTTGCTAAAGGATTAGGCAATGGATTCCCCGTAGGTGCCATGCTTGCAAAAAATACGTACCAAGAAGCTTTCTCCGCAGGAAGTCATGGAACGACATTTGGTGGGAACAAACTAGCGATGGCTGTGGCAAAAGTCGTAATAGAAAAAGTAAAACAGTCTGGATTTTTACTCGAAGTACAAAGAAAAGGCCACTTGCTAGCTGAGGAGTTGAAGCAGTTACCCCAAGACAAAATCAAAGAAATTCGTGGCACTGGACTAATGTGGGGCATCGAACTGACTGACGAATATTCGATAGAAGATGTACTGGATGGGTTAGCTGATAACGGATTACTTGCATTGAAGGCGGGAAAGAATGTCATTCGCTTGCTGCCACCACTGATCCTTACAGAAGAAGAGCTTCACAAAGGCGTACAGATTTTAGCTACAGTATTAAAAAATAACGGGAAGTAGCGTACACATCTGAAGACACATATACGAATACCGAACTTTGAAACTTTTCTCAAAAACAACCATTATTTATTTGTAGTTTTTGACGTATTCTAGTAGAATGTACCTGTATAAGGTGTATACCTTATTTGGAAAGAGGTGTAGTATAATGGGTTTTACAGATGAAACCGTACGTTTTGATTTCGATGATAGTCGAAAAAGAGAAGTAAGCGAAACATTGGCTATAGTCTATCGGGCTTTAGAAGAAAAGGGGTACAATCCAATCAATCAGATTGTTGGCTACTTGCTTTCTGGAGACCCGGCCTACATTCCACGTTATCGTGATGCACGAAACTTGATTCGTCGCCATGAACGAGATGAAATCATGGAAGTCTTAGTGAAATACTATCTTTCAAATCACGGAGTGAACTTATGAGACTCATGGGGTTAGATGTCGGCTCACGAACGGTCGGTATTGCTGTCAGTGATCCATTTGGTTGGACAGCGCAAGGGGTAGAAATTATCCGTATCAACGAAGATGAAGGCGAATTTGGATTTGATCGATTAAAGGAGTTAGTTGATCAATACGAAGTAACACATTTTGTGGTCGGATTGCCAAAAAATATGAATAATACGATTGGTCCACGTGCTGAAGCTTCAATGGCATATGGAGACAAAATCAAAGAATTATTTTCGCTGCCGGTAGTTTATCAAGATGAACGTCTAACAACTGTTCAGGCTGAACGAATGCTTGTTGAACAAGCAAATACTTCCCGAGCAAAAAGAAAAAAAGTAATCGATAAATTAGCGGCTGTCATGATTTTGCAAAATTATCTTGACGGTGATGGAAAGCAGCTATTTTAATATCAAATCAAGAAAAGAGGGATTTTCATGACAGAACATACGCATGAGCATGAAGGACATGAACATATCACATTAGTGGACGATGAAGGAAATGAAACATTGTACGAAATCTTATTGACGATTGATGGTCAAGAAGAATTTGGACGCAACTATGTACTACTTTATCCAGCTGGCGTACCAGAAGACGATGAAGTAGAATTACAAGCCTATGCATACATCGAAAACGAAGATGGCACAGAAGGCAACCTTGAACAAATCGAATCAGACGCTGAATGGGATATGATTGAAGAAGTCTTCAATACATTCATGGCTGAAGAAGAAGAATAGTTTTAAAATAAGAGCCGAACCCTTGGTAGACAGGGGTTAGGCTTTTTTTGTGTCTCTATAAAAAAATGCAAGATAGATACTTTTGACTAGAGTTAGATTATTGATAAAGAGATGCTAAATAGTCTGCATGCATATGCATATCAAATGTGCGCAAGACCTGGAGTGCTTTATTTTTTTTAGATTCGTTCTTCTCAATGAAACCATCGAAGAAAGAGATAATAACTTTATTTTTTAAATCATCATCATCAATCGTTTTTTTAAAAGAATTAAGAATAATAGGAACTAAATGAAATTCTTTTCGCTCAGACAAAAGGTACAAAGCATTAAGATGCATTTTTTCTAAAATTTGGTATTTTTTGTAAAGTGTACTATAAAAAATATTCTTCTTATGTATGTATTCAATCGTTTGTAGCACGTATGTTGTGTCAAAAATATGCATTGTATTTATAAATACAGATGATTCAAATTGTCCCCAAGTTTCTATTTTATCAAGATATTTTTTTATTTCGTTGGTAAAAAAATCAATCTCCTTTTTATCAAGATGAATTATCCCCTCTTTAAAAAGAACGAATCGATATTGTGCATCAAGATGAAGATAATAAAAATCATGGCTAGTCTCATATTTTGATTTGATCTCATTTAATAAGGCAATCAAATCATTATAGTTATGGTGATAGTATAGATGCTTAAGTTTTGTAGAAATAACTTTTTTATATTCTTTTATATCGGTAGCAGTTAGAAAATCGAACTCTTCAACTGAGACATTCAACTTTGCCAGATATTGACGTAAAATATAATAATTAATCGAAGTACCTCCATGCTCATAACTACCAAGAGTATTCCTTGTGGATATTTTGCTGGCTAACTCGCTTTGAGATATATTTCTTTCTTTTCTTAATTTTTTAAGTACCTTATTGGGTTCCATACTAAACCTTCTTTTTAAATTATGCCGAATATTTGGGCATAATGTATTGTTCGTTTGAAGCAAGTGTATAGTAGCTATATCCAAAAGTAAAGAGGAGGTGAATTATATGTATCTCGTTATTGAAAGGAGTTATCGAGTTTGGGAAATTGTTGAAACAAAGAGTCATCTTTTCTAAAAAACATTGGATAAAAGTCATCGTTTTTATTGATGGAAAAGCTATGTAGGGAGAGAAGAACTATGAAAGTGATGAACACTATTCTCTTGTTTTTTGTCACAATTTTTCTGATTATATTTTTTGTAAGGAGTCAATTAGAGTATGGTCCCTTACTAACTTGGATATTAGGCGTTGGCTTAGTACTTTTTTTGCTTGTGTACAGTTTGAAAAAAAATCGGTTTAGTAAGTGATGCTGCTTTCTAAATGTATGGCACCTTGTTTAGTTACATAGACTACAAATTTGAATAAGAGCCGAACCCCTGTCTACCAAGGGCTCGGCTTTTTCTTTACAAAAAATAAAAAAACATTGCTTTTTAGTTAAATTTACTATATAATTTTGATAATTTAGAGTGAAAAAGGGGAGAACTATCAAAATGACAAAGTACCAGCGAAAGATTTTACTATCTACATCGGCAGGAATAGCGTTAGAGAACATGGACATTATGTTTTTATCTTTTTCTTTATCTTCAATGATTGCAACTTTTCATCTTAGTGGAGCACAAGCAGGCTTGATTGCTACCGTTACTAATTTGGGAATGCTCATTGGAGGTATTTTTTTTGGACTCATGGCAGATAAATATGGGCGAGTAAAGGTATTTTCTCAAACAGTGCTATTATTTTCTATTGCATCTTTACTTATGTATTTTGCATCAAATATTTATTTAGTTTATCTTTTTCGCTTCATCGCAGGAATTGGTGCAGGTGGAGAATATGGCGCCTGTATGTCTTTGATTTCCGAAAGTTTTTCCAAAAAACAAATTGGACGAGCAGCATCTATTGCAGGAATCGGGGCACAAGTTGGTGCGGCACTAGCGGCTATCTTAGCGGCGGTCGTTATTCCGTGGTTAGGTTGGAAAATGTTGTATGTAATCGGAGTAATGCCTGTGCTGATGGTTCTATTCATCCGTCGAGGTTTGAAAGAACCAGAAGCGTTTGAAGAAAATAAAGCAAAAGGAAAGACTACAAAATTAAGTCAGTTATTTGAAACAAAACATCTTGCATGGCAAACTATTGGACTTAGTATTATGGTGACTGTCCAAATTGCTGGCTACTTCGGTTTAATGAACTGGTTACCATCTATTATGCAGGCACAGTTAGGGTTGTCGATATCTGGATCGGCTTTGTGGATGGTCAGTACAATCGGTGGGATGTCTTTAGGGATGTTGACCTTTGGGATCGTAATGGATAAGGTAGGCCCTCGAGCGGCATTTGCTTTCTTCTTGATTTGTTCTTCTTTATCTGTGTTCTTACTTGTCATGGCACATAGTCAATGGAGTTTAGTTGCTGCAGCGGTTGTTGTTGGCTACTTTATCAATGGGATGTATGGCGGGTATGGTGCAATGATCAGCAGTTTGTATCCTACAGAAATACGCGCAACAGCAAATAATTTTATCATGAATCTAGGGCGAGCAGTCGGCGGATTTTCATCGATCGTCATCGGCTTTTTGATGGATTACTATAATTTAACAATGGTCATTATTTTCTTAAGCAGTATTTATTTGATCAGCTTACTCGTATTGATGACACTCACTGGTGTGAAAGAATTGAAAGTAAGTTTACAAGAGTAGAAAAACTTAGTTATTAAAAAGCGTCAACCTCTTTGTACGCTAGGAGGTTGGCGCTTTTCAATTAGTCAGCTTGTGCCCAAATATCTTGCCAGGCTTCAATTAGCGAATGCAAAGCTTTCTCATTCTTTTTTAAGAAGCTCACGTAGAAACTCATTTCTGCAGTAGGATCGCTAATCGGTACCGGTATGCGATCACCTAAATCAATCTGTTGCCAAGAAGGATCAATTTTTGACAGATTTGTGGTAAAAAATGGGAAAATGGAATAGTTTCTTATTTCATCAAAATTTTCTTGTGATTCTTGGTATAAAAATTTCGCATGAGTAATTTTTCCTTGGACAATATCTGCCCAGATACCAATATCTTTTAATACTAAAAAAGTGAGATCGGCAAGTTGATCAAAAGTGACGCTTGGTTGGTTTGCGAGATCAGTAAATCCGTTAAGATTCACGGTTAATTTTTCTTTTCCTAAATAGACGGAGTTTATTTTTTTATCTGAAAGAGGATGATTTGTAACGATGCAGCTGTATTGTTCCTGCATCAATAACTCTGTCCAGTTTGGTCGTTCACCAAGTGTATCGTCAATCACAATATTCGACAAATGCAATGCTTTGAGTAGAATCAAAGGCCCTGGTGCGGAAGAGCAAATGGTTAATTGTGTTTGCGTTCGATCAAATTGATGTACTTCTGACTGGAAATTTTGATGGATTTCTAGGAGAGCCGTCGCTTTTTCAGCAGCGAATTCTCCAGTTTTTGTTAATTCTATTCGATTAGGCTTACGATAGACTAATTTTAGTTCCAATTCTTCTTCTAATTTCTTGATTCCTCGAGTCATTGCTGGTTGTGAAATGTTTAAATGTTTTGCGGCTGCTGCAAGTGTGCCGTATTTTTTAAATGCAACCAGTTCTTCCAATAAATAAAGATCAATCATCGAATCCCTCCATACGTTTACCGTATACTAGCATAACCAATTCTGAATTTTCAACTGTTGCTTTCTCAACTAAACTAAGTTTAACGAATAAAGGAGAGTGTTGACAATGAAAATACCTACATTCAAATTAAATGATCATACAGAAATTCCTTCGATGGGATTTGGTGTTTTTCAAATTCCAAATGATGGATCCACTTATCAGTCAGTCCGTAAAGCTTTAGAAGTAGGATATCGTCATATTGATACTGCGGTAGCTTATTTTAATGAAGAAGAAGTTGGTCAAGCAATTCAAGATAGTGGCATTCCACGTGAAGAGATTTGGCTTACGTCAAAGATGTGGTTACAAGATTATGCGTATGAAGATGCAAAAAAAGCAATCAATCTTTCACTAAAAAAACTTCATACAGACTATATTGATTTGTATCTGATTCACCAACCATATGGAAAAGTTGATGAAGCATGGAAAGCAATGGAAGAAGCCAAAGAAGCTGGTAAAATTCATTCGATCGGTGTATCCAATATGACACCTCAACTTTGGAAAAAATGGGAAAAAAGCTTTACAAGCATGCCTTCTGTGAATCAAGTTGAATTTAATCCGTATTTCCAACAAAAAGAACTACGACAAATAATGGCGAAAAATCATGTGACACTTGAAGCGTGGGCGCCTTTAGGTCAAGGAAATAGAGCACTATTTAATGAACCTGTATTGAAACAACTTGCAGAAAAGTATACCAAAGATATCGGACAAATTATCCTTCGTTTTGAATATCAAGAAGGTGTGATTGTTTTCCCAAAAACAGTACATGAAATACGAATGGCTTCTAATCTGGCTATTTTTGACTTTACGTTGACAAGTGATGAAATGGATAGTATTCGTCGCTTAGATAAAGAAAAAGGACAACATGACCCTGACACAGAAGGTTTGGGAGAACTATTATTAAACGCATATGATGTCCATGCAAATGATTGATCAAAGAGGAGACAACAAGTTATGACAACAATTCCAATGATAAAAATGAATGATGGAAATTCCATTCCGCAATTAGGATTTGGTGTATTTCAAATAACAGATGAGAAAGAGGCGGTGGCTTCCGTAGAAAATGCGCTCGCAAATGGGTATCGATTGATTGATACTGCTGAGGCCTATAACAATCAAAAAGCTGTGGGAAAAGCAATCAAAAATAGTGGAATTGATCGCAGTGAGATTTTTCTAACAACGAAGCTATGGGTTTCTAACTACAGATATGAAGATGCAAAACGTGCAATTGATAATGATTTAAAAGAATTAGGTACAGATTATATCGATTTATTTCTTTTACATCAAGCGTATGGGGATATCGCAGGGGCTTGGAGAGCAATGGAAGAAGCCCAACAAGCTGGAAAAATAAAATCATTAGGTGTTTCGAATTTTTGGCCGGATCAATTAAAAAATTTGGAACTAATGTCAAATGTCAAACCGGCAATCAATCAAATCGAACTAAATCCCTGGTACCAAAGAGATTCTGAAGTTGAATGGAATTTACAAAACGGAGTGATACCAGAGGCATGGGCGCCTTTTGCGGAAGGAAAAGGAGATATTTTCACCAACCCAGTACTTGCAGAAATTGGTAAAAAATATAATAAATCAAATGGACAAACGATTTTACGCTGGTTGATTCAACGAGGAATCATCGTTATTCCAAAATCTGTAAATAAAGAACGCCAGCAAGAAAATATCGCTGTCTTTGATTTTGAATTAAGTGCAGAGGATATGGCAACAATTTCTGGATTAGATAAACATACGAGCCAATTTTTTGACCATCATGATCCAGTTGCAATTGAACAAATTTTTGGTTCTAGTTTAAAAAAATTGAGAAATTAAGCAAATAAAATAAAGCCTATGCTCTTATCAGAAAGAGAATAGGCTTTATTTTTGTTATTAAACCAACCATTTTTCCACATCATCAAACGCTTTTTGCAATTCAGCAAAAAAACGACTGACATGATAGCCATCTGCTACTGCATGGTGGATAGTAAAGGAAACAGGAAGAACTCGTTTCCCTTCTTTTTCAGTCATTTTTCCTCCTTGGATAATCGGGAAAAAAGTCGTTAAATCGTTGAGTGGGATAGGGGTGTAATTTGTAAAATCTAGCCAAGGAATCATCCCTATCATATAGGCGTTGGGTGGTGTAGGAATTTCTTTGACCATTGCGCCGTGTTTGTCTTTGTAGGTAGCAGTGTCTTGAAGATAATTTTGGTAAAAGGCAGTAAATGTTGCTGCATATTCTGTCCACATCATTGAAATGGACTGATCGTCTTCATGAAAAAGCGAATAAGAAGGATGTACGACATCATAGTTCACCAACTTATCTTCAACACGTGCAACAGTAAATTCAGGATGTGCACTAATCAACTTTGTAACCAGAAAAAGAAAGCTTGGAAAGAATTTGAAGTGCTGTTCCTTTGTATAACTGTAAAACTTCGTTACATCCATCGTTACAGTCACAGAATAGGCTGTTGGATTGAGTTTTGTAAAGTAGTAAAAATACTCTCGACGTTTCCAAGTAGAAACATCAATCTCTGTAAATTGTGCATTTGGTTGTTGCGCCATTAATCTTCCCTCATTGGTTTGTTGTAGCCTTTATCGTCGTAAGGTTGCAATTTTTCTAACCATTCTTTCTTGATTTTTTTTAGTTCTTCTTTCATATTTACCACGTCATCTGTTTTCTTTTTCCACAAAACTTCAAAGGAAAAATCTTCTTCGTTGTAAATGATCCAATCTGCTTGTAAAGGGGTGTTTTTATAAAAATTATTGTTTAAGTTCAATTTGTAATAGTTCCAACGGTTCTTTATATTGGGAACAGCTTCAATAAAAATCTTGCCATTTGCTTCATTTTTGATTTGAATGATTCCGTAATAGGTGGGCATCATTCGATATTCTTCTTGTAATTGTTTTTTTCTTTTTTCATCCATAGATATGTCTCCTTAATAAATGCGGGAATAGTCTGAGCCATCTGCTATTCGAGTAAAAAATCCATAATCCACAAGATATCTTTTGATTAATAAATAATCAAAGTAGATTTCTTTTAAACGCATATCGATTTCTTGGCCAGAATAATGATGGTTCATTGAAAACTCTTCGATGATTCGATTTAAAATAGCAATAATTTTTTTTTGCCCTTTTGGAAGGGTCTTAAGGACGACGGTTCCTTGTGAAAAATCAAAGTATTTTTTTACGATGTCTGCATATTCTTTTTCGGTAATCAAAAAACGGTCATCAATAATCTCCGATTGATCAGGTGTTGGAAGTAGTGTATCCTCTGATTCGTGTGTGTTTGAAAAGACTGCTTCAAATTGTGCCAAATATACCTTTGCTTGCTTTGCTTTTTCACGAAAGGTAAATTTTTGGTGTCGAATAGTTGATGGAGATACCTGTAGATCATCGGCAATTTCTTGATCTTTTTTATCTAATGTAAATTGTAGCAGGAGTTCCTTTTGCTTGTCTGTTAATGTATTGTACTTACTTTCAAAAGTAAGTAAAGCTTGCTCGGGTCCATGGTGTGCATCTTCTATGTGTTGGGTTACTTTGGCTATTGAAGTGGATAATGAATCCGATGCATTGGTAGTGAAATTTTGACAATAGTTACAATAAACATCTGTTCCGTCTATTCTGAATCCTTGAATTAATTCGTTTAATGAAATCTGTAAGAAATTCATCTCATCACCTCGAAAATAGTATACTCTGTTTATTGAAAATGTCAACAATTATAAAATGTTTACTTTTTGAGTAAACAAAAAACCTGAAACAAATTTTGTTTCAGGTTTTAAAGCATGGTTCATTTAATAAGCACCTTGAGAGTATGTTAGTTCATAGGAATGTGTATAAATCTCAACTAAATTACCAAAAGGGTCTTCCATATATACCATTTTATAAGGTTTTTCACCAGGATAATATTCTTTGATCGGCATTCTTTGTTTTCCACCATGTGCAACGATTTTTTCAATCAATCCTTCAATATCAGGATCTTGTACTGCGTAGTGGAAAATCCCTGTTTCCCAAAATTTGAAATTATTCTCCGGATCTTCATTTTGGTTAAATTCAAACAATTCGATTCCGATTCGATCACCGGTAGACATATGAGCAATCTTGTAAGACTTCCAGCCTTCGCCAAAAACTTCTTTTGACATGACACCAATTGGAGAATCATCTTCGAGTACAGAAGAAGGTTCCATGATGGTGTACCAGCCCATTACGTTTGAATAAAAATCAACTGCTTTTTGAATATCAGGGACAGATAGCCCAATATGTGAAAAATTAATAGGATATTGTTTGTTTTCCATAGAAATTCACTCCTTAACAATTTGTACATTCATGGTAATATGAAGAAAAAGAAAAATATAGTACGCACTTTGAAGTAAGGTACATACGAATTTGTATGAAATGGATAATTCGTACAGAAAGGAAAGAAAAATGAGAGAAAAATATAATATTGGCATCGAAGTGACAATGGAAGTTATCTCTGGAAAATGGAAACCAGTGATTTTATGTTTTATTGGTTCTGGAATCAATCGAAATGGTGAGTTACTACGTGCTATTCCGGAGATATCACAAAAAGTTTTGACAGAACAGTTGAAGCAATTAGTAACAGATGGGATTTTAACCAAAATTGTATACCCTGGATTACCGCTACGAGTGGAATATGCATTTACTGATTATGGTGAATCGCTAAAAGATGTCCTGTTGACTTTGTGTAAATGGGGAGAGGGACATGCAGAAAAGTTAACGAATGAACATCCTGAAACACCAGTAAAAATAGGGGATACAGAAGATTTCTAAGTGAGGAGTAAGCGATCAGAGTGCGATCTGTTCGCTTATTTTTTTGTTGAGAGACATTCTATGCCGACGAATTCAATAAGCATAGAAGATGTTTGTGAAAAAAACTACTTGTAAAAATAACTAAGTATGCTAAAATACATCTAAATGAGAATAGTTATCATTATCAATTGATTGAGGAGAGTAAAAAATGAAAAAATTAGTTATTGCAGGTGGGTTACTAGGCGTATCACTAGCTATTGCAGGATGTGGAACTTCTTCTGCAACAAGTACTGCGGATACAAAAACAACGACAACAACTTCTGAGACGGCAAAAAAACAAACGCTAACATATTTGGATAAAAAATATGAAGTGACTTATCCAACAAATAAAATTGTTACAGCTAGCCTAGAATCAATGGAAGATGCGGTAGCTTTAGGTGTAGACCCAATTGGAGCCGTAGCTGTTGCGACTGATTTTCCGAGTTATCTAATAGATGATTTAGGTTCTGATGTCCAGTATGTTGGGAACAAATTGGGAACATATGTTGAAGCTGTTACTGCATTAGCTCCAGATGTTATTTTAGGGTCAACCAAATTTGATGAATCTGTTACAGCCAACTTGAATAAAATCGCACCAACAATCAACGTATCGCATCAATCAACTGATTGGGCAGAAAATCTAGAATTAATGGGTGAACTATCTGGCAAATC
>JBKEDT010000073.1:0-15882 GCA_047975565.1 Enterococcus sp. | reverse complement strand
TGCATCGAATGAGTCATCCACAACGAAGAAATCGGAGGCAAAAGAATCAGAAACTCAGGTGTCCACAAGTACTGAGGAGACGACAACATCGACAAGTAGCACGAGTAATCTATTGATGGATGATCCTGATTTTCATGGTGTATCAGAAGGTACGGGTGACCAGACTGCGCAAATTGTTGACCGTGCAGAATATACAACGGACTGGTCGGATGCGAGTTGGGCAGATGTAACAGTGGAAATCGACCAGGTGCAAGTCGTTCAGCTTAAAGAGTATCGTGATTATAATGATGCAACGTATCAAGGCATTGTCTTTGTTCATTTCACGGAGAAGAGTGAGAAGCAAGATGTTTCGGTCTATCCGCAACAGGCAGAGATAACGTTGAATACAGATGAGTCGGTTACGGGTAGCTACATGATGCCACGTTGGGATGGTGCGCTTGCTAAGGGCGAAAGTAAAGATGGCTGGGCTGCGTTTGGTGTGAATAAGTTGGGCGCAGTATCGGATATTACCGAACTTAAAATTTCGTTTATGGGAACGAATCAAGCCGCTACTGATCCAGATGAGAAGACACATACGTATGAAACAACGATTGAGTTGAAATAAATCAAGACAGACTAGAGTGGAAAAATTATCCCCGTCACCTTAAATGGCAACGGGGATAATTTTTGTCACGAATGAACCTAAGTTTAGTTAATGTTTATGCTTCGGCCATGAACCGATTAGTTCTACCAATGCTGTTCCAGTAATTTCTTTACCTTGATAGATTCCTTTAACCGTAGTCACACCTTCATATTTGCTTAATGGGGCAAATACTGATGTAATGTCTTGTTCTCTTTTTCCAGCAGGGATGATTTCAAGTTTTGTATTAATTTTAGGAATTTCAATAATCCAATGGGAAGGGTATTCCTGTTTGGATTTCGAATTATAATAATAATCGGATTCACCCTTTTTAAAGGGGAGGACATCTTGATTTCCCATCCCGTTTATTTGTGTACCATCTGATTTTAAATTGGCAAGTAGGCTCGTTTCGTATTCAGGAACATCACAGTTAAGAACACTAATAACATCACCGTTTTCAAGATAAATTGCCATCCAACTCCATTTTATTGGCTTTTTCATGTCTTGATTTTGCCATTGGCGGTCGAACCAAGTATAGCCCTTATTGGTAATATCATATTTTTGGCGACCCCACTCAAAGGTTCCGCTAGTAGCCATATATGGGATGGAAAACTGATGGATACACATTCCAAGTAATTCAAAGACAGAGGTGCCACCTGACATTACTGGATAATGGATTGCTTTTGTTGTGGTATCTAGTTTGAAATCTGCAGGTTTTTCATCAATCATTAGATGCATGCTATCAAGTGTGCCTTCCATGAGACCATTTGGCACTTTTAAATAAAATTTATCAAGGTTCACGGTAACTTCAGAGGCTTTAAATAGATAATCTTTAGCATAATATTTTCCGGTAGATTCATTTAGAAGTGTAATGACGACTTGGTATTTTCTTCCCCCCATTAATTTTGGGAATTCTAATTGCATGATGTGAAATAAATAATTCATCATCCCGTCATTTGTCTGAAAACGACCGAATGCAAACCAAGAATTCATATTGTATTCAGGATGCTCGATAAGACAGTTATCAAGATCGATTTGAGTCATCACAGCGCCCATTCGTTCTGTCTGTACATTTTTAGTCATCATATTGGAATTAATTATATTTTTCAAGCGCTTAGGTCCCCCTTGTTTTGAACAACTCGCATTATTGCCATTAATGCATTAAATAAAACTAAGAATACAGATAACATTGCTACCGAAGTGTAGATATCAGTATACTGAGTTTGAGTAAAGCCTGATATGAATACACCCATCCCCATACAAGCATATGCGATACATGGTTCAATCCAAAACATCTTTTTGCTAGCAACCTGATGTTGAACATCTGTAGGCTCATGCTTACTGATGATTAAGGTAAAGATCTGCATGAAAATGTAGACACATAGTACCCATCCTGCAAAGTTAGAGATTGGCACACCGAAAAATGCTCCGCCTTGTTCCCATGTCCAGCCACCAGTTATTGTCGAAGCTGTTGGATCAGAAATCACATCCCACATCGTCATAACAAGAGAAGCTGTTAATGGGACGATAAACTTGTAAATGCCTTTGATTTTTTGACCGAAAACGCCAAGTAGTACTTGAGATATTGTCAATGCAATATAACTTTGGGCGAAGTAGGTTGGCATAATTGCAATTGGGACACCGGCAATTGCAATTGGAAAATCCATGTAATGATAGTTACCAAAAGGAAAACCAGTTGCAATACTGGTACTTTCTAGTAAATTACTTACTGCCCAAGTGATAACAAAGTAGAGAAGCATTTTTTTCCACCCATATCTTTGGCATCCATGAATTACAGCAAATACAATTAATGGAAACCATTGTAGCACCTGAAGTATAAATGGTACTCCGGGAATTTGGCTAGCTACTGTCAGAATCGCAAATAGGATCAGGCATGTCCATTTTGCGTAGTCTATGGTATGTTTTTTAATAGTCATATTGATTTCTCCTTTCAAACTAAAACAGCAATTGATATATAATGCTGTAACACGAAGTACTGTAACATGAAATAAAAATACATTACAATAGTCTCATAACTTGTAATACAAAAGGAGAAAAAAATGTCTCATATTAAGTGGGCTAAGCGTCTAGTTCGCTCCACAAATTTGAGTCAATAGCGATTAGTAAAGTATTTATGATATAAGACATTCAATAAGAAAACGATAACTAGCTAAGGAGAAAAGTTTCTTTCGTTTGAAAATCCATAGGTACTATGGTATAAAATAAACCGGTTAAATAGTTCATGCTAATTCACAATGCTTAGGAGGTTTTTATGGAAAGAAAGATTAGATATCAAAAGGTCCCGTTACCTGTCTTGGATCATGTACCAGATTTTGTTAGTTTGACGGATGCGACGATGAACGAGCGGAAGCAGAGGGTTCTTGATCAGATGAAGGAACAAAATCTTGATACATTAGTGATTTACAATGATTTAGAACACCAAGGAAATTTTGCGTATTTGACAGGTTTTGCTACTCGTTTTGAGGAGGGGGTACTGGTTCTCCATCACTCTGGAGAGGCATATTTGATTTTAGGAAATGAAAATCTAAAGATGGTCAATCATGCACGAATCGATGCGAAACTATTGCATTGCCCATTGTTCTCATTACCCAATCAGCCACTAGATGGAGAGCTTGATTTAACACAACTTTTCGTAGAAACTGGACTTGATGAAAAAAGTCGAGTGGGCATTGTGGGTTGGAAACTTTTTGCAGAGCAACAACTGTTTGATGTACCGCATTTTATTGTTCAAGCAATCAAAGAGATAGTGACACAGGGTGTTGTTCGAAATGCTACCGATGTATTTATTTCTCCTGTATATGGTGTGCGGACGCGCAATAATGTGAATGAACTTGCGCATTATGAATTTGGTTCGGCTTTGGCTTCTGATTGTGTGTTGTCTGCTATTCAAACGATCGAACCTGGGAAAACTGAAATGGATGTGGCACAAAAGTTGGTTGCGTACGGACAACGTCCAACCATTATGCCGATTGCAGCAACAGGTGAACGCTTTACCCATGCAGAAATCTGGCCACGGGCAAAGAAAATTAGAAAAGGGGATAAGTTCTCCGTCACTACAGGGTTTATCGGTGGATTAGCCAGTCGAAGTGGGTATGTGGTGAATGAAACAAGTGAATTGCCAGAAGGACAGCAGGATTATTTTGAAAAAATCGCCCAGCCGTATTATCGTGCAGTAGTCGCTTGGCTAGAAACTGTCGCTATTGGAAAAACGGGTGGAGATATCTATCAAGAAATTGAAGAAGTCTTACCAAAAGAAACCTATCATTGGACCTTGAATCCAGGACATCTTACCGCGGAAGAAGAATGGTTGTCGTCACCGATAACGCCAGGTTCAAAAGCACTGCTTCAATCTGGAATGCTACTACAATTAGATATCATCCCTTCTGTTGCGGGGTATGCCGGAGCAAGTTGTGAGAATGGGATTGCATTAGCTGATGAAACGTTACAAGCAGAGTTAGCTGAAACATATCCTGCACTGTGGAATCGGATAACTACGCGTAGACACTACATGAAAGAAATTCTCGGTATTGAACTGCCAGACAGTGTCCTTCCATTATCAAGTGGGGTAGGATTTTATACACCTTATTTCTTGGCAAAAGATCAGGCGTTTATTGTAGAAAAATAAGTACAAAAAAAATAAGCCTTCAAGAACAAATACGTGTCTTGAAGGCTTATTTTGCGATTCGAAAAAGAAAATAAATAATGAGCGTCCAAAAACTAATCAACGCTAAAAGAATCAATCGACGCCATTTTGCAGGCTCCCAATCCTTCTTCATACCAATTCCTCACTTCTTTTAGTAAATTACTGTTAGAATAGCACAAAATACGAAAAAAAACTGTGCAAAATATTTTTATTTTAAGTATATTTTAAAAAAGGTTGTTTTCAAAACGGTAAGCTCCGAGAAATAAGGAAGAAGCACGAAAAATTGCTCTTCAAATTTTTACGAGTCTTCAACTTATTTCCGAAGGAGTTGTTTTGAAAACACCGTCAAACCAAGGTTATTTTTTTAGTGTTCAGCTTCAAAAAAATCAAAGTACAAAAAAGAAGTTGAGACAAGTTGTCCCAACTTCTTGTTGAAATTCGCTTTAGCAAATTTTGGCTTTGCTTCTTAGTACCAACCGTTAGCAACCCAGAATTCTTGAGCAGCTGTCCATGAACCATAACGTTCAGAAACATAAGCTTCTGCTACTTTTTCTTGGTTTGCAGCTGAATAGTCACCATTTAGGTAAGAAGATGATAATTGGTAACGACCAATGTATTGACCGTTTGTTGCAGTATACGAACCGCTTGATTCTTTTTGTGCAATCCATTCTTTCGCAGCGCTATCGCTAGAAGATGTTGATGCAGTTGATGAAGAAGTTGCTTCAGTAGAAGTAGTATCTTCAGTTGTATCAGCAGTAGTTGCTGTTGTAGTTGCTTCGCTTGATGAAGTATCTTCAGTTGTTGCAGCAGTTTCAGTTACAGGTGCTGTATAAGATTGAACAGCAGAAGTGCTTTCAGTAGCTGTTGTAGTTGCTGCTTGGCTATCATTATCTGTTGGGATCGTTAATTGTTGTCCAACGTAGATCATGTGGATATTGTCAATGTTGTTTGCTGATGCAATATCTTGGATTAAATCGTTTGAGCCAACAAACTGTTGAGAAATTGTAGACAAGCTGTCACCAGATTGTACTGTGTAAGCAGTGTCTGCGTGAGCTGCAATAGCTCCCATCAATAATGCGCCGGCCAATGTTGTTCCTACTAGTAAAGTCTTAAGTGATTTCATGTATTTCTCCTTTAAGTGTTTGTTTTAGTTCGTTTCAACAAAGACTACTTTACCACCTGAATGTGTGTCGTAGGTAAAACTGAAGTTACATTAGATTGCAAAAAAACGGATTATTTAACAATTGTAATAAAACCTACTATTTTTGCATTTTGAAAAAAAGTGTGTTTATTGATATATCAAGGTTTTAATAACTTCTGTTGTTTCTTAAATTAAATAACCATTAAATAAAAAGTAACACTTCTAATCAAAATCAAATCGCAAAAAATCGATATTTTTTTGAAAAAAATAAATCCAAGCGAAAATAAACGAAAAATGGTAGCTGTTTATGACAATATTTCACGAGTTGAAATATAAATAGGGGATTTTTTCGGTGGGGAGCGTGAAGAAATAAGAAGAAATTGCCAGCTATTGTTCGTCAAATATTTACATATCTTCAACATATTTCCGAAAGGCTGATTTGAAAATGCGGTTAGGTCCAAGTTGTTTTTAGTGATCCGCTTCGATAGGTTTTCCTACTGTATTCATATAGAAGAAACAAAAAAAGCAAGGACGATTTGTCCTTGCTTTTGCGTTACTTTATGGCAGTCAATGAATCGATCGACTTAGTACCAACCGTTAGCAACCCAGAATTCTTGAGCAGCAGTCCATGAACCATAACGTTCAGAAACATAAGCATCTGCTACTTTTTCTTGGTTAGCAGCTGAGTAGTCACCATTTAGGTAAGAAGATGTTAATTGGTAACGACCAATGTATTGACCGTTTGTTGCAGTATACGAACCGCTTGATTCTTTTTGTGCAATCCATTCTTTCGCAGCACTATCGCTAGAAGATAGTGACGATGTTGTTGAAGAAGTAGTATCTTCTGTTGTTGTAGCTGCAGTTGAATAAGAAGTTTCAGTTGCAGTAGTATCTGTATCTTCAGAAGCTGTTTCAGTTACAGGCGCTGTATACGTAGTAGCTGAAGAGCTAGTAGTAGTTGTTGTTTGTGCATCATCTGCTGTTGGGATAGTTAATTGTTCTCCAGCAAAAATCATGTTTATGTTTGAAATGCTATTCGCATTAGCGATATCTTGAATAGATGCTCCAGAGTACTTTTGAGAGATAGTAGATAATGTGTCACCAGATTGTACTGTGTAAGCAGTGTCTGCGTGAGCTGCAGTAGCTCCCATTAATAATGCGCCGGCCAAAGTTGTTCCTACTAGTAAAGTCTTAAGTGATTTCATGTATTTTCTCCTTTATGTGTTTCAAAAAATTTATTTAGTAACGTTTCAACGTCATTAACTTTATCATCTAGAAATATTTCTTGCGTAAAATACAGATGACATTAGATGACAAAACAGCTGATTTCTTAATATTTGTAACAATTCAATAGAAAAATTTAGTTGTTTTTTTCAGATAAACGCTATTCTGTCAAGCAATAACCTGGAATTCTCAAATTTTTTATTTATTCAAAAAACCACGGTTTTGTAATAAACGTACACTAAAAAAAATTGAAAATAACTTGTTTTTTGATTTTTTCTGTCGTTTTCGTCTAGTTTTCATCTGATTTATTTCAACTTTCGATGGATTGTAACGTAAAGCATACTTCATTCTTCGATTGTCTGTTTCTAAAGAGAGAAGTGCATACACATTGAATAGCGTGCTACCTGAAGTGCACAATAAACGTACTATTATATAGTAGGAAACGAAAAAAAGAAGCACACCTAGTCTATAAAAGTTATTTTTTTCCGTTTTTTGAGAGAAGATATACTGAAGTTTGTTATACAAATAAGAATAAAAGTAAATAGGTTAGTTTTTGATTGGGTCTATCTGCTTGATTGTGTTATTTAATTTTTAGAGAGAACTGTTTTTTTATTAACTTTCTATTGACTTTGCAGGTGGTTTAACCGACAATAGACACATAGAAAAGTTAAATAGATAAGCATCAGAACGGCAAGTTGGCGCTTGCTATGTTCTCTGAACTTGTAATCTATGTACACTAGATGACCAAGTAGCTTTAAGTGATAAGAAAGAGTTTCTTTGTTATGGAATGATTGTCCTTTTATTTCGTGCAACCTCTTTTGACTTATTTGCTATATCAAGGTATCGAGTGTTACTCGATACCTTTTTTGTTGCAATCGGGCAGAAGACTTGCTACGAATGAGGAGCCACATCATTTTATTCCGTTGAGAAAAATCTCCTTTCCGATTTTTTGATCCAGTAGAATCCACCAACCACTAACTTAATTTTTGAAGTAACCCACTTGCTTTGAAAATCTCCGACATAGTACACATTCTCTACTGGTGACTGATTCCTCAATGAAGAGACACAACCTCCCAATTGTGCCGAGAACAGAAGATGCCCACTATGTTTTGATGTTCTTGGAAGTCTTTCTTGTCCAATCGCTTTTCTATCGAACTAGCTTACTGCTGGGTAAGCTAGTTTTTTTATCATTGATTTTCGAGCAAACACAAAAGATAACGTTATTATGTACGCCAAAAAGTCAAAGCACGCACGCAACTATACGTAAGTACTTTGACTTTTAGTTATGTCAAGATTTCGGACCAAGGTTATGTTTGCTTGTTCCCCTTGAGATATCGCGTGAGACAATCTACAATGTTAATGAAGAAAGCGATAAACAAAAATACCCTGATAGTTGGTTGGCGCCAACAGTCAGGGCCTTAGAGAACTTGCTGTACACGAAGTTCTCTAAGTTGTTTTCGCTGATACCAAGTATCAACTGCATTTATTGTACCGAATTGAGCAAAAGAATGCTATGGAAATTTTGCATTTTATGCTTTTTTTTTTTTGCAATAATTTCAATCGTAACAAATAAGAGGAAACGCAAGAAACGGAATCAAGAAAATCATCTTTCCTAGTTCTCACTATATTCTAATAATGATATAATTAAAATATAGTGAGAAAGGGGCGCGAAATGATGAATAAAAAACAAATAGGAAAATACGTGAAGCGTGCAAGTTTTTGTTTCGGCATTGCACTATTTCTTTATAGTATTTATCATCATTATACAATCGTTACTGGACGTTTTGCATCAATGCAGGAATTGATCGTCGAACTGATTATCTGGGCAATTATTGGCGTCACAGGGTTTTCTTTATTGCATCGAGGTGTAACGCCTGAAGTGGATGAGGAAGCACGACAAAAGAAAATTGACGAACAACGCCTCGCTTTTTATGAAGAGCGAAATCAAGCACTTAAGACAGAAGATATCTGGGAGTCTCGTCAACGGAATTACCGTGGGACAGAGCAATCGTTTTTAGGACCCGAAGCATTTAATAGTTTAGGAATTGATTTTGAGCATGGGTTGCTACTTTTATCTAGAGAAGACTATGCGCAAAGCCCATATGTAGTCAAGATACCCGTACACACCGTCACAGATGTCTATCTGATCGAGCGTCAAGCAGTGACTTACCAATCTGCGAATTTGATGGCAATCTCTGTGTGGGGAGGCGGGCGCGCACACCAGGGATTTGAGGAGACAAGCTTGCAATTGGCGATTCACACAACGAATAAGACCTATCCTATTTTGATGATGACACTCACTGCAGTATCACCCGAAGTACATTCAGAACGGATGGCTCAACTTTTAGAAGAATTGTCTGCTGATTTCTCTTTACTAGGAATCACTTTTCATAAAAAATCCAACTAACTTTTTCGTCATATTCCAAACATTTTTTTACCAAAAGAGGCAAAAACTATCAAATTACACTCACCTTTCATTAAAAAGGTTAAAAAATTGTAAAAAAATGGTAAGATAGATGAGAACAATAGGATAAAGTGAGGGTATTAGTGATGGAGAATGGCGATCACACACATAGGGTGCCATTGATTTTTGGAAATGTTGATCGGGTGAGCAAGGTGATAGAAGTCAATGGCAAATCGCTTTATGTGTACACGATGTATGGATTGTCTGATAGAAGGAGTTACAGTGCGTTGTTGCCTGTGGGTGAGGAGAGCGCTAGATATCAATATTATGCGTATGACCACGAGACGGAAGAAGTCACTGCGGAAAGCTATGTGATCGAGGATATCTCCGGTTGGGAGACAGAAAGTAAATTTTTGAAAGAATATTTCCGTTGGAACAATTATATTTGTGACAAAAGCTCGAATAATTGATGTGGAGCCTAAGTTAAAAGAGACTACGCCGGTTTTGGTCGTGGTCTCTTATTTTATGCTCCACAATAAAGTTTAAATTACCTTCATATATTTAGGGGATTCATTGAAAAGAGTGCGCTATTTTGGTATTGTTGTTGAGTAATTAAAGAGTATGTTACCGTTATTATTTATGAAGAATAAATTAGGAATTGAGGGGTAGTTTTTATGGCGAGTAGAAGTGAACGGCAGCAAGGGAGAAAGCGACCAAAATCAAAGGGACACAAAGTGCTATGGTGGGTCCTAGGGATTTTGCTTTTTCTAGTTGCAGCAGTAGCAATCTATGCTGGAAAAGTTTACTATGATGTGAAAAGCACGGCAGATGATGCATATGAAAAGGTTGACCGAATCACGGATTCGAAACGAAGTAGCAAGGTGAACTATGAAGATGGTGATCCATTCTCGATACTTTTATTGGGTGTTGATACTGGGGATTTTGGACGTACAGATGAAGGGCGTTCAGATACGTTGATGGTTGCGACAGTCAATCCTGCGAAGAAAACAACGACACTAGTAAGTATTCCTCGTGATACCTATACTGAAATCGTTGGACATGGAACAACAGATAAAATCAACCATGCCTATGCGTATGGTGGTACAGCAATGTCTATTGCAACGGTTGAGAATTTATTAGATATCCCGATTGATCATTATGCACAGATCAATATGAAGGGATTAAAAGATTTAGTGGATGCTGTGGGTGGTGTGGAAGTCAATAATACGTTGAGTTTTTCTTTTGATGGACATGATTTTCCTATCGGCACGCTTCAATTAGATGGTACAGAAGCTGTGGCGTATTCTCGGATGCGTGATGACGATCCAAAAGGTGATTATGGTAGACAAGAACGTCAACGCCAAGTAATCTCAGGCATCATCAACGAAACAAAATCTCTTTCAACTTTGACAAATTATCAAAACATCCTTGATGTGTTGGGAGATAATGCAAAAACAGATTTAAGCTGGGATACGATGAAGACCTTGTTTACGAACTATCGTCCAGCTTTGACAACTGTTGAATCTGATCAACTTGAAGGAACAAACATGACAGGTGATGGGACAACTGGAGAAGCTGGTATTTCTTACCAATCAGTCAGTGATACGGAACTTGCACGTGTACAAAAGGAACTAAAAGAGCAATTAGAATTAACCAACGAATAGAAATAAAAACTCTCAGGAGCCCAATCGACTGGATTCCTGAGAGTTTTTTGTACATATCGTGTATCGAAAGAAAGCTTTGTTAGATTCTATCGAATAGAAGCGCAAAAGACGCTAAAAAGAAAGTTTTGATGATACGCATACTCGTCCTTTTTTCTCGGACGACTTTTTTCGCGTCCGTATAAGGTTCTGATAGGATGACGCGTGAAGCAAGCACAAGGAATGCAAGGAATATGAGTAACAGAATCATAGAATCAACTCCAATTAGTCTTTTTTGATATCAATAGTATAGCCTACAAAGTTAAAGAACACTAGTTATCAAAACTATATTTTTTTAGTTAGTAAGTAATTCTTAACTAAATTTTTCCATTTTTGCACGATACCCCTCGTGATAAATTACTTGATGATAGATATGGGAGAAACGCCCACGTGTATAGCGTGGTTGTAGGTTCTTGGCTTTTTGAGCAAATCTTCTTGAAAATTGCGTGTTGGATAGTAATTCAAACACAGGAGGAGAGGCTTGCGAGGTCTCTGGTGGATGAAATTCCTGAAAGATAACATAGTGACATTGAAAGGCGAGGAGTATTCGTTTTTTTAGACTACGTTTACGAATGGGAGAAGCAACGCGCAAGTGATTGGCAAGTCGAAGTGTCGTGGATGTACTTGTCTCGGAGATAGCGGAGATTTGCGCAGGATTTATCCAATAAGCAGAGTGATTTTTGGGCGATTCTAAGGGGAGAAGTGCATAGGTTGTTATTGCCACAGGGACTTTGTACATGTTTTTCTTGAAAAAAATCCGCATTGCTTTGATATACCGAACCAGCTCAAGCGAATGATGCACTTCTAGAATGAATGAAACACATTCGGGGACAGACATTTGTAACAGCAAGACAGAGTGTTTCAGAAACAATAAGCAATAGTGTTCATGGTTCAAGGTGACAGGAAACAAAGCGTACACTTCCTCATAGACAGGGACGAAACAGGTGGGGCGGAGTTTCTGTGCCAATGAATGAAGAGCGTTGGGTGTCAGAAAGAGTGGCGTAGGAGACGGAGAAGTATCTAAAAATGAATGAGCGGCTAGCGCCTTCTGAGACATAGTGAAAACCTCCGACGAAAAAGTTTTGCTATATACACAAGATAAGCGTATTTTATCATGAGAAAGTAGCAGAAAATGGCTGTTTTAGGAAGAAAATGGCAATTTTTGCTGTTTGTCTTGCTAGCGTTTCTTCCATATAGTTCAGGTTACCGGCCGGAATACTCGTGAAGGAACCAAAGAGATGGAACACAAGGAATTAACAAAATTGATTGAAAAATATGAGCGGATGTTTCATTATGCCGTGCGGAAAAGCGGTATCTATGGAACAAATAATGCGTATGAAGACTACGTGCAAGAAGCGCGTATCAAACTTGTTGAATGGGCAGAAGCGTTTGATACAGTACTGGCATTTGAACAGGCGTATCCACCTGGCTATTTAGCTAGAAAGCTTATTTGGGCGCTACAAGATGCACAAAGAAAAGAACAAAAGCAACAACAAGCGATGGAACGTTGGCTTGCTGATTATGACGAATCAATGGCAGATAATCAAGAAGGGTTGCGTGAATGGTGGCTTGATTTAAGTAGAGAATGGGATAGGTTGACACGACAGGAACAAAAGTACGTGTGTTATCAGTTACTTCTTCAGACACAACAGCAAGATAAAACAGTCAGTCGGCAAACGGTATCTAATTGGCGCAAGAAATTCCTAGCCTATTGTCGAAAAAATCAATTGAATCCTTTTGACAATTAAAGCAGAACTTTCGTTACTAGTAGTGAAGACTGTGCGCACGGAATTCATAAAAAAAACTAGGAGGAAGAAAAGATGGCAGAGGTAACAGCAAAAGCAGTAATCAGTTTACAACAAGTAGGAATCGAAGAGGCAGTGCGTCAAACAATGAGCAATATCGATCCAACGGCAACAGAAGCACAATTGCTTGAGTTAGGAGCTGTGTTCTTAGCGTTAGCACCAGCTGGTATGCAAATCAAAAATGTCGTGAAAACAGATACGACTACGTATCAACCAACAATAGAAGGAACGGAGGAAGTGTAATGAAAAAATTACAGTTAACATTTTTGAATAGTTTAGGAAAGAATCACGCACTAACAGTCAGTACAGTGGCAGAAAATTTGACGGAAGAACAAATTCGAACACAAATGACTGCGCTAGGAGAACTAAATCTTTTTTCAACAACGGAAGCGACACTCTATGTAAAACCAGTCAGTGCAAAATACGTGGAAACACTCGAAACAGATGTTTTCTAAAAGGTTGTTTTTGGAGGGGAATCCTCAAAAAAATAAGAAAGAGAAATAACTAAAAATTTAGACTAAAAAAGAGACTAGGCTAGCCTAGTCTCTTTTTGTCTGAAAGAAACAAAATAGATATTTGTTTCTTTTACACGTTGATAAAGAGGTTTCCCCAAAACTCTTTACACGTTTATTATAGTCCACTTATAAGGAATTTTGCAATGAACAACCTTTTCAAGTTTTACTGGATTTTGTAAAATAGTGATTTTTTTTGTTACGTTTCTTGAAAATAAAATAGATACGTTTTTTACTTTCAAAAAAATAGAGAAAAATAACAAATATAAGCAAAATGCTCAACCGTTATCTATGCGTATGATACAATAAAAGTAAATTTATCTAGGCGGTGTAGCGATGGATATCAAAGTAACCTCTTTTGGAGATAACGCACAATTGTACTCATTAGAAAATGATCATGGATATAAATTGCAAATAACAAATTTTGGTGCACGGATTGTTAATTTATTTGTTCCAACGTCTACGGGGGAACGAAATATTGTTTTAGGATTTGACTCAGCAGAAGAGTATCTTGAAAAAGACGCGTATATGGGTGCAACGATTGGTCGGGTTGCAGGAAGAATAGCAGATGGAAAATTTCAGATTGGGGCAAAGAGCTATAAAGTAGCCACGCAAAAAGATCATCAAACCTTACATGGTGGCCCGCATAGTTTTGAAGAAAAGTATTGGGATACAGAACTTGTTCAAAAAGAAGATGCTGTTCAAGTTCTCTTTTCATTGACAAGTTTTGATGAGGAAAATGGGTTCCCTGGCGAACTGAGTGCAATGGTCAGTTACACATTAACGAATGAAAACAAATGGAAGTTGGAATACCAAGCGACGACAGATCAGCCCACACTATATAATCCGACGAATCATGTATATTTTAATTTGACTGGTGACGTGACACAGTCGGTAGCAGAACATAAGCTAACGCTAAAGGCAGACCGTTTTGCACCGATTGGAGAGGAGCATGGCGTACTTGGTGAAATTCTTTCTGTAGAAAATACTCCTTTTGATTTTCAAACGGGTGCACGGCTAACGCAAGTGTTTGACTCAAAAGATCCACAAGTGCAACGTGCTGGTGGTCTTGATCATCCATTTTTCTTTGCAGATAGTTATAAGGGGAGACCAGCTGTGCTCGAATCACCTGATAGTCAAGTGAGGGTAACCATGGCATCTACAGAACCAGCAGTAGTTATTTTTACTGCACAATTTGGAGACGAGCCAATAATCATGCATGGCAAACAATTAGCAACCCATGGAGGAATTACCTTGGAAACACAAGTGGCTCCTGGAGCAACAGAATTTAAAGGCTTTGGAAATATTCTTTTGAATCCCGAAGATTACTACACTTCGGCAACAACATTTTTGATTGAAACGAACTGAAAAGATATACAGAGAAGCGAAAGTAGAGAAATGACTTCGCTTCTTTTTTACTTGACGGGTAAGAAAATTCGTGTGTACCAAAAGGCAGAATAATTGTTCCTCTAACATAAATATGCTACAGTGAGCGTATAAAAAACACTTACAAAAAGTAAGAATAAAAAGAGAGGAAGGCGTAGCAATGTTAACGTACTATTTTCAACGTGGTGAGGCGCAGCAACCCAAATTTATTTTGTTACATGGTACAGGTGGAGATGAGCATTCATTAGATGAATTGGCGGAATATTTGGCACCAAAGGCTACGATTTTGTCTTTTCGTGGTGCCGTTGAAGAACAAGGGCATCTTCGGTTTTTTAAACGGGATGGATTGAATCAGTTTGACTACGTGAGTCTTGAGCAGGAGACAGATCATTTGTTTGACAGCATTCGAATGGTAAGTGAAGAAGAGCGTATTCCATTAACAGAGTGGATTTTAGTTGGCTATTCAAATGGGGCGAATATTGCTGCGCATCTATTGCTTCAACGAGAAGTATCACTGCAACGTGCGATTTTATTTCATCCGATGTCGCTTGGATTGCACACGGAACACTTTTCTTTGACCGATAAAACTATCTGGCTTTCGTATGGAATCAATGATCCTATCGTAAGTGAAGCAAGTATGTTGACGTTAGCAACAGCTTTTAAGGAACGTGGTGCAACAGTGGGGGTTCATCCAACGGAAAGTGGACATCAAGTAACGCTAGAAGAAGTGGAATCTGCAAGTTCTTGGTTAAAGCAAAAGGACTAAATAGCTCAGTCTCTTGGTGCAGATATCAAGAGCAAAGCACGTGACCTTGAAGACGATGTAAAAGAAGGTTTCGAAGATCTGAAAGACAAATTCCATAAAAAAGACAACAAGGACTCTAAATAATTCGCACAAAATTTAGCGAAGTAGGGGACAAACTCTTTCAAATGACCAAAAAATCAGAGGTTGGGACAAAAGTGTGTGCGGGGAAACCCTAGAGCATGCTTTTGCCCAACCTTTTTTAAAAGCTTTTCTCAAGATTTGGAAAATACAGGGTCACAACTGCAGTTCTAGAGAAAAGTGTGGTAAAATGAAACAAGCAGGTTTGTTTAAAACAAAACCAACTAGACAAGTATACAAAACACCTAACTATTTTGAGCGGTGCGAATGTATAGGAACACTTCGATAATCGCTGGATTATCCGAGGAAAGAACAGTCAGTTGTGCCCAATGAACACCAGGAACCGTATGGACTGATGAGAGAAGCAGGTAAGACCAAAGCATCAAGAAGCGAACGAGATACTTTTTACGAAAAGTATGTATCACTTTTTGTTCCTTTGACTGCTTGACGTGGCAGCTGAACTTTAGCAGACAACGAAGACAGATCTAGGCTAAGAGATGGAATAGACAAACTAAATATGAAAGTTGTTTCTATATGAAGAATA
>JBKEDT010000023.1:0-13401 GCA_047975565.1 Enterococcus sp. | reverse complement strand
GTTTGCGTATCGATGACTAAGATACTTCCGGCATAACTACTTGAACCATTGCTCCATGAATTGTCGACTGGCACACTTAAGCGATCTACACCACTAGCTGCACCGACAAGAGATAGTCCATTTGTTAAAAAGAACGTACTTGGGAGATCTGTTGAGATATAACCAAATGCTTTTCCTGCTGCATAAGGTGCCCGAATCAAGTTCAATGGATTTTTCAATTGACTAAAAATCGCATTCATGGTTTGCTGTTGGCGTCGTACTCGACCAAAGTCGCCTTCTTCATCTTTTCTGAATCGTGCATATTGAAGAAGTGTATGTCCATCCATTTTTTGTTCGCCTTGTTTGATATCTACGCCATCTAAATTCAAATCTTTTTCAGCATCGATCTCTACCCCATTGGCAAAAAGTGCATCCACAACTTTTTCAAACGATTGAAAATCAACTTTTGCATAATATTGGCATTCAATACCAAAGTTCTCAGAAAGTGTTTGACGAACTAAATCTGCACCGCCATAAGCATACGCTGCATTGATTTTATTTTGCCCTACGCCTGGAATAGAGACGAAACTATCACGCATAAATGAAACTAATTTAGGCTTGCTTCCGATACCTCCGAGGTGTAGGACCATGATTGTATCTGCACGGCCTGCATCTTCACCACGAGTATCGCTTCCTAACAGTAAGATGTTTTTAGAGCCATCCAATGTGCTTGAACCATTAAAAGTTTCTACTTCTTCAGCAGGTAAACTGTCATCATGTTGCGCCATCGTTTTCCCTAAAAAGAAAGAACCAAAAATAAATGCTAGTAAAAAAAGAAAGAAGTAAAGCAATTTTCTTTTCCATGAACGTTTTTTACGTTTCTTTTTTTGTTTAGGTCCCTTAGGATGCACTGCTTTTTTGGCAGATTCTTTATTTCGTGTACGTGTGTAGGAAGCGTCGTCCATATATGGAGTTTCAGAATAGGAGTCATCCTCATTCATATCGTTCGTATACTCGGTATTATAATTGCTGTACTCGGTATCCTCATATGTATTCTCGTAGTATGTCTCGTTTTCCTCATATTCCTGATCAAACGAATCTGATGTATTCTCTTCCTTTGCCTTTCGTTCTCTTCGCGCGAAAAAACTCGTTTTTTCTTGAGCGGAGTGCTCATTTTGCTTGTTTTTATCATACCGATCCATACGACTCATCGGACGCCCCCCTTTTTCATTTTAATAACAATTCTACGATACCCTATAATTCAAAAAACGCCTAATGTTTTGGTGTTTCTTAACAAAATATGAAGTGTTCTTACAATTAATTATAACTAATTTTTCTTTGAACCGATAGAAAATAATTTTTGAGTAATCTCCTCACAAATATCTTCTGGTGTCCGATTGGTCGTATTGATTTGTTTTGTTTGGCACGTTTCGTAAAAGGGGTATCGTTTTTGATACAGTGTTTGAAACGCTTCTTCAGATTGTCTAGCAAGCGGTCGCTGATTTTCTTGATCCTGTTTGACACGCCGAAATAATTCTGCTGAATCTGCATGCAAAAAGACGACCACAGATTGTTTTAGTTGTTGCCGATTTTTAGCAGATAGAACAATGCCACCACCTGTTGAAATGATGCCATCCGTCGCTTGTAGCGCTTCATCTAACAGCTCTTCTTCTATTTTTCGAAAAGCTTTTTCTCCATGTTTGTCAAAAAATTGGTCGATTGCACCATAATTTTGTATAAATAGCTGATCTAAATCAAGCCACTTTTTTTGTAATTTTTTTGCTAAGCAAGCGCCAATCGTGCTTTTACCACTTCCCATAAATCCGATGAGCACAAGATTTTCTTTCATTATTCATTCTCCTTCATTACTACTCGACCAAGGTCAGTAAAAAATGCCGGATAAGAAATAGCGATTGCTTCTGACTGAAGGAGTTCGACAGGCCCATCAGTCACAAGTAAAGCTGCAATTTGAAGCATCATCCCAATTCGATGGTCTCCATGGCTAGAGACGACTCCGTGGTGAAGTGGTGTCGGTCCGTCAATTATCATGCCGTCTTCGGTTGGGGTGATGTTTGCGCCTAGTTTGTTCAATTCTTCTGCTACGACGTCGATTCGGTTCGTTTCTTTTACTTTTAGCTCTTGTGCATCTCGAATAATGGTTTTACCAATTGCTTGTGTAGCTAGTAATGCAAGAATTGGTAGTTCATCAATCAAGCGCGGGATGATCTGTCCTTCAATTGTTGTACTTCTTAGTTTGGATGTTTGAATCGTTAAATCCGCAGATTCATTTAGTGTGTCGATTTCAGTTTGCTTCACCTTGCCACCCATTGCTTCAATGATATCAAGGATGCCAGTTCGAGTTGGATTGATGCCTACGTTTTTAAGAGTTAATTGACTATTAGGTAAAAGTAATGTAGCGGCAATAAAGAAGGCTGCTGAAGAAATATCTCCTGGAACAGTTAGTTCTTGACCTTGCAGGGTCTGCTTTCCAGGTAGAGTAATTGCTTTACCTTGTACATGAATTTCACCACCAAATTGATGAATCATTTGTTCTGTATGATTTCGTGAGCGTTCTTTTTCGATAATAGTCGTTGGCCCATCTGCTGCTAGTCCAGCAAATAAAAGAGCTGATTTCACTTGAGCACTAGCAATTGGCATTGTATAGTTTATCCCTTTCAATTGACTCGACCCTGTGATAGTCAGTGGAAGAAATCCTTGTTCAGTTTGTCCGCCGATGGTCGCCCCCATTTCACGTAATGGTGTGATGATTCGATCCATTGGTCGTTTACGAAGAGAGTCATCCCCCGTAAGTGTCGCTGTTATTTGACTACCTGCAAGGATTCCAGATAACAGGCGCACAGTCGTTCCTGAATTTCCTACATCTATTGGCTTATTTGGCTTTAAAAAGTTATCTATACCGATTCCTTGGATAACGACCGTTCCATCAGGATCGAGTGTAATCGGTACGCCTAGTTGTTGAAAAGCTGAAACAGTGGATAAACAATCTTCTGCTTGTAAGAAATCATGAACGACGGTCTGTCCGTTACTGATCGCCCCAAACATAATTGTTCGATGAGAAATTGATTTATCTGAAGGGACATGAAGTGTTCCTTCAATTGCCTGAGCATTCGTTTGTATGTTCATTCGTAGTCCTCCTAATAATTTAGTAAATAGGTACGATAATCCGCTACAGCTTTTTGTAATTCTTCGACAGTATCATGAGAAAATTTATCGAAAAATGCTTGAACAAGTTCTGTTGCTACAACATGTTCACAAATCACGCTTGCAGCAGGAACTGCTGTACTATCAGATCGTTCAACGCTCGCTTTAAATGCCTCTTTCGTATGGATATCTACACTTTGCAAAGGCTTATATAATGTAGGGATAGGTTTCATCACACCTTGGACAAGAAGTGTTTCCCCATTTGTCATTCCGCCTTCAAATCCTCCTAGATGGTTTGTTGCACGCGTAAACCCTGTTTCTTTATTCCAAAAAATCTCATCCATGACTTGAGAACCTGGTCGATCAGCCATTTCAAAACCTAATCCGAATTGGACACCTTTAAATGCGTTGATACTGGTAATTGCTTGAGCGATTTTTGCATCTAATTTTCGATCTGCTTGAACATAACTTCCTAACCCAGAAGGTACATTTGTTGCTAAAACTTCAACGACTCCACCTATTGTGTCTCCAGCTTTTTTTGTTTGATCAATCAAATCCATCATTGCTTGCTCGACCGTTGTATCCGCAACGTGTACAGGTGAGGTCAAAACACGATTTGCGAGTTCTTGTATTGATACCTGTTCATCGATTGTCACTTGAATGCCACCGAGGTTCACAACATGACCGACTACTTCAATGTCAATTAGATGGAGCAGTTTTTTGCAAATAGCACCAACTGCTACTCGCATCGTTGTTTCTCTTGCAGAAGACCGTTCCAAGACATTTCGCAAATCTCGATGATGATATTTCATTCCACCAGCTAAATCTGCATGTCCTGGACGAGGCTTGCTGACTTGGCGTAATGTTCGCTCATTTTCTTTGACATCCGCTACAGACATTACGGTTTGCCAGTTTTTCCAATCCTTGTTTTCAACAATCAAGGTAATTGGTGAACCCAAGGTATACCCATGACGCACACCTGAGGTAATGCTGACGCGGTCTTTTTCGATTTTCATTCGTCCGCCGCGTCCATAACCAGCTTGCCGTCTACGAAGTTCTTGATTGATTTCTTCTTCTGTAATTGGCAGTCCCGCAGGCATCCCTTCAATAATTGCAGTCAGTTGGCTTCCATGTGACTCCCCAGCCGTTAAAATACGCATACTTATTCCGCCCTTTCCAAAAATTCATTCATTGAATCAATTGTTACTGGATATACATTGGCAGTACCGATTTCAGTCAATAAGACCAGTTTGATTTTATTGCCACGTGCCTTTTTATCGTGCGTCAATGCTTCATAAAGCGCAGGTTGGTTCCATGTATCTGTCGCAGTCGGCAAGTCAAATTTTTGTGCAAGCTCACGCAATGCTTGTGTGGATCCTTTAGGAGATATTCCCTTGGCTTCAGCTACTTGATTTATTTGGATCATTCCAATCGAAACTGCTTCTCCATGTGTGATATTTCCATATCCTGACGTCTTTTCAATAGCATGACCAATAGTATGACCGAAGTTTAAGATCAATCTTCTTCCGTTATCAAAAGGATCTTCTTCAACTGCTTGTTTTTTGATGCGTAGGCAAGCAGTAATAATCACTTTTGCATCATCGATCAATTCATCTAAATTATTCAGAGAGAGCAACTTTTCCCATAATTTTTTGTCTGCAATGGCTGCATATTTGATGATTTCCGCTGTTCCTTCACTTACACGTCGTTTAGATAACGTATTTAGTGTATCTGTATCAATCAATACGCCGTCTGGTTGCCAAAACGCACCGACGATATTTTTTGCTTTATTTGTATTGACTGCTGTCTTCCCACCGATGCTACTATCCACTTGTGCCAATAGTGTTGTTGGAATTTGCAAATAATGGATTCCTCGCATAAAAGTTGCCGCAACAAATCCAGCAAGATCCCCAACGACACCTCCACCAAGTGCGATGATTCCATCTGAACGAGTAAATTGATTTTCTGTTAATACATCGTAAACTTGTTCTGCTTGTGCCAATGATTTACTTTGCTCACCAGGTGTGATTACATATTTTGTGACTGAAAACCCAGCTGCAACTAATTGCTCGTAGACTAGTTCCCCATACAATGCATTCACTGTTTCATCTGTAATCAGACAAATCGCTTGTTGCTTCCAAAGTTGGTTCACCCAGCTACCTACTTGATTTAGTCCATGTTCTTCAATCAAAATCGAATAAGACTTTGATTCAAGGTTCATCTGAATTGTCATCGTGCTCCCACCTTTATTCTGCGTTCAATTCTTTAATTTCTTTCATTGTTTTTTCCAAAATGTGTACTTCTTGCATCATTTTTAAATACGTTTTTTCATTGAGTGATTGAGGTCCATCAGACCAAGCATTTGCTGGGTCTGGATGGATCTCTACAATCATCCCATCTGCTCCAGCAGCTACTCCAGCACGTGCCATTGGTGGAACAAGGTCCCAGACACCAGTACCATGACTAGGGTCAACAATGATTGGAAAATGACTGAGTTTTTTGATTAAAGGAACTGCACTCAAATCAAACGTATTACGTGTTGCAGGTTCATATGTTCGAATCCCACGCTCAATAAAAACAACTTTGTTGTTGTTTTGAACAGCAATGTACTCTGCTGCGTTTAACCATTCATCGATTGTTCCAGAGATTCCACGTTTTAAACCAATTGGCATTCCTGTTTTTCCAACGGCTTCAAGCAGACGGAAATTTTGCATATTCCGAGCACCGATTTGTAAAATATCACTGTAATGCGCGACCATCTCGATATGTGCTTCATCCATTACTTCAGTAATAACTTGCATTCCTAACTCATCTGCTGCTTGACGGATATATTTTAATCCTTCTTCTTCTAAGCCTTGGAATGCGTAAGGAGATGTCCGTGGTTTAAAAGCACCACCACGAAGGATTTGTGCACCACCCGCTTTTGCCATTCGTGCTGTTTCTCTAATTTGATCAAGACCTTCGATAGAGCATGGTCCTGCCATCGTTACAAAATGACCATCTCCGATTTTGACCCCATTCACATCAACAATCGTATCTTGTGGATGAAATTCTCGTGAAGTTAGTTTGTACGTTTTTGAAATACGGACAACATCAGATACACCATCAAAACGTTTAAATGCAATATCTTGCAAATTTCTCGTATCACCAATCAAACCAACAATAACATGGTCGCCACCTTGATTCAGTTGTGCATGTAACCCTTCTTCCTTGACACGTTGTACCACATGATTGATTTGTTCTTCTGTTGCCTCTGGTTGCATTACGATTATCATAACTTTTTATTCTCTCCTTTTATCAATAACGGCCTAATTTCTTCGATAGGCATTTCTTCATTTGTCCATAGGGAAAAGGCGGTTGCACCTTGATACAGCAACATACCTAACCCATTGATTGTTTTCGCACCATTTTCTCGCGCATCTTTTAAAAATTTTGTTTCTGTTGGATGATAGATTAAATCGGCGACAGCTAACTCTTTTCGAAAAACATCTATAGTTGGAACCGGTGAGCACTCTACATTTTCTCCCATACCAATATTTGTTGCATTGACTAGCAGAATACTTTCTTCTACATCACGAGTGAGTTGCTGTGTCTGTGCATAGTCATGTACGCAAATCGAACAGCCGGTTTGTTCTGAAATGACGGCTAATTCGTGTTTGATTTTATCAAATGTGTGATTTTTTCTTTTATAAACAGCGATTTCAGCAATTCCGTCTAATGCTGCCTGTACAATGATTGCTTTGGCTGCGCCACCTGCGCCAAGAATCGTCATTTTTTGTCCGATAACGTGGACATTCTCTTCATAAATACTTCGCATAAATCCAATACCATCTGTGTTATGACCGATAAGGCGCCCGTTTTTATGCACAATGGTATTGCATGCCCCAATCAATTTAGTTGCTTGACTCATTTCATCTAAATAGGGTAGGACAATCGACTTATTGGGCATAGAGAGGTTCACACCAAGCATGTTCATCGTCTTGATACCTTCTAGTGCTGCAGGTAACCGGTTCTCATCTATATCAAAAGCTAGGTAGACCGCATCGATTCCACATGCACGAAAGGCATAGTTATGCATTAATGGCGACAAACTATGATTTGCAGGTGATGCAAAAAAACCAGCTAATTGTGTTGTTCCAGAAATCAAAGAAATCCCTCCTTTTTATTTGTCCATAAAAAAAGCATCTGCTGCAAAGTTGATTCAACCTGCAGTAAATGCTTTTACGAATTACGCTATGTATTCACCTTTCTCCTTGAATAGTCACAAGGTAGAAAGGATGAAAGAACGTCTACTTACGTTTAGTTTCTTCTATTATATAGTACAGTATCTGCTAGAATCGTTTTAAGTATAGGACGAATAAAAAAATGTGTCAATTCTTTTTCGATTGCCTAAAGAGTTTCTTCGAAGAAATGAAGCATATCATCCATAGATAGTGCATTCTTTTCTTCTTCGTTTAAATCTGCAATGATTTCCCCTTTTTGTAAGACAAGTAGCCGATTTCCATACTTTAGTGCATCTTCCATTCGATGGGTGATCATCAAGCAGGTCAACTGTTGCTCTTGAATTCTGCGGTTTGTTAGTTCCATCAATTGATGCGCCGTTTTTGGATCGAGCGCAGCTGTATGTTCATCTAACAACAATAATTCAGGTGTAGAAATTGTTGCCATCAAGAGACTCAAGGCTTGCCTTTGCCCACCAGATAACTCTCCTGCTGGCGTTTGAAGATGGTTTTCTAACCCATTCCCCACTTCACTACATACTGATTGGAAATACTCAAGTTGTTGATTGACCTTCCGTTTTTTTAATCGTCTTTTTTGTCCTCTTCGTTGTGCCAAGGCGAGATTTTCTGCGACAGTCATTCGTGGCGCAGTTCCCATTTTAGGATCTTGAAACACTCGTGATAAAAATTTTGCTCGTTCTTCTTCTTGCACTTGTGTAATCTCTTGCTCTTTGAAGTAGATTGCCCCTTTTGTTAGTTGAAGCGTACCTGCCAAAATATTGAACAGTGTACTTTTTCCGGCACCATTTCCTCCTAAAACAGTAATAAAGTCTCCCTGATGAATAGTCAAATCGAGAGTATTTAGTAAAATTTTGTCTTCGTGTGCACCATTCTTCACACGTTTCATACCGTCTTTAATTGATAGAATGTCCTTCATCTTACTACTCCTTTCCTTCAAATCCAGTTGATAGATGTAGTTTTTGTTTTAATTGTGGAATCATTAAGCAGATAGCTAAAATCACCGCCGAGAAGAATTTCAAATAGGTTGTATCAAATCCTAGTTTGATAACTGCTAAAATCAATAATTGATAAAGTATACTGCCAATGACAATAGCAAAAAGTCTCTCTGCAAAAGCAAGTTGGTGGAAGATTACTTCCCCGATAATGATCGAAGCTAACCCAATAACGATTACACCAATACCTTTATTGATATCTGCATAGCCATCGCTTTGCGAAATCAAAGCGCCGGATAACGCAATCACACCATTTGATATCGTTAGACCAATTATTTTCATCTTATCTGTTTTGATACCCAATGAACGAGCCATTGTTTCATTGTCCCCAGTAGCAATATAACTCTGCCCTAGCTCTGTAAAAAAGAAGAAAAGTAATGCAGAAATGACGATTACTAATGCCAGTGCACCAACAATGACAATGTCAAAGTAATCTGGTAATGCAAGACCTGCTAAAAAATCTTGCAAGACAGGATAATGTAGTAAAGATCTATTTGGAGATCCCATTACAAATAAAATAACTGAATTTAAACCTGACATAACTAAGATACCTGCTAAAACAGCAGGGATTTTTCCTTTGGTATAAAGAATTCCAGTAGTGAAGCCAGCAGCCATTCCAGCTACAACTCCTAAAATCGTTGCAATTACCGGTGGAATACCATGAATGATCGCAGCGACACAAACTGCCCCTCCAAGTGGAAAAGAACCTTCCGTTGTCATATCCGGAAAATCAAGTATTCGATAGGTCATAAAAATCCCTAACCCAAGTATCGACCATAATAACCCTTGCCCAATAGCTGAAACAATCATTTTTCTTCCTCCTTAACTGTTGTATCTGTTACTAATTTTGCCTCTTTTTTCAAATTATCCGGAATCGTGATTCCCAGTTTTTTTGCTTGCTCGGTATTGATGATTGTATCCCCATCCTTGAAGGTATAAACCGGTGTTGATGCGGTTTCGCTTTTTCCAGATAAAATATCTGCCGTCATTTTTCCACTTTCAACACCTAGTTCATATTGATTGATACCGATTGTCGCTAAACCACCTTGTTCGACCATCGTATCCACAGAAGGAATAACTGGAAGACCTTCTTTATTTGCAACATTTATAACTGTTTGCATAGCATTGGCTATCGTATTGTCCAAAGGAATATAGATAAAATCAACTTTTCCTCCCATTACTTGTACGGTTTGTGAGAGTTCATTGCTTGATGGTACTGCATAACGTTTCGTATTTAGGCCTAATGCTTTAGCTTCTTTTTCTGCCTGTTTCACTTGAGATAAAGAATTGTCTTCTGTTGATGAATAAAGGATGCCTACTGTTTTCGCATCAGGTATTAATTTTTTTGCTAAAGATAATTGTGCACCGATTGCTGGCTGATCCGATACACCAGTGATGTTTCCACTAGGTGCCTTCATCGACTTCACAAGTCCTGAACTTACTGGATCTGTCACAGCACCCAATACCAAAGGAATCTTTGTCGTTGCATTTGCTAGAGATTGTGCTGCAGGTGTTGCGATACCTATTAATGCATCTGGATTTTTTTCTACCAATTGTTGACTCATCGTAGCTAATTTGCTTTGATCCGCTTGCCCATTTTGATAAAGAATCTTGACATTTTTTCCAACGGTATATCCGTTCTCTTTCAACCCTGCTTTAATCCCTCGATAAATTTCATCAAGTGCCGGATGACTAACATATTGAAGTACGCCAACCGTTTTCACTTCGTTTTTTTGTTGTTGAACAGCATCTACCTTTTCATAAATAAATGACCCTGCTAATAAGAGCAAAACTAGTAAATATGCACCTATCAATCGTTTGTTTCTCATACTTTTTCCTCCTTTTAAATAAAAACAAAAAAAGACAAGGACCCTGAAAATACGGTCCTTGTCTTCACAAAAAAACCGCATAGAAGTTTTCTATGCGGTAGATTCTATAATTCGCCTCGCATAGATACATCTTTTAAGCTGTATGCTAAAAAGTTGTATCTATGGAATCAGAAATGATCCTCAATACAACTTACCTACGCCAGTTACGCCAATTTTTAGTTGTTGTACTCAAAAATTCTGTAGATAAGTTCATTGTTGGTCACTCCTTCATAATATTTTTACTAAGTTTACTCGGTTTTCTATGAAGTGTCAATATTTATTTATAAATTTTCTCCATCTATTTGCAATTTGTTCTCAGATTCATCATCTGATAGAGCTGTATCTGTTGTGGAAGACTGCGCGACTTCTTCTCCTAGCTTCCACATTGGTAAACGATTTAATTCTGGAATCAATTCTTTAGGTAATTTATCTAACGTATCCGTCTCTACTCGGTTCTTTTCCTTACCATCTTTGAAGAAGACAAAGGTTACTTTATTCGGATCAATGCCGTATTTTTCTTCCAGATCTTGATTCTCATACACAATAGGATAGTAATAAATTTGTCTATTTAATTCTGTATTTTCTTCAGCAGTCTCGAAAATCGAGAGAACATTCTCGTATTCTTCTCCATGTGGTTTGCTAAACATAACGGAAATCGCTTTTTTTGATTGAATCGTCTGATCCGCAGTAGAGTACTCCATTGGTAACAGTTTGGTTGTGGGCAGCTGGTTATAAATCAAGCTGTTTACTTGAGCCGCTTGGATTTTTTCTGGCAAGGTAAAAAATGTTAATGAAAACAGAATTGAAACAATCAATCCAGCACCTAAAAAAGAAAAGTACTTGACTGGATGTGTATAAAAATTAGTAGAAAAAGTTCCCCACTTTTTTTTGACTTTTGTAAAGAATTGATTTTTCTTCATCAGAACAACCTCCTTAACACAGTAACACAGTTCTCCTTCATTATATCGTTTCTTTTCGTGAAAGACGACTGAAAAGAGCAAAAATGAGAACGTTTTATTCGATTCACTCTTTCCTTTCAAAAAAGTAACGAGTCACGTATGATAGAACTTGTAAAGGAGGGAAGCTAAATGGAAAATCTTTCTCATCAATTGATGGACGCAGTGATTCCATATCTTGACTTAATTATTTTTATACTAAATATTTTCTCTATTCTGGTGTTAGTTTGGGGTGTTTTCTTATCTGCTAAGGACTTTATAAAATCCGAGCTGAGCAAACAAACACGGTTAGACGTTGCAGAAACAAATACAACGATCAAAAATTTTTTAGGTAGCTATGTACTTCTCAGTCTAGAAATTTTGATTGCCGCAGATATTATTGAATCCATCATCAATCCAACATTGACAGATATTTTACGTTTAGCTGCATTAGTAGTTATTCGAACGATTATTTCGTATTTTCTCCATCGTGAAATTGAAGATGCACAACAGGGAGAAAAGCAAAAAGAACCTGAGACATAGCAATGTCCAGGTTCTTTTTTGAAGGAGCGTCCTTTTGTAAAAACGAGCACACACTTCTACTTAGCTTTGTACAAATTTATTTTAGCAATTGCGCAACAACTGCTTCGCCTAAGCTATGGGCAGATTGAGGATTTTGTCCTGTGATAAGACGACCGTCTGCACGAACAACATCAGAAAAAGCAGTTTCAGCTTCATAATTTGCACCTTTTTCTTTTAATGCATCTTCAGCTAAAAATGGTACTTCATTCGTTGTACCATTCAACTCTTCTTCATTACTAAATCCAGTTACGGTACGTCCAGCTAAGATTGATTGATTATTTTCGTCCGTTACTTGGAGTAATCCAACAACACCATGACAAACGGCAGAAACAATCCCACCACGTTGATAGATAGCTGATGCAATTTCTCCGATTTCCTTAGAGTTAGGGAAATCCCACATGGTTCCATGACCACCTGCATAGTAAATCATCGCATATTCTTCTGGATTTACTTGATCAGGTGAGAAAGTATTTCCTAATGCACGATTTCTAAATTCTTCATTTTTATAGTAGGTCCAGTCGGTAGCATCCATTGACAAAATACTTTGTGGTTCAACGGGGACATAGCCACCTTTAGGGCTAACAAAGTCAACAGAAATATTATTTTTTACTAACACATCATAAAAATGAGTCAATTCACTTAGCCACAAACCTGTAGGGCGTTCGATGGTTTCATATTTTTCTACATTTGTTAATACAATTAATGCTTTCATTCAAAAAAACCTCTCTTCTTAAATATTAATAATTGAATGGTAGCGTTCTTCAAGAAAATTATACAATGGATAAGGGAGATAAAGTTCTTTGAATGCTTCCTCAAACGGTTCCGTGACCATTTCGTTATCTTTTGCTTCAATCAATTTTTCTGACCAAGTAGGATCAACGATCAATTGTTGACCGACTGCAACTAGTTCAGCGTTTTCTAAGACAGTTTCAACGTCTTTTCGTGTACGAACGCCACCTACACCTACTAATGGGATTTTTCCTTGAAGTGCTTCATGAACATAGGCAAGCACAGTTTTTTCATTGTATTTATCTGAGCGAGCAACACGTTCGTACGTATTTAATGACACATGTAGATAATCAAGTCTAGTTTCTTTTAACTGTTCCAATAACCAAATGGTATCTTCAAATCGAATACCTGGTGTTTCAAATTCTTCTGGAGAAAAACGATAACCTACAATAAATGGTTTCTTTGCATACGTATCAACAGCTTTAAAAACAGTTTGAATCACTTCATCGATAAAACGATAACGGTTTTCTAAACTACCTCCCCATTGATCTTCACGACGATTTGAATGTGGTGAAAAGAATTGTTGAAGAAGGTACGTATTGGCACCATGTAATTCTACACCATCAAAGCCTGCTTCAATTGCGCGACGTGTTGCTTCGCCAAAAGCTTGGATAGTTTCTAAAATTTCGCCTTCACTTAATGCACGAGGAGTTTGTGCATCTGGTCGTAATGCAGCAACTTCACTTGCTGAGACAATTTGTTCGCCAGAAAGAGTTGCACTATTTGTCATACGTCCCGCATGAAAAATTTGAACAATGGCCTTTGCACCGTTGTCTTGAATTGCCTTAGACAATTCACTAAGTCTAGGAATCATTTCATCATGCGCAATACTTAATTCACCTGGCCAGCCTTT
>JBKEDT010000024.1:0-26326 GCA_047975565.1 Enterococcus sp. | reverse complement strand
TGTGGATTGGTATTTTTTTATATCCACTATTCAAGAAGAATGGCAAAAAAACTGATTCATGCAGGATTAGATAGACAAAATAATTGGTATCAAAAGAAAGGACATCGCTTGATGGATCCTGACATCTTCACGCAATCAATTGAAACCAATGAATTAGAAGCAGAAGCATTTTTTTGGAAACTAGGAACTGTTTGGACAGTTCAAAGCCAAGAGGGACTGCACCTACAAGGAAAAGTCTTTCGACAAAAAGAATCTGAAGAAAAATGGGTGATTTGTCTTCATGGGTATCGAGACAGTGGACGAGATGTGGCCTTGATTGGTGAGGAATATTGGAATCGTGGCTTTAATGTATTGATTCCTGATTTACGTGCACATGGAGAAAGTGAAGGACAAATTATCGGAATGGGCTGGCTCGACCGCGCAGATTTATCTAAATGGCTGGAAAAAATCTTGGCAGATACACCAGATGCAAAAATCATTTTTCACGGCGTATCCATGGGTGCAACGGCTAGCATGATGATCAGCGGGGAGAAACTACCTGAACAGGTGAAAGGATTTATTGCGGATAGTGGTTTTGTATCTGTCTATGCTCAATTTGACTATATGTTGAGCAAATTAACAAAATTTCCTAAACGAGCGATTTTACGTGAGGCGAATAAATATGCGAAGAAAGTTGCAGGTTATTCTTTGAAACAAGCATCGGCGACACGACAATTAGGAAGCAATCATCTTCCCTTATTAGTGATTCATGGCAGTGAAGACAAACTTGTTCCTACACGTGAAGCCTATACAGCAATCGAAGCAACTGCAGGAGAAAAAGAACTGTGTCTTCTTGAGGGGAGTGTCCATTTAGCAGGTAGTACACATGAAATTACAGTCTATTGGGACAGAGTGACAAAATTCTTAGATAAAATCATGTAAAAAATCAGGCAAGCGTTTCACGCTGCCTGATTTTTTGTATGAAACGGGTAGTTTGTTGGACTGAATTGCTAGGAGAAAAATGCCAAACAAAAGTTTTGTAAATCAAAATGGTCGAGTCAGTAAGTGTTTCATTTTTTTTGAGCGATAAATTTTGTGAACTATCTAGCTCTTTTCTTGAATGGATGAAGTCGAGCAACTGCGCATACTGTTCAGGTGAGAGTTGTTGCTTGAGCTGTGCAAAGAAGAACAATTTGTTCTTGTCTTTTTGCAGATAAATTTCTTGTGGAGATAAAGCAAGCTTTTGTAACTCATTGTAGGAGTCGTAGATGAATAAGATTCGTTGATTCGTTTGGATCAACAAAGCGGGCGCCTGCTTTTTTCGTAGCAAAAATTTCTCCTGTGCATAATTTATCTGAAGCCCTTCTTTGACATAACCAGATAAAGTAGCTTGGATTTTTTCGTCTGAGCGAATCAAATCATACGCATCTTGTACAGTCACTTCTCTTGTTACTCGTTCAGTTGAAGGATGTGTGGCTCGTGCGCGTTGTTGTCGTTTTGCTAATCGTTGCTGTCGTGTCTGTGTTCGTGCGTGACTGAGTTGTTCAAGGGATAAGCGAATTTTTTTATTTTTCATCGAATCACCTCCAAAGACAAGGAAACACTTTCTTCTATTTAAAGTATATCAAAGAACGAGCGTATAAATAAAAGAAATGCCTTGTTTTGTACAAGCCGGCACAAATAATTGCTCTAATTATGGATGATTGCTAAAATAACAGTGAGTTGAAGAAAGGTGGATGTGTTATGGACGGAAAAACACTGAATCAAGAACCAGTTACTGAAGAAATGCTACTTGAAAAAGGGTATAAAAAATACTCAGGTGAGGATGTGGATATCTATTACAACAAGGATATTTGTATTCATAGTGGAAATTGTGTTCGCGGAAATAGTGATGTTTTTGAAGTTGGACGTCGCCCGTGGATTTTACCAGATAATGCGAGCGCAAGTGAAGACATGCGTGTAATTGATACGTGTCCTAGTGGGGCACTTAAATATGTTGTTAAAGGCGGTAAAAAAGCATGAAGATAAAAGAAGAAGCAACACGTCTTGTTTTATTGACAGATGATGAAAAAGAAGTTGGAGAAATGACTTGGAGCGATGCAGGCGACATAATGATTATCGATCATACATTTGTTGATCCAGCCTACCGAGGACAATCTCTAGCAGAGAAACTTGTGTACCAAGGTGTTGAGATTGCACGACGAGACAACAAGAAAGTATTGCCTTTGTGTCCTTTTGCAAAAAAAGAATTTCAAGAAAAACCGGAATATGAAGATGTATTAAGAAAATAAAAATCAAAAACAAAGAGTACGTGGGAAATATTGCGCCTCTTTGTTTTTTTGATGACTAGAAATTAGAGCGGTTGTATGCTAAAGTAGGAGAGACGATAACAAAAGATAAGGAGGCAAATACATGTATAATTTGATTCTGACAATTGTAATCATTCTTTCAATTGTAATGATTATTGCAATTATGATGCAACCCAGTAAACAAAATAGTGCAGCGAGTGCGTTTACTGGTGGTGCGGACCAGCTGTTTGGTAAGCAAAAGGCACGTGGCTTTGAAGCCGTGATGCAAAGAGCGACAGCTGTCATAGGAACAATCTGGATGATTTTGTTATTTGTTTTAGCTTTTTTATCTTCGAACTAGCTAAAAGACCTCCTGCCTCTTTTCGCAGGAGCTTTTTTTTTACATCAAATGAAATCAAGGGGTACCAGAATCCAGTCCAAACTATGGTAAAATGAGGACTGAGAGGTGAAAAGGATGCAAAACAGATTACCGCAAGCACTTTATGCGCCGCATGGAAAACGAGCTGTGTTACTTTTACATGCTTATTCCGGTAGCTCAAATGATGTACGGATGCTTGCACGTTCTTTAGAAAAGCAAAATTATACAGTGTATGCGCCAATATTTGCGGGACATGCAACGCCACAGCCAAGAGATATTTTAGAACAACAACCTGAACAGTGGCACAGAGAAACGCAAGCAGCCTTAACCTTTTTACATGAAGAAGGATACCAAGAAATTGCTGTATTTGGTTTATCTATGGGAGGCATTTTTGCGATGCGTGCACTTATTGAGGAAGAATCAGTGCTTGGTGGCGGTAGTTTTTGCTCGCCTATTGTCCCAGTAAAAACACAAGTACCCATGTATTTTGAACTCTATATTCGTACGATTTTAGAGAAACAAGCATTTCCAGAAAAGCAAATCGAAGAGGAAATACTCGCATTACGTCCGTTGATTTATCAACAATTAAAGAAAATAAACGAGCAAGCTGATTATGTAGCAAAGCATCTTGAAGCAATCACCCGTCCTATCTTTTTGGCTCAAGCCGGAAGAGATGAAATGATTGATCCAAAGGGGGTCTTTCAAATTGCTGAATTGCTGACAAATACCCAGTTTACGTTACAGTGGTATCCAGAAAGTACCCATGTGATTACTGTGGGAGAAGCACGTAAGCAATTAGAACAAGATGTAGCTACATTTTTAAATAACTTGCCTTGGAATGAGGAATAAATAAATGAAAGAGACATTGAAAGAAAAAATTATATTTTTCATGGAAAAAAGTCGAAAGAGCAGTTTTTCTATGGAGGAAGTAGCTGAAGGATTAGGGCTACAAAAAAGTGATGATTTTAAATTACTTGTACAAACCATTGCACAAATGGAACGAGAAAAAAGTGTTACTTTTACAAAAAAAGGAAAGGTGAAATTACCACCAAAAGACATTTTTATTGAAGGAACATTCCGTGCAAATGAGCGTGGATTTGGTTTTGTTACTATTGATCCGGAAGAAGACGATGTTTTTGTTCCGAAAGACGCAACAGGCTATGCCATGGAAGGCGATACTGTAGCTATTGATATCGTAAAGCAGGCAGAACAAGGAACAGACCGTGGTGCTGAAGGTAAAGTGGTAGAAGTTCGCCAGCGGGCAGTAACACAGCTTACTGGAGAATTTCATTCATATAGCGATGAAGAACAACAAGAAACAGATCTATATGGTGTAGTTACACCAAAAGATAAAAAGATGAGCCAATTCAAAGTGTACATTGCAGCACAAGGAATCCGCCCAGTTGATGGGAGCATTGTAGTCGTTGAACTAACACATTATCCAGAAAAGGGTTATGCTTCAAGTCTGGAAGGGCTAGTGAAGCAAGTCGTTGGTCATAAAAACGATCCAGGAATGGATATTTTATCGATTGTTGTATCAAATGGCATTCCAACTAAATTTCCAGATGATGTGATGGCAGAAGCAGATGCTATTGCAGATACGATTAGTGCGGAAGATATTGAAGGACGTAGAGATTTACGTGATCAGGTAATCGTGACAATCGATGGCGAAGATGCCAAAGACTTGGATGATGCGGTAACGGTTCACAAATTACCAAATGGCAATTATTTCTTAGGCGTCCATATTGCCGACGTTTCATATTACGTAACAGAAGATAGCCAGTTAAATCGTGAAGCTTTTGAACGAGGAACAAGTGTTTACTTAACCGATAGAGTAATCCCGATGATTCCACAACGTTTATCAAATGGCATTTGTTCATTAAATCCACATGTCCCACGCCTTACAATGAGTTGTGAAATGGAAATTGACAGTGAAGGACAAATAGTAAATCACGAAATTTTCCAAAGTGTTATTCAAACAACTGAACGAATGACCTATACAGCAGTCAATGAGATTTTAGAAGAACAAAAACCTGAAACAATGCAACGTTACGAATCAATTGTCCCAATGTTTGAGGAAATGGGAGAACTGCATAAAATATTGGAAGCAATGCGTATCAAACGAGGTGCTATTTCATTTGAAGATCAAGAAGCGAAGATTCTAGTAAATGAAACGGGTCATCCAACAGATATTCAATTGCGTAGCCGCGGAATTGGGGAACGCATGATTGAATCCTTTATGCTAGCTGCAAATGAAACAGTCGCGCAACATTTTAATAAGCAAAAACTTCCATTTATTTACCGTATCCATGAACAACCTAAAGAAGAAAAGATGCAACGTTTCTTTGATTTTGCGTCAGCACTAGGGATTCTAGTACGTGGAACGAAGGGAACAATTACGCCTAAAGATTTACAAAAAGTGATTGATGATGTTGAAAACCGTCCAGAAGCCGCGGTAATCAATATGATGCTTTTACGAAGTATGCAACAAGCACGTTATTCAGAAGACAATTATGGGCATTATGGTCTAGCTGCGTCATACTACACACACTTTACATCACCCATTCGTCGTTATCCTGATTTGATTGTACATCGTTTGATTCGCTCATATTCAACGGATCGAAGTGAACAAAACCAAGAGAGATGGGCTGACGAATTACCAGATATCGCAGACCACAGTTCAAAAATGGAACGTCGTGCAGTAGCTTGCGAACGAGAAGTTGATTCGATGAAGAAAGCAGAATACATGCAAGACAAAGTAGGCGAAGAATTTGACGGAATCATTAGTTCTGTTGTTAAATTTGGCCTATTCATCGAATTACCAAATACCATTGAAGGATTGATCCACATCAATGAGTTAAAACAGGATTACTTCCATTTTGTAGAAAATCATTTAGCGTTAGTTGGAGAAAGAACAGGTCTTACATTCAAAATCGGTCAAAAGGTTCGAGTGAAAGTAACCAAAGCAGATCCAACAGAACGTGCAATCGATTTTGAAATGGTCTCCGCTGAAGAAGTCCCTCAATTAGAACGACCTAAAATGCACAAGAGAAGTAAAAATGAGAAACGATCAGTAAATCAAAAGAAACAAAAATCAACTCGTGGCAAATACGATGCTGCATATCCTAAAAAAGGAAATAAAAATAAGAAAAAGAACAAAGAAAATAAAGGAAAAAAACCTTTCTATAAAGGAATCAAAAAGAAAAAGAAGAAATAAAAAAGTGAGGGAGACAAAATGCCAAAAGGCGAAGGAAAATTAATCGCACAAAATAAAAAAGCCCGTCATGATTATTCCATTACAGATACGATGGAAGCGGGGATGGTCTTGCAAGGAACTGAGATCAAATCGATCCGTAATAGCCGAATCAATCTAAAAGATGGATTTGTTCGTGTAAGAAATGGCGAAGCATATTTATATAATGTTCATATCAGTCCATATGAACAAGGAAATATCTTTAATCATGATCCATTACGTACTAGAAAATTACTCTTGCACAAAAAACAAATTGCTCGATTGATTGGTGAAACAAAGAATAAAGGAATCACGATCGTTCCGTTAAAAGTTTATATCCGTAATGGCTATGCCAAAGTTTTGATTGGGATAGCAAAAGGGAAAAAGGAATACGATAAACGAGAGGATTTAAAACGAAAAGATATTGATCGACAAATTAATCAAACACTGAAAAATTTCTCACGATAATCTCAATATCCTTTTTCGCATATTAAATGCTTTTACTTTTCTGAAATGGTAAAATTTGTTAGCATTTAACCTATAGTAATGCGCCTTTCAAAAAATTTCGTGAGAATAATCTATTTTCTTTTTCTAGAGAATTTTTTCTAAACTCTTCCTATTTATGAGAGAACGAAAAAAGCGTGATTTTTTTCATGAAATTACTTTGAAATTTTCTTTGCCTGGTGGTATGATAACCACGGTTAAGAACTTATTTTTAGGGGAACCGAATGCCCATTTTTTGGAGAACTGTTAAATTCCAATATGGAGTTGATGCGAAAAGAGGTGAAAAAAATTGGATGAACGTTCGCTGACGTTCCACATCGGTCCAATTTGGTTCGATGGTACGGTTTGTATGATGGTCGTCTTGACTTGTTTGATTGTCTTTCTTCTTTCTTATTTCTTTACGAGAAATTTAAAGATGAAGCCAACAGGCAAGCAAAATGCATTTGAGTGGTTGATTGATTTTTCACGTGGAATCGTAACTGATAATTTACCACGAAAAGAATTGAGTAACTTCCATTTGCTAGCATTTACATTGTTTATGTTCGTGTTTGTAGCAAATAACTTGGGTCTGGTGACAAAAATCGTCTTACCAAGTGATACGACTGTATGGAAGAGCCCAACAGCCGATCCGTTTGTTACTTTGACATTAGCATTTATGATGATACTTCTTACTCATTTTTATGGAGTAAAACGGTTTGGATTTAAAGGTTATGTAGTAAACAGTTATCTAAAACCCGTGGGATTTATGTTACCAATGAAGATAATGGAAGAATTTACAAATATTTTAACTCTTGCACTACGTCTTTACGGAAACATTTACGCAGGGGAAGTTTTGCTAACATTGATTGCAAATATGATGACAAACTTAGGTTGGTTCTCATTACCGTTAGCAATTCCACTAGAAATGGTCTGGATTGCTTTCTCAATGTTCATCGGAAGTATCCAAGCATTTGTTTTTGCAACATTGTCAATGGTGTATATGAGTCACAAAATCGAAGTCGAAGATTAATCTTAATTTAATCAACAATTATTTTTAGGAGGAAAAAAATTATGAATTATATCGCAGCAGCAATCGCAATCATGGGGGCAGCAATTGGGGCCGGTTATGGTAATGGACAAGTTATCTCTAAAACAATTGAATCAATGGCACGTCAACCTGAAATGTCAGGTCAGTTCCGTTCAACAATGTTTATCGGTGTAGCCTTAGTAGAAGCCGTTCCTATTCTTGGTGTAGTTATTGCCATGATTCTAGTATTTGCCGTTTAACATTGCTTATAAAAAGCAGAAGCGGCCTTGCTCGTTACTGCTTTTTTAAATGAAAACAAACTAGAACACCTAAAAGAAAGGAAGGCTAGCTTATGCTGAATCAATTGGCTATTGCGGAAGTTGGCAATCCGATGTTAGGAAATATCATCGTTGTCAGTGGCTCATTTTTAATTTTAATGGTCTTACTGAAGCATTTCGCTTGGGGACCAATTAGTGACATCTTGAAAAAACGTGAAGATAAGATCGCCAATGATTTAGATTCTGCAGAACAATCTCGTGTGAGCGCAGCAAAAATGGAACAAGAACGTCAACAACAATTGAATAGTTCTCGTTCTGAAGCAGCGGATATCGTTAAAAACGCGAAAGAAAGCGGAGAGTTAAGTCGCCAAAATATTTTGAAAGAGACACATGAAGAAACAGCTCGTCTAAAAACAAAAGCACAAACAGATATCGCACTTGAACGCGAAGCAGCTTTGAGCTCTGTTAAAGACGATGTTGCAGATCTTTCTCTTCAAATTGCGACAAAAATCTTGAATAAAGAATTATCTCCAGAAATGCATGAATCTTTGATCAATGAATACATTGAAGGTCTAGGTTCTTCAGATGAAGCTAGATAAATATACAGTAGGTAAACGTTATGGAAAAGCTTTGTTTGAATTGGCGATCGAATCAAATCAAAGCCATGAAATCTATGACGAGTTAATGAGCCTACGTGAAATTTTTAATAACATTCCAGATCTTGGGAATATGTTGAGTGATGTACGTTTAGAACCACATGAAAAACGTGAAATCATGAATAAACTCACAAGTAATTATGATGGGATTTTAAAAAACTTTTTAGAAGTCGTATTTGAATACAATCGAATGGGCGATCTAAATTTTATAATCGATGAGTACGAAAATCGATACGATGAAGCAAATGGATTGCTTTTAGGAACAGTGACAACAGCAGTTGCACTATCTGAAAAACAATTGCATGCTTTAGAAGAAAATGTTGCAAAAAAAATGAATTACAAAACAGCAAAATTAGCTGCAAAAGTTGATGCTTCAATCATTGGTGGAGCGATTGTTGAAACACATAATCGGGTCATTGACGGAAGTATCCGTATGCAACTAGACCGTTTGCGTAATCAATTAAGCAGATAGTACAAAGAGGTAGGTGAATCGAATGGCCATCAAAGCAGAAGAAATTAGTGCCTTGATTAAAGAACAAATTGAAAATTATCACACGGTGCTTTCTGTAGAAGAAGTTGGGACAGTTACATCTGTCGGTGACGGAATCGCTCGTGCGCATGGATTGGAAAATGCAATGAGCGGAGAGTTAGTTGAATTTTCTAACGGCTCTTACGGAATGGCGCAAAACTTAGAATCAAATGATGTAGGTATCATTATCCTTGGTGATTTCGAATCCATTCGTGAAGGGGATAAAGTTAAACGAACAGGTAAAATCATGGAAGTTCCTGTTGGTGATTCATTAATCGGACGTGTTGTTAATCCTTTGGGACAACCAATCGATGGACTAGGTGAAATCTTAACAGAAAAAACTCGTCCAGTCGAAGCAATGGCACCTGGTGTTATGCAACGTAAATCTGTTAATGAACCAATGCAAACTGGTTTAAAAGCCATTGATGCATTAGTTCCAATTGGTCGTGGACAACGTGAATTAGTTATCGGTGACCGTAAAACTGGTAAAACATCAATCGCAATCGACACGATTATCAATCAAAAAGGTCAAGATATGATCTGTATCTATGTATCAATCGGCCAAAAAGATTCAACAGTTCGTGCACAAGTTGAAACACTGAAGAAATATGGAGCAATGGATTACACGATCGTTGTAAATGCAGGTGCATCACAACCAGCACCATTACTTTATATTGCACCGTATGCTGGAACGGCAATGGGTGAAGAATTCATGTACAACGGCAAACATGTTTTGATCGTCTTTGATGATTTATCAAAACAAGCTGTTGCTTACCGTGAACTGTCACTATTACTTCGTCGTCCGCCAGGTCGTGAAGCTTATCCAGGGGATGTTTTCTACTTGCATTCACGTTTATTGGAACGTGCTGCAAAACTTAGTGATGAATTAGGTGGCGGTTCAATGACTGCATTACCATTTGTTGAAACACAATCAGGAGATATTTCTGCGTATATTCCAACAAACGTAATCTCAATCACTGATGGACAAATCTTCTTGGAAAGTGATTTATTCTACTCAGGTGTTCGTCCTGCCATTGATGCCGGACTTTCTGTTTCTCGTGTTGGGGGCTCTGCTCAAATCAAAGCGATGAAACGCGTTGCCGGAACATTACGTCTTGACTTAGCCAGCTACCGTGAATTAGAAGCATTTACACAGTTCGGTTCAGATTTAGATGCTGCAACACAAGCAAAACTAAATCGTGGTCGTCGTACAGTAGAAATCCTAAAACAAAAATTACATGCACCACTTGCTGTTGAAAAACAAGTAGTGATTTTATATGCATTGACACACGGATTCCTTGATAGTATTCCAGTGAATAGTATCTTAGACTTCGAGTCTGGATTATTTGAATATATTGATACAAACCATCAAGAATTATTCGAAACAATCCGTACAACAAAAGATCTACCAGAAGAAGACAAGTTAAATGCCGGTATCCAAGAATATAAAGATATCTTCTTAGCTTCGACAACTAATTCTTCTTCTACACAAGAGAAGATCGATTCCATTGAAAACGCATAGTGAGGTGATATGAATGGGCGCTTCATTGAATGAAATTCAAACACGTATTGCATCAACGAAAAAAACCAGTCAAATCACAAAAGCGATGCAAATGGTCTCTGGTTCGAAATTAATGAAATCTGAAGCTTTATCAAAAGAGTTTCAGATTTATGCTTCGAAAGTAAGAGAAATCGTTACACATTTGACCGCAACACAACTAGCTGATATCGCATCATCTAGTACAACGAAAGGCGAAATCAACTACAATAGTATGTTGGTGAGCCGTCCAGTAAAGAAAACTGGATATATCGTTATCACTGCGGATGGTGGTTTAGTTGGTGGATACAATAGTTCAATCTTAAAACAAACGATGGCGATCTTAAATCAAGATCATCAGTCACCAGAAGAGTATGTCATGATCGCAATTGGCGGTACTGGCGCAGACTTTTTCAAAGCACGTGGTATCAATTTAGCGTATGAACTACGTAATTTATCTGATCAACCTAGCTTTGATGAAGTAAGAAAAATCGTTTCAATGGCTACAGCAATGTACCAAAACGAAGTGTTTGATGAGTTGTATGTTTGTTACAACCATCATGTCAATTCACTTACTAGTCAATTTCGAGTAGAAAAAATGCTTCCTATTTCAGACTTGGATCCAGAAGAGGCAGAAACATTTGACCAAGAATATATTTTTGAACCATCAAAAGAAGAAATTTTGGCTCAATTACTTCCTCAATATGCAGAAAGTCTGATTTATGGAGCAATCGTTGATGCAAAAACTGCAGAACACGCAGCTGGTATGACAGCAATGCAAACTGCAACAGATAATGCATCAAATATTATCAGTGATTTAACAATTGCTTATAATCGTGCGCGACAAGGGGCTATTACCCAAGAAATTACAGAAATTGTTGCCGGAGCATCGGCACTAGACTAGAAATAGTATTGAGATTGGAGGAAACAAGATGAGTTCAGGCAAGATTGTTCAAGTAATCGGTCCCGTTGTCGACGTGGAATTTTCTTTAGACCAATCCTTACCAGATATAAACAATGCGTTAGTTGTTTATAAAAATGATGCAAATAAAACAAAAGTTGTATTAGAAACAACTCTAGAACTTGGCGATGGTGTTGTACGTACAATCGCTATGGAATCTACTGATGGATTACAACGTGGAATGGAAGTAGTAGACACAGGTGCTGCTATATCTGTACCAGTTGGAACAGATACATTAGGTCGTGTATTTAACGTATTAGGGGATACAATCGACTTGGAAGCTCCTTTCCCAGCAGATGCTGAAAGAAGCGTTATCCACAAAAAAGCTCCTGCTTTCGATGAATTAAGTACAAGTACTGAAATTCTTGAAACAGGAATCAAAGTTATTGATTTACTCGCTCCTTACTTAAAAGGTGGGAAAATCGGACTATTCGGTGGTGCCGGTGTTGGTAAAACCGTTTTGATCCAAGAATTGATTCATAATATCGCTCAAGAACACGGTGGTATTTCAGTGTTTACCGGTGTTGGTGAACGTACTCGTGAAGGGAATGACCTTTACAACGAAATGAAAGAATCTGGCGTTATCGAAAAAACAGCGCTAGTGTTCGGACAAATGAATGAGCCACCAGGTGCACGTATGCGTGTTGCTTTAACTGGTCTTACACTTGCGGAATATTTCCGTGATGTTGAGGGACAAGATGTTCTATTGTTTATTGATAACATCTTCCGTTTCACTCAAGCCGGTTCAGAAGTATCAGCCTTGCTAGGTCGTATGCCTTCTGCCGTTGGGTACCAACCAACGTTAGCAACTGAAATGGGTCAACTACAAGAACGTATTACTTCAACGAAAAAAGGTTCAATTACTTCAATCCAAGCAATCTATGTGCCAGCCGATGACTATACTGACCCAGCGCCAGCAACGACATTTGCCCATCTAGATGCAACAACGAACTTGGAACGTAAATTAACTGAACAAGGTATCTATCCAGCGGTAGATCCTTTGGCATCTTCTTCAAGTGCCTTAGCTCCTGAAATCGTTGGGGATGAACATTATCATGTAGCTACTGAAGTACAACACGTGCTTCAACGTTACCGTGAATTACAAGATATTATCGCTATTTTAGGTATGGACGAATTATCTGATGAAGAAAAAACATTGGTTTCACGTGCGCGTCGTATCCAATTCTTCTTATCACAAAACTTTAACGTTGCTGAACAATTTACAGGTGTTCCTGGTTCTTATGTACCAGTTGGCGATACAGTTAAAGGATTCCGCGATATCTTGGATGGTAAATATGATGATCTTCCAGAAGAAGCCTTCCGTGGTGTAGGACCAATCGAAGACGTTGTAGAAAAAGCGAAAACACTAGGCTATTAGGAAGGGGTGCCCCATGGAACATTACTTAACAGTCAATGTGGTTACTCCAGCCGGTTTGGTCTATGACCATCGTGCTGCTATTGTTGTTGCAAAAACAAAAGCTGGTGAGTTAGGGATTTTACCTCGACATGCACCAATTATTGTGCCACTAACAATTGATGAAGTGCGTATCAAACGAACAGATTCTGATACACACGTTGATTGGATCGCAGTGAACGGTGGAATCATGGAAGTCCGCGACAATGTCGTATCAATCATTGCCGATAGTGCGGAACGTGAACGAGATATCGATGTATCACGTGCTGAACGTGCCAAACAACGGGCAGAACGCCAGATTGAAGAAGCAAAACAAAAAGAAGACGTGGATGAATTACGTCGTGCTACTGTTGCTTTGCATCGTGCGCTTAATCGTATCAATGTATCAAAACACATTTAAACTAAAAGCTTCGAACCTCTATTACAAATAAAGGTTCGAAGCTTTTTATTTATGAATAAATGTGTAGATTATAATGATTTGCAGTAAGAAACTCCTAATATTCGGCACAGTTATTTTTCCTTTTTCCTATTTTGTGTTATTATCACTTTATTAAGGTTTTTATGTATTTTATTAAGAAAGGGCATGATTATGCAAGTTTATGGAATTGATGCAGTGATTCGAATCGTAAGTCATCTTGCATTCATTTACTTATCCTTTTGGTCGTTGCGTTCATTGCGAATTGAAACTTTTTTCAAACCATTGCACACAACACAAGTAAGAATGGCTATTGTGTTATTCTCTGTTTTTTTGGGATACACGACAAGTAATTTTTTCTTGGAGATTATTGCGTTATGCAAAAACCTTTTTCTAACTATATAATTTAAAAAAAGGTACTATTTTCAAATAAAAAATGATATAATAAAAAAGATTTTTGAGTTTTTAAGCTCATTGGAATTTTTGGGGGGAACAACATGGAAGAGATTATCGTACAAGGTGGTAATCATTTAGAAGGAACTGTAAAGATTGAAGGAGCTAAAAATGCTGTATTACCAATTTTAGCTGCAAGTTTATTAGCTGAAGAAGGCATTACGACTTTAAATAATGTCCCAATTCTTTCTGATGTATTTACAATGAATCAAGTAATTCGTCATTTAAATGTAGATGTAGATTTTGATGAAGAAATAAATCAAGTAAAAATTGATGCTTCTCGTCAATTGGAGATTGAAGCACCTTATGAGTATGTTAGCCAAATGCGCGCTTCTATTGTTGTTATGGGACCACTTTTAGCTAGAAACGGACATGCCAAAGTTGCTATGCCTGGTGGTTGTGCAATCGGTAAACGTCCAATCGACTTACATTTGAAAGGCTTCCAAGCACTTGGAGCAAAAATCGTCCAAGAAAATGGCTACATTGAAGCAATTGCTGATGAATTGATCGGTAACACGATTTATTTAGATTTCCCAAGTGTAGGTGCAACACAAAATATTATGATGGCTGCAGTAAAAGCGAAAGGAACAACGATCATCGAAAACGTTGCTCGTGAACCTGAAATCGTTGACCTTGCAAACATCTTAAATAAAATGGGTGCCAATATTTTTGGTGCAGGTACTGAAACAATGCGTATTGAAGGTGTCGATCATCTACATGCAGTAACACACGCAATCGTTCAAGACCGTATTGAAGCTGGTACATTCATGGTTGGTGCAGCAATGACACAAGGAAATGTCTTGATTGCTGATGCTATCTCAGAACACAATCGTCCATTGATTTCTAAATTAACTGAAATGGGTGCGATCATTACAGAAGAAGAAGGCGGTATTCGCGTTGTTGGACCTGAAATTGTAAAACCAACAGATGTTAAAACAATGCCACACCCTGGCTTCCCAACAGATATGCAAGCACAAATGACAGCTATTCAATTAGTTGCGGCTGGAACAAGCGTAACAACTGAAACTGTATTTGAAAATCGTTTCCAACATTTAGAAGAAATGCGTCGTATGAATGCACATGTAAAAATTGACGGAAATGTTGCAGTAATTGATGGTGCGCATGAATTACAAGGTGCTGAAGTTTATGCAACAGACTTGCGTGCAGCTGCAGCTCTTATTCTAGCTGGCTTACGTGCAAACGGAATTACACGTGTACGTAACTTGAAATATTTAGATCGTGGCTATTATAATTTCCATAAAAAATTGCAAAAACTTGGAGCTGACGTGGAACGTGTTGAAATCGAAAAAACACCAACAGAAAAAACAGCTCAAACTATCGCGTAAGGAAGTGTCTTTATGAGTAAGGATCACTATATTTTAGTGACATTAGTAAAAATTCTATTCATCATCTTATTGATTTTTGCCTTATTCATTGCAGGTACAATGATAGGATATGGTGTTATTGGTGGAGGAGATCCATTTCATGTGTTTGAACCTCAACTGTGGCAACATATTATGAAGTTTTTTAATTAAAAAGTCGAGAAGGTAATCTTAAGTAGGATTATCTTCTCGACTTCTTTTCTTAACAAAAATAAAAGAAGGACAATATATGAAGAAGCTATTAATTGGATTTGTACGTATATATCAGCGATTTATTTCACCACTTTTTCCGCCAAGTTGTAGATATTATCCAACATGTTCAAACTATATGGTAGAAGCGATTCAGGTCCATGGAGCGCTGAAAGGGACATTGATGGGCACATCACGGATACTACGCTGTCATCCGCTAGTTAAAGGTGGGATAGATTATGTACCAACTACGTTTAGTTTAAAAAGAAATACAAAAGACAAAGAAAAACCAGATTACACACAAATCAAAAAATAGATGAGGAAGTGCTAAATGATCACAATTTTTGATGCACGTAAAGAGGAGTTACCATGGCAATTACTTCTTGAAGCAGATCCAGAGAAAGAAGTAATCGATACATACATCTATACTTCTCATATTTTTTTGTACAAAATCAATCACCAAATCGTTGGTGTTCTTGTGTTAAAAGAAATCTCAACATTCTGGGAAATCATGAATATCAGTGTAGATACACAGTATCAAAGAAAAGGAATCGGTGGCCAATTGATAGATGCAGCAATCAAATCTATTCAATCACACCATAAAGAAGCAGAGGTAAGAATAAGAACAGGTGAAACGAGTACAGGTGCGCTGCATCTATATAAAATGAAAGGGTTCAAAGTGATTGAACGAGTTCCTGATTATTTTGTCGTGAATTATGCGCAACCAATTTATGAAAATGGAAAACGATTACGTGATCAATTAGTACTATCTAGGAATCTGACTACAGAAGTAAATTAATACAAAAATTGTCTTTTAAAAGTAAACGCTTTCCTTTAGAATGAAGGTAATAGAAAAGAAGGAGCGTGCATAGATGGGACTCTTAGTTTTTGATATTGGTGGTTCAGCTGTAAAATATGGCTACTGGGATGGCACACAACTGAAGGGAAAATCTCAGTTTAAAACACCGATTACTTGGTCAGCAATGAAAGATGAACTTCAACAGGTAAAAGAAACTCTTGCTAGCGAGTATTTGATTGAGGGAGTGGGATTCAGTGCTCCAGGTGTTGTCAATGCGGATAAACGTCAAATAAATGGTATCAGTGCGGTACCGTATATTCATAACTTTGATATTTATACTGAATTAGAAGAAATTTTCAATGTGCCTGTAGCAATTGAAAATGATGCGAATTGTGCAGGGATGGCCGAGTTCTATGAAGGAGCAGGCAAAGAATTCACAAATGTAGCGTTTGTTGTTATTGGAACGGGTGTTGGTGGTGCACTATTTACCGAAGGAAAGCTGACACGTGGTGCACATCTTTACGGTGGCGAATTTGGAATGATGTTTCTTGACAAGGATAAAACATTTAGTGAGCTAGGAACAGCTGTACAAATGGCATGGCGCTATAGTGAACGAAAGAATCTTCCTAAAGATGCGTATACTGGAAAAGAAGTTTTTGACCTTGCAGAAGCAGGGGATTCTCTGGCACAAGAAGAAGTAGAAAATTTCTATAACTACTTAACCAAAGGATTATTTAACATCCAATTCTCTTTTGATCCGGACATTTTAGTTTTAGGTGGAGGGATTTCCGCTAAAGCTGGGTTAGTGGAAGAAGTAAACCGTCGAATGAGCAAACTACTTGATAAGGCTGGATTGCATGATTTTATACCAGATATTCGTTTGTGTGATTATCGAAATGATGCAAATTTAATTGGAGCCGCAGCGAACTATAATGCAGTTTATCAAAGTGAGCGAGCAGAAGTATAAGTCAAAAGAGTCAAAGCAATGGAATGCTTTGACTCTTTTGGTTTAAAATTAGTAAAGAAGAATGAATTTCTACAAGAATATGGTAAAATGTCATTTGAGGTGAAAATTATGTCAAAGAAAAATAAAGATATCGAAGTACGTATTGAAGAAAGTCAAAAGACGATCAGCGGAACAACTTATGAAGTAACTGAGTTATTTATTGGGAAAAAACGTATTGGTGAGATTTTAGCTTACGGACCCAAAGAATTTGAAATCTTCATGAGTGAAGAAAATATTGGGTCGACGAAAACCCTTGATGCAGCTGTAGAAACAGTTATTCGTCAATGGAATTTACAAGACTAAAAAAAAAATAAAAAAAATATCCAAAAAAGGTTGCAAAGATCTGAAATATTGTGTATTATAACTAAGTCAGGTTGATTCAAGACCTTTCGGAGGAGTAGCGAAGTGGCTAAACGCGACGGACTGTAAATCCGTTCCTTAGGGTTCAGTGGTTCGAATCCACTCTCCTCCATTTTTTTATTTTTGGGGTATAGCCAAGCGGTAAGGCAAGGGACTTTGACTCCCTCATGCGTTGGTTCGAATCCAGCTACCCCAGTAAGTTGCTGAGTCTGTGGACTCGGCTTTTTTTGTGCCTAAAAGGTGTTGTTCCTTGAAGTAATTGCTTGAATAGGCTAGAGTAAAAGTAAATAAAGGGGGAGATACGAATGGTATTGAAAGAAAAAATCAACGAAATGGCAGAAAAAGTTTATGATGTAGTTAAATCTGGAAAATACGATGTAGAAGTTCATTTACCCAAAAAAGAAAAGAAAGTTGTTCGTGTAAAAACGAAACGACAAACGGCACATGCAAAAAAATGGTCCGCAAAAATAAGATAATAAAAATAACAAAAACAGGCAAAACTCTCTTTTTTTGAGAATTTTGCCTGTTTTGTTATTTTTCAATTTCAATACCTAAAACAGTTAGGTGTCCATTACCTACTAATTTGATGACTAAAGCGGCTAGATGATTCGGTGTCATGGTGGTGTCACTAGTGAGCCACCAATGCAGTGTGCCAATAAAAATTGACGTCATGTACTCAATAATGAAATCCATTGGTACTTCAATATCATTTTCGGTAATGCGTAAAGTAGCAAATAAATCGGCATATTTTTCATAAAGGATGTCTGCTACTTTTTTTCGTAAAAATTCGTTGGCTGTTCCATCCATGATCGTTAGGAAGAATTTACGGTTTGTATGGATGTTTTTGTAAATTTGTGTCAGCGTACCTTCGATATCTTTCACTTTAACTGTTCTTCCTTGCACAAGATCACTTAAGTCTAATGCAGAGGTTAAAGATAAGAAGGCAAATTCAAAAATTTGTTCATATAAATCTTGTTTGTCTTTAAAATGCGCATAAAACGTTGCGCGGTTAATCATAGCTGTGTCAGCGATATCTTGAATCGTTACATTGTCGTAGCCTTTTTCTTCTACAAGCTGTATAAACGCTTCGATGATCATTTTGTGAGTGCGTTTAACTCGCAAGTCGATTTTTTTCATAAGAATTCCTCACTTTATTTCGACATTTTCCTTTGATTTGTTGCTTATCTCACAAATAACAATATTTTGATTGTTGCAAATTTATCAAAATATTTTTAAAATATATAGTAGTAGTATAACAGACAGAATGTTGGATAATCAACAACTTGTTTGTAGAGAAGAGGGAGAGTCTATGACTTTACGCGCAGGGATCGACGTTGGTTCAACTACCGTAAAAATAGTGATATTAAATGAAAAAAATCAGTCGATATTTACAAAATATGAACGACATTACTCAGATGTAAAAAAAGCAACAGAGAAAGTTTTATTAGAAGCGAAAGAACTCGTAGGCGATGAGAGTATTGCAATGTCAATTACAGGTTCTGGCGGAATGGGTCTAGCTGATGTATTAGAGATTCCATTTGTACAAGAGGTTATCGCGTGTACACGCACAGTAGAAGAAGTTATACCAGAAACAGATGTGGCGATTGAACTTGGTGGTGAAGATGCAAAAATCACCTTTTTTGAAGGTGCATTAGAACAGCGAATGAACGGAAGTTGCGCTGGCGGAACAGGTGCTTTTATTGACCAAATGGCTGTTCTATTAAAAACAGATGCCGATGGTGTGAATGAATTAGCTAAAGAATATCAACAATTGTACCCAATTGCTTCACGTTGTGGTGTGTTTGCTAAAACAGATGTACAACCTTTGATCAATGAAGGAGCTGCAAAGGCGGATATTGCAGCGAGTATTTTCCAAGCTGTAGTCAATCAAACGATTGCAGGGTTAGCTGCAGGACGTAAAATCAAAGGAAAAGTAGCTTTTTTAGGTGGCCCTCTGTACTTTATGTCAGAATTACGTGCGCGATTTATCGATACGTTAGCAATTGCTCCTGAAGATGTTGTTTTTCCTGAAAACCCACAATTGTTTGTTGCGATGGGTGCAGCTTTTTATGCAGAAGATAGTGAATATACAACATTATCAGGATTGATTGATCGCTTATTAAATGGAAATAAAGAACAATTGATGCCTTCATCTACGTTGGAACCATTATTTAAAGATGAAGAAGCACTTACAACATTTAGAGAACGTCATGCGAAAGCACAAGCAAGTGAAAAACCCTTGGCAGAACATCATGGTGTAGCTTTCTTGGGAATTGATGCCGGTTCAACAACAACGAAAGTGACGTTGATCAATGAAGATGGAGATATTTTATACTCATTCTATGGGAACAATGAAGGACAACCTCTAGAGACAACGATGTCTGTATTGAAAGATTTATACCAAAAAATGCCCGAAGATGTTTTCATTGGGAAATCAGCAGTTACTGGATACGGAGAACATTTGATCAAAAATGCATTAAAAGTGGATATTGGTGAAGTAGAAACAATGGCACATTATAAGGCAGCCAACTTTTTCCAACCAGGTGTGGACTTTATCTTGGATATTGGCGGACAAGATATGAAAGCGATGACCGTTAAAGATGGTGTGTTGTCTTCTATCCAGTTGAATGAAGCATGTTCATCAGGGTGTGGCTCATTTATTGAAACATTTGCTAAATCATTGAATTATGATGTGCGTGATTTTGCTCAAGCAGCTGTAAAATCACAAGCACCAGTAGATTTAGGCTCACGCTGTACTGTATTTATGAACTCAAAAGTAAAACAAGTACAAAAAGAAGGCGCATCTGTTGGTGATATTTCTGCAGGACTTTCTTATTCGGTTATCAAAAATGCGATTTATAAAGTAATCAAAGTACGTCGCCCAGAAGATTTAGGTACGAAAATCGTTTGTCAGGGTGGAACATTCTACAATGAAGCTGTTTTACGTGCATTTGAAATGATCAGTGGACGTGAAGTTGTTCGACCTTCGATTGCTGGTCTGATGGGTGCATATGGCTCAGCATTGATTGCTCTTGAAGATTATGAATTAAATGAAGAGATGACCACGTTGCTAGCATTGGAAGAATTGGAGCAATTTACTGCGGACAAAGAATTCACACACTGTGGTTTATGTGAAAATAATTGTATGCTAACGGTGACACTTTTCTCTGATGGCCGTAAATTTATCACTGGTAATCGTTGTGAACGTGGGGCACAAATCAAAATCAAAAAAGAAGATAAAAAAGTAAATTTAGTTGATTATAAATACCGTCGCTTGTTTAAATATCGTCCACTACGTAAAAAGGATGTAACCAGAGGGACAATTGGTATTCCACGCGTTTTGAATATGTATGAAAACTATCCATTATGGCATACATTATTCACAGATTTAGGTTTTCGTGTAGAACTTTCTCCACGGTCAAATAAAGATCTGTACGAGAAGGGAATGGAAACTATTCCGAGTGACACTGCTTGTTACCCAGCAAAAATCACGCATGGGCATATCCAAGCGTTGATTGATAATGATGTACCGATGATTTTTTATCCGGGTGTTGTCTTTGAACGTCAAGAGTTTGAGGGTGCAGAGAATCATTTTAATTGTCCAATTGTTCAAAGCTACCCAGACGTTATTAAAAATAATGTCGATGATATTCGTGATGGAAAAGTCGATTATCGTAATCCATATATCAATTTAGCAGATGAAGCATCTGTTGCAAAAGTATTATACGAAACGTTTGCAGACTTAGGAATTACGCAAGAAGAAATGGCAGCAGCTTTGCACCATGGCTATGAAGAATTAGCAACCTTTAAAGAAGATATTCAGAAAAAAGGGGAAGAAACACTTGCAATGCTTCATCGTAAAAACCAACGTGGCATTGTGTTATCTGGTCGCCCATATCATTTAGATCCTGAAATCAATCATGGAATTGCAGAAGTAATCACACAAGAAGGATTTCATGTGCTAACCGAAGACAGTATTTCACATTTAGGCGATGTGGAAGGTCTACGTGTCGTGAATCAATGGGTATATCACTCTCGATTATATGCAGCTGCACGTGTTGTTGCGAAAACAAAGAATCTTGAATTAGTACAATTGAATTCATTCGGTTGTGGAATCGATGCTGTAACAACGGACCAAGTCGAAGAAATCATGGATCAATATGGAAAAATCTATACTGTATTGAAGATTGATGAAGGATCAAACTTAGGAGCTATACGGATTCGTTTACGTTCTCTAAAAGCTGCGGTAAATGAACGAGACAAACAACATTTTGAACCAGTGAAACGATTTGAAGAACCAGAGAAAATCGTCTTTACGAAAGAAATGAAGAAAAACCATACACTCTTGCTACCAATGCTTAGTCCGATTCATCAAGCAGGTTTGGTCGATGTTGCCTTAAAAGCCTCAGGATACAATGTTGTTTGTTTACCTGCAGAAGACCCAGAAGCTATCAATGTAGGTCTAAAATATGTAAATAATGATGCCTGTTATCCAGCAATCATTTCAATTGGTCAAATCGTAGAAGCACTTGAAAGTGGTGCATATGATTTAGAAAATACCAGTGTTATGATGACACAAACAGGTGGTGGCTGTCGTGCAACGAATTATATCCCATTATTACGTAAAGCAATGAACGATGCTGGCTTTACACACATTCCAGTAGTTTCGATTTCATTAGGAAATAAAGGGGTAGAATCAAATCCAGGATTTAAGTTCACGATTCCAATGTTGAAACGTGTGGCTATTGCATTCTTATATGGTGATTTATTTGAACGTGTTGTTTATCGAACACGGCCATATGAATTAACACCAGGCGCTGCAGATGCCTTACACGACGAATGGATTAAAAAAGTTGAAAAAAGCATTAGAAATGGATCAATTACGGGCTTCAATAGTAATATGAAGAAAATCATCAACGATTTTGATACATTACCAATTTCTAATGAACGAAAACCAAAAGTTGGAATTGTCGGCGAGATCTTAGTGAAGTATTCACCAACGGCAAACAATGATATCGTTCGCTTGCTAGAAAATGAAGGAGCAGAAGCTGTTGTTCCTGATATCGTTGGATTTATGAATTATTCACTTTACAATCAAATCTGGAAATATGAAAACCTAGGTATGTCAAAACAAAGCAAACGTCTTGCGCAATTTGCAATCAAGATGATTGAAACAATTGAAAAACCAATGGACAAAGCATTGCGCAAATCTGAACGATTTGATGGAATCAAATCAATCTATGATTTAGCCGATGATGCAAGTAAGATTCTTTCAATTGGTAACCACACGGGTGAAGGGTGGTTCCTGACTGGTGAAATGATTGAGCTACTAAAAGAGGGCGTTGATAATATCGTTTGTATGCAACCATTTGGCTGTTTACCAAACCACGTAGTTGGAAAAGGTGTCTTCAAAGAATTAAGAAGACAATATCCAAATGCAAATATTGCAGCAATCGATTATGACCCGGGTGTTTCAATTGTCAATCAATTAAACCGTATTCGTTTAATGATGGCAACTGCCAATAAAATGATGCAAAAAAAAGAAAAGAAGACGGTTCGTTAATTAGCTGAGTATCCATGAATAAGAATCTATTTCTATACCAGCTAGACAAGTAGTAAGTAGAAAATCATCAAGAAGTTCGATCAAAATGTATATTTGACCGAACTTCTTTTTTCTTTTTGCTTACTTCCCAGGTTGTGTACTCGGTATATACCAGTTATAATAATAAAGAGAACATAGGAAGGACGGAGAATTATGCCAAATCATTTACCTGTATATCTTCAAATACACAATCAATTAAAAAATGAAATTGAAAGTGGTGTGTGGGAAATCGGAAGCCGCCTTCCGTCAGAACGAGAATTAGCGGTGAAATTCAATGTTAGTCGGATGACACTTCGCCAAGCAATCCAAACACTTGCGGATGAAGGAATCCTAGAGAGAAAAATTGGTTCGGGTACCTATGTTGCACGACAAAAAGTACAAGAAAAAATGACCGGAACAACAAGTTTTACTGAAATCATGGAGTCTCAAAATCGAGTACCTTCAAGTAAAACAGTCTCTTATTTTGTTACCTCTCCTAGCACAAGTGAAATGGAGAAGCTACAATTAAAAAAAGAAGACACAATCGTACGCATGGAGCGTATTCGTTATGCAGACCAAGTGCCGATTTGTTTTGAAGTAGCAAGTATCCCAAGTAAGGTAATTGCAAACTATAGTAAGTCAGAAGTCACTGAGTCACTTTATCGAACATTAGAAGAAAAGGGTGGCAAAAAAATTGGTCGTGCGAACCAAACGATTTCTGCTATGCTGGCATCAGAACAAATTGCGGAATATTTAGATATGAAACGTGGCGATTCTGTTTTAAGACTACGTCAGATTTCGTACTTTGAGGATGGCACACCATTTGAGTACGTTCGTACGCAATATGCGGGTGGACGATTTGAATTTTATTTAGAAAAATAAAAAAACTGGAACATAACAAGGGAACAAGCCTTGAATGATGTTCCAGTTTTTTTTAGATGAGTTGATTCATCAAGAGAGAGCATTTTATTCACTATCGAGCAATGTTTCGACATAACTTGTTTCTCCAATGGCAAATGTTACTTGTCCGTTGAAAAGGTCAATCAGCTGTTTCTTGAAAGATTCGATTTCTTCTTCATCGATCATGCAGATTACTTTGACCGTGTCTGTGTAGATAGTTTCTTTTATGACATAATTTTTTGCAGTCATAAAATTTTCTAATTTTCCATATTGTGGGTACTGGATAGTGACAAAAATCTCTTGTTGCAATTTTCCTTCTACTAATCCGATTTCTTTTAGGGCACCTGAGACACTATGCGCATATGCACGAATCAAACCGCCAGCACCAAGCTTTGTCCCACCAAAATAGCGAGTAACAACAGCAACAACATTGTAGAGTTCATTTTTCTTTAGAACTTCTAGCATAGGTACACCAGCAGTTCCACTAGGCTCCCCATCATCACTACTTCGTTGGATTTCTTGTTTCGCACCAAGAACAAAAGCACTACAATTATGATTTGCTTTCCAATGCTCCTTTTTGATTTCTTGGATAAACGCTTTTGCTTCCTCTTCTGTGTCTACTCGTTTCATTGAGCAGATGAATCGAGATTTTTTGATTTCTATTTCATTTTGGCCATCTTGGGCAATTGTGTGGTAACTAAGTAGCATTTGATCCACTCCTTTGATTTTAGTATAGAAAAAAAGCTGAGTTGTTTCAACTGACAAAATAGTTGCCGTTTTTTTGAGGGAGTGTGATAAAATAAAGAAAAGGGATGGTGACGGACTTGGGAAAAGGAAAAGTAAGAAAATATGATGCAATCACACATTATTTAAAAAATAATGGAGGCTCGCAAGTAACGTTGACCTTCACACAATTGGATGAACTATTATTCCCAAAATCCGGGCTCCCATATACAGCACGAACAGATACAGATTGGTGGGCAAACGACTACAAACATCCAGAAAAGGGTGCATATGGCTGGCTTAATGCGAATTATGAAGTTGTCCAAGTCCAGTTGAATAAAGAATATATTGTGTTTAATAAACTTGTAAAATCAAATTGGTTGTTTTAAAATCCAATCCACTAAATAAGCTAATGTAGAAATATTTCTACGTTAGCTTATTTTTTTGATGAAAAAGTAAAAATGATGCGTACATACTAACAGAGGGATTAAAATCAAGGAAAAAGTATATGTACCTGAACTGTACGGAAAGAAAGTTTTGACACGTGAGTTACCAATGCCACTTGAAGTAATTGCAAATCCCTATCAACAAATCGATGCTGTCAGCTGTGATCGAACGACGCTATCATGTAATCGCTGTGGACAAAAGGAAAGTCTGCGTTTTTGTACACTACCTTCAGGAATCTACTACTGTCCACACTGCATTACATTAGGACGATGTGACTCCACACAACAGCTAGTTTGTTTTGAACAACCATCTTTTAGAAATAGAGAAGTCACCTATGTTTTTGAGAAAAAACTAACCAAACAGCAAGAATCAATTGCAAACCAACTGATAAAAGGTATTGAAGCAAAACAAAATCAATTGATCTGGGCCGTGACTGGTGCTGGGAAGACGGAAATGCTCTTTCCACTTCTTCAGCAACTACTACAAGAAGGAAAGCGAATCGCTATTGCTTCTCCTCGAATCGATGTATGTAATGAATTGTATCTGCGGGTGCGACCGGTATGGCCAGGTGAAGCAATTCAATTACTTCACGGACAAACGACCGAGAAGGAGTCCTCGTATAGCTCATTGATCATTTGCACGACACATCAATTGTATCGATTCTCCTCGGCATTTGATGTATTGATCATTGATGAAATCGATGCGTTCCCATTTACTGCAGATAAGGGGCTAGCCTATGCGGCCCAAAAAGCAAAAAAAGACCAGGGACAATTGATTTATCTTACTGCTACACCCTCAGATGTGTTACTAAAGGAGATTCAGCATAACTTCCAGATTCACCAACTTCCTTTACGTTTTCATCAGCGTTTATTACCGGAACCAAAGTGCTTATTTTGGAATCGTTGGCACGTGAAGTGCATGCACCATCGATCCGCAAAAAAATTGATTCAATTACTTTTACGATTGGTACAAAAGAATCATGTGCTTATTTTTTGTCCGAATATTCGCTATATGGAACAACTGACAGCACGACTTCAAGGGTGGCTGCCTCACCTTAAACTGACGAGTGTTTCTTCGCTGGATTTAGAACGGTCAACGAAAGTCAAAGAAATGCGTCTGAAGAAATATGATGTCTTGTTGACAACAACGATTTTAGAACGTGGTGTGACCTTTGAGAATATTTCAATCATTGTGTTGGGAGCGGAGCATCGTGTTTTTTCAAAATCATCGTTGGTCCAGATTGCTGGTCGAGCAGACCGAAAAGGAGGATATACAGAGAGCGAAGTCTATTTTATTTATCATGAAATG
>JBKEDT010000016.1:0-19346 GCA_047975565.1 Enterococcus sp. | reverse complement strand
TGCGTAAGGCACAAGTCATCGATGTTCGTGAAAAAGACGCTTTCGATAGTGGACATATTCTTGGTGCAAGAAATATTCCTTATTCACAACTAAAAAATTCTTGAGGTTCATTTCGTAAAGATAAACCTGTCTATATTTATGATCAACGTAAATCATTAAGAATTCGTACAGCCAATCGCTTACGTAAAGAAGGTAACAAAGAGCTTTATCTCCTAAAAAATGGCTATGAAGGTTGGAATGGAAAAATCAAAAGTAAAACTGTATAACATAACTTTGTTTTTAAGACTTGGGACAGATCACTGTTTCAAGTCTTTTTTTGTACAGTTATGAAATATTTAGGTACACTTATAAAGAAGAAGCAATGCAGTAAAGGAGGTGGCTTACGATGAGAATTGCAGTTATTGGTGCTGGTCCACGAGGACTGAGTATGGTCGAACGACTACTCCATAATCGGGGTACAGAGAAATTCAAAATTTACTTGTTTGATTCAATAGGACCAGGTGGAACGATTTGGAGAACGAACCAATCCAAAGAACTGCTGATGAATACAGTGGCGGAACAAGTTACTTTATTTACAGATGAAACGATGTCATCAAATGGAAAGGTATTTTCGGGCCCTAATTTATTTTTATGGAGTAAAACGTTTGCTCCGGAGTTTATCAAAGCAACTGTGCCAACAGAAGCTATCGATTTCTTTTTAGAAGAAGCAGAGAAGCTAGATGCAAATGGGCAATCGACGAGGATTTTTCATGGACTGTATCAAAAATGGTTTTATGAGCAACTTGTACAAGAGTTTTCTGAATAAATCATTTTTTGTCATACGATGGCAACGAATATCCAAAAAAATGGAGATGGGTACGTACTATCCTCTGACGATAATGTTGACTATTGTGTTGATATCGTTGTTCTTGCGTGTGGTCATTTTGAGAATCAGTTAACTGGAGAAGAGCGAGCATTTGCTGATTATGCGAAGCAACATCAGTTGTTTTATCAAAAACCGGAAAACCCTGCAAATGTAGCTGTGGAACAGATAGCAAACAAAGAAATTATTTTCATTCGTGGCCTCGGATTAAGTTTTTTTGATTATGTTCCTTTATTTTCAACCATGAGAGGCGGTCAGTATGAAGAACAGAAAGATGGAACATTGTGCTATCATCCATCAGGAAATGAGCCGACAATCTATGCATATTCTGGACGAGGGTTACCTTATCATCCACGAGGAATCAATCAAAAAGCGTTAGGGGAACAAGCAGAAGCACATTATAGTACGATTGCTTACTTAGAAGAGTTACGCAGACAAGGTAAATTTACTGGACAACGTTTTTTTGATTTGCTAAAAAAAGATGTCGTACATATTTATTACCAAAAAATAGTCATTGAAAAAATTCCTGATTTAGATTTTTTTCAATTTGAACAAGATTTTGTAAAACTTAGCGAGACAGAATTTATAAAGAAATATCCAGAGTTACATCCATATGAATGGGATTGGGATAAAGTGGGAAATCCAGTCCGATATTTTGAAGGAGTAAGTTTTGAGCAAGATGTTCATGCGTTTCTTGCATATCAGATTGAAGAAGCCGAGAAAGGGAATTGTACGGGGGCGTTTACTTCGGCAATCGATGCTCTGAAAGACTGGCGAGAACCAATACGTCATGCATTAGTAAATCATTGGTTCACATCGGTAGAAGATGAACACCTATTACGAGAAGAATTTACTCGATTGAATGCTTTTTTGACTATTGGCCCACCATTACTCCGTAGCAAGCAACTATTAGCGTTAGCAAAAGCAGGAATCATTCGATTTTTACCACCTAAAAGTAAGGTGCGAATGGAAGATGGATATTTTCAAGTAACGGATGAGAAAAATCGATGCATTCAATCAAAAGTTTTTATTGAGGCACGTATTCCTGAGACAAATCTAGTCCAAACAAAAAACCCTCTATTACAGCAACTAATCAATAATGGCTTAGGAAAAGTAAAATCAAGTGTCAGCGATAGCCAGCCGCTACGAATCGACTTAGAAACGAATCAAGTTATCCAAAAAAACGACAAACAAGACGCAACACTTTTTTGTGTAGGCATACCTACAGAAGGAATTGATTGGCTTACAGCAGCAGTAGCACGTCCATGGGTGGATGCGTGGAACCTGCGACAAACAGATGCAATTGCATGTCAGATAATAGAAGAATATAGAAAAACCGAAAATTGATTATCAAATTTTTAAGTATACAAAGGCTTTACGAAGGTGTAGCTTTTGAAGAACTAAAAAACGTGCCATCTAAGCTAGAGAAGAAACTAGGCTCAGAGGACACGTTTTTGTTTTACGCATAAATATTAACGTGCTGCACTTTTCCGACGTGCTTTTTTACGATTTTCTTCGATCATCGCTTCTTTTTCGTCGATTGGGTCAATGACTGTTTTTTTGACTGTAGCGACTAGACCTGCGACAGTTGCTACAGTAGTTAAACTACCGATTAAGAATCCAGAAACAAATTTTTTCATATAGTCCACCTCATTTATACTTTTGATACTTTCATTATGTATCAAATAACAAAAAAACGCTAGTTAGAAGATAGCTTTGTAAGCTTTTTCAAAAAAACGGTTGAAAAATTTTAGTAAATGTTTTATCATAAATTTACTAAATCAAATAAAGGCAGATGATCGGATGCAAAAACCTAAAACAAATTTTTTTCTATGATTTTGTAATCGTTTACTAGAAAGTGAAGTGAAAAAGCAATCAAATTTCACTTGGATTTTTGGTTCAAGTATTGATGAGTAATTTATAAAATTGTAAGATAGAACAGAAGTTATTAAAAAGGAGTGTTTTTGATATGTCAATTTTAGTATTAGGTGGAGCAGGCTACATCGGTTCTCACGCAGTGGATCAATTAGTTACACGAGGATATGATGTAGCAGTCGTAGATAATCTAGTAACTGGTCACCGTAAAGCAATCAACAAAGCTGCACGTTTTTATGAAGGAGATATTCGTAATCAAGAATTTTTAGCAAGTGTTTTTGAACAAGAAAATGTAGAAGGAGTCATTCACTTTGCAGCATTTTCTCTTGTAGGAGAATCTGTAGAAAAACCATTGAAATACTTTAATAATAACGTTTATGGAATGCAAGTCTTACTTGAAACAATGCATCAATACAATGTGAAGAACATTGTATTTTCATCAACTGCAGCAACTTATGGTGAACCAGAAGTATCACCAATTACTGAAGAAACACCAACAAATCCTAAAAATCCATATGGTGAAAGTAAGCTAATGATGGAAAAAATGATGAAATGGTGTGATAACGCGTATGGTATGCGTTATGTAGCTTTACGCTATTTCAATGTAGCAGGTGCTAAAGCAGACTCAACAATCGGAGAAGATCACAACCCAGAAACACATTTAGTGCCAATTATTCTACAAGTAGCGCTAGGTCAACGTGAAGAATTATCGATTTTCGGAGATGACTATGATACACCAGATGGAACATGTATTCGTGATTATGTACAAGTAGAAGATTTGATTGATGCACATATTCGTGCACTTGAATACCTAAAAGAAGGCAATGACAGTAATCAATTTAATTTAGGTAGCAATAATGGCTATTCTGTAAAAGAAATGCTAGAAGCTGCTCGTGAAGTTACTGGGAAAGAAATTCCTGCTAAAATCGTTCCACGTCGTGCTGGAGATCCTAGTACACTTGTTGCATCAAGTGCAAAAGCCAAAGAAATATTGGGCTGGGAACCTTCTTATACAGACGTAAAAGCAATCATCAAGACAGCGTGGGATTGGCATGTAAGTCACCCAAATGGCTATGAAGACTAGGAGATGGCAGGAATGACAGTAAGTCAAACAATCTTTGATTTTGTAACACATGCGATTGAAGCAGGTGGATGGATGGAGTTAGACCGAATCTATCTTCAAAATCGTATCTTAGGAATGATCGGAGAAGATGCATTGACTGAAACAAGCTATCAGCCAACTACAAAATCTTCTGTAGAACTTTTAGACGAATTAGTAGCACAAGCAAAGTTAAATCATGTTATCGATGACAATGCAGCAGAAGTGGAGATTTTAGAAGGTCAACTGATGGACTTTCTGACACCACCGCCTTCTGTTGTGAATGCATTTTTTGCACAGCATTATTCAAAGAGTCCAGAAGAAGCCACAGACTACTTTTATCAATTAAGTAAGAATAATGACTATATCAAAACTCGTGCAATTGCAAAAAACATCAAATTTCCAGCACAAACACCATATGGAGAATTGGAAATCACAATCAACCTATCAAAACCTGAGAAGGATCCGAAACAAATTGCAGCTGCACGTAATGCTGTAAAGGTTGATTATCCAAAATGTATGCTTTGCATGGAAAATGAAGGCTACAAAGGAAGAATGAATTATCCAGCACGAACAAATCACCGAATCATTCGGATGAATCTTGACGGCGAAAGCTGGGGGTTCCAATATTCTCCTTATGCTTACTACAACGAGCATGCAATCATCTTAGCTGAAGAACATCGTCCAATGAAGATTTCAAAAGAATCCTTTGCACGATTACTTCGAATTACTGAAGTATTACCACATTATTTTGTAGGATCAAATGCAGATTTACCTATTGTTGGCGGATCGATTTTATCTCATGATCATTATCAAGCAGGACGCCATGAATTTCCGATGGCAAAAGCACCAATTGATCAAACGATTGAATTAGTAAACTATCCAGAAGTAACTGCGGGGATTGTTCAATGGCCAATGTCTGTTATTCGTTTACAATCTGTAGAAAAAGAACAATTGGTTGCAGCTGCAGCAAATATTTTAGATAAATGGCGCGACTACTCGGATACATCTGTTCAAGTGTCTGCTTATTCAGAAGACGGTACACGACACCATACGGTTACACCAATTGCTCGTCGCCGAGGAGAATTGTTTGAACTTGATCTAGTATTGCGTGACAACAATATATCTGCAGAATATCCAGATGGGATTTTCCATCCACATCCAGATGTTCAACATATCAAAAAAGAAAATATCGGTTTGATTGAAGTTATGGGGTTAGCTGTATTACCCCCACGTTTGGAAAGTGAACTCAAAGAAGTCCAAAACTATTTAATAAATGAACCCAATGAAATTGCAGAATACCATCTTGATTGGGCGAATGAATTAAAAGCAAGTCATCCAGAATGCACGAAAGAAAATGTGCAAGAAATCGTACAAGTTGCTGTAGGAAAAGTGTTTGCACGTGTCTTAGAAGACGCTGGAGTATTCAAACGTAATGAAGAAGGGCAACAAGCATTCTTACGTTTTGCTGCGACCTTATAAATCAAGAAGGAGGGAGAATCGTGGCTACCATAAAAGATATCGCACATTTAGCTGGTGTTTCTCCCGCAACTGTTTCACGAGTGTTAAATTATGACTCGGAGCTTTCTGTTGGTCAAGAAACAAAAAAGAAAGTTTTTGAAGCTGCAGAAGCGCTAAATTATACTAAACACAAACGAACACAACCTAAGGAAAGACATACGCTTCGTTTGGTTCAGTGGTATGATGATTTAGAGGAATTAGATGATTTATACTATTTGTCTATTCGTTTGGGAATCGAAAAGCAAGCGGAGAAAGAGAATTGGCTATTACTAAAAGAAAAGTTTGATACGATTTCAGATACACCTGTGGATGGTACGATTGCTTTAGGAAAATTTGATGAATCGCAGTTACTGGCATTAAAAGACACACAGTCTGCACTGTTACTTGTTGATTCAGATGGTTCAGCACTTAGTATCGATTCGCTTGTGGTCGACTTTTCTGCAAGTGTCAATACGGTGATTCACTATTTTCTTGCGCATCAAGCAAAAAAAATCGGGATTTTAGCTGGTCATGAATATACAAAACAAAATCATGCAAAATTAATTGACCCTCGACTCACAGCATTTCAGATGCGAATGAAAGAATTAGGACTCTATGAGGAAACACAAGTAATTCATGCAGATTTTTCTGTACAAGCAGGATATGAAGCAATGAAGACCTATTTGGCTCAGGCTTCGGATCATGTGGATGCATTATTTGCTTCAAATGATGCTTTAGCAATCGGTGCATTACGTGCAATCCAAGAATCAGCGCTGCGTGTACCTGAAGATATATCTGTTATTGGATTTAATGATGTCAGCGTTGCTAAGTATGTAACACCGACTTTATCAACTGTTCGTGTGTATACGGAATGGATGGGTGAACTAGCAGTAGAAACTATCTCTCAGCTCATCAAAAATCCTCGACCGGTGGCACGCAAGATAACTATTGGCACCAAGCTTGAAATTAGAGAATCAACAAAATGAGAAAGTAACCAAGAGGCTGGAACATAAAATGTTCTAGTCTCTTTTCTATGAAAAAAAGACAGCTACTTCAAATCTAAATAATTTGTGCTACAATAAGACGAAGTATGCAGAAAATAGTGAAAGGGAGTCAATATGATTACATTAGGAATTGATACGGCAAATCAAACGATGGCTATTGGTCTCATCGAAGAGAATGTCGTATTAGGACAAATACAAACAAACATAAAAAGAAACCACAGCATTACGTTGATGCCAGCGATTGATCAATTATTTTCAGATGTACAAAAAGTACCAGAAGATATTGACCGAATTGCTGTATCACAAGGCCCAGGTTCATATACTGGGTTGCGTATTGGTGTCACGACGGCAAAGACACTCGCTTATACATTGAAAAAAGAATTGGTAGGTGTTTCCAGTTTAGCTACACTTGCCGCAAATTGTATTGGGCGAACAGAATTGATCATTCCCTTATTTGACGCTAGACGCAAGAATGTATACGCAGGAATGTACCGATTTGTTGATGGTCAACTCGTGCAAGTGGTTGAAGACGCACATCGTTCGATTCAGGATGTTTTAGAATTAGCTAAAAGTAAGCATGAAGAAGTTTACTTTGTTGGGGAAGACTGTGCGAAATTTTTACCAGAAATTACTGCAAGTTTGCCGGATGCAAAGATCAATGAAGTACCTGAATGGAACCTACCAAGTGGAGTAGTATTGGCGCAACTTGGTGCGAAGCTGCATCCTATTGAGGATATTAGTGGATTTTTGCCCCACTATTTAAAACGAGTAGAAGCAGAAGAAAAATGGCTAGAGACACATACACCAGGAGCCGAAAGCTATGTTGAAAAAATTTAAAAGTATTGCAAATAATTTTTTTCATTTAGATAATGATCAAACAACATATGCATCAAGACAGGTTGAAGTAGCTGAAGGAATAGTCAAACTACGTGAATTGGTACCTGCAGACATCAAAGAGCTTCTTTCTGTTGAAAGAAATATATATCAAGGTGAATTACCATGGACTAAAAGTGCTTTTTTGTCTGAGTTGAAATCTCCTATTCTACATCTTTATTTAGGGATTACGCAAAACGACCGCTTGCTAGGTTACGCAGGTTGTCGAATCATTGGGACAGATGCACATGTGACAAACATCGGTATCTTATCTGAACAGCAAGGCAAGGGCTTAGGGACTATTTTGATTGACGAGCTTATTCACTTTGCACAATTAAATGAATGTGAGACAATGTCGCTTGAAGTTCGAGTAAGTAATCTAGATGCACAACGGTTATATCGAAAACATGGTTTTGAAGCGAAAACAGTAAAAAAAGCCTATTATAGCGAGAATCAAGAAGATGCGCTTGATATGGTAAAACTATTAGAAAAAGAGTGAAGAATTGTGATTTATCGGAAAAATGATTTTGCCTATGCAACTTTAGCGAAACAACTTTGGCAAATCAGTGAAGAAGTATATGAAGCAGGATCTCCATGGACGGTGGATCAATTTGTATCTGATCTTGAACAAGATACGGTAGAATATTTGGTTTTTGTTGATAATTCAAGAGTCGTAGGCTTTCTCGGATTTTCAAAGGTACTTGACGAAGCCGAGATTACGAATATTGCAATTTCTAAATCAATGCAGCGTCAAGGACTTGCGCGCTTGTTGTTACAGACGTTTTTGGCAGAAGTAAAAAAAGACTTAGTAATACAGGTCTTTTTGGAAGTCAGAACGTCAAATGTTCAAGCGCAAGAACTTTATCGTTCTGCGCGTTTTCGTACATTAGCGATACGAAAAAATTATTATCAACATCCAATAGAAGATGCAAAAATTATGAGTATTAATTTAAAAGGCGGAAAATAAAGAATGGAAGATGAATTGATTTTAGCAATCGAATCAAGTTGTGATGAAACAAGTGTAGCGATAATAAAAAATGGATCAGAGATATTATCGAATATTGTCGCTTCACAAATCAATAGTCACAAACGATTCGGAGGCGTGGTACCAGAAGTAGCAAGCCGTCATCATGTTGAACAGATTACTTTATGTATGGAAGATGCATTGGCAGAAGCTTCAGTGAGTGTTGATGAACTAGCAGCTGTAGCTGTAACCTATGGCCCCGGACTAGTCGGCTCTCTTTTGATAGGTATTTCTGCCGCAAAAGCTTTTGCGTGGGCTCATGGATTGCCATTGATTCCAGTAAATCATATGGCAGGACACATCTATGCAGCACGATTTGTCACACCATTTGAATTTCCAATGATGGCTTTATTAGTCAGTGGTGGACATACAGAACTTGTCTATATGGCTGAAGATGGCTCTTATGAAATCATTGGAGAGACACGTGATGATGCGGCTGGAGAAGCGTATGATAAAGTTGGTCGAGTATTAGGTCTAACTTATCCAAGTGGAAAAGAAATTGACCAAATGGCACATTTAGGAGAAGACACATACAATTTTCCACGTGCGATGATCCATGAAGACAATCTAGATTTTAGTTTTAGTGGATTAAAGAGTGCATTCATTAATCTTGTGCATAATTCTGAGCAACGTGGAGAAACACTTGATCCTAACAATTTAGCCGCTAGTTTCCAAGCAAGTGTTGTAGAGGTATTGGTTACCAAGACGATTCGAGCATGCAAACAACATCCTGTTAAAAAACTAGTTGTTGCAGGTGGCGTAGCCGCAAATCAAGGACTACGCGAAGCTCTTCAAGAACAATTGCCAATTGAGCTTCCAGGTGTAGAATTAGTCACACCACCATTAAGACTGTGTGGGGATAATGCAGCAATGATCGGAGCGGCAGCACACATTGAATTACAAAAACAACATTTGGCTGATTATAGCTTAAATGCAGATCCAAGTTTGATTTTAGAATAGAAATTTAGCGAGTGAGGCTGAGCCATTTTATGACTCAGCCTCTTTTTTAGCGCGTATGTGATGGAAAATGAATGGTTTTTCTAAGAAAGTATTTTATAATTAATAAAAATGGGTTCATTGTTTCATTTCTTTGACCCAACTAAAGAGATTGGGAGAGGGGGAGTGTAGTTACATGATTGATACAAGTTATTTACCATTGCTAGTTCCGTTATTGATTCTACAAATAGGGTTGGCGATTTATGCGTTAATAGATATAATCAGACATCCAAGTTATAAAAGAGGGAATCGCTATATTTGGATTCCTGTAGTTGTATTATTTTCGATTATCGGTCCAGTTATTTATTTTGTTTTCGGAAAAGAGTGAATAGGTATGAATGCAATGAACATGTCAAAGGTAGTAAAATCTTTTGGAGAACATAAAGTTTTAACTGAAATAAATCTTTCAGTAGAAAAAGGGTGTATCTTAGGCTTAGTAGGGAAAAACGGTGCTGGGAAGACAACAATGATGCAACTACTTTTAGGATTACTAAAGCCTGACTCTGGTCATATCGAGGTGGATGGGGAGGCTGTCACGTATGGAAATTCAAAAACAAACAGAAAAATCGGCTATCTACCAGATGTTCCAGAATTTTATGGCTATATGACATCAGCGCATTATTTAACACTTTGTGGAGAAATAACGGGTATGAAAAAACAAATAGTAAAAGAGAAAATTCCATTGCTTCTAGATCGGGTAGGACTGAAAGATGATTCAAAAAAAATCCGAGAATTCTCTAGAGGAATGAAGCAACGTCTAGGTTTAGCACAAGCATTGCTTAACGACCCAGACATTTTACTTTGTGATGAACCAACCTCAGCATTAGATCCTGTAGGAAGAAAAGACATTTTGGAAATCCTTGCTTCTTTAAGAGGGGAAACCACAGTGATTTTTTCAAGTCATATTCTTTCCGATATTGAGCAGATTTGTGATTCTGTTGCTATCTTACACAACGGGAAAATCCAACTTCAAGGAGCAATCAATAAATTAAAAGAAAGCCATAGTAGTTACAAATATATTCTTCAGTTTAACAATTTAGAAGAAAAGCAATTATTCTTAAACAACATATCTACGACAAAATTTCGTTTAGAAGAGAATGCTACCTCTCTTATTTTTTCAGGGAACTCGTTTGAGCAAATGAGTCAAGTATTCTTACAAAAACTCGTTGAATTATCTATAGCACCTAAAGTGATTCAACAAATTGAGCCTTCATTAGAGGAACTATTTATGGAGGTGACGCAATGAAGCAGTTTTTAGTTTTTTATAAAAAAGAATTCTATGAAGGGATGAAGACGAAAAGGTTGATGATTTCTGGAATTGTCTTCATTATCTTAGGGATCATGAATCCGTTTATCGCAAAAGTAACTCCTGAGATCATGAAAAATGCACTACCAAAAGGTGTAACAATCAAACTTGCAGAACCTACTTCGTTAGATTCTTGGACACAATTTTTTAAAAACATCAATCAGCTTGGTGTAATTGTTTTACTGATTTTATTTTGCGAGATTCTCTCCAAAGAAGTAGAACGAGGGACATTGATTCCGTTGCTGACGAAAGGATTATCAAGACGAGTTGTTATTCTCAGTAAGCTATTTTATATGTGGAGCGTATGGACAGTAGTCTTACTGATTTCGTTTTTTATTACGTATGGCTACACAATCTTTTATTTTCCAGATAACTTGAGCGTACACTTGTTTTCAGCGATTTTTAGCCTATGGATATTTGGAATGCTCTTATTCGCTTTACTTTTATTCAGTTCAATACTAACTAGAAGTGGCTTCCAAGGGCTAATGATAGTGGCAGTTTTCTACGCGGTGGGATTGTTTTCAGTTCTTTTCACAAAAATAGATACGTATAATCCTTTTGTACTGTCTACAAAAAATATGGATTTTTTGAAAGGAACAGCCTCTTTTGACGAGTATTATCCAGCAGTTTTGATTAGTTTTTTACTGATTATTCTCTGTTTAGTTGCGGCAGTAAAACAATTTGATAAGAAAAAAATCTAAAAACTTCGAGTGCTGAAGGACATCAGCTCTCGAAGTTTTTTAGATGATTCAATTATCAGCATTTGTTAATTTATTTAGAGCCAGGGTGAAATTTCCAATGATTGCAGAGTCGTTGTTTTGAATAAAGGGGGGAGTTATATATGTATCAAGATTCGGCACTGCATCATAGTGATTGAGTAGATGTATAAATTGTGTTCTTATTTTATCTAAAAGAGAACTATTCATGAGGCGTCCGCCCAAAACGATTTTTCCGGGATGAATCAATAAAGTGACTTGTATAAGTGCTTGTGCAATATAATATGCTTCAATATCCCAGACAGATATAGCAGTTGAATCAGTAAAATATTTTGCGGAACGGGCGTTCACGGCAGGCATCGAGACAAGTCCTTCAAGACAATCGAAGTGATAGGGACAAACTCCGGGAAATTCAGTATCTAAGGGATGACGTTTTACTTGGATATGACCCATTTCTGGATGGCTAATGGAACCCAAAAGTTTCCCGTTATAGACAATTCCAGCTCCCACACCAGTATCAATAGTGACGTACACCAGTGAGCTGATTTTTTCATTTGCAAAATGTGACATTACATATTCACCATAGGCGGAACCATTTACGTTTGTAGTCCAAGATATTGGAATAGCTAATGCTGCTTGTAGCGTAGCTAAAAAGGGAATATTACGCCAATCTAGCCTAGTGGTTGAGGTGATATAGCCATAGGTTGGAGAAGTTCTCTGGATATCAATAGGCCCAAATGAAGCAATGCCAAGTCCTTTGATATCAAATTTTTTAAAATAAAGAATTGCTTTATCTAGTGTTTTTTCTGGAGATTCGGTAGGAAAAGAGATCAGATTTTTGATTTGGTAATCATCATTTCCTATTGCACAAGTAAATTTTGTTGCACCTGCTTCAAGGCTTCCTAGTAACATGATTTCCTCCTAAGATGAGTAAGTTGGATTTGATTGCGTAGTTAATTCTTGAAAGAAAGAATTTCGATACTCAGTGGGCGTATGGTTTGTTTCATTTTTGAATAAGCGCATAAAATATTTTACATTTTGGAAATTTAAGTAAAGAGCAATTTGTTTAACCGATAAATTTGTTGTCAATAATAAGTCTTTCGCTTTAGAGATTTTTACCTGATGAATAAACTTGATTGTTGAACAGCCATAATATTTATTGAAAAGAGTAGTTAAATAAGCTGGAGTAATATCAAATTGTTGAGCCACCGTAGTAACAGTAAGCTCTTTTTCACAATTTGATGTGATCCAATCAATGATCCATTCAAATTTAGCTGGAAATTGACGATAATTTTCACCAGATAAAAAATGGAAGAATTGATTTGCTAAAAACAAACAAAAGTTGGAGATGAGATGATGTTTGATTAATTTTTTTTGAAAAGCATTATACTCAGCGGACGCTACTTCGAACTGGTGTAGAAAGAAATTCATTTGATCGATATCTTGAATTCTTCCTGTCCGAGCAAGTATTACTTGATAGTCATTTTGTTTATTGAGAAAAGGTGTCCTTGATTGCTCTATCATGCAGTCTGAATGAAGAAAAAGGATATAGACAATGGCTTGTTCATCTATCTTCACTAGGTGATAGGTCTGTTGTTCTGAAAGAAAGTACCAGGAATTTGCTGCTACTGTTAAAGTAGAATCCTTTTCTTCTAAACGAATAGCGCCTTGTGTGACAATGAGAAGAGCAGGATGTATTGCTTGGACTTGTTGTATGGAATCAATTGGTTGCTTTTTTATACTAGAATATGAAAAGTCATCGGTCAATTGCAAACGAAAAAACATCATAGCCTCCATTAATATGCGATATGTATACCTTATTCTATAGTTTAGGAGTTTTAATGTAAAGAACAAATGATGTAGTATAAATGCAAGATATATCGAAAGTTTATATTTTGGGACAGTTGAATGTAAGCGCTGCATAAACTGTTTGAGTAAATACTGAATTTAACGATAAGGAGTCAATGTAATGGAAGAAGTTGCTAAGAAAGATGAACATGTTTCTAAAGTTGATGAAGGACATTTATCTGTAAAAGAGAAGGTCAGCTATTCATTTACAGATATGGCAGGAAATTTATTGTATGTGACGATTTCAAGCTATATATTATATTTTTATACGGATGTATTTAAGATATCTGTTGCTGGTGCAGGTGCGATTCTTTTGATTGCGCGTATTTTTGATGCGATTAGTGCACCTATATGGGGGTCGGTTGTCGATCATACAAAAACAAAATGGGGGCAAAGCCGGCCATACTTTTTATGGTTAGCGATACCTTTTGCAGTAACAGCATTTCTTTCATTTACTGCACCTGATTTATCAGGAAATATGAAATTGATTTATGCCGGAGTGACGTACATTTTAGCAGCGGGGATTGTTTACACAGGTATTCAAACACCGATTACAGCTATTCTTCCTAATTTAACGTCTAATCCGGAAGAACGAATCAGTGCGAATTCCTTTCGAATGGTAGGCGGACAACTTGGCGCTTTTATAACAAGCACCTTTTGTTTACCTTTAGTAGCATTTTTGGGTGCAGGAAATGATAAAAAAGGCTTCATGATGACCTTGACATTATTTGGCTTACTAGCTATTGCGTTGCTATTTACTGCATTTAGAAATTTAAAAGAAAAAACAAATATAGCAACAAAACCTGTTCCATTTAAAGATAGTTTGAAGGCGACTGTCGGGAACAGACCATGGTTTATATTAGTGCTTGCCTTTGTCGTTTATTGGATTGCACAGGCAGACCGAAATAGTATCTCTATCTATTATGCGAAATATAATTTAGGAAATGAACAGCTTGTTTCAGTATTTAACGGATTACAAGTTTTGGGTATCGTGGCAACGATCATGATTCCAAGAATCGTGAAGAAAACCAATAAGACATTGACGATGCTCGTTGGATTAGCAATAGGTGCTCTTGGCCAAGGAATGATGTATTTCTCAGGGGATAATTTTAGCTTAGTTATTGCCTCTTGGATCATTGGGATTATCGGAGCAGCTATAGCTGTAGCGATGCCCTTTGCGATGCTGGCTGATACAGTTGATTTCGGTGAATGGAAGTCTGGTATCAGAGCACCAGGATTCTTAACTGCAGTTGGTAGTGCCTTTTGTATTCAGCTCGGGTCTGGTTTAGGTAGTTTTATTCCAACAAAAATCATGGCAGCATCCGGTTATGTTGCAAACCAATCACAATCTCAAAGTACATTATCTGCTATTGAGTTTTGCTTTATCTGGTTGCCAATCATCGTGTATATTATTTCCGGTATCATCATGGTTTTTTATCTAAAATACGAAAAAATGGAACCACAAATCAAGAAGGAACTTGCTGAAAGGCACGCATAAAAATTTTACTAAGTGAATCAAAGGAAGGAATTTTATAATGAATATCAAAAAAATCGAAGTAACATCTGAATTTTGGAAAAAATACCGTGAGTTAATTGTAGATGCTGTTTTACCCTATCAATGGTCAGTAATGAATGATGAAGGAGATATCCAAATTGCGGATGAACCAGGTGGGAATCCAATTGAATCACAACATAGTCATGCAATTGCAAACTTAAAGATTGCTGCAGGGTTAGAAGAAGGAGAATTTTCTGGCTATCCGTTTCAAGATACTGATGTGTATAAATGGCTAGAGGCAGCAGCATATAGCTTTTCTTATCATCCAGATGACAACCTGAAACGAATGACGGATGAACTGATTGACTTATTAGAAGCAGCACAAGAAGAAGATGGGTACTTAGTCTCTTATTTTCAAATCGAAGCACCTGAAAGAAAATTCAAAAGACTCCAACAATCGCACGAGCTATATACAATGGGTCATTATATCGAAGCCGCAGTAGCATATTATGAAGCTACAGGGAATGAAAAAGCATTACGGATAGCAAAACGAATGGCAGACTGTATCGACGCGCACTTTGGCGTAGAAAAAGGCAAGATTCCGGGAAGTGATGGACATCCTGAAATTGAGTTGGCTTTAGCAAGATTATATGAGGTAACGCATGAAGAAAAGTACTTAAAGCTTGCTCAATACCATATTGCGATTCGGGGAAGTCAGTCTGACTTTTATGAAGAACAAAATAAAAAAGATGGCATAAAGAATAACTTGATTGGCGGAATGGAGAAATTTCCGCCAAGTTATTATCAATCTTCTGGTCCTATCTTGGAACAGGAAACATTAGACGGACATGCGGTTCGTGTTGCTTATCTTTGTGCAGGAATGGCACATGTTGCCAGATTAACAAATGACAAAGCGTTAGCAGAAGCATGCAATCGTTTTTGGGAAGATATCAGTATGAAGCGGATGTACATTACTGGTGGAATCGGTTCAACGAATTTGGGTGAGCAATTTACTCTAGATTATGACTTGCCAAACGACACGATGTATGGTGAAACATGTGCTTCTGTGGGAATGATTTTCTTTGCAAAAGAAATGTTAGCATTACAAACAAATGGAAAATATGGAGACGTACTGGAAAAGGAATTATTTAATGGCGCATTGGCTGGAATGGCACTTGATGGCGAGCATTTCTTCTATGTTAATCCACTAGAGGCAGATCCGACTGTGTCAAAATACAATCCATCACGAGCACACGTATTGACAAAACGTGCAGAATGGTTTGGTTGTGCATGTTGTCCAAGTAATATTGCACGTTTGATTGCTTCAGTGGATCAATATATTTATCAAGTAAAAGAAGATGTAGTTTTACTAGATCAATATATTAGTAGTACCGTTCAATTTGACAATGAGGTGGTAATTAAACAAGTAAATAATTACCCTTGGGATAATCAATTAATTGTTTCTATCGAAAATCCAAAGAATGTAGCATTTCAATTAGCAATTCGAGTACCAAACTGGTCGTATAATAAATTCGAATTAAAACTTAATGGTAAACATATAACTCAAGATGTGGTTGATGGATTTATCTACTTGACAGTGACTGAGTCTATCCAAATCGAATTAACTTTAGATATGACGATTCAACTGATTCAAGCAAATCAAAATATTCGTTATGATTATGAAAAAGTGGCATTACAAAGAGGACCAATCGTATATTGTACGGAAGAAGTAGATAATGGTGAGAAACTATGGACAATGAAACTAAAAGTCGATGGTGAAAAAGAAGCAATCTATGATGAACATTTACTTGAAGGTGTGGTAAAAATTACTGCAGAAGGCGTTCAACAAGCTAAAGAGGATAGTGAAAATTCGTTGTATCATCCATATAAGAAGCCAAAATTTGAAGATATATCGATGACTTTTGTCCCTTACTATACATGGGCAAACCGAGAAGAAGGACAAATGAGTGTCTGGCAAAATACATGTAGTCATTGTGGGTAAGTTCAAAAAAGATGGAGCGGAGATACTGTGGTATCTCTACTCCATCTTTTTTGAACTTGTTTACTTATTTTGAGGTGTACTAGTTCTGATTTGCTTACTTTTACTGGTTGATTCGTTCACGATTCACGATCGTCATACTACCTAAATAACGATAGAGTGGTAAAATATCTGTCTTTTTAGGAAATTCAAAGGTATGAGAAGCATGTTTTTCATCATTTGATCGTTGGTTGACATTTGTTAAATAGGTAATTGTCAATTGACTATCATCCACACCTACTCCTGCGGTTTCCATATCTACTTCAATTACAGAATCTAGATGGATGGAATGAAATGAAGTTTTCTTTCCGGTCAAATCTTGTTTATCAATGAAGAGAATACGATGATTCGTAAAAATCAATGTATCTCTGACAAGCTGATACCCCATTGTGATTTCTTCGTTTTCAAACAAATACTCACCGTAAGCTTGTGTTAGTTCCTCAGCACTTTGTTCTGCGTAGTTGCCTAATGACCCTTGAAAAATATTACTAAAAATACTCATGTATATCCCTCCGTAACTAAGTATAGTGCAATTAGCTTAGATGGGTTTTTCTGATTTGTCAAGCGACATCAGTAGTAAGCAATAAAGGGTTGAGGATTGTATTATTTCTTCATTTAGAAAAAATTCTATATACTGGATGTAGAAGAACTGAATAAAAATAATTTTGTGGTATAGAATAAAAAAAGAGATCAAAACATTGATAAACCAATGCTTTAACCTCTTTGATGATGCAGATGATGGGACTCGAACCCACACGAGCGAATGCTCACATGACCCTCAATCATGCTTGTCTGCCAATTCCAACACATCTGCAAAAGTAGAACACTTTTATCATAGCGAGCATGCATTTTTCTGTCAAGATGAAATTACGAAAGAGGTGTAAAAAATGGAGGACTATGAAAAAAAAGATGGCGAGTATGGAGGATTAGGAATGATTGCTGGAATCTTGATAGGACTTGCAATGGAGAACTTATTATTTGGATTGATGATTGGTGTGGTCATTGGTATTGCGATGGATTGGGGAGACAATTTGTACCATGACTATTTGATGCGTAAAAAATGAAATTTTCGCAATTTTTCAAAAACTTATTGATATATTAGTAGTAAATGACGTAATATATTGAATAATCGAAAAGTATCATACGTGTGAGAATTTCTAGTAGGGGGAGTAACAGATATGATGAGAGATTTCGAAAAATCGATAAAATTAGATGGTGTGAGTTACGACGTTCGTGGTCCTGTTCTTGAAGAAGCAGAACGAATGCAAGAAGAAGGTATTGATATATTAAAATTAAACACTGGAAATCCAGCAACTTTTGGGTTTAAAGCACCGAATGAAGTTATTCGTGATTTAATTATGAATGTTCGTGAGTCAGAAGGATATTCTGATTCAAAAGGAATCTTTTCTGCACGAAAAGCAATCGAGCAATATTGCCAACTGAAAAAATTTCCTAATGTTACGATTAATGATATCTATACAGGGAACGGTGTCAGTGAATTAATTACTATGTGTATGCAAGGGTTAGTGGATGCAGGAGACGAAGTACTTGTACCTATGCCAGATTATCCATTGTGGACTGCAGCAGTTTCTTTAGCAGGTGGAACGCCTGTGCATTATATATGTGATGAGTCGGCAGAATGGTATCCAGATATTGCAGATATCAAAAGTAAAGTAACTAGTCGTACAAAAGCAATTATCATTATTAATCCTAATAATCCTACGGGAGCTTTGTATCCTAAAGAGTTACTAGAAGAAATCGTAGAGGTTGCACGCCAAAATGATTTGATTATTTACTCTGATGAAATTTATGATCGCTTAGTCATGGATGGAGCGGAACATATCCCAATTGCAACATTAGCTCCAGACAGATTCGTTGTAACACTCAATGGATTATCTAAATCACATCGTGTAGCAGGATTTCGTGTGGGATGGATGGTTTTAAGCGGAGATAAATCACATGTGAAGGGATATATTGAGGGATTAAATATGCTTTCTTCTATGCGCTTGTGCTCAAATGTTCTTTCACAACAAGTGATCCAAACGGCTTTAGGAGGATTTCAAAGTAGTGATGACTTACTGTTGCCAGGCGGTCGAATCTATGAACAACGTGAATTCATTTATAATGCAATCAACGATATTCCTGGATTGTCGGCAGTAAAACCAAAGGCAGCATTTTATATCTTTCCAAAAATAGATACCAAAAAATTTAATATTGTCGACGATGAGCAGTTTGTCTTAGATTTCTTACATCAACATCATATTTTATTAGTGCATGGTGGAGGGTTCAACTGGCAACAACCAGATCATTTTCGAATTGTTTATTTACCTGAATTAGAGGATTTAAAAACTACAGCTGTAAAAATGCGCGAATTTTTGAGTACATATCGTCAAAAATAGCGTATACAGGTAGTAATTGTATATAGGTGATATCTCAAACAAAAAAGACTTAGAACGAAAAGGTGTTCTAAGTTTTTTTGTTTATAAAATTCGCCTCTATCATTGCAGTTTCTAGGTGCTTCAAGTAAAATACTTGCATAATGTGAATACGCATATTTGATGTTTTAGGAGGAGAATTATGGAAAAGAGCGTAGAATCGTTTGGAGCGGTGATCAAAACCATTCGTCAAGAACGTAAGCTAACTCAAAAAATGTTATCTCAAGATATCTGTTCACAGAGTGTACTGAGTCGTATAGAAAATGGAGAGGAAT
>JBKEDT010000080.1:0-14076 GCA_047975565.1 Enterococcus sp. | reverse complement strand
GATGGTAATCAAGTAACTACTGGTACAGCGTTAGCTGGCGCACAATTTGTCTTAAAAGAAAAAGATGGAAGTTACTACAACAGTACAACAAATGCATTTGATAGCGCAGAAGCGGATGCGAGTATTTTTACCTCAGATGCCAATGGAAAAGTGTCAACAGGAGCTAGCTTGATTTTGAAAGATAAACAGTGGTATGAATTTTACGAAGTAGATTCAGCTGTATCGACTAGTCAAGCGCAAACAGATCCAGCTAGCGAAATCTATCATTACTTGAATAATCCAGTCGTATCTGTATATGCTTCAGTGTGGACATACAAATATGATTCTTATGATATCAAACAAGTACTGCAAGAAGGAAAAGAAAGTGCGTCTGCTTACAACTACAAAGTACCTACACCAACAAAAAAAGCAGATGATGTAGATTTAGATGCAGGACAAGAAGTAACATATACAATTACCCAACAAATCCCACTAGATGTGGCACAATATACAAAATTCGCTTTAGTAGATACGTATGATGCGAATTTAGAATTAGTATCTACAGAGACTGACATTTTAGGTAGTGTGAAAATTGGTGGTTCAACACAAGCAAGCGTTACACCAACCTTCAGCACAGGAACAAACGAATTTACGGTAAGTTTCGATCATCCAGCACAACTAGCAACATTTGCTGGTCAGACGCTAACTTTTGAAGCAACACTGAAACTAAAACCAGGTGCTGATTTAGCAGCAGCTGTCAACAATGAAATTAAATTTGACAACAACTTTGTTCCTAAAAAAGATCAAGAAATTGTCAAAACTTATGGCAAGACATTTGTAAAAGAAGATGCAGATACAGGGAAGGAATTAGCAGGTGCAGAATTTAAAGTGAAACGTGGCGATGATTATATGATCAATACAGATGGTGTGATCACTTGGGGGACTGAAGCACAAGCGACAGTATTAACTTCTGATGCTGAAGGGAAATTCTCAGTAGCAGGTTTAGCACGTACAGACGCTAATGAAAATGTTATTCAGTATACATTAGTTGAAACAAAAGCGCCAGATGGTTATGTAGCTTTAGACGACATTACGTTTGAAGCGGACAACGGCAAAACAGTCTTAACAGTAGTCAATAAACTAAAAGGAACCTTACCAATGACAGGTGGTATGGGACTAACAATTTTCCTAGCTGCAGGTCTAACAATTCTTGCAACAGGTGTCTTCTACTTTGTTCGTAGAAAACGTGCATAAAGAATGACGAACAGAAAAGAGGTGAGGAGACTCACCTCTTTTTTCTTACTGATAGGACTCAACGAAGCGAGGTGATCTTTTGTGAAAGAACAAAAGAAGAAAGGCGAAAAAAAGAGTAAAGGAACCAAAAAGAAAAATCGACTTCTTGATATCGTGATGATTTTTGTTGTCATTATTGGGCTAGGTATTCTTTGTTATCCATTCGTGAGTGACGCACTGAATAGTTACTTGGATCAACAATTGATTGCCCACTACCAAAAAAAGGCAAATGAAGAGAACCAAGAGGCAGTCAATAAGTTGGAAGAAAAACAAAAGGAAAATGAAAAATTAGCTGAAGAAGGCAACAATCCTGGGATGTCTACATTTAATGAAGCAGTAAGTGAGGAAGAGGCACAAGAAAAATCGGAAAAAGAAGGAAAAACCTATTATGAGAACCATACGATTGGTGCGATTTATATTCCGAAAATAAAAGTGAGCTTGCCGATTTTTGATGAGACAAATGAAATTTTATTGCAACGTGGGGCATCCTTGCTAGAAGGAACGAGCTATCCAATTGGCGGAGAGAGTACGCATAGCGTAATTTCTGCACACCGAGGGTTACCTGAAGCAAAACTATTTTCAGATTTACCTAAGTTAAAAGAAGGTGATCTCTTTTATATCGATATCAACAATGAGCGGCATGCGTATGAAGTAGATCAAATCGAAGTCATTGAACCCACAGAAACAGATGCACTAAAAATTGTTCCAGATGAAGATTTGGTTACATTGATGACTTGTACGCCTTACATGGTCAATAGTCACCGATTACTTGTAAGAGGACATCGCATTCCTTACAATGAAGAAGACGGGGAGACAATCAAAAAAGTAAGTCAGCACAACCAATGGAAACTTTTTGCATGGGTTGCTGGGATTTTAGCAGTATTACTTGCACTGGGAATATTTATTTGGAAAAAGGTAAAGAATAAGCAAAAGAAATAGACAAATGACAAAAAGTCTTTTAAAGTAAAGAGACTTTTTTCATTTTGTGAACAATTTACATGAAAAAACTAGATTGTCATCATATACTATATATAGTAGAAAAACTTGCAGCTACTTTGAAAATTGACGTGGAGCGTACTTCTCGTTAAGATAAGAAAAAGATGGTCACTGTTACACGCTAGTTTTTGGGAAAGGAACGAGTGAGTTGACAAAACGAATTGATAAGATTTATACATACGTGAAAGAACGAACAGCGCTGCTTCCAAAAGAAGAAATCGAAACGAAGGGGATTACTGCAAGTGAGATTGCAGAAGTCTTAAACATTCAACGAAGCAATGGAAGTAAAGACTTAAATGCGCTTGTTCGTGACGGTCGCCTCTATAAAACAACTAGTCGCCCTGTGCGGTATGCCTATCAAGAGCAGCCGCTAAGACAGCAAGAAAAGAAGTATGTACCTAGCTATAAAGAAGAGGTACGAGGAAAACAGCCACAAGTGCCAGTCTCTTTTGATAAGGATATTTTTGCTACGATTATTGGAGCAAAGGGAAGTATGAAGACAGCTGTGGAGCAAGCCAAAGCAGCGATTCTTTACCCACCTAAGGGATTGAATTGTTTGATTACAGGGCCAACTGGTTCAGGGAAAACGTACTTTGCACATGCAATGTTTCATTTTGCGAAGGCGAACCAAGTAGTTACTGAAGAAAATGAACTGATAGTATTTAACTGTGCTGACTATGCCAACAACCCAGAGCTATTGATGAGCCACTTGTTTGGGTATACGAAGGGTGCATTTACTGGTGCAGATGAAGAAAAACCAGGGATTATTGATCAAGCGGATGGTGGGATGCTCTTCCTTGATGAAATTCATCGTTTGCCACCAGAAGGACAAGAAATGATTTTTTACTTTATGGATCACGGAACATACAGCCGTTTAGGTGAAACAACGAAAGGACATGAAGCGAATGTCCGAATTGTAGGCGCAACGACTGAAGATCCAGCTTCTTCATTGCTAGCGACGTTTGTTCGTCGGATACCGATCAATATCCAATTGCCTTCGTTTGCCAAACGACCAATGAATGAAAAATTAGATTTAGTGAAAGTGTTGATTGCACATGAAGCGAATCGAATCCAACGCAAAATCACTGTAACGGAAGATGTAGTGAAAGCACTCTTAGGTAGTGTGACTTATGGGAATGTTGGTCAATTGAAGTCAAATGTCCAGTTGGTCTGTGCCAGAGGATTCTTAAACCATATGCATACGGAAGAAATCACGATTACGGTAGATGATTTAACGGATGGAATCAAAAATGGGTTGATTCAATTAGCTAGCGATCGAACATCCTCTGCAGAGTTAGCAAAAATCATTGAACCTAAAATCACTGTTGATCCAAATGAACAAATCGTGCATATCCAGTCGGATTCCTATGAATTACCGTATAACCTATACGATATCATTGGAGATAAAGCAGCACTGCTTAAATCGGACGGATTAGACCAAGAAGCAATCAACCACTTTATCTCAACGGATATCAATGTACACTTGAAATCATTTTATAAAGATCATGGCTTTTTATTTAATGCAGAGAGCAAATTAGCTGAATTTGTTGATCCAAAGATTATTGAGCTAACAGAAAAAATTTATCAAGTTGTCCAACAGGAACTACCTTATGCCGTTCAACAAAACTTTATTTACGCAATGAGCTTACATATTAGTTCATTCTTAAAACGAATCAAAGTTGGTGAAGAACGGCATACCAATGACAATATCCGTGAGATGACCTTTGATTTTCCCGAAGAATATGCGCTAGCAAAGCGTATTCGCAAGCAAATCGAGCAAGGGTTTCAAGTAAGCATACCGGAAAGTGAAGAGTATTATTTGACCGTACTTCTTGTGTCGCTCCGGGACAATCATTCAGATGGACGAATCGGGGTAGTTGTTGCTGCGCATGGGGAGAGTACTGCGACAAGCATGGTGCAGGTGGTGACCGAACTTCTTGATGCAGATCATGTATTAGCAGTAGATATGCCGCTAGATATGGAGCCGAAACGTGCATTTGAACGAATCAAACAAGCGACGACTGAAGTTAATGAAGGTAGTGGCGTGATTTTGCTTGTTGATATGGGGTCGTTGGCAACGTTTAATAATCAAATCCAACAAGAATTAGGTATTCAAATTCGAACGATTGACATGGTTACGACATCCTTGGTACTAGAAACGGTTCGAAAGGTTTCAGTTTTAGGGACGGATTTGGATACACTCTATGATTCGTTGAAAAACTTCCGTGGGTACGCGCAAATGTCTATGGAAGAAGAAAAGAAACCACAAAAAGAAAAACGGGTTATTTTAGCAATCTGTGCATCAGGTGAAGGCACAGCAAAACGAATCAAAGAAATCATCGATCGTGCATTAAGTCGTAGACATGAAGAGGATATCGAGATTTTACCGCTTTCTGTAGTAGAGCTAACAAGCAAAATCGAAGAAATCCAAGCAACACATCATATTTTAGCTTCGACAGGGATCGTTGATCCTAAAATCAATGCACCATTTATTTCGTTAGAGAAATTTATTGATCAAGACGTTGAAGAATTATTAGACAAACTTTTATTAGAAGATGAATTAGATGAAGAATTACTCGAAGAAGAACTTGAATTGGATGAATCACGAGCGAAACAATTATGTATTCACTATATGGAAGAGAATTTTACCTTTATCAATGGAAGTAAGTTGATTGACCCGTTGTGGCAGTTTGCAGAGGGTAGTGTACAAACACTTCAAATTTCTAAAGAAGATTTCGGTTTGAAAATCAATCTTGTCACGCATCTTGCTGGGATGATCGAACGTATCATTTTGAATGAACCCTTAGCAAACGATGTTTCGTGGGAGCAGACCGATTTAGTTGATTTGTACAAACAAACACAGGGGTTATGGAAAGATTTGGAAAAACGAGTAAAATTGACGATTCCAATCAACGAAATTTACTATGTATTAAAAATATTTGAGAATCATTTAGAAAAGACAATACACTAATTGCATCAAATGACTAAAACGACACACTAATTTAGTGTGTCGTTTTAGTGTATTACTATAAAGACTAATTTAACAATAGTGTGTCATATAAAAGTTGGCACGGAACTTGCATTAATATAAGTGAGCCAAGATAATTGGTTTTAAAAGAAATTGTGTGCGTTTTCTGAAACTCCTATGAGTAGAAAACGAAGGAGTGAGATTAGATGGATGTTCGCTTAGCTCGGATCGATGATCGGTTAATCCATGGGCAAGTAGCTACTGCTTGGTCAAAGGCTACGAATGTTGATCGTATTATTGTTGTCAGTGATAGTGTTGCCAAAGACACGTTGCGCAAGTTTTTACTAAAACAAGCCGCACCACCTGGTATCAAATCCAGTATTGTCACTGTCAAAAAAATAATCGAGGTTTTTCACAGTGAAATGTTAGCGGATACGAAAGTCATGCTGCTATTCACGAACCCGCAAGATGTTGAACGACTTGTTCGACAAGGCATTTCGATTGATTCGGTAAATATAGGAGGCATGAGTTTTTCTGAAGGAAAAACAATGATTACTAAATTTATTTCAGTCAATCAAGCAGATTTTGCCTCTTTTCGCTATCTAGATCAACAAGGCGTTGAATTAGAAATCCGAAAAGTTCCTGCAGATCGAAAAATCAATCTAATGAGTATTCTGGAAAAAGCGCAAAGTTTCCACTAAAACGATTATCCAGAGGTTCGGAAAAATTAGTTGTTACAACGCTATATAGCAATTATTTTTATTAACAGTTGTAACATTAAAATAGGAGGTAAGAAGATGGTAGGGATTATCATTGCAAGTCACGGACAATTTGCAGAAGGCATTATGCAATCTGGTTCAATGATTTTCGGAGAACAAGAAAACGTTCAATCAGTTGTTTTGAAGCCAAGCGAAGGTCCAGATGACGTAAAAGCAAAGATGGAAGAAGCGATTGCAACTTTCGATAATCAAGACGAAGTATTGTTCCTAGTTGATTTATGGGGCGGTACACCGTTCAACCAAGCGAACACGCTATTTGAACAACACAAAGACAAATGGGCGATCGTTAGTGGGTTGAACTTGCCAATGCTGATTGAAGCATATGCTTCACGTTTTTCAATGGAATCTGCACAAGAAATTGCTGCGCATATCATTGAGACAGCAAAAGAAGGTATCCGTGTGAGACCTGAAGAACTTGAACCAGCTGAAGCAGCACCAAAAGCTTCAGACGACGGTCAACCTAAAGGTGCTTTACCTGAAGGAACTGTAGTTGGAGACGGTAAAATCAAATATGTGCTTGCACGTGTTGACTCACGTCTACTTCATGGTCAAGTAGCAACAGCTTGGACAAAAGCAACACAGCCAAACAGAATCATTGTTGTATCAGACGCAGTATCTCAAGACGATTTACGTAAACGTTTGATCGAACAAGCTGCACCACCAGGTGTTAAAGCGAATGTTATCCCAATCAAGAAAATGATTGAAGTAGCAAAAGATCCTCGTTTTGGAAACACAAAAGCTCTATTATTATTCGAAAATCCAGAAGACGTGTTAACTGCAGTTAATGGCGGTGTGGAAATCGAAGAATTAAATGTCGGTTCAATGGCTCACTCTGTTGGAAAAGTCGTTGTAAGTAAAGTATTGTCAATGGGACCTGAAGATGTAAAAGCATATGAAGATCTTGAAGCAAAAGGTGTGAAATTTGACGTACGTAAAGTACCAAATGACTCACGTGATAATATGGACGCAATTCTTAAAAAAGCAAGAACTGAGTTAGCAAACGCTAACGAACAATAATAAAGATAAAATAGGAGGCTTATCATGTCTATTATTTCAATGATTTTAGTTATATTGATTGCCTTTCTAGCCGGTGTTGGAGGCATCTTGGATGAATTCCAATTCCATCAACCGCTAGTGGCATGTACATTGATTGGTTTGGTAACAGGTAACTTGGAAGCTGGGATCGTTCTTGGCGGTTCTCTTCAAATGATCGCTCTAGGTTGGGCAAATATCGGAGCTGCGGTAGCACCAGATGCTGCGTTAGCATCAGTTGCATCAGCAATTATTTTAGTTTTAGGTGGACAAGGCGTAGCAGGTGTATCATCTGCGATTGCGATTGCCATTCCTTTGGCTGTAGCTGGTTTGTTCTTAACAATGGTCGTTCGTACTTTAGCTGTTCCAATCGTTCATATTATGGATGGTGCTGCTGAAGAAGGAAATTACCGTAAATTAGAATTATGGCACATGATTGCTGTATGTATGCAAGGTGTTCGTATTGCGGTTCCAGCAACTGCATTACTATTTATTCCTGCTGAAACAGTACAAGCTGCTTTAGAATCTATGCCTGCTTGGTTAACTGATGGTATGGCTATCGGTGGTGGAATGGTCGTTGCCGTAGGTTATGCATTAGTTATCAACATGATGGCAACAAGAGAAGTGTGGCCTTTCTTCGCAATTGGTTTCGTAGTAGCTGCTTTATCAGACCTTACATTGATTGCTATCGGTGCTTTAGGTGTGGCTATGGCATTGATCTACTTGAACCTTTCTAAAATGGCTGGTTCATCTAATGGTAGCGGAGGCAACTCTGGTGACCCATTAGGCGATATCTTGAATGATTATTAATCTTGGAGGAGGAAAGAGAAATGGCAGAAGAAAAAATTCATTTAACTAAACAAGATCGTTTAGCCGTTGCATGGCGCTCTACTTTTATCCAAGGTTCTTGGAACTACGAACGTATGCAAAATGGTGGCTGGGCTTTCTCAATGATTCCAGCAATCAAAAAATTATATAAAACTAAAGAAGATCGTTCCGCTGCGTTAAAACGTCACATGGAATTCTTCAATACTCACCCATATATCGCTTCACCAATCCTAGGTGTTACACTTGCGTTAGAAGAAGATCGCGCAAATGGTGCGCCAGTTGATGATGTTGCTATCCAAGGGGTTAAGGTTGGTATGATGGGACCTTTAGCCGGTGTTGGTGACCCAGTATTCTGGTTTACTGTGCGTCCGATGTTAGGTGCCCTAGGTGCGTCTCTTGCCCTGGGTGGTAGTATCTTAGGTCCAATCATCTTCCTCGTTGCTTGGAACTAGATCCGTTGGGGATTCATGTGGTATACACTAGAATTCGGTTATAAAGCTGGTTCTAAAATCACAGAAGATTTATCAGGTGGATTGTTGCAAGATGTAACAAAAGGTGCATCTATTCTAGGGATGTTCGTTCTGGCCGCATTGGTTGAACGCTGGGTTGCTATCTCATTTGTTCCAGTTGTCTCAGAAGTTAAATTGGACGAAGGTGCATATATTGACTGGAGTTCATTACCAGCTGGTGCTGAAGGAATCAAATCTGCTCTAGAACAACAAGCAGCAGGTCTATCATTATCAGATACAAAAGTAACAACATTGCAAGATAACTTGGATCAATTAATTCCTGGTTTAGCTGCATTGTTACTTACATTCTTATGTATGTGGTTACTTAAGAAAAAAGTTTCTCCAATCGTTATCATTCTTGGCTTATTCGTAGTCGGTGTTGTAGGACACGTTATCGGTCTATTATAAGAGTAGAGAAATAATTTTGCTCGGAGAGTATATCTCCGAGCATTTTTTTCTAGCAAGTTTACGTGAAGGCATTTATAATGAAATAAAACTAGTACAGAAATGGAGCTTTTAATTATGGTTCAATCAATCAATACAAAAGTTGACTTGGTCATCGACGCTACCTCTTATGCGGGGATTACAGATTATGGTCAAATCATGATAGGGGATAAAGGATTTGAATTTTATCATGCACGTGATAAAAAGAAATTTATCCAAATTCCTTGGGAAGAAGTCGATTATGTGCTTGCTTCAGTGATTTTTAAAGGGAAGTGGATTCCGCGTTATGCAATTCGTACAAAGCAAAATGGAACATACACATTTTCTTCAAAAGAACCTAAAAAAGTGTTGCGTGCTGTTCAAGTTTATGTAGATCCTTCTCACATGGTCAAATCATTAGGATTTTTTGATGTTGTGAAGCGTGGGACTGCAGGGATAATCAGAAAAAGAAAAGCGAAAAAATAATTTATCAAAAGAACGTGAAAAAAGCATGGGGTCGTATGTTTTTTTCACGTTCTTTTTCTTTTTCTAAACTGCTTTATTTGGTGAACGTTACAGACTATGTTAGACTTAAAATAATGGAAAGGGGTGTTATTATGAGTTGGTTATGGACATTGATTGTTGGTGCAATCATTGGCGCAATTGCAGGCGCAATTACAAACAGAGGAAACTCGATGGGTTGTATCGCAAATATTATCGCAGGACTTGTTGGTTCAAGTTTAGGGCAAGCATTATTTGGTTCTTGGGGACCAAGCCTTGCAAATATGGCAATCGTCCCTTCAGTTTTAGGTGCGGTTATCCTTGTATTGATTATTTCATTTATTTTTGGGAAAAAATCATAAACAAGAAAAAATCTTTAACGATAGATGGGTAGTAGGCTTAGTTAAGCTGTCTACTCATTTTTATTAAGTATTTTTTTTAGAAACAGCGCAAAATTTAACGGTGTGTAACAAACCTGTTTTTGCTATAATAAGAGAAAATGAAAGAAGGTAGTTGTATGTTACGAGTAGAAAAGTTACGTAAAGCAATGAAAGCTGAAGAAATTGATGCATTTTTAGTTACTAGTCCTTATAATTTACGGTATTTAACGAATTTTACTGGAACGACAGGATTAGCTGTAATTACATTAGAAAAAGCCTTTTTTATTACAGATTTCCGTTATACTGAGCAAGCTGCAACACAAGCACAAGGATTTGAAATCATACAAAATGTAGGCCCGATTTTTGATGAAGTAGCGAATTTAGTAAAGAAAGAAGATATTCGTAACTTGGCCTTTGAAGAGTTGCATGTCAGCTTTGCTGAATATTCAGTATTGGAAGAAATCATCATCTCTGATTTGACACCAGTTGCTGGAATGATCGAAGAAATACGTGAAATCAAAGATGAAGAAGAAGTGGCAACTATCCAAAAAGCATGTCAAATCACAGATGAAGCATACGAGCATATATTGAAAATGATTCGTCCTGGAATGACCGAAATCGAAGTGGCAAATCAACTTGATTTTTACATGCGCTCTTTAGGTGCATCAGGTGTTTCTTTTGATACGATCGTTGCAAGTGGTCTACGTTCAGCGATGCCACATGGTGTTGCGAGTGATAAAATCATCGAAACTGGAGATATGATCACACTTGATTTTGGCTGTTACTACCAAGGCTATGTTTCAGATATGACGCGAACATTTGCAATTGGTGATCCTGGCGAAAAATTAAAAGAAATCTATCAAATTGTACTCGATGCACAATTAGCAGTTATTGATATGGCAAAACCTGGACTAACAGGTATCCAATTAGATGCAGTTGCACGTGACTATATCACAAAATTTGGTTATGGCGATGCGTTTGGGCACTCAACTGGTCATGGAATCGGACTTGAAATCCATGAAGCACCAAATGTTTCATCACGTGCAGACAAACAATTCGTAGTAGGGAATATTATTACTGATGAACCAGGCATCTATCTACCAGGTATCGGTGGCGTACGTATTGAAGATGATTTATTGATTACTGCAGAAGGAAATCGTGTGTTGACACAGTCACCTAAAGAATTGATTATTTTATAGACCGGAATCAATCATTGGTACAAACGACTTTTTCAAAAGCATGCCCCTTTGTGAAATCTAAATACTTTTATTATAGAAATAATAGGCATTTAATGATAAACTAAGTAACGAATCGTTATTTGTTTTGCGAAACAAATAATAGGATGGAGTAGAGAAACTTCATGTGAATTAGGAGGCTATTATGATTTCTGTAAATGATTTTAAAACTGGGTTAACAATTGAAGTTGATGGTGGAATTTGGCGCGTCGTTGAGTTTCAGCATGTAAAACCTGGAAAGGGAGCCGCCTTTGTACGTTCTAAATTAAAGAATTTGCGTACTGGAGCCGTTCAGGAAAAAACTTTCCGTGCGGGTGAAAAAGTAGCGAAAGCACAAATCAACAACCGCAAAATGCAATACTTATATGAAAATAGCGGAAACTACGTATTTATGGATATGGAAACATACGAACAAATTGAAGTTCCAGAAGAACAAATCAAAGATGAATTGAAATATATCTTAGAAAACATGGAAGTAACGATTGTAATGTATGAATCCGAGATCCTTGGATTAGACTTACCAAATACTGTTGTGTTGGAAGTTGCTGAAACAGATCCAAATATCAAAGGTGATACATCATCTGGTGGTACAAAACCAGCAGTTATGGAGACTGGACTTACCGTCAATGTACCATTCTTTGTCAATCAAGGAGATAAATTGATTGTAAATACATCAGATGGTTCTTACGTATCTCGTGCGTAAGTAGAGGGAGGATTATAGATGGCAGACGAAAAGAATCTTGTATTAGGTGCAACGCATGACCTAGGTGAAATTGTTATAGCTCCTGAGGTAATTGAAATTATTATAGGTATTGCTGCATCAAAAGTTGAAGGTGTTTACGGAATGCGTGGAACGTTCGCAAGTAATATTACTGAATTACTTGGCCGTGCTGCACATGGTAAAGGTGTTTACTTAACAAATGAGGAAGATGGCTTAAAAGTAGATGTATACTGCTACTTAAACTATGGCGTATCTGTTCCTAAAGTAGCAATGGAAATGCAAGAACGAGTAATACAACAAGTCTTATTTATGACGGATGTAACCCTAGCTGAAGTAAATGTTCATGTAGTTGCAGTCGTTCCAGAAAAATTAGAACAACCGGACTTTGACGAATTGTTTAAAGATGAAGAGGAAGAAAATGAATAAAGAATTATCAAGACACAAAATTCGAGAAATGGCTTTACAAGCACTGTTTCCATTAGACTTTAATACGGATCTATCAAAAGAAGATGCAATTCTTCATGCAATCGAATTGGATCATCAAGAGATGGTCAGTGAAGACCAATCTGAATTCGTTCCAGTATATTTGGACACACTTGTTGGTGGTGTCTGTGCCAAAAAAGCTGAATTAGATGAAACAATCGGTAACCATCTAAAAGATAACTGGACGATTCAACGCATCTCTAAAATGGATCTTGTAATCTTACGTATTGCGATTTTTGAAATGCGCTACGTGACAGATGTCCCAGCGACAGTTGCTTTGAATGAAGCGATTGAATTAGCAAAAACATTCAGTGATGACCGTTCTCGAAAATTTGTGAATGGCGTATTATCAAATGTGTTAAAAGAAACTGAAGCTGGGGCATAATGTCCCAGCTTTTTTTGCAGAATTTGTTTTGATTTTTCACATACTCATACTATAGATGGAAGTGATTTGGATGACAAAAATAATCAGTGGTAAAGAACTTGCGCAAAAACTACAAAAAAATATTGCAAGTGACGTGCGAGAATTAGCAACGCAAGGAATTATTCCTGGGCTAGTTGTTTTGCTTGTGGGAGAGAATCCTGCAAGTCAAATCTATGTAAGAAATAAAGAAAAAGTCGCAGTACAACTTGGTATTCGCTCAAAAATAGAACGTTATCCTGAATCGATTACAGAAGAAGAACTATTAGCTGAAATTGAAAAGTACAATCAAGATCCAGAGTATCATGGGATTTTAGTGCAGCTTCCATTACCAAAACATATTGACGAAGAAAAAGTTCTACTAACGATTTCTCCAGATAAAGATGTAGATGGGTTTCATCCAATGAACTTGGGAAAACTATTTATCGGTAAGCCGACACGAATTCCTTGTACCCCTTATGGCATCATGAAAATGTTTGAAGATGAAAATATTTCTTTAGAAGGAAAGCGTGCAGTGGTTATTGGACGGAGTAACATTGTCGGTAAGCCAATGGCGCATTTACTAATGATGCAAAATGAAACAGTTACTGTCTCACATTCAAAAACACAAAACCTTCCAGAATTAGCCAAAGAAGCGGATATTTTGGTTGTTGCAATTGGACGTGGAGAGTTTGTCACGAAGGACTTTATCAAACCGGGTGCAGTTGTCATTGATGTAGGGATGAACCGTAATCAGGAAAACAAACTCGTTGGCGATGTGAAATTCGACGAAGTGGCTCCTTTAACAAGCTATATTACTCCTGTTCCTGGCGGTGTGGGTCCAATGACGATTACTATGTTAATGTATCAAACTGTGCAAGCAGCGAAAGAATCAATATAAGAGATCGGTGAACACATGAGTGAAGAATATCTAACGATTACAGCGTTAACCAAGTATTTAAAACGCAAATTTGACGTCGATCCATATTTAGAACGGGTGTATCTAACAGGAGAAATTTCAAATTTTCGGTTTCGAGCAAATGGTCATCAGTATTTTAGTTTAAAAGATGACAATGCAAAAATTTCAGCAATGATGTTTAAAGGTGCGTTCCAAAAGCTTGCATTCCAACCAAAAGAAGGAATGAAAGTTTTTGTTGTTGGCAGGATTTCTTTATATGAAGCATCAGGCTCTTACCAAATCTATATCGAACATATGGAACCAGACGGTGTAGGTGCTTTGTACCAAGCGCTAGCAGAATTAAAAGAGAAATTGAGCAAAGAAGGGTTATTTACTGCACCTAAAAAAGCTTTGCCTCGTTACCCGAAACGAATTGCCGTCCTAACTAGTCCTAGTGGAGCAGTTATTCGAGATATTATTACAACAGTGAAAAGGCGCTACCCAATTGCACAAATCGTTTTATTTCCAACGGTTGTTCAGGGCAATCAGGCAGCAGACAACGTTGTTGAGAATATTCACCGAGTTGAAAAGCTAGGAAATTTTGATACTATGATCATTGGTCGTGGTGGCGGATCGATTGAAGATTTATGG
>JBKEDT010000050.1:0-22704 GCA_047975565.1 Enterococcus sp. | reverse complement strand
GGCATCACACCAGTTATGTTGACTGGGGATAATGAGAAGGCTGCAAAAGCGGTAGCTGACTATCTAGGCATGACGCATTTTTATGCGGGATTATTGCCAGATGGAAAAGAAAAGATCGTCCAAGAATACTTGAATGAAGGAAAGCGTGTAGTGATGGTTGGGGATGGTATCAATGATGCACCAAGTCTAGCACGTGCAACTATTGGTATCGCAATTGGAGCAGGAACAGATGTGGCTATCGATTCTGCAGATGTCGTCTTGACGAATAGCAATCCACAAGATATTTTGAATTTCTTAGACCTTGCCAAGCAAACACATAAGAAGATGATCCAAAATCTATGGTGGGGAGCAGGCTACAATATTGTGGCAATCCCTCTAGCAGCAGGTATCTTAGCACCAATCGGCTTTGTCTTAGATCCAGCAGTTGGCGCTATCTTGATGTCGTTGAGTACGATCGTTGTTGCAATCAATGCATTGACTTTGCGAATCAAAAAATAACTTAGTTAGAATCAACCAAAAAGGCATCGTAAGCAGAATGACTTACGATGCCTTTTTTTATTTGAATTTTAGCTTTTGCAACTTTTTATATGCCCGTTGTTTTTGCTTGATTTCTTTCATCAGTTGTTTAAATTCATCTTTTGTCCAAGGCGCTTCCTGTCTACCATAGAGTTCTTGTTCATAGCGGGCAGTCAATTCTGTAAAGCGTTTATCTAAAGTAAGTGCATGACTGAATCTCTGGCTGTAAGTAGCAAGACTTTCTGAATCGTCACGTGGAATCAATCGTTCACAGTGATGCAAGAAACTTTGATAAATATGCGTAAATTGATTTGAAAAACGTAAGTAAACCAAGAACAAAATCCAGGTATCATGTCTACGTAAAAATAAAATCGAGAGACCAACTACAAGGAATAAACCAAGTACTATACTAAGATTTTTAATCATGTCTGGAGAAAGTTGCCAACGAGATGAACCATCAGTTGCTTGATTCGTTGTCGCTTCTTCTGTTGTTGAAGTGGTTGTTGTTGCTGTTTGTTCGTCATTATTTGCGGATACATCAAGCGTATTGGCTGTAGTCGTTTGTTCAGAGTGGCTAGTGACTGGTGAAGAGAACGTCGTTGTTGGTTCAAAAGGAAGCCACCCATAGCCTGCAAAGTATACTTCCGGCCAAGAATGTGCATCACTATTTAAGACAGTGAATGTTTTTCTTGCACCAGAGGAGGCTGTCTCTTGCCCAGCGGTAAAGCCTTTGGTCCAACGAGCAGGGATACCGATACTTCGGAGCAAGACAACCATGGAAGAAGAAAAATTGTCACAGTACCCAACTTGCGAATCAAAAAGAAAATAATCAACATAATCGCGACCATCCGGTGTATGTGGCGTATCCGTTTTTGAATAACGGAAGGTACCACTACGTTTGAGATAGTTCTGAATGGCTAACACTTTGTCATAGAGAGAGTCTTCATCTTGCGTGAGTTCTTGTGCAAGTGCGCCCACACGATTGGGTAGGCTATCCGGTAATTGCAGATACGCACTCAGATTTTCTTTATCTGTCTCAGACAATTCTACGGACGCTAATTCTTCCGGTGTATACGTCAAATAATTGGTGGCAATCAGTGTTGTAAAGGAGCCGGCTTCTTCTTTGGACAACACGAAGCGCTGATTGTTTTCTAAGAAATAAAAGGAATTATCTGTTGTAAGAGGCATACTTGTTACCTCGATATTCCCATAAGGATAGGGAAGATATGTCTGGTCCGCATGTAAGGTCAATTCGACGGTATCCCGTTGATTACCTACCAGTTGTGTAGCAAAAGGCATGAGCGAGTAGGGTGTTTCTTCAATTGCTTCTACCGAGGAATCTTCCAATGAAATCCAGCCTTTTCCTGTGTAATTACTTTTGTTTTCCACTTTCCAGTAGTGGCTCTGATTTTGAACAGCGGTAAATAAGACGTCGTTATTATCAACTAAGGGGCCGCCAAGTTGTTGATCGTTCTCACTGAATCCTGTTCGAGAACTTGCACCGCCCAGACCATAATGATTGATTTGGGCGTAGAGCCCTTTATCATTGAAGAATGAACGTACTGGCTGACTGACTGCTTCGATCTTATCCATGGTCTCAGGGGCAAATCTAGGAAATAAATACCCGATACCGAGAGCCACACCAAAAAGTAAGACACCATTAATCACGTAATTCCAAAAGACTGCTTTGGCTTGTGATTCATACAGTTTGCTCAATGGGAAAAGTGCAGCAGCAATGGTAGTGACCATCATTGCTTGGACTAACTCATATTCTTTGAAGACCGCTAAAGACATAAAATAGAACATGATCAGCAGATAAGCAAAACTCCACCAACGATAGTCGATCACTAGAATCGTTAAGATAATCAACAAAATCAGAATCAATACTAAAGAGAACGATTCTGGAATATAGGTCAATTCCCCCGCGAAGAGTTGGCTCAATTCACCAAGCATCGTTTGCCAAAATGTGGTGATCCAAGCAACCGAGAAGGAACGTTGGAGCGGATAGTAGGTGTACAGACACCAAAAGGTACCAAAAAGATAAAAAGGGATCCGGAGCCATTTTCTTACAAACAAAAAGGAACTGACGCAAGTTAGGATGACTACCAATTGCAGTGGCCAATCAGGCGTTAGGTTATTTGCTGCCAAAAAAGGATGCGTCACGGGAAGAATCAGAAATGCACAAAAGATACTGCGTAGACGGTGTTGTTTTCGTTCAGTCATGGCTTCACCTTCTCTAAATGAACTGGTGTACGTTGATTCTTGTAGTAAGAGAAAAGTTGTGTGTCTTCATAACAGAGAAGAAGAACATCATTTTTCTTTTGTAAGGTGGTATAGGTCTCCTCTAAAAGCGCTGTTTTTTCAGGCGCAACTAGTACGAGTTGATTGCTCGTGATATGCTGTGCTTGGGATAGGAAATGCGCGGCATCGCCAGCTTGGATAGTCGCAAATGCTTCTTGTTGATAGCCGCCTGCATACGTAGTGTCGCCTAAAAGAAGCAAGTGAAAATTCTTAGCTGTCGTCCAATGTTGTGCAATGGAGAAGGTCAGATCTAATGCTTGTTCAAATCTTTCTGCCTCTTCTCCCCAAAAGCAGAGCGTTTGTTGCGTAGTAGGTTCTGGCTCAAATTCTCTTAGAATAAGTTCTTGACTTCGTGCAGATAATTTCCAATCCACACGGTTCAACGAATCACCGTATTGGTACGTTCGATAATTTCGAATATCAAAGCTCTTTTGCGCACTTGGTTCAGTATAGCCGATTTTGCGCAATTGATTGGTGACCAAAGCAGTTTCCTCCGTCTTACTTCTGGGAAGGGTCGTACTTGCGATTTCAAGTTGGAATCGGCGTGTTTTTCTCAATAATCCGAAATAATCTTTTGCAGTTACTTCAATAGAGATAGTCTCGTTAAAACCTCGCTTGATTGGAAACCAACGTGTTTTATGGGAAGCTTTTTTTGAGAATTGCAGAAAGGTTACTTGAGATTCCTCAAATTCTTTTGGCAAAATCACTTGGATCTGAGGTAAAGAAACAACATTTTTTTTTGCTTTTTTGGCAGTCAAGATAACATCCGTAGGTGTACGTCGATAGGAATAGTTAGGGACTTCAAGCGTAATGGTCATAGTTTTTAGGTAAGCAATCAAACTAAGAAAGTTTGTTGCTAAAAAAATAGTGAAGAAAATTAGTAAAAAGTAACCAAGCAAATTATTAAAAATCAAGGCATAGCTGAGTATCAGTAGATAGAGGATAAGGATAAATAAATTGATAAGGAAATTCACTGTATGAATACGCATTTACTCACCTCACAGGGACTGGGATACTTTGGATCAACTCCTCAAAGAGTGAATCAATCTGTAAATCGGATAACTCCGTGTTCCGAAAGAGCAGACGATGTTGGAAAACATAGGGAATCAAGGTTTGCAAATCTTGTGGAGAAACATAATTACGACCATTTGTCAGTGCATACGCTTTTGCCGCATGAACGAACGCATTGCCACCACGTGGACTAATCCCTAAAAGAATTTGTGGGTGATTCCGTGTTGCACTGATCAATTCTAAAGCATAACGTGCAACGGCAGGATCTAGATAGACCTCATTGACTGCTTGCTTTAATAAATCAACTTCTTCATTGGAAAGAACCGTTTGGATCGTTTCAAGCCCACGAGAATCGTTCAACAATAGCGCAAGTTCTTCTTCAAAAGCTGGGTAGCCAATTTGCAACCGAAAGAGGAAACGGTCCAACTGTGCTTCAGGTAAGACATAGGTTCCTTCATAATCAATCGGATTTTGGGTAGCTAACACAAAAAAGTGTGCATCTAAAGGATACGTGTGGTTATCAATTGTGACATGGCCTTCAGACATTGCTTCTAATAGTGCTGCTTGTGTACGTGGTGTGGTACGATTGATTTCATCTGCAAGAAGAACCGTTGTAAATATTGGTCCAGGACGGAATTCAAATTGTTTTGTTTGTGCATTGAATATCGATAAGCCTAGAATATCGTTAGGAAGCAAGTCTGGTGTAAATTGTACACGACTAAACTTGCCTTGGATTGCTTTGGCTAATGTTTTTACAAGTAGAGTTTTTCCTACACCTGGGACATCTTCGAGCAAAACATGACCGCCAGCGAGCAAGGCAACGATAGTCAAGCGAAGGACTTCTCTTTTTCCATAGATTACTTTTTCCATTTCTTTTAGTAATTGCTCAATCTTTTCTTGTGGGTCGATGGGCAAATTTTCCATAAGTACCTCCTTAGTGCCTTTTCTTCATTGTAATTGGAGACAAAATATCGTGCAAGCAAAGTAGTTTTTGCCGATAATCAGAAAAACAAGAAATAAATTATGCTATAATTACGGAGAGTAAATAAAGGAGGAGATCGTTTGGAATTGAAGAAGATAGAGGTTCCAACCTCTTCGATTACGGAAGTTAAGAAGTCCCCAATGGATGTATTTAATCAAGCGCGTGAGGCACAAACTGGCGTGTATGTGTTCAATCGAGAAAAAATTGCGGGTGTGATGTTGACCCAAGAACAATACGAAACGTTAGTACAAGAATTAGCAGACCTAAGAGCAGCGGTTCAAGCGGCCCCACAACCAATCGAAGAAGTAGAAAATACTGAGGAGGCTCCTATGATTACAGCGACGCCAACGTTTGAGCGCCAATCATTTGTTGAACCAGTAGGACTAGAGGATCTGACAGAGGAATTAGAACAAGAACTCGTTCGTTCTTTCCCATTTTCTGCGAAAGATCTCGACGAGCAAATGGTGACTTCTGGATTCATTACCCGAAAGACCGGCTTTGGTGGGGTGGTAGATATCTTGAACGAATTAGCTTCAACTGGCAAGATCAAGTATCAATTGCGTAAGAAACACCAAGGCACTACCGTGATTGCGGAGGTTTATGGCCGTCCAGATGAACAAGTCAATGACCACTTGTATGTCACACAAGTACATTTGATTTTAGAATAATAGTTTTTATAAAAAGAACCAACATACTTGTTTTTTGGTATGCTGGTTCTTTTTTGTATATTCTTTCTAGCGAATGGCAAGCATTATAAAATATTTCTTAAATGATTTGAAATTTCTTCAGCAGTTCCTTTTAGTTGCATAGGTGATTCCACCATTCCTCTTTTTATCCAAGTAGTCAGTAAATTGCTGATACCACCTAGCGCAAAAGAGTAGGCGTAGGCATCATCCTCTAAAAAAATTTCACCTAATAAACTATGTGTAGATTCCTTTGATAGTTCCGTTATGAGTAGGGGAACTAAGTTATTCTTATTTAATAATTCTAATAGAATTTTCTGTTGTTCCCAGAAGATAAAAAATAGGACGACTAATTCTGAAAAATTTTGTGGCTTTTCTTTTTTTAGAAAGTCAAATAGATTTAGTACTACTTTTTTTATTTCTACAAGTAGCAATGCATTGATTGAATCAAAGTGACGATAAAAGGTCCGTCGGGAAAGGCCAGCACGAGTGGCAATATCTTGAACGGTTATGTCACTATAGTTTTTTCTTTCCATTAATTGAAGCAGTCCTTCAACAAGCCATTTCGTTGACTGATCGACTTGTTTTTTTCTTTTGATCGTTCTATCTGTCACATTCATTCCTCCTATGTGTCTTTTGTCCTTATTTAAGAAATTTACTTTGCAAAGAATTCGTAAAGCTAGTATAGTTCAAAAGTGTAAAAGACACAATAGAGACATTTACGAAATGGGGAGTGAACATGAAAACATTTATTAATAAATGGTATCAAGTGGGCGCATTATTTTTTGTCCTAATTACAATTTATTTGGTTGTCGTGCAACCAGAGTATTCAGCAACAAAATTTCTTTTGATTCTTAACTTGTTAGCACTTTTTGCACATCAATTTGAAGAATATCAATTTCCAGGAGGCGCACCACTGATTATTAATCGTGTGGTGTATGATGAAACGAAACGAGTGGATCATTATCCGGGAAATAGTTTATCTATTATGTTGGTGAATGTGAGTGCTTGGGTTATTTATGCTTTTTCAATCGAATTTTCGACAATTTATTGGTTTGGTACAGGAATTATTTTCTTTAGCTTATTCCAAATTTTAGGTCACGTTCTTCAAATGAATATAAAACTAAAAACATGGTACAACCCAGGGATGTTCACAACTATCTTTTTCTTTACGCCGATAGGGATGTTGTATCTAAGAGAAGTAATTGAGAACAATTTAGTTGAAGGTTGGCAGTGGGCTTGGGCTATTTTGGTATTCATCGGTTCTATTCTAATTTCTATCGTTGCGCCAGTTCAATTATTGAAAAATGAAAAGACAAGATATGTCATTGCGCCGTGGCAAGTGGAACGTTTTAACAAAATAATGGCATTTGCAAAAATAAAAAAATAAAAATTTTAGGAGATGTTTTAATTGGAAAAATGGATTCGAAGATGGTATGAGTTTGCTGTATATATAGCAGGAGTATTTGCTGTAATCTTAGCTTTAGGTAATTGGAATTTTGAACAACGTATTTTACTCATTGGACTCGTACTGATACATCTACACTTTTTTGAAGAGTTTGGATTACCTGGTGGATTTGCTTGGGGAGCTTTGAAAGTAGAGAAAGGAAAAGTGGATCCAGATGTATCTGAATGGCCATTAAATCATTCAAGTGCATTATGGGGGAACGAGTGGTTTGCAATCTCTGTCTATCTGTTACCTCTATTTGTCCCACAATGGCATTGGGCAGTACTCGCAGCTGTAGTATTTGCTTATGCAGAATTTTTGATACACGTTGTTGTCTTTCCAATTGGATTGAAAAAATTCTATAATCCTGGCTTATTTACTGCATTATTTGGACTGACTACTGTGTCTACCTGGTATTTATATAAAGTGCTACCAACAGGAAAATTTTCTTGGGTAGATTTGATAATCGCTATTGTATGGATCGTATTTAATTATTGGATGGCTTTCTTATCACCAATTTTTGTAAAATTCAATGATAAAAAGAAATATACGTTCTCAAAAGCAGATGTGGAAAAATCAAAACCTTACATGGATAAATTTAATGCATCGATTGATGATTTGAAGAATTTGCACTAAATAAAGTAGAAGTTTTTTTAACCTGTGATACTGCTTCTCTCAAAAAGATCCTGGAACATGCTTGCTGTCCCAGGATCTTTTTTATTTTTTGTTCGAATGATGCAGTAGTGTAACGGTTGTTGGTTTTGGCAAAAGTGAAGCCCAAAAAATCCCAATAATCTGTGGAACTAAATAAATAAGTGAAAGCAACACGACGAGAAGTGAAGGGCTGAATGGTTGATAGAAAAAGTGCCAATCGGGGTGGCTGATGCAAAGAAGGTAAGAAAACAAAGCAGAAAGACAATTGCCAATAAGTAATAGGAGAAGTTGATTTGTACGTTTCATTAGGAATCCAGCAGCAATTGTTAAAAAGAGCAAGCTGATGAAACCAATGACAGAATGGTATGTAAAATCAAGAAGCAGTGCAAGATAGATATACGGCGGTAAGAAAAGCAACACTAAACTACGTCTTCGAATCATTCGTAACATAACGCACCTCCTAGAATAAAATCTATGTAGACTTGTGCCTATCACTATTTTAAGAATAAAAAAAACAATATGCAAAGTATTTTTAAAAAATATCCATTAAATGAATAAACTCTCATTCTATTTTAGGCGAATAGTAAGTATTTTTCTGTCGAATTATTATATAATTCTTCGTAATATAGACGATTATTAGCTGAAAATCACTTCGGTGAATGAGGAGGAGCTTTGGATGGAACGAAAAAAGCTGTATAGTTATTTGTTTCTTCTGTGTTGGTTAGTGCCTTTAGTTCTTTTACCATTTTCTTGGGTCAATGCTGTCGTGCAAGACGCTGAAGTTCTGGGGACGATTCATGGGACTGGATTTGTTGTGTTGTCAAACTTTCCTTTTCTGATTTTTTCTTATATTACCTTGAGTAGTGCCCTACTTGTGAGTAAGGTTTTTCCAAGTGCACCAAATATAAAGCTGTTTTTTCTTATCTTTTTAGTTGGATTTGCCGTAACTGTGCTCTTACTTCCACGGATGATCATCGGACCAACAGGACTAAGCACTTCTGGACTACGAGATGGCGCAGCCTACGAAGAGATGTATCTCATAACGATCAAACCGATATTTTATCTTGTCATCGCGAGTATTCAAGCATCTGTTTGGTTTTATTTTCTGGCAAACGTGTATCAACGAGCAAATAAGTAATGAATAGACAAAGGTTGGGACATACTGTCTCAACTTTTTTTTACGAGATATTTACATTCTTTAACCAAACATTTACAGCTTCCAGTCAGATTATTTACAAGCGATAGGTAGAATGAACTTGTAAATAAGGAGGGAGTAATAAAATGAAAAAATGGTTTGTATCACTTGCGTTAGCAGCTTTATTCTTAACAGGTTGTGCTTCAGGAGGTAGCGATGCTTCTCAAGATTCAGGATCAGGGAGTTCTAGTACCTCATCAAAGGAAACAAAAATCACCGCTGTAGGTTCAACCGCGTTGCAACCTCTAGTTGAGGCAGGAAAAGATTTATTTGTTGAAGAAAATCCAGAATATCAAATTTCTGTTCAAGGTGGAGGAAGTGGTACTGGGCTTAGCCAGGTAGCTGACGGAGCGGTAACCATTGGAAACTCAGATTTATTTGCAGAAGAAAAGGATGGTGTGCCAGCAGATGAGTTGGTGGATCATAAAGTTGCGGTTGTCGGAATGGCTCCAGTCGTGAATAAAGATGTTGGCGTGACAAATGTAACACAACAAGAATTGATCGATATCTTTACTGGAAAAATCACGAATTGGAAAGATTTAGGCGGAAAAGATGAAACAATCCAAATCATCAATCGTGCGAGTGGTAGTGGCACGCGTGCCACCTTTGAAAAATGGGGGTTGAATGATGCGACCCCAGTAAAATCACAAGAACAAGATTCATCAGGTACCGTTCGTCAAATCGTCTCACAAACACCAGGAGCAATCAGCTATCTTGCTTTCTCTTATTTGAATGACGATGTTGAAGCATTAAGTCTTGATGATGTAGAACCTACTGAAAAGAACTTGACAGATAATAGTTGGAAAATCTGGTCATATGAACACATGTATACAAAAGGTGAACCAAGCAAAGAAGTGAAGAAATTCTTAGACTATATGACATCTGAAGCAGTGCAACAAGGGCCAGTCAAAAAACTGGGCTATACACCAATTACAGACATGAAAGTAGAAAGAGATGCGGATGGTACTGTGAAATAAAGGTCATCAGTCAAACGTTAAGCTCTGAGAAATAAGGAAGATACGACAAAAATTGTTTCGCAAATTTTTGAGAGTATCAGACGTATTTCCGAAAGAGTTGTTTGAAAGATGCCGTCAAATAAAAGGTCATCAGTCAAACGCTAAGCTCTGAGAAATAAGGAAGAAAAGAGTCTGAGACACAAAATGTCTCAGACTCTTTTAGCGTTTTCTTAAGCGACAAGAAAATTCAGTAGCTTTAAGAACAAATAAATCACTTTCTTCGATTTGAAGATTTTGTAATAAAAAAGCTTGGTTTCCAGTGGTATGCTGGATGATTTTGTTTAGTGCCTGACGTTTTTCGTCAATATCGGTCAATTCATGTAACGTTCCACCACCAATGATACTGGCATAGTAAGATTGAAAGTAAAGTGGATTCTCTTCTTTTCCAACGATACGAAAGGGACCATCTAATTCAAACCCAGCAGTACCAAGGCTCCTTAATAGATGAAATACCCGTCCACGCTTACGTACATGTAGATAGAAGAGTAGGACATCCTTTTCATAAGAAAATCCGAAATCAAAAGGGACCACATAAGGAAAATTACTTTGCGAAAATGCGAGATGCAGGACACGAAATTGCGTGAGCAACTGTTGAATGACTTCCGGTTCTTCCACAACATAAATTTTGCTAGACATAGTAAGTTAACCTCCTTGGGGCAGTGTTACTATAAATGTGGAGCCAAGACCAGGATGGCTTGTGACACGGATTGTTCCTCCTAATTGCTTGACATAATCACGAACAATAGCCAGCCCTAATCCTGTACCACCAGAGTGACGGCTTCGTGCTTTGTCTACACGATAAAAGCGTTCGAAAATACGTTCTTGATCCTCTTTGTCGATACCAATACCAAAATCACGGATTGAAAAAGTTAACTGTTCATTGTCTTTAGTATACCGAATGATGATACGACTGTCTTGTGGCGAGTACTGGATCGCATTTTCTAATAGGTTTTTTACAATTGGCTGAAGTAATTCATACTTGCCCATGAATGGCGGAAGTTGCTCACCAATCACTTCGACTTTGAGATTTTTTCGTTGAATAAAGGGCTGGTATGCTTGAATCAATTGGGTAACCAGCTCTGGAAAGTGAATGGATTGCTCACTGTAAACCGCTTCATCTCCTTTAGATAATTGAATGATTTCGTGGATCAAACGATCTAGACGATGGGCATCTTTTTGGATGATTGTCAAAAATTCAGTCAAGACATCAGGGTCTTCTTTTGCACCATCAAGTAATGTTTCCGTAAAACCGATTAAAGAAGTAACGGGGGTCTTTAATTCATGTGAGACATTGCCAACAAAATCTCGCTGCACCTTTTCTAAACGACGAATGCGTGTTAAATCATTTGCAACGCCGAGAATCTGACCGGTACCATCACTATTTTCGAAATACCGGAGTGTCATATCTAGAATATACGGTTGTTCGTTGAATTTTATTTCTTCCTCAACTAATGGGTGTGTTGCAGAAACTTGATGAATCAAATGAATCAATTGAGTTTCTTGAATTACCTCTGTATACAGACGACTTTCTGGAGAGGCAAGAAGTCCCAAGTAAGTTTGCATTTTGGGATTACATAATAAAAGCGTTCCTTCATCGTCAATAAGAAAGACACCAAGCATCAATTCTTGTAACAATGCGTGAAATTGTTCTTCTGTCGTTGTATAGGCACGATAGGTCTCACTCATTTGTTCACTAAGTAGGTTGACAGTTTGATACAATTCTTCAAATTGACCAGATTCTTGCATGATGATCTCTGTTTGCTCTGGTGAATCGACCATTTTTTTCAGTACTGGAAGTACAGTCTGATAAGGCCGATTCCTTTTGTAAATCAAATAATAAATCAATCCTGAAAGTACAAGGAAGAAAAAGAAGAACAATGCGAAAATCGATTTTCGGAAGCTTTCCGTGTGTGGCAAAAATCCAGCAGTCGGTTCAGCGATTCGTAAGATGCTTACATGTTGTCCATCATTCAGGATCGGTAGCGCAACGTAAAGGAGTTCTTCATGCACTGTATCACTTTTACGCAAAGATTTTCCATTTGCTGCACCGTCGATGACACTTTTTACTTCAGGACGATTATTTCTTGATCCATTGAGTGTAGGGTCGCTAGTATCAAGGAGAATCGTTCCTTCTTCGTCCATCAAGGTAATTCGTTCAGTGGATTGGTCAATAAAGGTATCGATCAATTTTTGATTTTTTGTACTATCTAAATCTGTTGTATCCAGTTGATGAATCAGTAAGTTTCCTTTTTTTATCAAATATTCTTCTTGTTGTTCAATGATCTGACTTTGATAATAATGTGAAATCAACTGCCAACTGGTAAAAAAGATAGCCGCTAGAACAACGAGTATCAGTAATCGTTCAGGATTCTTTTTGCTTCTCATCGTTTAGGCTCCTGAAACTTATAGCCAAAACCGCGGACTGTCAGCAAATATTTAGGGCGTTTGGGATCTTTTTCGATTTTTTCTCTTAAATGACTGATATGCACATCCACGATCCGACTCTGCCCAGCAAAATCAAAATTCCAGATGCGTTCTAGTAAAGTATCTCGGTCAATCACACGATCTTTTCGTTTCATAAAGTAGACCAGCAACTCAAATTCCTTAGGTGTAAGTTCGATAGGATGCGGACCCACGGTCACTTGATAATTTGCAAGGTCAGCGGTGATCTGGCCCACGGTTAATAACTCTTCTTGTGTTTCGATGTTCTCTTGCTTGCGTGGTTCGATTCGGCGGAAGATAGCTTTCATTCGAGCCAAGACTTCTCTTGGGCTAAATGGTTTTGTCAAATAATCATCTGCTCCGATTTCAAGACCTAAGATTCGGTCGATTTGTTCATCTTTTGCAGTAAGTAATAAGATTGGCGTATCATTTTTTTCTTGGCGTAATTTCTTCGTGATATCCATACCATCCATGGAAGGGAGCATGACATCTAAGATAATAAAATCAAACTCACGATCAAGTGCTAAGTCTAACCCTTCTTTTCCATCCATAGCGCTTGTGACGGCATAGCCATCTTTTTCTAAATTAAAAGTTAATAATGTAACAATTGAAGGTTCATCATCCACTACAAGTACTTTTTTCATACGGTCTCCTTTATAACACTTAGTTTAACTCTCTGTTGCCTGTGTTTATTTTAGCATACAAATTCTTTGTCTGGGACTATTTAAGAATTCGATTAAATGGTATAATAGGTTGGCACTTTATCTGAATGAGAAGGATGACGTAGATGATTGGAATCAGCGCTTGTTTAGGCGGTATGCTTTGCCGCTATGATGGGAAACAAAAAGCAATCCCAGCGTTACAACAATTGGTTGCAGACAATCAGGCAGTGATGATTTGTCCAGAAGTCTTAGGTGGATTACCTACGCCAAGAGACCCTGCAGAAATTATCGGTGGTGATGGATTTGCTGTCTGGGAGAATCAAGCAAAGGTAATGACACAAAAAGGACAGGATGTTTCACAGGCATATATGTCAGGTGCGAAGAAAGCCTATGAAATACTTCGAGCAAAGCAAATAGACACCGTGATTTTAAAGGCAAAAAGTCCCTCGTGTGGTGCACGTTTGATTTACGATGGCAGCTTTACTGGAACCTTGCAAGAAGGTGTTGGGGTAGCCACAGCCTATTTTATCCGCCAAGGAATTTCCGTACAAACAGATGAAGAATGGGTAGCACGACACATACAAGGAGGGGCATGATGGAAATAGAAAAAACCAATCGAATGAATGCGCTCTTTGAATTTTATTCGACCTTGCTAACAGAAAAGCAAATGAATTATATGGAATTGTATTATGCAGATGATTTTTCTTTAGGAGAAATTGCGGGAGAATATCAGGTGAGCCGGCAGGCAGTCTATGATAACATCAAACGTACCGAAAAAATCTTGGAAGACTATGAAAAGAAACTACATTTGTTTTCTGACTATATTGTACGTGGAGAGCTTGTTGAACAACTCGCTACCTATGGCAAGGAACATTACCCAAAAGACGAAGCATTACTTGATTTGATTACACAGATTCAAGCAATCGATGAAGAATAATTAACAAAAAGGACTGAATAATTTATGGCATTTGAGAGCTTAACAGATCGCTTGCAACAGGCGATGAGCAAATTACGACGTAAAGGCAAGATTTCTGAAGCCGATGTAAAGGAAATGATGCGAGAAATTCGCTTAGCTTTACTGGAAGCCGATGTAAACTTACAAGTTGTTAAAGAATTTACCAAAAACGTACGTGAACGTGCAGTTGGTGCAGAGGTATTAGAAAGCTTATCTCCAGCACAACAAATCGTAAAAATCGTTGATGAAGAACTAACAAAGACATTAGGTTCAGAGACTGTTGAACTGAATAAATCACCAAAAATCCCAACCGTGATCATGATGGTCGGGCTACAAGGGGCAGGGAAAACAACCTTTACTGGTAAATTAGCCAACCACTTGATGAAAACAGAAAAGGCGCGTCCATTACTTATCGCAGGTGATGTGTATCGTCCAGCCGCAATCGACCAATTAAAAGTATTAGGGCAACAACTAGATGTGCCAGTATTTGATATGGGGACAGACGTAAGCCCTGTAGAAATCGTGCGCCAAGGGTTAGAAGTTGCAAAAGAAAAGAAAAATGACTATGTCTTGATCGATACGGCAGGTCGCTTGCATGTGGATGAAGCTTTGATGGATGAATTAAAACAAATCAAAGAACTTTCACAACCAAACGACATCCTATTAGTCGTGGATGCAATGACTGGGCAAGATGCAGTCAATGTCGCAGATAGCTTTAACCAACAACTAGGGATCACAGGGGTAGTCATCACAAAATTAGATGGTGATACACGTGGTGGTGCGGCACTATCTATTCGTTCTGTAACCGGAGCACCAATCAAGTTCATCGGTTCAGGTGAAAAACTAACAGATCTTGAAGTCTTCCATCCAGACCGTATGTCTAGTCGTATCCTTGGTATGGGGGATATGTTGACCTTGATCGAAAAGGCACAACAAGATTACGATGAAAACAAAGCAGAAGAACTTGCACAAAAAATGCGTGAAAATACATTTGACTTCAATGACTTCATTGAGCAATTGGATCAAGTGATGGGCATGGGCCCAATCGAAGACCTATTGAAGATGATTCCAGGAATGAACCAAATGCCAGGAATCGAAAATGTCAAAGTAGATCCAAAAGATGTTGCACGCAAAAAAGCAATGGTCTTATCTATGACTCCAGCAGAGCGTGAAAATCCTGATTTGTTAAATCCAAGCTGCCGTCGTCGGATCGCTGCAGGTTCTGGGAATAGTGTGGTCGAAGTCAATCGAATGATCAAACAATTCAAAGAATCACGGAAGATGATGCAACAAATGTCTAAAGGGGATATGAATATCCCTGGTATGGATCAAATGTTTGGCACGGGTGTCAAAGGTAAATTAGGCAAAATGGCAATGAACCGTATGGTCAAAAAGAACAAGAAAAACAAGAAAAAGAAAAAACGTAAATAAGCAAAACGAATTAGTAATCAACCATCGCACAAAAGTCAGCTTTTGTGCGATGCTTTTTTATAACGATAAAATATAAAGTAGACTTTACATTTTATGTTGAAACTAAAAAATATAAAGTTCGATTTATATTTTTTGATAAATAGTAAATATATAAAGTTGAGTTTATATATGTTAGAATTAGGTTAAAATAAAAAGTTGGAGGTAGCTTATGTTTGATCGACCATTTTACTTAAATCAAATCGTGCAGTTTAAAGACTCTGATTTTATTAAAATTTTAACCGGCGTTCGTAGATCAGGGAAATCCTTTTTAATGAAGTTATACAAACAATATCTTGAAGAAGAAGGCGTTCATGAAGAAAATATCATCTATATTAATTTTGAAAGTTATGAATATCAGACTGTAAATGATGAAGTGAAGTTTCGAAAAGTGATAGATGAGCGACTTCCGAAAAACAAGAATAAAATCTATTTCATGTTTGATGAAATACAGCTAGTAGAAGGATGGCAACGAGTAGTCAATGGACTAAATACAAGCTTTGATAGTGATATTACGATTACTGGATCCAATGCGGACATGCTCTCAGGGGAACTAGCTACTCTACTTAGTGGGAGATACATTGAAATATTGACATATCCTTTATCCTTTAAAGAATTTCTTCAGGTAAAAAACATTGATATAAATTCAAGAGAAATTGATAAAGCCTATCTTGAATACGAAAAGTACGGAGGATTCCCTTCCGTTGCATTGGCAAATGCTGAAACAAAAGACATTATACTTCAAGGAATTTTTGATACGATTGTTTTAAATGATATAGCGTTTAGAGCTGGGGTAAAGGATTTATCTACATTGAAAGGCCTCATTAGTTTTTTATCAGATAATGTAGGACAGTTAGTGAATACTGCAAAAATTGCCAATACGTTAACTAGTGAAGGTATAACAACTTCAGTGCCTACAATAAAAAGATACCTTGATTTATTAGAAACAGGTTACTTATTTTATCGGGCACAACAGTATGATATACGAGGACGTGAATATCTACGAACAAATGGAAAATATTTTATAGTGGACTCTGGACTCAGAAGAAATGCAGTTGGAAGAAAAGACGGAAACTATAGCAATCGATTAGAAAATATTGTCTTTATCGAGCTTAAAAGAAGAGGATACAAAGTTGATGTCGGTCGCCTAGGGAATAAAGAGATTGATTTTATTGCCCGAAAAACCGACGAAACTCTTTATGTTCAAGTAACTTATGATCTCCCTCAAAATACGCATGAAACAGACAATCTAAACAATATCAATGATAATTATAAAAAAATATTAGTCACTGGTAGATATCAAGATGTGCAGCAGATTGATGGTATTGAAGTCAAATATATCGTTGATTGGCTATTAGAATAAACAGATACCTCACAAAAATCAGCTTTTGTGAGGTGTTTTTTTGATAGAAATCATAAATAGAAAGGAATCTTTCCGCGTAAGGTATAATGAAAGAAAACAAAGAAGGAGTCGTTCTATGAAATATGAGTGGCGTAAAGCTGAAAAAAATGAGTACCTACCAAAAACAATCGAGATAGCAGAGATTCCGGAACATTCGTTTCTTACTATCGATGGTGTTGGAAATCCGAACCAAGCGGAGTTTGGCGAAGCGGTTGCTGCCCTTTATGCGGTATCTTATGCGATTCGGATGTATTTGAAAAAGGCAGAAGACCCCTTTGAGTATACTGTCTATCCATTAGAGGGGGTATGGACACTACCCGAAGCACCTCGACCTGGCGAAGCAATCAATAAAGATGAATTGATCTATCGGTTGATGATTCGCCAACCAGATCAAGTAACGCTTCGTTTGTTTCAAGAACTACAACACCAAGCATACGACAAAAAGAAACTAGAGAAAATCCAACAACTTCAATTTATCCAATATACCGAAGGAACAGCCATTCAAGCGTTACATGTAGGAAGTTATGATACAGAAGCTGCAACCTTTGCGAAGATGCAACACGAACTACAAGAAAAAGGGTATGTACCAGAAATGATCATGGAGAAGTACGCGCATCGAGAAATCTATCTATCTGATGCACGCAGAGTAGCACCAGAAAAACAAAAAACAGTGTTGCGTTACAAAATCAAGCCAGCGAAGAAAGAAAATCAGGAGGGATAAGATGGAACAAATACGTTGTCCTTGGGCGAATGGGACACCAAACATGCAAGCATATCACGATACCATTTGGGGCGTTCCTGAACATGATGACCAACAGTTATTTCGTAAACTAGTTTTGGATATGAACCAAGCTGGGTTAAGTTGGCAAACGATTTTAAACAAGATACAAACATTTGATGAAGCATACGAAGGGTTTGCCATCCATCGAGTAGCACAATTTGATGCCGAAAAAATTGAAGAATTGATGCAAAATCCTGGCGTGATCCGAAATCGCAGGAAAATCGAAGCAGCAATAACCAACGCACAGCAAGTGCAACTGATCCAACAAGAATTTGGGAGCTTCTCGGACTATCTATGGCAGTTCACAAATTTTCAAGTTGTCAATGGTGCGTATCAGACACAGGAAGAAGTACCAACTACCAGCAATTTGTCCGATGCACTTGCAAAGGATTTAAAAAAACGAGGCTTTAAATTTGTTGGTTCAACAACGATTTATGCATTTTTAGAAGCAGTTGGCGTTATCAATGATCATTTGACGAGTTGCTTTCGTCATCAGGAAGTGAGGGGAATGAACCATGCGTAAACTTGTGTTTTATGGAGCAATCAGCATTGACGGCTATTTAGCAGATCAAAACCATGATCTTGAATGGCTGACAACTACACCAGTTGGAGAAGGGACAACCTATGATGCATTTATTGAAACAATCGATACAACAATCATGGGAAGAAAAACGTACGAAGTAACAAAAGGATTACTCGATGGGGAATTACTTTATCCAGACAAAGAAAATTATGTTCTTTCTAGAACCTTACCGAACAATTTGCCCGATGCACACGTTTTATCCGAAGAAATTCTGCCATTTATCCAACAACTACAACAACGTCCTGGAAAGGATATCTGGATCGTAGGTGGTGGAAGTGCATTAAAACCATTACTAGAAGCAGATATGATCGACGAGTGGTATATCCAGATCACGCCTGTACTTTTGGGAAAAGGAATCCGACTATTCCAAGAAGGCGACTATTCACAACGAGTAAAACTTATTGGTACAAAAACATTTGGAGAATTCGTTGAACTGCATTATAAAAGGATGTTTTGATTGCGGGTAGCTTCAAGAAATAAGAGCAAATCGAGAAAAAGCGGGTTATAGCTTTTTAGGAGATTCAACTTATTTCCGAAGAAGGTGCAAGGAAAACACCGTACAACAAAAAGGATGTTTTGATTGCGGTAGCTTCAAGAAATAAGAAATACTACGTAAAAACGGACGAGTGAAAGACCACTCGTCCGTTTGTTCATCTTAATTTAAAAGTATGTGTGTGTTGATTTTTATTTATTTTGTCAATTTTTCAAAGAAATCAATGTATGCATCCATGATTGTCTTGAAGTAGTTCATTGTACCATCGATGATTTTACCATCTTCACCCACTAAGTTTACGATATTACCAATGTAAGCTTCTGGTTGTTGTAATGTTGGTACGTTTAAGAATACAAGGGATTGACGTAAGTGATGGTTTGCACCAAAACCGCCGATACCACCAGGAGATACAGTAACAACTAAACCTGGTTTTTTATCCCAAACGTTGTGACCATAAGGACGTGAACCAACATCTAGAGCATTTTTCAATGCAGCTGGTACAGAACGATTGTATTCAGGTGTAACAAAGATGACGCCATCTAAGTCTTTTACTGTATTACGGAACGTTGTCCAATTTTCAGGAACATTTCCTTCTGTATCTAAATCTTCATTGTATAAAGGTAGATTACCGATTTCAACCATAACACTTTCGTAACCTTCAGGAAGTAGTTCTGCAAAAGCTTCTGCTACTTTTTTGTTGTATGATTCTTTACGCAAACTACCAACAACTAAACCAATTTTTTTTGTCATGTTAATTTCCTCCTTAGTTTCGCTTTACAAATTTATCTTACAAAAAATAAGTAAAAAGAGCAAATAATATGGCCCATTCTTTTTTTAGAAAATAATTAAAGTATATAAAGGTTGATTTAACAGCGTTTCTACTTGCTTTTCCAAAAAAAATAAGCTGTAAAGAAAAAAAGCTTTACAGGTTAAAATAAAACTGGTAAACTAGCTCTTGTGAGTAAAACAAATGGAGGTGTAATTATATAATGGCAGTTAAAATTCGTTTAAAACGTATGGGTTCTAAAAAGAAACCTTTTTACCGTATCGTAGTCGCTGATTCTCGTTCTCCACGTGATGGACGTTTCATCGAAACTGTAGGTACATACAATCCTTTACAAGACCCTGCAGCAGTAGTTTTAAAAGAAGATTTAGTTCTTGACTGGTTATCAAAAGGTGCGCAACCTTCAGATACAGTTCGTAACATCCTTTCTAAAGAAGGCGTTATGCAAAAACATCATGAAGCTAAATTCTCTAAGAAATAAGGTGAGCGGATATGAAAGATGATTTGAGAGAGCTAATCTTAACAATCGTTCGTCCGTTAGTTACCTATCCCGACCAAGTCAAATTGGAAATCGTGGAATCGAGAGATTTTTATGAATACAATTTAATGGTTGCTCCCGAAGATGTCGGACGTGTTATCGGCAAACAAGGTCGTGTTGCGAAGGCAATTCGTACAGTTGTTTACGGCGTACACACTTCAGAGAAAAAGAAAGTCCGTTTGAATATTTTAGATGGCAAAGACTAAACACTCAGAATTTATTCTGGGTGTTTTTCTTTTGGCTTAATACATAATAAACGTTATCCTATAGATGGGAAGAAAAGGAAAAAGAGGAGTGGGAAGCAATGAAAAAATTCTATTTACTTTTAGCAATTCCATTACTATTGAGTGGGTGTAGCAGTACAAACGAGTCAACAGATGCAACGAAAAGCAGTACGTCACAAACAAGTGAGGTATCGTCAACTACTAGTAGTACAACAACGGCGGAGTCAACAAGTGAATCAACAGTATCAACAACAAAATCAACAGGTGAAGAATCAACAACTTCAAGTAAACAGCCTGAATCAACAACGACGACAAAAACGTCGGTAGCACCAAGTACTTCAGAAACTACCACAAGCAGTAAAGAAAGCACACAAGAAACGACGCAATCTAGTCAAACACAAGAAACAACAACACTTGACGAATTAAAAAGCACGTATCCAAATGTAGTGTTACCAACAACCGTTCCTTTATCCTCAAACAATGTGTTGAGTGCAGCAACTGCGCAAGAGGGGGACACACTATCTATTTTGTACTATGGAACACCAACGAAATTACCAGTCAATGATGCGTCATTGAATCAATCAACGCCAAGTGCATCGTATCAAGCAAATGGAGAACTCAATGAATTCTCCATTGATTCCAGTGCTCGAGCAGTTGACTTAGGACATTCGATTACAGGATATCAACAAGGTGCGGCAGGTTCTTCCTATATTGAGTGGCAAGAAGGAAACTGGAACATTCGTGTACGTGCAAGTAACTTAGAAAATCAAGATCCATTACCTACAGCAAAAGAAGTGGTGGATTATTTAGAAACAAATGCACTTCCTGCACCAACAAAAGGCTTTATTTTGATTGATATGACACAACAAAGCTATGAAGCGAACCAAGTCAATTGGCAAGTAGGCAATCAAGTCTACAAAGTTACAAACGCTGATTCAATTCCTGCGCTACAAATGGCTGTTTCAATGAATCATTAAAACCTTCTTGAGAAAGAAATTATCACCGAATCACTATAGAAATAGCAAATTGCACGTGCTAAAATGAAGCAGACAACAAAAGAAATGAGGATAAATTTTTGACTGAATATTTTAATGTAGGAAAAATCGTGAATACACAAGGTCTTCGTGGAGAAGTACGTGTCATCTCAACGACAGATTTCCCAGAAGAACGCTACAAAAAAGGTGCAAAATTAACTTTATTTCAAGAAGGAAAAGCCCCACTTGAATTAACAGTGACAAGCCATCGCAAACATAAAAATTTCGATTTGCTAACTTTTGAAGGACATCCATCAATCAATGATGTGGAGAAATATCGTGATGGTATCTTAAAAGTTTCTGAAGAGGCACTTTCTGAATTGGCAGAAGATGAGTTTTATTACCATGAAATCATCGGGTTAACGGTCGTAGACGAAACAGATACAGCAATCGGTAAAGTAAAAGAAATCTTATCACCAGGAGCAAATGATGTTTGGGTCGTACAACGTCCAAATAAAAAAGACTTGTTATTACCATACATTGAATCTGTGGTACAAGAAATCGATTTAGATGCTGGCATGGTGTATGTAGAAATCCCAGAAGGTTTGATTGACGATGAAAATTGATATATTAACATTATTTCCAAGAATGTTCGAAGGACCAATGGGCGAGTCAATCATTGGAAAAGCAGTCGAGAAGGGCTTGCTTGAAATGACTATTTCCAATTTTCGCGACTATTCAGACAACAAACACCATACTGTGGATGACTATCCATACGGCGGTGGAGCAGGGATGTTATTGAAGGCACAGCCTATCTATGATAATTTGGCAGCCATTGAGGAACGAAATCCAGAAACAAAAAAACGAGTGATTTTACTTGATCCAGCAGGGAAACAATTCGACCAAAAGATGGCAGAAGAATTTTCACAAGAAGAACAACTTGTCTTTATCTGCGGACATTATGAAGGGTATGATGAACGAATTCGTGAACTTGTAACGGATGAAGTTTCTCTAGGTGACTATGTGTTAACAGGTGGCGAACTCGGCGCAATGGTCATGATCGATGCAACAGTGCGGTTATTACCTGATGTGCTAGGCAATCAACTTTCAGCCCAAACAGATTCTTATTCTACCGGTTTGTTGGAACATCCACAATATACACGCCCTGCGGAATTTCGAGGAATGAAAGTACCTGACGTGTTAACAAATGGAAACCATAAATTGATTGAAGAATGGCAATTAAAAGAATCTATTCGTCGAACGTACCAACGTCGTCCGGATTTGTTAGAAAAACTGGAACTGACCGATCAAATGAAGAAGCTCTTAGCAGAAGTAGAAAAAGAAGAAGCGAAATAGCATAGATTTTTTGTTGATTTATATTTACAGGAATCTTTATTTGTGCTAGAATTTGTAATTGAGTGTAGAACGCTCACTATTACGATATTCCGCTGTGAGTCATTGCTCATACGAATGTTTTGTATAAGGGGAAAGATAAAATGAATCCATTAATCGAAGCAATCACAAAAGAACAACTACGTTCTGATCTACCAGCATTCCGTCCTGGTGACACTGTTCGTGTTCACGCAAAAGTTGT
>JBKEDT010000095.1:0-25589 GCA_047975565.1 Enterococcus sp. | reverse complement strand
GTGAACTACTCACCACTTAGCTGAACCTGACGGTTCTTAACGCTTGAAGTGGGAGCTTCTTGGGAATAGAGCATACTTGATAGCGTATTTTTTTGCTAACAGCGGTGTCTCTTATTTACCAAGCTATCCCCGTAGTTCCTACGGTTCTTGATTGCACTTAAGCTAATGACTGTATTCTCAGACCTTCGGTCAGAATATTGATACTAGCGTTGATATCTCGGTCATGATGAGTATGACAAATAGGACAAGTCCATTCTCGAATATCGAGCGGTTTCTTACCGTCTTTGCGTCCGCATTCTGAACAAATTTGACTAGATGGAAACCACTTATCTACCTTGATAATTTCACGTCCATACCAGTCAGCTTTGTATTGTAACTTAGTCACAAAGCTAGACCATGATACATCAGAAATACTTCTTGCTAATTTATGATTACGCAACATACCTTTTGTATTTAAGGCTTCAATACAGATAATATCGTGATTTTTGATAATCTCTGTACTCAGCTTATTTAGAAAATCAGTACGTTGATTCATTACTTTTTCATGCAATCTAGCCACTTTACGTTTTTGTTTTTGATAATTTTTAGCTTCAAACAGATTGATACCTTTCTGTTTGGCTAACAATGCACGTCTTGATAACTTGCGTTGTTCACGTTTGAGTTTCTTTTCCATTTTGGCCGTAAATTTATTATTATCAATTTTTTTACCATCAGAAAGAATCGCAAAATCTGTAATACCTAAGTCAATACCAACAGCCAAATTAGATTTGGGTAGTTTGCTAACTTCTTCTTTGCATAACAAAGAGATATAGTATTTACCGCTAGAATGAGGTGATATTGTAGCAGATTTGATAATTCCCTTTGGTTGTCTATGAAGTTTAATTTTGACTACTGTCTTCAATTTAGGAACTTTGATGAATTTATTCTCAACCAAAGTAACTGTGCCATTTTGGTTATTCGTTGTATAGCTCTGAACAGGATTTTTCTTGCTTTTGAATCGTGGAAATCCAACGGATTTATCTCGAAAGAAATTCTTATATGCCTTATCCAAATTGAGTTGAGCATTAGCTAAGGCAAGACTATCAACTTCCTTAAGAAACGGAAATTCTTCCTTGTATTTAGCAGGTGTCGGAAAGGACATTTTTTTAGAAGAATCATTTCTTACTTCTTCGTATGCCTTTTTTCGGTCATCGAGCATTAGGTTATAGACCTTACGAACGCAACCAAAAGATTTAGCAAAAAATATTTCTTGATCTTTAGTTGGGTAAATTCTAAATTTATAAGCTTTTAGTTGTTCCATAAGGCTCACCTACTTTCTATTTATGATTGTTTCCTTGATTCCGAATATACTTCTTTATAACGTCAATTGGTACGCCACCAGTAGTCAAAAGACAAAAACTTTTAGACCAGAACATTTCTTTCCAAATAAATTGTTTCACTCTTGGAAAGTCACGTTTTATCAAACGTGAACTAGCACTTTTATAGGCGTTGATGAATTTTGTCAATTCCGTTTTTGGTTGAGCTTTGAACATAATGTGAATATGGTCTTTATCATGATTCCACTCAACTAAAGTAATATGATACGACTTTGAAATTCTTTCAAAAGTATCCTTAGCATAATCAGATATTTCATCATCAACCACTTGTCTACGATACTTCGTAACTAAAACAAGGTGATAATAAAGAAGAAATACTGAATGATTATTTGTATCTAATTCCATTGTTATATCAACTCATTTCTTATATGGACTGATAATAACATGAGACAAAATAAAAAGGCAATATGCCTTATGTGTCGGCTTTCGAGTTACCAACGGGAACCCTCATACCGAACGGCATTCATCACCCACCTATAGAGAATGGGCGACTTTTGCCTAAAATAGTTAAAACCATAATTGTTATGTTTGCTTCATCAATATCAGCAATCAATCTGTAGTCTCCTACTCGATAACGCCAAAAGCCAGATTTGTTTTCTTCAAGTCCTTTGCCGTGTTCTCTAGGATTTTCACAATCAACTAAATTTTTCTCTATCCAATTAACAATAAGTCGTGCTTGAAATTTATCCATTTTCTTCAAGGCTTTAACAGCCTTTTTTTCATATCTAACTTGATAACTCATTAAAACTCAAGCTCCGAAAGTAAGTCAGCATGACTGATACTAGTATCGTTTTCGCTATGTTCTTTCATCATACTTTGATAGTCTTTAAAGTCCATTTGTTCTTCTGCAGCATTTATTGCTTTTTGTCGGATAAAGTCAGACAAAGAAAGATTGTTAAATTTAGCGATTTTTTCTAAGAAATTTTTTTCATCTTCTGAAATTCTGAATGTAATAGTAGACATAGTATCCTCTCCTTTTCTCTTACATTGTAAGACAAACGTGTTACAATTCCAACTGAATTACACTGATTAAAATATTTCTTTAATTTTTTACTCCTAAAATATTTTTGACGTAATCTCGTTTTTCGTCGATAATTGACAATTAGATTGTTTGAAGTGTTCTCTTAACACTTCGTCGGTATCTATATATAATCTTAGCTTTGCAAAATCATTTTCACTAATAGGCTCATCTGGAACAAACTTGACTGCTTTAGTAGTGGATTGATCCAGTAATGTTTTTGTTGCAAATGCAACAAAAATCAATTTAAAAGTTATCGTTACACAAAAAGAAGTCTCATTGATAAAGATGAGGCTTCTTTAACTATACGTATGTTTCTAGTATAAAATTATTGAATTGTTTTTTGTAAACTTTTTAGATTCTCTTCCATTATAGAAATATAAGTTGTTCCATTTTCTATATCTTTTGTTGGAATCCCTTCAATCGGATTTAACACTGCGGTGTCAACACCTGTTTCATCTGCAAGTGTTTGAGCAACTTTTGATGTTGTATTTTCTTCAAAATAAATGACTGAGAGCTGATTCTCTTTTACATATGTTTTTAATTCTGCTAATCGTCCCGCGCTAGGTTCTTCTTCAGGCGAAAGACCTGAGATAGCTTCTTGTGTTAAGTCATACCGTTTTGCCAAGTAACCAAATGCAGCATGTTGTGTGACAAACGAACGTTGTTTCGCATCTTGTAGTGCTGTTTGGTACTCTTCATCTAAGTTTTTTAATTGTTTGCTATATGCTTCTGCATTTTTTGTAAATATTTCTTTTTTGTTTGGATATTTTTTTATTAATGCTTTTTCAATTGTTGCTACTTCTTGTTGTGCATAAACTGGATCAAGCCAAACGTGAGGATCCAATTCGCCTTCTTCTTCGCTGCTCTGACTCAATTGAATTCCTTTTGCCGCTTCGACGACCGTTGTTTTGTCTGTATCTACGGAGCTTTTTGCTTCTTTCGCCCATTTTTCTAAAGCGGAACTATTGTATACAAACAAATCCGAATTCGTCACTTTTGTCATATCTTTAGCACTTGGTTCAAAGTCATGTGGTTCGCTTCCAGCTGGAATCAGCATTTCAACTGTTCCTTCGTCTCCAAGTACTGCTTTGGTGAATTCATACATTGGATAAAATGTTGTCACCGCAGTAATTTTTTCCTCTTTATCATCAGTGGTAGCCGATGTACTTCCACATGCTGCAAGGACTGTTAATGTAATTATTGCTAGGAATCCAGTAATTATTTTTTTCAATTTTAACCCTTCATTTCTATGTTTATGATGTATGAAATCAAGCTTTCTTATTTAACCGACTTCTTTTAACTTCTTTTATTATTTTCAATGCACGTTTTCGTGTCTTGATATTTGGACTTTTCAATCTTCGGTATGCACTTGATGCGTCAGTTTTTTCCATTTTTTCCCTCTTTCATTTGCCAATAGACTATTTTACTTCTTTAAAAATTGCTTTTCTTCTCAATTTTGGTGAATATTTTTTCAACTCTAATCTTTCAGGCGTATTTCTTTTATTCTTACTCGTGATATATATACGTTCACCCGTTTCTACACATTCTAAAAGAATATTTTGTCTCATAATAGCCGTCCTTTCTTCTAGCGATCTGCAAGATATTCGCTTATTTGGATTTCTATGTCGTAGGCTAATTGCCCTGAAGATAATTCTTGAAGAAGTGCTTCTTTTACTTCAATAGGGACTTCCCAAAAACCATCGATTCGTTGAAAAATGTCTGCATCATAGGTAGCAAATACTGGATAAATAGATAAAAATTGTGCAAAAGTCAAATTTTCTTCTTCATAAAAATCTTTGATGAATCCTTCATCAAGGGCGTTTTGTGTCGGAAGTCCTGTTTCGGTAATAATATTATTGTTTACCATCGACCGATACAAATCGCTTTTATCTATTCCGGCATCAAGAATAGAATAATACGAAAAACTTTGCTCTACCAATGGTGGATAAATGATTTCCATGGAAAATTTCTCCTATTCTTTGGTTTTATTGATTACTTTACGCCCTTTGTAGTAGCCTTTTAGAGAAACATGGTGGCTACGACGATAATCCCCAATGCTTTCATCAAAAGAAATTTCTGGTTTACTTACCTTTTGATGCGTGCGCCGTAATTTTTTCTTCATTTTTGATGTTTTTCTTGCTGGAACTGCCATTATAGTTCCTCCTATTCATTGATTGATTACCAACTTGCTTTCGTCACACCAGGAATCAATCCTTGATGTGCTAACTCTCGAAAATGAATTCGAGACATCCCAAATTTACGTAGATACCCTCGTGGTCGCCCATCCATTTGGTCTCTTAGTTTCAATCGGTTAGGATGAGAATCTTTGGGTAATTTTGCTAACCCTTCATAATCTCCTATCATTTTTAACGCTCTTCTTTTCTCCGCGTACCGCTCAATCAATTCTCGTTGCTTCTTCTCTTTCGCAATTTTTGATTTCTTTGCCATCTAGCCTAGTCTCTCCTTCATTCCTATTTAAACACAGTAAAACGTAATCGTTACGATTTAGCAACGATAGCCTATCAGTTAAAAATTCATTTGTCAATATAAAAATAACATGAAAATATATTCAGATGAAAACATATACATATGAACATTCAGTAATACGTTTATTTTTAGTTTTTAAATAACTTAACTCATCGCTATTCACACAAAAAAGTAATTAAGTACTACCTGTATGTAAGGTAGTACTTAATTATTTTTCAGAGTATATCTTCTTAGTAATTAGGTACTACCTCATTTTTAGGTAGTACTTAATTGATTTTCATTACTATTTTTTTAGCTACTTCTCTCTTACTCTGGTTCAAGATGTTTTTTCTATCAAAAAAGAGCTTGGACATTGACATGTTCCAAACTCCACAGATAAATTATCCTCTTTTGTTAATATCTATACTACTTGTAATCATTCCGCTATCACCAGTCAATTTTAAACTATAGTAGCTTGGATTAAAAGCAAGCTTTGTATGTTTATCTAGCAGATTAGCACCCGAACGTGTCGTCCAGACAGTTCCGATAGATGTATCAAATGACTCAGTATATTTAGAAAGATCATACTTTTCTTTGTTCGCTAATAAAATCAGTTGGTAATTATAATCTAAAGTACAACTATTGGCTATCTTCGTAAATAGACTATCCCCATTTTCGTAGTCCAAAATGATTGTTTCATCACCAGTCATTTTCTTTTCAATAAATTGTTTTGCTTCTTCGGTTACTGTTAATCCCATGCTATACCCCTCTTTTTAATTCTCTTATCAGTAAATAATCATACCGCCATTTTCTTTGCTTGTATATCGATTTGCTTACGTGCATATTAACTAGCAGTACTTGTATCCAACTCTTTAGAACAAAAGAAAGAGGCGAAGACAGTTTTGTGTCTTCCCCTCTTTCTTTTTGTGCAGCAACTCTAGATTATTCGAAGGCCTGGTTCACGTCTTCAAGCATCATTTCCATTGATTCTAATCCTCCGCCACTCAAATACCATACATCCGGTTGTAGTGAAATTACTTTATTATTCTTTCCAGCATTTGTCTGTTCAATGAGTTCATTCGTAGCTACATTATCATTGCTTGTATCCCCACCAATTGCTTGCGTACGATCGACAACAAACAAAATCCCTGGATTTTTTTCTAACACATATTCATATGAGACACTTTGACCATGCGTTGATGCTTCAATCTGATCATCTGCTTGTTTAAAACCAAATACATCATGGACTAAGCCAAATCTTGATCCTGAACCATAAGCGGACAATTGTCCCTCGTTCACAAGTGTAACTAAAGCTGTTTGATCTAATTTGCTTGCTTTTTCTTTAGTTTCCTCAATACTTTCTTTTAAATCAGCTAATTGTTCCGAAGCTTCATCCTCTTTGTCGAATATTTGTGCTAATGTCGTTACATTTTCTTGTGTTGACTCCCAAGGTTTGCTTGAATCTACTGCTAAATACAGTGTTGGTGCAATTTGACTTAAGTCCTCTTGATAATCACTTTGTCTTCCAGAAATAATAATTAAATCTGGTTGTAATTCATTGATTTTCTCTAAATCAGGTTCTTTTAATCCTCCTGCTGACTCAACATCTTTATACTCAGCTAAATAAGTCGGCAAATTTTTTGTTGCAGCTGCTATAACTGAATCTCCCACACCCAATGCATCCATCGTATCTAATGAACCGTTATCAAAAACAACAACCTTTTCTGGATGTTTATCTACCTTGATTTGTTCCCCGTTACTATCTGTGACCGTCACTGTTTTTTCTGTCGTAGCAGATGAGCTGCTTTCTTGTGTTGTTGCCTCACTACTGCTAGCATTGCTTGTCCCACATGCTGAAAGTCCTAAAGCGGTAATACATAAAAATCCTATAACTAATTTTTTCATCTCTTCTCTCTCCTATAATTCTCTATTTTTTAAAAATAAAGACAAAATCTGCGCCCATCTATCTCACAGATAGTAATGTCCATTTCATACAATTGATCCAATACTTCTTTGTCGATAATGTCCTTTGTTCTTCCTTGTGCAAATAGTTTTCCCTGTTTCATTGCGATGATTTCATCTGCATAACTTGATGCAAAATTGATATCATGAAGAACTATAATAATTGTTTTTCCTAGTTCTTGAACTAAATTTTTTAAAATCTTCATAATCTGAACTGCATAATTCATATCTAAATTATTTAATGGTTCATCTAATAATATATACTCCGAATCTTGTGCAAGAACAATTGCGATATAGGATCGTTGAAGCTGCACTCCAGAGAGTGTATCAATCGTCTGGTCAGCAAACTCTTCTAATCATAGATGTTGGATAGCTTCGTAGACGATTTTTTCGTCTTCTTTCGTCAATCGTCCGCTAGTATAAGGAAACCGACCAAATTCAACAAGTTCTCTAACTGTAATTTGCATACCCACTTCATTTGACTGCTTTAAAATCGACAATCGTTTCGCTAATTCCTTGGATTTCCAGGTTTTTACTTCATTATGATCCAGATAAATTTCTCCAGTATTTTGAGAAATCAACCGACTGACCATTGATAAAACAGTAGACTTTCCTGCACCGTTAGGACCAATGAATGCCGTTAATTTATTTTCAGGAATAGTAAATTGAACATCTTTTACAACTGACTTCCCATGATATAGCTTCGTTACATTCTTCAAATCAATCATCCGACATTCTTCCTTTCCCGAATTAATTTTGTTACAAAATAGATTCCTCCTGAAAATTCTACGATAACGCTAACCGTTGTATTCCACCCAAAAACTTGCTCCACTAATAATTGGCCACCTGTCAAAAATAGCATCGCCACAAGAAAACTTCCCACTAACAATTCACCATGACGATACGTTGCAAATAACCGATAGCTGACGTTAGCTACAATAAAACCTAAAAAAGTAATTGGTCCAACTAAAGCGGTAGCTGTTCCTGTTAAAAAACTTACACAACATAAAACCAAAAATTGAAAACGTCCAACATCGATTCCTAGATTGATTGCCTGGTCTCTTCCAAGATGGAAAACATCCAAGTATCTTCTTTTGTGAAACAACACACACCAACATCCGACAATGATTACTGCGGCAGGTAATAAGTACTGACTTTGAATATTTCCAAAGCTAGCAAATAACTTTCCTTGGAGCAAATCATATTCATTTGGATCCATCACAACTTGTAAGAAAGTGCTGACACTTCCGAAGAACGTACCAAGAATCATTCCTGTCATCAAAAGTAAAAATAGATTCGTTTGTTTTTTTAATAAAAAGCTGAACAAGAGTAAACTCAAACAAACCATCACTGCAATATTAAACAAGAAAAATAATGTACCCGTCTGTTGCAGCATCACAGATCCACCTAATAAAAAGAAGAATATCGTTTGGACAAGAACATACAATGAATCTAGTCCGAGGACTGAAGGCGTTAAAAATTGATTTTGAGTGATTGTCTGGAAGCTGATCGTTGCACCACTTGTAGCTAAAGCTACTAATAGAAATGCACCAACCTTTTTACTTCTTAACGCCCACGCAAAGTGCCAATTTCCATAGGTGTTGATTGTTAGATAACAAGTTACGCATGCCAATATCAAGAGAACCAAAGCAGGGAAAAGTGCCTTTTTCTTAATCATTTCTTTTCCCCCTTAATAACAAGTAAAGAAATATGATACTTCCAAGTATGCCAACGATTACACTAACTGGAATCTCATAAGGGTAAATCACAATACGTGCGATAATATCACAAAATAAAAGAAACACACTGCCCATCAGCGCATTGACCCCTAAATTTTTATGTACTTGATCCCCATATATCTTTGCAGTAATATTCGGAATAATTACCCCTAGAAAAGGAACCATCCCAACCATGATCAGAACAATTGCACTCGCTAATGACACCAAGCCGATTCCTAATAATTGCATCTTTCGATAATTCATTCCTAGATTCACAGCAAATGACTCACCCAGGCCAACTATCGTAAATTGATAGGCAAACAAATAGATGACAACTAGCAAGGGAACCGTAACATATAATAATTCATAGTTGCCACGTATGATCGTTGCAAAATTTCCTTGTAGCCAAGAAGACATATTTTGAACCAGTTGGTACTGATAAGCAAAAAAGGTGGCGACTGACCCAATGATATTTCCCAACATGACACCTATCAACGGCAGCATGAGTTGGTTCTTTTGTGGGAATAATCGCGAAAAGGAAAGAAATACTAATGTACCTGCAAAAGCAAATAAAAATGCGACAGCTGAACGCATCAATAAAGGAGCACTTGGTAAAAATAGCATAACAACTAGAATACCCAATCGTGCGCTATCCATTGTTCCTGCAGTTGTTGGAGAAACAAATCTATTTTGAGTGAGATGCTGCATGATCAGACCACATGTACTACTTGTTGCACCTACTAATATCAAGCATATCGTCCGAGGAAATCGTGTTGCTAAAAATAATTGCGTACTTTGTCCTTCGAAATGCATCAACTCTGCTAATTGTACATTGGAAACACCAATAAAAAGAGAACCTAAACTTAAAAGAACAAAAAGCACAATTAACCATTTGTGACGCACTTCATCTCCGCCCCCCTAATTGAGAATGATTTTCATTATCACGGATAATTTTAAGTGAAGACGTGCACAAATGCAATCGTTTTTTTATTTATTTCAAAAATAAAAGACTTGGAACATGTTCTCTATGTTCCAAGCCCGTGATTTAAATAAGTTGTCAATTTAATTTTTTTTATTTTCTTTTTTTAATTTTAGTTCAGCATTCATACTCTTTGCATTCAATTTATTTTTACATACAATACCTGCCCAAACTAAAATATATATTCCAGTAATCTGTAAGTAATAAATAAAGTATCCAGTTTGATAGGTGGGCATCCACTTAGCAAAATATCCTGCAATACTAATAAGCACAAGTACCATCAAGTAATGTATTCCTAAAATCACTAAAAAAGGGCGCTCATCACGATCAAAAATAAGTGTGGTCATCCCTATAATCCCACTGACAAAAAAATTTATTGTGATTGCGTTTCGATTCATCGATATATCAGGAGAAATCCAAAAAAATGCTAAATATATAAATGATCCAATTAATACACCTATACTAAAATATTGAACAAGTTTTTTTATCATATTCTCTCCTCACAGTCCTAGATGCTTTTTTAAATTGGGCAAATACTTTCTACTTACTGTCATCTTCAATCCGTTTTCTAAAAAAGCAAGCATATTTCCAGAAAAACTTGCTTCCATTGAGTTCAAATAATCGATATTGATTACTGTTCCTTTTGCGATTTGGACAAAGTTCTTCGAAGGCAATCGTTCGATGATTCTTTTCAAAACTCCTCGTATTTTATACGTCGTGTCTTTGGTATGAATCTCTAACTGATGCCCAAACACCTCGATTGCGATGATGTTTTCAACTGCTAACACATGTGTACGTTCGTCCACAGTAATAGGTAAGACAGCCGTCGATTCCCGTTCTTCTAAACGTTGGATTAATTCAATAACTTCAGAAGAAAGTGATGCAGATTGTATAACAACTGTAACTTCACCAGGCTCAAGTTCATTATTTTGTTCAAAGTGAATATTCATCAAGCATCTCCTTCCCCATCCCTTTTTGTTTATTATATCTTATCTAAAACAGCTCGACGACTCAGAGAGGAACCCAAAAATGTTAAACCCAAAAAAACAAACGTAAATATAGCTAGAAAATACAGGTTCTGTTTCAAGTTCATTCCATTTTTTAGCGTGATTCCCATAGTTTCTTTAAATTGTTTAACTATTGCTGCTGGAATTCCAGAAAAAGAACTCGCAAGTGAATCATGCATTAAAATTTGTCGATAAAGTGCGGCATTATATGGTGCTGGTGTCCACTGTACTAAATTTTGTGCATGGTTTGGAATCATTCCAATTGGTAGATATACTCCAGCAAAAAAACCAGCTGCAGTACCTAAAATTGTGCTGATTTTTCCAAGTGAATCCGTGCTTTTTAAAAAAGAAAAAAGCAATAAATTAAACGTTGTCCAGACAATGCTACTTAGCACTGCTAATCCACTAACTAGAAGAATTATGCTCCCAGAAACTGTAAAGTTATCCGTCAAATAAAAGTACCCATTCATTCCAAAAAATAAAATCAATTGCATAATTGTCCCAATTATCACTGTACTGCATAAATAACTTGATTCAATTGCCATAAATGATAATTTGGTCAAAGAAAGATCTGCTAATGTTCCCGATTCGCGATCTCGGATCATCTGCCCAAGTCCATTAGCTGTTGTTGTAATTGCTGTAACTGTTAAAGTTCCACCAATCAACCATGGATCAAGTAAAATTTTAGTATTTGGGACTTGTGCCCAGCTGTTCAACATATTCTGCTTTAAAAAAACTAAATACAGCAGAAAAGATATCAGTGCACCCATTAAAGAAAAAAAAATTCCACTTAAACTTCCAAAATACAAATATAAATTTCGCTTTATCAAGCTATACATAGTTAACGAATCCCCTTTCCAGTTAATGCTACAAAGATATCATCCATTGTGCCATGCCTTAACTCGCTATAAGAAACTTTTAAACGAATCTCATACAAGAACTGTATTGCATCTCTCTCTTTTTCAATAGAAAAAATAGCTATTTTATCCTGTTTAATTATTGACCATGCTGGGTTAGCTCGACATGTGATTTCTTCTAAATTATCTGACTGTACAGTTACAAGAATGCTCGCATATTGTTTTTTTAAATTGTGTACTGTATCCCTCGCAATAATTTGTCCATGATCAATTATATAAACAAAATCTGCAGTATCTGCTTCTTCTAAATAATGTGTTGTTAAAATAATCGTTAATCCCATTACTTTTCTTCGTTTTTCTAAAATATTCCAAATCGTTTGCCGTGTTTGAATATCTAATCCTGTAGAAGGTTCATCTAAAAATAGCAAACTTGGTGAATGAATGAGTGCACGAGCAATATCTACTCTTCGTCGTTGTCCTCCAGACAATGCTCCATAGCGCTGATTCAACAGTTCCTTTAATCCAAATTCCTGAATCAATTGGCTCTCTTTTTCTAGATGAATTCCTGTGTACATTTGGCTTCGACTTTTTAAATTTTGCCAAACAGTCAATTGCTCATCTAGCACACTTTTTTGAAAAACAACACCAATCTCTCTTTGATATTCTTTCTCTTGGGGTGCATGATTATCCATCAAAATCGTTCCTTCAGTTGGAAGAATCGTTCCTGTCAACATATTGATAGTTGTTGATTTTCCCGCACCATTAGGACCTAAAAATGCAATAAACTGTCCAGCAAAGACGGATAAATCAATTGTATCAACCACTTTTTTTCCATTAAATTCTTTACTTACTTTCTCTACTCTTAATTCTTTCATTTAAATTTCCTCCTTGCACTTCTTAGTCTATGCTGAGGAAAGCTTTTTGTAATCAATTCGAGAATAAGTGGTTGTTTTTAGTAGATAAGTGGTTACTTTGAAAGCATAAAACTAATTTGGCCGATACCTTTCTTTTACCCAATGAAATTTATTGAAATAATTTTTTATCTTTCTACTTTAAGTACTTCTGACGATGTAACAACTGTGCCTAATTTTGGATAAAGCTTATTGACAAAGATGTTGTGTAACTCTTTGTCACGATCTGTAATCGCATCTTCCACAATATACAAATGATAGCCATGTTGAAAAGCATCCAATGCAGTTGCATAAACACCATTACTACTGATTACGCCCGATAAAATGATTGTGTCAATTCCACGACGACGTAACTGTAAATCTAAATCTGTACCAAAAAATGCACTTGGCGAATGTTTTGTCACTTCAAGCACATTTTCTGCGCTAGAATCATTCGCAATATTTGTTGAAAATTCCATATATTCTATCGGTACATGAATTTCTTGGTTTCGTGTAAAACGTGCTGGATGAAGATAGTGAAAAGTTGTCGCATCTACGTTTACCAACGTAATCAAACTTTTCGTATTTTTAAAATGTTCAGTCAATGTGTTTGTAACAGTAAGTACTTGCTTTGCTGTATGAGGTTCAAATGAACCATTTTTTATAATCCCTTCTTGGATATCAATCACGACATATGCTGCCTTTTCTAAATTTATATTTTTCATCATTAGAGAACCTACCTTTTACTAAAAATGCTAGAATCAGTATAGCACTTTCTCACAAGAAAAAAACCTGGAACAAAAGACTGTCCCAGATTTGCTCTAATGATAATACAGCTGCGTTTTATCTAAGTTGATAAAAACTAGCGGATTTTGTGTGTGGTACTGAAAAAATTGATAGATAATTTCAAATGTCTCAAATGAATGTATCGCCCCTGCGAAGTTCTCGTGAATCAATGCCATATCCATACTCTTAAGATTCTGATCTTTTTCTATACCTGATACTGTTACTTCTTGCTCAAATAAAATGTTTCCTTCGTTAACGGTAACATTTACACTCTTTAGTCCTGGTAAAGAAATTGTTCTTTCATCTAGGTCAATCACTACCACTGGTCCATGTGTCTTTTCTTCTGCCAAGCAAAGATTTTCTTCTCCAAGAATCAAATAATCTGAACTGTAATCTGTTGTTACTGATAAGAGTAGTTCTTCATCAAACAAAGAAAGATACGCACTGACCGATTCCTTTTCTAAGTATGGAGTTAATGATAGTGACTCCAACGACAGAAAGATTTCTTTCATTTGTGTCTCAGTCAATGTTTCATAAAAGTTTTTTATGTCTGAGTAAATCGCATACGCATTTTGGACCATCATCTGATAAGAATCACCCATTCCTACCAGATGGATGCCAGCAACTTTTTTTCTCTCTTTAATGACTTCAAACAAACAATTTTTCACTACTCCAACCACCTCCTTTTTCAAAAAACATGGAACGTTTATTCTGTCTAATGTCTAGACATAGTAAAATAATAGCAAAAATATTCAAATACGGAATAAAAAAAAGAATAATTGAGTGAATTTTTATGTTTTTTTATACAAATATATATTTTTACCTATTACTTGGATAAATTCCTCTTTTTTTAAGAGAAAAAATCCAGAGTGAAACAGCTATTCGTTTCACCCTGGATTCATCTATCTAATCAAATTCTTCATATTCATTCGGATCTTGATTATTGATTCGACCATCTGGTTTTTCTAATTGGTTGATTTTTTCTATTTCTGATTTTTCTAGTGCAAAATCAAAAATAGATAAATTTTCTCGCTGATGTTGTAAATTTTTAGATTTAGGAATTGGAACGATGCCTCGTTGCTCATGCCATCTTAAAATAATTTGTGCAGGTGTTCGTTCATATTTTTCAGCTAACCTTGTGATGATCGATTCTTTTAGTGCATCACTTCCACGACCTAAGGGGCTCCAAGCCTGAGTTAGAATTCCTCGTTTTTTATTTTCAGCTACCATTCGCTCTTGCACCCAATAGGGATGAATTTCAATCTGATTTACCGCAGGCGTTACCCCAGTAGCATCACTAATCCTGTCTAAGTGTTCCGGTTCAAAATTCGATACACCAATTGAGCGTATCAATCCTAAATTTTGTGCCGTAACTAACGCTTTCCAAGCATCAACATAAACGCCTTGTTTTGGCAATGGCCAATGAATCAAATATAAATCTAAGTAATCCAATCCCATACGATATAAAGATTCCTGAATCATCATTAATGCATCTTCATAGTGATGATACTTTCCTGGTAATTTTGTCGTTACAAAGAACTCTGATCGAGGAATCCCTGAACGCCGTATCGCTTCGCCTACAATTCCTTCGCTATCGTAATTCGTCGACGTATCCAATAAGCGATAACCATCCTGAATTGCTGTCAGCACTTGGTCGAGCCCTTGCCCTCCACGAATTTGATATGTTCCTAATCCAATTGCGGGTAAGTAATGTCCATCATTTAATGTAAGTAAAGGTACTTTTTCCATCCAATTCCTCCTGCCGTTTTAACTATTTTATTTACTTTGTTTATAGTATATCTTTTCTTCAGAAATTCATCGAATCATTGAACTGTCTTACTTACATTGTTGCACGGGCAGTTCGGTAAATTGCTAAAATAGATTCAATGATCCCAGTAACAATAATAATTCCGACGGTTACGATGACTATCGAATTCCATCCTGGTTGAACGATTTCCACTAACTGTCGCGTTTGAATATTCTCGTCTAAAAATTGTAGAAATTCTTTCGTAAAGATAGCTGGACGAGTCACTAAATAAATAAGTAAACCAATCGAAAGTAAGTTATTGAGAACAACGACTAGGCAAACAGGCCACGACCACTTTTTTACTCTGATTTTTACAATGCAGCTGATGAGTGTCATTACCCATAAAAATAAAAGAATTGGTATACATACTGCTAAGAAAGAAGAAGAAAACATATCTACCACGAAAAATCGTTCGGCATGTAGTACTAATGGAGGAAATTTTCCGCCTAGTAAAGCAAAGATAATTAGAAATGTAAAAAGTGTTGAAAAAATAATTTCGGCAATCGAATCCGATAGAGCCAATCCTTTTGCACGTACCTGCTTTTTAGGCAATTGATCAACCGTCCAAGGTTCTTCTTTTTCGATAGTCGCACCAAATCGATCAGCTAGAGCAAAGACCAGTGTTATCCAAAATGCTGCTTGTATTCCGACCTCAATGCCTGAGCTTACACCCTCAAAAAATGCATAAATGTATTCTAAATAGTCGACAACTTGTCGATTTACTAAATTTACCGTGTTGACGATCCATACCAGTGCACCTAACCCAATAATTACTATTGGAACTACCCATTTTAATGTTTGAATATAACTGTCATAAACAGCTGGCGAAATCAGATAATTTTGTCGTGGATGGTAATTTTGTGCCAACTTTTTCGGATCTCCAAAAGATTCTAAAACAAATTTTATTTCTTCATCTGTTGGCTGTTCAGATAATTGCTTCATGATTTTATCATGGATTTCCGTAGTAACTGCTGCTTGCTTTTCTTTCGGCAAATAGCTACTAACTATCTGAAGATAGCGTTCCACAAGGTTGTTTTTCATCTTTCTCCCTCCTTTCCTTTTATTATACGGTGGAATAAAAATACGCTCTATAAAAAGCACTTACTACTTTTTTATAGAACGTATTTTTTTATTCGTTTTTCACTTTTCGGTATAAATATAAGATGTAGCTTTACTTTACTTCGTTTGGCTTAGTAAAAATTGCTTGATTACTTCTATATCTGTCACATGAATAAATGGTAAATGAATAGAACTTCTTCCATTGCCTTTCTTGATAGTGACCGACAGATGTCCAATACTTTTTTTGTGTAACCAATAGCTGCTACTTTCTGTAAATGATTGCACTTTCTTTTGTTGAAAGATAAAAAAATATCTGGTAGTTAGTGTTACTTTTTGGATCCACAATTGTTGGTTCCTTTGAATCTGATACCCTTGCTGTCGACTTTCGATCCATTTTGATCCTAAAACTATCCCTACAAGTATCCCCAAAATGAGTCCAATCATGCTATTAAAGTAACAAGCTACAGCTGTTCCTACTATTCCAAGCAGCACGAACCATCGACAAAAGTACCACAAATATCCTTGTGACGTATACTGAAACTCGGGTTGAGAAAAACGCCATTCAGGTAATAAAGCACCTAATACTTCGAAAAGCATCTTCCTAGAAAGAATCGGTACCAAATAGATATTCTTGTTTGAACTTGTTTCCTCACTCTTTTCTTGCCCTCCAGCAATCAATAATTCAACAGAATATAATCGGAAAAGCCTTCGGAATAGCTGTTGACTGATTTTGATTCCTTGGATTTTTTCGATTGGTATCTTTTGTACACGTCGTTCTAGTAAACCACTTTCGACAATAAAAGTATTTCCTTCTCTTGTTACTTGAAATTTATAATAGTGAATAAAACTTTTGAACAAGGAGAATAAAATAATCAGCAAGAGAATCCCTAATACTAAAGCAACACCCACTACCAGGCTCGTCTGTATCAGCGTAGCCGATTGTTCAAGTAAAGTTAGCGACACACTGTCTTTGACCACTGTCAGTAACGCAAAGGTCGACACCAAAATGCCCAAATCAGTCAGTCCGAATAAAATAATTTCTTGATTTGTCACTTGATAGGTAACATTAGAGGCTATAGATTCTTTTGTCGCATAGGTACTGTGTTGCACAGCTAGTTCCTCGGACAATCCGTCTTGGGCAAAAAGACACTCTTTCTTGCGATAACTTTCGATTACGGCAAGGATCGACTCCGGGACGGCTGGTAAGATTGCCTCTGCCTTATTTGAAGAACCACCAGCTGTTTCAATCACCAATCGAGTTATCTGAAACGGTTTGAAAAAGAACCATTGTGTTTGTTTTATCGTCTGTATACGCTCATAGGAGATGTCTATCTCTGACTTTCGAAAAATACCCTTATAGATGATTATCTTTTCAGGGGTAACTGCATAATAGGCCGACAGATACCTGATGACTGCGAATATTCCGAACACTACGAAAAAGATGCCATACCCTATCCAACTAGATTCTCCTCTGAATCCCGAGTGAACAAACAGAAAAATAAACAAATAAAAATAACGTTTTAGACTTTGAAACCACAGGATTGGCACCGCCCACAGATGAAAATGACGTTTCTCACACATCGTCTTTCGCCACCTTCACCATATCGATAATTTGTTGTCTAAGTTCGGTTGCTTCGAGGATCTCTAATCCTTCAAGTCGGTGACTTGTTGCGGCTGTATGAATAACAAGAGCCATTAATCCTTCTCTCCGTAGTAACGGGCCTTGCTCTGTCTCGACATGTTGGATCCGATTGATTGGAACATAAGTGGTTTTTCGAAAAATATAGCCTTTTTGGAAGGCGAGTTCTTCCGAGTTAATCGCATATCGATTAAAATTATAACGATAGTCAATCAATAAATGACTGATAACACATACGATGAAAATCAGCAAAAAATAGCCTATACTACTTCCAAGCAGCCAGCCATTAAGTAAATCAAGCATGTGTAACCCTAAACTCACGCCACCACCAATGATTCCTACGAAAATTAAATAGATCCAATTGCTATTACGCCAAACTCGTTTGATTCGTTGAGGCAAGTGCCTTGATAATAACGGATACTTCACTTCCATACCTCCATCTTGGTTTCTTTGTAAATAATCTGTACTCATAGTATAAGTACGCCATTTATTTAGAAATTTTCAAAATAAGAAAACTAAACTTAGTCAACTTGTGTATCCCCACTTGATAAGGAATCTTACGCAAGTGTTCGGTTGCAGAGACCAATAATTCAAATGTTTGTGCCTGTGCTGTCATATTCGCTACATAAAAATACACGTCCTCCTGTGTTTCTCTAACATAGTTGACAATTCCATTCCCGACACGAATAAATGGATATGTCGCCGAGAAAGGAAGAATTTCTGATTGGATAATTGCTTGCCAAAGTGTACTTGTTCTTAAATTTTTTGGTAGACCGCCTAGATAGAATACCTCTCCTACACCAACATTTTTTTTTGCAAAAATGATTTCGGAAGCAGTTGTTCTCCCCAATACGTTCCACTCTATTTCAGGTGTAAATACAGTAAGCAACCCAGCTAACGGTTCTTTTATATCATGATATATAAGAGAATCATTTGTATTTTTATATTGTGTGATTCGATTGAGGCCAAGCCATTCACCTAACAATCCCAGCCCATTTGTTTCTGGCCACGTCAGCTCATTTGTTCGATCACCAGTCATTGGTCCTAGAATCAGTTTACCTCCTGATTGAGTAAATGCAGTGAATTTTTCCAGCATCGCTTTATCTACACTACGTAGAAATGGAACAAGTAAGACACGATACTTTTCAAAATCGGCTTCTTCAGGAATCAATTCAACAGCTACACCAGCTTGTAACAAGCTTCCATGGTACTCGGTCACCAATGTTCGGTAATCATAGATTCCTCCCGTTTCAATTGCATAGTGTCTTTTTGACTGATCTGAGTAGATCATACCTATCTGTGCAGATTGATACGTGCTTTGCTCTAATAACGGAGTCAGTTGTGCAATCAATTTGCCACTTTCTACAACATCATCATAGCCGCGATCTGGCTCTCCCCATGCAGTCAAAACACAGCTATGTGGCTGCTCCACACCGAACCGATGTCTTCGAAAATGCCAATAATCAAAAGCTTTCAAACCACTCGCAAAGCCAGTAAAAACTTCCATCTGTAGATAACCTCTTGGATGTGCTTCTACATAGTTTTCTAGATGCCCTGCGTGAGATGTACTCGTTTCTAACAACAACATTTCACCATTTTTCGGCTTGATGTTCCGCCAAATATCAAGATTCAATAAATAGCCCCAATACATTGTTGCTGGCGTATATGTATCAAATCCTGCGACATCTAGCTCTGAAAATAATTCATTGTTTATCAAGTGAAAACCCAAAGCGGTATTATGTGTGATTGGTAACGTTGTTTTCATACGAATATGGTGGCAAAGTCCGTGTGCAAATTCATTCAGTGATTCTGCTGTGAATCGTCGAAAAGCATTTTGTAACGAAGCATTATGTAAAAAAGGGGTTGGTAACGGCATACTGACTTCTTCAAACGATGGATATTCTTCACTCCAAATCGTTGTTCCCCAAGAAGCATTTAGATTTTCGATTTCTAGATATTCGCTTCTTAACCATTCGTGCCACTTTTCTTCACAACTCATGCAATAGCATTGATCTACATGACACTTAAATTCATTATCTAACTGAATAGCTACTACATTAGAATACTTGGTGGATAGCTCCGCAATTTTTTCTGTTAATGCATAGGCTTTTTCTCTAAAATATGGATTATTCGTGCAGACATGTTGTCGTGAGCCATGTGCCATTACTTTCCCATCTGCTTGATGGATAAGCCGTTCTGGATGATTGATAGTCAACCAATGAGGAGGTGTCGGAGTTGGGATACATAGACAAACATCGATCCCAGCCTCTTGATAGATTTCTAGTGATTTTTCCAATAAAGAAAAGTCATACCTTCCTTCACTTGGCTCTAACGACTTCCAAACAAATTCACCAATTCGGGCAAAATTCATTTTCAATTCTTTCATATGTAAAACATCTTTTCGAAAAATCTCTTCATCCCACACTTCTGGATACATACACGCACCATAATAGTACTTATCAAAAACTCTACGATTTCCTAATTTATCTACTAAACGAAGTGCCACATATCGAGCAATTTCTTGTGCACCTTTTTTAGAAAAACAAGCATTTTTTAACGCAGCTACAGGATATAAAGTATCCGCTACCTCTTGATATCTAAATAACTCACGTGATTTTCTTTCACCAAATGATCCGTAAAGAAAAAGAGTATATTCAGTTAAATCAATTATTGCTATTTTCGCGTTTTTTGCTACCCTTTTTATGACCTGTTGGTACTCTGACAGTGTTTTTACTTGTCTACCTTCTATAAAATTCCAACGTTCAGCTGGTGTGCATAAAATAACCTGTGCTTCTTTTTGTTTGAGTTGATGTAGCCAATTTTCTAAATAAAAAGAGGAATCATTCAGCCTTCTTATATCTGAGCCTTTTGGGTCATTTCGTCCAAAGTGAATCAACACATAGTCTCCAGCGCTTACTTGCCCAAGTGCCGTACGAAATAAGCCTTCTTCCTCAAATTCTTTCACGGATGCTCCCTGCTTTGCAAAATTCACTACCGAATAGTCTAGCTGAAGCTGTGCTAGTTGCCTCTCCAATTCAGCTTCCCATTCAATAGAAGATGATCCCTCTTGTTGCTCAGCTACACTCGAATCTCCAAGTAAAATAATTTTCATGTAAACGCCCTCCTCCTATTCTTTACCAAGTAATGATCTAGCGCGTATCAAATTGGTTGTTTTCTATACCATTTTTTTCCGCAATCGTAAGAACTACCTCAGCTAGTTGCAACTCTTTTACTGCTTCTATTCGTCCAAACTCCTGAGCTATTACATGACAATTTTCAAATAGTATCCTCTCCATGGGTTTTTCCTCAAAAGCCACTAGGTCAAAAGCACGAGAGACCTTTGCGTAATCATCGGATAGCGTTGCGGTTACATTTTTCACGAAAACATTTTGTACTTTGGTCATTTGTTGCGCTTCAGGAATATCAAGCGCAACTGCTTGATAGAAAGGGAATTTTTCCAATTCAGTTGTAACTAAGCCCTTGCGGTTATACGCAGTATGCCAGTCCATAATCCAAGAAAATGGAAATTGGACATCATACATTGTTATATTCTCGACACGTATATCCTTAATGATTCCGCCACGCTCTTTTGCTGATTTCATTCGTATTCCACAATCTGAGTTCGTAAAGGTAATGTCATGAATGTATACATCTACTATGTTTCCCGAAACTTCACTCCCGATAGTGATTCCATAACCTGAATAAATATGACAGTGGTCGATTTCAATTTTTTCTGACGCTCGTGCAACCCTCAATCCATCACCATCTCGACCGGACTTAATTGCAATACAATCATCTCCGCAAGATAGATGACACCCTGTAACATGGACCTGCTTTGATGAATCAATATCAATGCCATCCGTTGACGGACCATGGTTTTCACGAATGGTTAGTTCTTTCACTAGAATGTCTTCACAATAGGTTAACTGAAGATTCCAAAAACCAGCACGTTGCAATGTAATTTCTTGAATGGTACTTCTCTGGACACCTTGAAATAAAATAGATCGTGGTCGTTTAATCGCGTAATCTGCTATAAAACGTAATCCTGCTGCGTCATACTGTGCACGTTGACCACTAACCTGATCTTCCCCCCAATAAAGATTCCACCAGTAAGGTCCTTGTCCATCCATAATACCTTTTCCAGATATCTTGATATCAGCAACATCAATTGCATTGATTATCGCAGCTGGCCAACTCATTTCTACCCCTGCTACACGAGAAAAAATCTCTGGAAAATCATCGCTATCTGTTGATCCTAAAAGTGTCGCACCTTCTTCAAAAATCAATTCACTATGATTTCTCAAAAAAAGGGAACCGACTAGATAGATGCCTTTTGGGAAAAATACAGCAATATGTTCTTTTGCTGCATCATCAATTGCCTGTTGAATTTCTTTTGTCGCAAGAATTTTTCCAGTTGTATCAACACTATATGTACATATATCAATTTTTTTCATCTTCACGCTCCTACTTTTTTCTTTGTACTCTATAAAAAATAAGCTAACGATAAATTCATTGATGAATCTATCGTTAGCTTATATCTATACTTTTAGTAATGCAATAATACTTTATGTTATTTAATATAAAACCATCTATGTAATAAAATAAAAGAAAACTGACTCCTAAAGGGTTGCAGTTTTCTTTTATACGTTTATTCACTCGTTTTTTAATAAACTATTTTGTTTTTTTTCTTCTTTGATAACCAAGGTAGAGAACACTACCAACCAAAATAATTCCAATAGCAGTCATCCAATAGTTTACTTGGTCATTCGTTTTAGGAAGTTGACCTTGTTCACTTTGTTTTTTATCTCTTAGACTACTTTGATTTGTATAATCTTTCGTAGCTGTTTGCTGTTTAGTAGAATTATTCCCTTTTGAATTGTTTTCTTTTGGTGTATGTGGTTTCTTAGAATATTCTTTAGGAATTCTTTTATTTACAAAATCTCCAGCCAATACTACCTTTGGTTTGCCTTCATTACTTGCTTTGATCGTGAAGTCGACCGGTGTACTATTTAATACATAGCCACTTGGGGCTTTCGTTTCGACAAATTGATAGTTGCCTGGGGCTAGGTTTTCAACTTTCACTACATCCTTATTTGTTGAAACAAGATTACTTTGCACTGCTTTGCCTGTCGCATCTACTACTTTGAATTCTGCGCCGGCTAATACCTTGCCGTCGGCATCTTTTTTCACTAATTCGGCACTGCCTTGGTAATTCACAAAGTTGGCACTTGCTTCCACGACTTCTGGTTTACTTGCTTTGATTGTGAAATCAACCGGTGTACTGTTCAGTACGTACCCTTCTGGGGCTTTTGTTTCAATAAATTGATACTTACCGGGAGCTAGGTTTTCAACTTTCACTACACCCTTATCTGTTGAAACTAGTCCTTTTTGTACTTCTTTCCCTTTCGCATCCACGACTTTGAATTCTGCACCGGCTAGTACTTTGCCGTTGGCATCTTTCTTCACTAATTCGGCACTGCCTTGATAGTTTACAAAATTGGCACTTGCTTCCACGACTTCTGGTTTGCCTTCATTGCTTGCCTTGATCGTGAAATCGACTGGTGTACTGTTCTGTACATATCCTTCTGGGGCCTTCGTTTCGACAAATTGATACTTACCAGGAGCTAGATTAGTAACTTTCACGACTCCTTTGTCATCTGATACTAAACCACTTTGGACTTCTTTCCCTTTCGCATCCACTACTTTAAATTCTGCGCCGGCTAATACTTTGCCGTTCGCATCTTTCTTCACTAGTTCTGCGCTGCCTTGGTAGTTCACAAAGTTGGCACTTGCTTCCACGACTTCTGGTTTGCCTTCATTACTTGCTTTGATCGTGAAATCGTCCGGTGTACTGTTCAGTACATAGCCACTTGGGGCTTTTGTTTCAATAAATTGATAGTTGCCTGGAGCTAAGTTAGTGACTTTTACGACTCCTTTGTCGTCTGATACTAAACCACTTTGGACTTCTTTCCCTTTCGCATCCACTACTTTAAATTCTGCACCGGCTAATACTTTGCCCTCGGCATCTTTTTTCACTAGTTCGGCACTGCCTTGATAATTTACTAAGTCATTTAATTCGATGGTTGGAATTTCACCATCATCTTCTTTTGTTACAGTAAAAGCTATTTTTTGGGTTTCTACTATATAATTATTTGGTGCTTTTGTTTCTACCAAATAATAATCACCTGGCAATAACTTTTCAATAGTGACTAACCCATCTTTATCAGAGACAATTTTTTCATAACCTTTAATCGTTTTCCCGCTACGATTAGTTACCTTAAATTCAGCACCTGCCAATGGATTTTGACTTGTCTTTCCATTTATTACTGTTTCGCCTAGCTTGTGTAGGAGAACCTTACTTGGTTCGTTTATTACTTTTAATACCGGATAAGAAGATTCTTCTGAATCGTTAGTGATCGTAATCACTTTTCCACTCGCAAGTTCATCACTGATTGTATACCCATCTGGTGCTTTTGTTTCAATCAACAAATACTTTTGCACGCGTAAGTTTCCAATTTTCAAGGTACCAGAAGAATCCGTATCTCCTTCACGAACAAGAACAGATTTTTTTCCATCCTTAATTGTCCACAATTGGAAATGTGCGCCTTCTAGTTTCTTACCTTCTGTATCTTCTTTTTGAATTTGAACTGAACCTTTTGACCCTGTTGCGGAACCGTCATGATTCACAATTGGCACGTCCACTTCAATATCTCCATGAATCACTTTATCGTTTTCTCCCGTCAAATGTGCACTGTTTGTCGCAACATCATTCGATTTATCAGAAGTAATTAGTGCACGATAGTCAATCATGTATGGTCTGCTAATTTCATTTAAAAAATGAACTTCAATCGTTTGTTTTCCTGTTTGTGTATCCGTTTGAATCACTAAGTTATAGTCTGTTCCTTCTTTTAGAATAGTGTTCTTATCTTCTGTGATTGTTCCATCTTTCGAAACAGTAGTTCCATAAACTTTTACATCTGATGCAGTAACATATTGATTGGCAGAAGGCTCATCTGTCACAACAACATTTTTTAATGTTGCTTGTTGGCTGTTGATTGTTACGTGCCAATTAACATAGTTTGAATCATCTGAGTTTTGTGTTCCATCTTTGGTAATCAATTCCCCTGCATGTGCTACGGTCACACTAGCATCTAAATCATGGTTAATTCCGTTATTTTTAAAGGTTGCTGTATTATCATACGTTTTTTTATCAATGATTTCACCTTCAAGGCTAGTTTCAAATACAAATACGTATGCTTTCTTGCTTCCTTCTGGTAATTTTACTGTAACTCTATTAGTTGAGCCACTCGGTTCTGTAATAGCTGCATTGGCTACTTCATTTCCAAGTGTATAACTACCATCTTTATTGACAGCTGCTTCGTAAAGTTTTCCACTTCCTGAAACATAATTTTGTCCTGTTTGAATAGGATCAGTGATCGTCGCATTCTTTAGTGCCTGTTGGTTATAATTCGCTGTTACACTCCACTGAATTTTTTTCGTTGTTGCATTGTATTCACCTGACTTGCTTCCATTGTATTTAAACTCTGGAATTGGCAAGAAAGGACGTTCGGTATGGTTTGTATGTGTGCCACCATTATTGTCTACCCATGTCATTGTTGCCTTATTTACAAATTTTGTATCATTTTCACTTCCTGTACCACCATCAATAGCACTTGTATCAAATTTTGTTTTGTACTTAATTTGGAACTTATGATCTGTACCGTCTTTTAATGGTTTATTAAATGACACTTGAAATCCTGTTGCTGTTTCTTTTAAAGTATATTCGGATTTGTTTAAGACACGATTATTATCTGATTTATCGATAATTTGAAAACTATCTGATACTAAATATAAACCTTTAGAAAACGTATCTTCTAGTTCCCAGTTTTCCATCCAATAACCTGCATTATTGATGTCTATTTTCCATGGAACTTCACGATTTGTATAATCGATTGCCCCATCAATATTTTTTACAATTCCTTGTTGACTCGCATTCCCATTGGATGATGAATTATTCCCGGT
>JBKEDT010000092.1:0-6799 GCA_047975565.1 Enterococcus sp. | reverse complement strand
GTTGACTGCCGGCGTACTTGCTGCTACACCTGCTTGTCCCTGAGGAACCAATTCTTGTTTACTTTGTTTTAAATACCAGTCGATGACAGGATTCAAGTCAAGAATGTATTCATTTACACCAGCATATTCCCCATTCTTATCATGCATTGCTTGATAATGATGTACAACGTACTTATCTTTGTGCGTAGGAACATGGACTTTCACAATATCTTGTTTTCCAGAGCGCAATTGTTGGAGTACCCATTCTACATTTTTGTAGGTTCTCGGCGGATGACATTTGCCCAACGGATTCCCAATTTGACCAGGATAACGAGTCGCTAACATCTCTTCAGGTTCTTTATCTGTAAGATTGTAGTATAAGAACTGATTATTATTATCGACAAAAGTTAATTCAAATGGCATGGAACGCAAAAAATTATTGAGTTGATCGACAGTCAACAACCCACGTTCTAATTCCACGTAGTCGCTTCCTCTTGCTGCACTGACCTTTTCTGTTGCTTGTTCCAACCAATCTTCTGCTTCTTTATCCAAATCAGGAACTGTCGTTGCAATTTCGCCACGAGCCCATAAGTCTTCCGGCATATCTTTCGGACCAGCACCATCCATTTTAGAAACAACATCGATGAAAGAAACAAATTTTTGTAAGACGGATCCTAAGAATTTGATTGTTCCTAAATCTTTTAAGTTTCCTTGTTCGTCAAAGGCTTCTTTGACTTTTCCTAGTAAAAATTCATTGCCAGGTAAAACAAAAGCATTCACACCCGGTGCATCTAAAATTTGACGAAGATGCAATTGTGCTCTGGAAGACCCTTGATCATAGTAAGAAGCGCCCACGATCATCACGGGTTTATTTTCTAAGGGATGAATTTTAAATGACAACCATTCAAGGACACTCTTCAATCCCGCTTGAATCGTATGATTATGCTCAGGTGTAGCAATGATCACACCATCTGCTGCCATGATTTTTCGAGCCATATTTTGGATAGCAACACTGTTTGTCTGATCTTGACTCTGATTAAACATAGGGATATCTGCAATTTCTAATATCTCTAAATCAAAGAGCATGTGGTATTCCTTCTCAATAAATTGTAGCAGTTTACGATTGTATGATGTTTTGGCAGTCGAGCCGACAATTCCTATTAATTTCATCTCATTCTCCTATTCAACGTTTTCCCAAGAAAAGTTCTCTGCATTTTTTTTATTCTGTTCGTGGTCAGTAGTTAATTGTTTTGAGATAGTAATAAATTCTAGAAAATCTGCAAACAGACTATCTAACCGTTCAATATCTTCATTTCTCTTTAAATTTTGCTGTTCATCAAAGGCTTGTAAGGAATGCGCGAGCAGGTACTCTGAACTTGGCATGATACGTGCTTTTAATTCTGGCGCATCTAAGATCTGGCGAAGATGCATCTGTGCTCTAGAAGAACCAAGTGTTCCGTATGATGCTCCGGTAATCATTACAGGCTTATCCACGAAAGGGTAAATGCCATAGGACAACCAGCTTAACGCATTAATCAATGAGGCTGTAATTGCATGGTCATACTCCGGTGTACTGATAATGACCCCATCACTTTCTTCGATTTTTTGTGCAAGAGCTTTTACACATTCTGGCACATGCATATCATCTGGTTTATTGAACATAGGTAAATCCATGATTTCTACTACATCAATTACTGCTTCCTTATGGAAATGATGGCGCATATAGTGCAATAAATCACGATTGGTTGATTTGTCTGAATTCGTTCCTACAATTCCGATTAATTTAGTCATCGCGTGTCCTTCTTTCTGCTGCATCTGAGATATGCATTTTTATTTATCTATCGTCTGATTTGATTATTGATCAACTCTTTTGTTCATTTCATTGAGTGCCTCTTTTATAAATAGTTCGTGACACCCGTGGTTGTGAAAACTTCATTTGATTTAGTTAGGACCAAACCTTCTAGTCCTGCAACAGACTCTAAAACGTTAATTATTTCTTGACTTGCTAAGCCAAACAATCGAGTGGTCCAAATTTCTCCGTCAACAGAGTTCGGAGAAATAATTGTTAGACTTTCCACATCTGAAACAACGGGATACCCTGTTGTTGGATTAAAGATATGGTGGAATGTTTGCCCATCAATCGTTAAAGTTCGCTCATAAATTCCTGAAGTAACGACTGATTCTGCTCTGATTTTTAAAATCTGTGGTAATTTCTTTTGTTGCGTATGAGGATTTTTGATTGAAATATACCACTTCTGATCTTTACGTTCAGATAGACCAAATGTTCGGATTGTGCCACCCATATTGATCAATCCAGAAGTTGCCCCACTTTGTTCTAATTCAGTAGCAAGCAAATCCGCAATATATCCTTTAGCAAGAGCCCCTAAATCGATGTACATTCCCTCTTCCTGTAAGAAAATAGAACGTTGCGCTTCATTGATAATGATTTTGTTGGGATCACATTTCATTAGTTTTTGAGAAATCTCTTCCTCGCTTGGCTTTTTCGCATCTGAAAAGCCGATTCGCCATGTTTGGATCAACGGACCTAATGCAATATTTAGAAAGCTGTTCGGTGCTACACTATGTTCTTTTCCTAGACGAACTAAGGAAATGATTTCTTCTTTTACTGTAACCGCTTTTATTCCTGCGTACTGATTTACTGTCATTAAGTCAGATGTTGCCTGATTTGCACTAAACAACTCGTTGTATGCATACAATCGCCTTTTTGCGAGGTTTAGATAGTGTTGCGGGGCATCCGCATAGACAAGAATATCAATTGTCGTGCCCATCAATGCTAGGCTAAGTTGTTGCTTCATAGTCCCTCCTTTATGAATGATACCTTTTTCACAATATTAGATTAATACGTATCGTACTTATTTTCAACCCTAAATATATATTTTTTTATATAAAATTAATATATTCATATATAAAAAAATAAGCAAAAATAGAAAGGAATATTTCTATTTTTGCTTATTTAGTTTCTACTACTCTTCGGACTGTGCTAAACGGTGAGAAATCTTTTCCAAAAGGATTTCATTTTTATTCACTTTCGCAAAAGCTTTTGCGTCATGTAGATACTCACGAATGATCCGTTCCTCTTTATTTGCCATTTGAGCATTCACAGCTAACTGATAGGCTGCTCGCGCAAGATAATACGTCACATGATTTTCTGAGCAAAGCGTCAATACATAAGTCAATAAGGTGTTGCTCACTTCGAACTCTCCTTTTTTACCAAAAAACTCCCCGCAATGTAAAACAATGTTTAACACACGCCATGTATCTTCGATTGTTTTGATCTGATAAGTAAAAATTTGTTGAAAGACTTGGTCAAAATAATATTCTGCTTTTTCTGTAGCACCCTCTTCTGAATAGACGAGCCCAATCCCCGTTAGAGCAAGTAAGCGAAACAAGCTTTCGCTATCTTCTGGTTGCTCAAGTAGCATCTTATCAAATAAGAATAAACTATCCGTTGCTTTGTTTTCTTGAAATAAAGTAACAAATCCTTCTAAATAGTAGTACTGCAACCGTATCGGAGTAGTTTTGATCAATGTTGGATCAATTTTTTTTAATCGTTTGGATAGTTCTTCAAACTCACTTGTAATCAAAAGAAATTCACATCGATTCAATTCTTTCGCAACAACTGATTGGGCATCCGTACTTTTGGGAAAGAGCTCTTGAATAGGTAAGTTTAATCGATTACATAATTGAACCAAGATTTTTAGAGAGGGCACTTGTCCATTATTTTCAAATTTACTCAATGTCGCTTGTGTACAGATTCCTTCAACTAATTCAGTTTGTGACAAGCCAGATTGTTTACGAACGTCAACAAAATGTTGGATATTCATCTATTTATTCCACCTACCATCCTTCATTTTTTAAATTTACGATATAAAATACTGATACACATAACTAAAATAAATAAAAATGCTGCACTGTATCCAGCAATGCCCAAAAATGTAATTACTGGATGATCATCCGTCTGTAGCAGTAATGAAGAACCAATTACCAATGCAGAGACAAGCAGCCCAATGACTGCTTCGGTCACAATATTTTCGATTGTACGAAAAACATTTTTTTGGTTTTTAAGTTCCATAGTGACTTTTAATTTTCCATTTACGATCGTATCGAGTGCCTCTAGTGTCCGTGTAGATAATTGAGGAAGATTCTTTGTTGCCTTATAATAGTCAAATGCACTTTTTTTCAGCTCTTCTTTCAGGTCAAATTGCATAAGAAAATATTTTTCAATGAAAGGCTTCGCTAAATCAAACAGTGAAATATCTGGGGTCAACTCTTGAATCACACCTTCTAAAATACCAAAAGCTTTCACCAACAATAAGATGCTCGAATCAATTTGTAAGTTATTCCGTTGACAAATTTTAAAGATTTCTGCTAATACTTTTTTCAAATCGATATCTTTTGCCGCAAGTTCTAAATACTGGTCTAAAAATTTCGTTAATTCACTCTGAAATTCATTGTCATCATGTGCACCCACTTCTAGGGTCAATCCTAAGACAACTTTTGTTATTCGGTGGCTATCTTTTGTATATATTGCTTGAAACAAGTCCATGATTTTTGTTTGGATGCTTGAATCAATCACACCTGTAATACCAAAATCAATAAAACTAATAGTAAATGGCACTTCTTTTTGAGGGACACTTGCTTGAAAGTCTATATTCTTTTTTCCTTTAAGTTGTGCATCAAATGTTATATCCGCTGGTTTTGTCGGCTTTGAGTGAATCAAGATATTTCCCGGATGTGGATCTCCGTGGAAGAAACCATCAATAAAAACTTCCTTCATAAAATGTTCTACGAGCAAACGACTGCACATCTCCTTTTGCTCTTTTACGGATAGCTCATCACTTACTTGTTCAGAATTATTTCGGTCTAAAAGTACCTGAATGCTTTCTCCAGATAGGTATTCAAGAGTCAAAATTTTTTGACTACAGTAATTGGGATAGACTTTAGGCGAACGGATAGCTTTCCAACCATTATTTAATTGATAAAATTTTTGCGTGGCTATTCGCTCTTTTGTAAAGTCTAATTCTGTTAATAAACTTTCTTGAAGCTCTTCAACGATTTGTTTTAAGTTGAAAATCCTACTTTCAGGTACATAGCGAATAATTTTTAATACTTCTTTAAACAGACGAATGTCTGATTCGATTTCATTTGCGATTCCCGGATGTTGCACTTTAACTACCACGGCTTCCCCTGATGGTAAAACCGCTCGATGTACTTGCCCTATAGATGCGGATGCCATTGGAGTGTGTGCGAATTCTTGAAATAAGTCATCGATTTTTTTACCAAGTTCTTCCTCAACAAGTTTTTGTACTTCCACAAATTCATCGATTTTCACTTGATTTTGTAGTTTACGTAAGCCGTTCGCAAACTGCTGATCAAAAATATCTGTACGAACAGATAACATCTGACCGATTTTTACAAACGTTGGTCCTAATTCTTCGAATGCCTCACAAACTGCACGTGCATCTTCTTGTTTGGTCAAATTATGTACAACATTGTATTTGCGAAAAACAACTAAAATTTGTTGTAAACGTTTGGAATAGTGTGTTTGCTTCGTCTGATCTGCCATTTTTACCACCTCTTTCACAGCTGTACCCATTTTCTTTATTCTATACCACTCATTTATGAATGTACACTTTCCTCTTTCTTATTCTATAACATCATACACAAAAAAAGGAATGAAGACGAAACTACTCTCTTCATTCCTCGTGTATTCTTTTAACCTAATTATTTGTAACGTTTTTTACTAGTATTTCCGCCTAAATTCTTTATAAAGAAAATTAGAGAAGCAAATACAAGGGCTAATCCAGAAAGACTAACTAACGACGAAGCTTTAGGATTCTCGCCTGTTTTTGGTAATGTTTTTTCTGAACGTCCATTTTTTATAGTTGTTTGTTCTTCAGTAGTCTGATTTGAACTCGTTGTATCTTGCGATTTTGAAGCAAGCGTAGTGATAGTCTGCGTGCTTGCAGTATTTTTATTTTCAGATGTACGTACTGGTGATTTTAATTGTTGACTCACTTCAGTTGTTTTTTGATTTTCAACAATAAAACGAGTCGTAGGTTCAAAACCTTGCTCATTTATTCCCTGTAAAAAATCAACTTTGAGATTTGCCAACTCGAGATTAAAATCGTTTATTTCTGAACTTGCAGCTATTTCTGTTGAAACTTCCGTTGAGATTGAATCTAGTGATATTGCTTGTTCAAGTGCCGTTGGCTCTACTACTGGTGTCGCCTGTTCAAGTTGCGTTGGTGCTAATTTTGGTATCTCTTGTTCAAGTTGCGTTGGTGCTTCTGTTGGTGTCGCCTGTTCAAGTGCTGTTGGCTCTACTACTGGTGTCGCCTGTTCAAGTGCTGTTGGTGTTGCTTGTTCAAGTTGCGTTGGTGCTAATTTTGGTGTCTCTTGTTCAAGTTGTGTTGGAAGCACGGTTGGCGTTCCTTGTTCAAGTCGCGTTGGCTCTACTACTGGTGTCGCCTGTTAAAGTGCTGTTTGCGCAACTACTGGTGTCGCCTGTTCAAGATGCGTTGGTGCTAATTTTGGTGTCTCTTGTTCAAGTTGTTTTGTTGCTTCTGTTGGTGTTGCTTGTTCGATTTGTGTTGGTTCTTCTTTTGGTGTTGCTTGTTTTATTTGCTTTGGTGCTTCTTTTGGCGGTTCTTGTTTGATTTGCGGTTGTGCTTCTAGGGGGTTTTCTTGTTCGATTTGGGCTGGTTCTTCTGTGGGTGTTGTTTGTTGGATTTGTGTTGGTGCTTCTTTTGGCGTTGCTTGTTTGATTTACGTTGGCGCTTCTACCGGCGTTGCTTGT
>JBKEDT010000071.1:0-3221 GCA_047975565.1 Enterococcus sp. | reverse complement strand
GTGATGAACATTTAAGTATCCAAGTACACCCTACGGATTCCTATGCGCAGAAAAATGAACAAATGCCGTATGGAAAAAGTGAAGCATGGTATTTTCTTACACCGCCAGATTCTAATTGGATCTATGCAGAACAACAAGTACCAGAAAAACAAGCGATTTTGCATGCAGTTCAAGAAAACAAGTATGACGAGGTACTCAGAGAATATCCTGTGTCGGCGGAAGACTTGATTTATATTCCGTCAGGTACGATCCACGCACTAACAAAAGGTGCGTTTGTTTACGAAATCCAACAAGCAACAGACATCACGTATCGATTCTATGACTATGATCGTACGGATAAGGATGGAGAAAAAAGAACACTTCATGTTGAAAAAGCGGTGGATACACTGATTCCAGAACAACATGTTGAAAAAAGCAGCTTTGCCGTTGGCGAGACAGTCGCAAAACGTGAATTCTCAATCAGTCATTTAAAGGGAAATCAAACATGGGTAAATGACACATCAATTGCTGTCATTGGTACCGTTGTGTCAGGTGAGTTAGTAGTTGAAGAGGCGGTTTGTCAAGTGGGACAAAGCGTGGTACTGCTACCTGGGGAACGCTTGGTACTTACAGATGAAGTGGAAGTTATTGTCGCGATACCAAATATTTATTGGAAGTAATTTATGCTATAATTTAGAAAAAAGCGAAGGAGGCTTGCATGGATGGTTGTCCCATTATATAAACAGATTCGTGATGATATACGCAAAAAAATCGAAGCGGACGAGTACAAAGAAAGCGAACGGATCCCAACTGAATTTGAACTAGCAGATCAGTATGGTGTGAGCCGTCCAACGATACGGCAAGCTGTGCAAGCGTTAGTTGATGAAGGGTACTTGGAAAAACGTAAAAAACGTGGCACGATCGTCATTAAGCCAAAGATCCAGCAGGAGTTTACGCATGTCATCGAAAGTTTTGATTCCGAGATGCACCGTAAAGGAATGGCGCCAAAAACGAAAGTCATCTACTTTAAACAAACGAAAGCCAGTGAGGAAGTAGCTGAGAATCTTGGGCTTGTTGTTGGCGAGGCAGTGTACAAATTGACACGCTTGCGCTATGCGGCAGAGAAACCGATTGTACTGGTGACTAGCTATATTCCGAGTCACTTATTTCCTGATTTTGAAGAAATTGATTTTGAAAAGAAAAAAATGTATCAAGTCTTTGAAGAAAATGGGTATCCTATTCGGTCAGTTACACGCAAGTTAGAAGTAATCAAAGCAGATGAAACAGTAAGTGATATGTTGGCGATCGATGAAGAGGATCCAATTTTTTACTTTCATACACGAGGCTATTCAAACAATCAAGTACCCGTAGAGTATTCGATTTCAAAATACCGTGGGGACATCAATTCTTTTGTTTTTGAATTAACACAATAGACAAGAAAAAAAGTTAGGATAGAAGTATGCTATGTAAACTGCTTCTATCCTAGCTTTTTTGTTTGAGCCAATTGTCTTGCCTTGAACTGAACTCCAAGGTTTATACTAAATATGTAAGTAAGGGGGAAGGAACATGAATATAAAAAAAGCGGCTGAAATGTTTGATCTGACAACCGATACTCTTCGGTATTATGAGCGAATTGGTGTGATTCCACCTGTACATCGGAATGAGAATGGATATCGTGACTACGTGACCAATGATTTGAATTGGATTTATTTAGCGAAGAATTTACGAAATGCAGGCTTGTCCATTGAATCTCTCATTGAATTTGCTCAACTGGCTCAATTGCGTGAAACACAAAATGTAGAAAAAGCTCAGAAACAGGTTTTGTTCGAGCAATTAGAGGAACTAGATGAAAAATTAGCGGAGATGCAAGAAGTAAGGAACTTACTCATTTATAAAATAGAGACATACGATGAACATATCGCAAAATTTAAAGCAGGCGAAATGGAACCGGACAAAGTCGAAAAATTATGGGAACGAAAAAAATAAGTCTTTTTTCTTGCTATGGACTGTACTCCAAGGTTTAGAATGTATTTGTACAAGTGATAAGGAGGAAATTCAAATGAACACAATCAAATTAAATAATGGTGTAGAAATGCCACAACTAGGATTTGGCGTATATCAAATCCCAAATGAAGAAACTGCAACAGCTGTCTATGAAGCAATTAAAGCTGGGTATCGTCTAATCGATACAGCATCAATCTATGGGAATGAAAAAGAAACTGGGGAAGGAATCCAACGAGCAATCGCAGAAGGAATCGTAACACGAGAAGAACTTTTTGTGACAACAAAATTGTTTATCTTACAAGCACCCGAAGAAAAGGCAGCAGCTACTATTGAACAATCTTTAAAAACAATGGGACTAGATTATTTAGATCTTTATTTGATTCATCAACCATACGGAGATGTTTATGGCGCTTGGCGTGCACTTGTAGCGGCACAAAAAGCAGGCAAAATTCGTGCAATCGGTATTTCAAACTTTAAATCTGCGAAGATGATCGAATTCTCAGGATTAAATGAAGTAAAACCACAAATCAATCAAATCGAAGTGAATCCATGGAATCAACGAGTGGAAGATCAAGAGTGGCATGAAAAATATGGCGTACAAGTTGAAGCTTGGGCACCCTTTGCTGAAGGACACCATGACTTATTTACGAATCCAGTATTATCAGAAATTGGGAAGCAATATGGGAAATCCGTTGGACAAGTAGTTTTACGCTGGTTGATGCAACGTGGGATCGTTGCTTTGGCAAAATCAGTTCGTCCAGAACGTATGGCGGAAAATATCGACATCTTTGATTTTGAACTAACAAAAGAAGATATGGAGAAAATTTCGACATTAGATATGAAAGAATCTGCATTCTTTGACCATGACGCACCACAACAAGTAGAGTGGTTCATGAATCGCATGTTGGATACAGAAAACTAAATATCAATAACTAGCTAAGGAAATGGACTTGGAACAGTATTTTTGTTCCAAGTTTTTTTTATTTGAAAAAAGTTGAATTTATACTTGCCTTGAAGTTTACTTCAAGGTTTAAAGTGTATAAGAATGAAACGGAGGAGTTATGAAATGAGAAAGAAAAAATTTGATATTGTATTAGGCATTATTTTGTTAAGCTATTTTATGATTTTGCTTGATAATTCTATCGTATTTACTGGAACTGTCAAAATTGCAGAAGATCTTGGATTGAATAAATTGGAATTGTCTTGGGTAAGTAATGCGTACTCACTAACATTTGGTG
>JBKEDT010000057.1:0-13220 GCA_047975565.1 Enterococcus sp. | reverse complement strand
GATTAATTGTTCGATAACTTGGTTGGTAGCCTTGGGCTAACCACATCATGCGAATGCTGTCTTGAAGGAGTGCTTCAATTTTCCGACCAGAAAAAACAGATTGTGTGTAGGCGCATAGAATAATCTTTAACATCATTCGTGGATGATAGCTCGATGCACCACGATGGTGCTTTAATAGTTCAAACGCTTCTTCTGGAATACTTTCGACTAAGTGGTGCACAGAATAAGCAATATCATTTTCAGGTAATGTCTGCGCTAAATCTAAAGGCAAAACAAGTTGATCTATGGTATAATTTTTGTACATAAGAACCTCTCCTTTACGTGTTTGTTTAGTCGCTTACATTGTATCAGAAGGGGTTCTTTTGTTTCAAAAGATAAGACAAAACCGGCGTAGGAAATTTCGATTTCCTACGCCGGTTTTTTAGTTAGACTTGAGATTTATGTCCCAGGTCCTTTTTTATTATTCTTTTCTATCGGTAATCCTAATACTAGGCTTCTTCTAGATCCCCTGCACTCAAAATCAAGCGAATATCTTCTTCTGTAAGTTTTGCTAGTTGTTCTTGATTTCCTTGCATTACTTTTTGGAAGAGTTCACGTTTTTCTTGTTGTAGAGAATCCATTCGTTCTTCGATGGTTCCTTCAGAAATCATTCGCCATACCTCAACTACATTCTTTTGTCCAATACGATGCGCACGTCCTGCAGCTTGTTCTTCCACCGCTGGATTCCACCATAAATCATACAAAATCACTGTATCTGCACCGGTTAGGTTTAGTCCTGTTCCTCCGGCTTTTAATGAAATTAGGAAAACATCTCGCTCCCCTTCATTAAACGCATCCACCATCGTAATTCGATCTTGCGCTTTAGTACTCCCACGTAAATAGAACGTGGTCATTCCTAACTGATGAAATTCTTCCTCAATAATACTTAACATGCCTGTAAATTGAGAAAAGATCAATACGCGTCGGTTATTTTCTTTTGCAGCTACAACCATATCGATTACTTGCTCTAGTTTACCTGATCCCCCAGTATAATCTTCAATAAACAATCGTGGATCACAGCAAATTTGACGGAGACGTGTCAAGCCAGCCAAGATACCAATTCGGTTCTTCTTAAATGCTGTTGAATCCATTTTCGCAACATCATCACGCATTTGACGTAAATATGCAAGGTATACTGTTTTTTGCTCATCCGTCAACACTGAGTAAAGATTAGTTTCGATTTTATCTGGCAAATCATTCAATACTGTTTGCTTGTCACGACGCAAAACAAATGGTCGAATCATTTGTGCGATTTGTTCTGTCGTTAACTCTCTAAATTTAGTTTTTTCTGGGAAAAAGCCTGGCATAATCGTTTCAAACAATGACCACAGCTCTTCTAAATTATTTTCAATTGGTGTACCACTTAGTGCAAAGCGTTGTGGAACATGTAATTCTCTTAAGGCTTGTGCCGTTTTTGTACTACTGTTTTTTACCATTTGCGCTTCATCTAAAATCAAATAGCCTAAATTTTGTTGTTGGTAAACATCGATATCCTGACGCAAACTTGCATAAGAGGTAATTTGTATATCCACTATGTTTTCGAGTAGTCTATCGCGTTCCTTTTTATTGCCATTGATTACTTGAGAAGACAATTCTGGAGCGAATTTTTTGATTTCAGCTTGCCAATTATACACTAAACTTGCTGGAGCAACGATTAGCACACGAATCTTGCCGTGTTCTTCTTTTTCCGACAGCAAGTAAGTAATCGTTTGAAGTGTTTTCCCAAGACCCATCTCATCTGCAAGAATACCACCAAATTGGTAATGACCAAGCATTTTTAACCACTTGAATCCAGTTTTTTGATAATCTCTTAATTCTGCTTGTAGCGTATTTGGCATTGTCACTTGGAATTCTTCGGGATGTGTCAAATCGTATACCATTTGGTCAAAAGAAGCACTGAAATCAGTTTTTGTTCCAGAAAGTTGTTCCTTAATGACTAACCCTTGGTTTTTAGGAATCTGAATCACACCATTTTCAGACTGTAGAGAATTTCTCAAGTTACGTAAAATTTGGCTTGTTTGTTGAAATTCTTCTGAATCAAAAGAAAGAACTTTTCCATTTTCAAGTGTATAAAACGCATCATTTCTTAACAAGCTTTGCAAGACTTGATCAATTTCTTGATCGAGTATCCCAGTGATATCAAATCGAATATCTAACCAAGAACCAGAATCAGTAATCTCGATTTTTGGTTGAATATTTTGTGCATCTAGGTATTGTTCTCTTAATTTTTTACCGATCCGTACTTCACCAAATTGACGAAATACTGGTAATTCTGTTCTGAAAAACGCATAGAGTTGTTCTCCAGTCGGCAATATCCGCTCATAGCCACTTTCATTTTTTTGATATCGGTACAAGCGAAACAGATCAAATACTCGATTCTCTTGTACGAGATCTCGCAACACTTCCGTCTCTCTTTGAGGAATAACTGTATGTTTCTCATCTGTCGAGTAAATGACTTCTTCATAGACAAAATCAACGCGTACTTGTACTTTTCCCTTTACTTTTCGAAAAAAGAAAACAGTATTCACCGGAACATCGGTTACACTTTCTGTAACATCCTCAGCGATTTCTACAGTACCTACTTCTTCAAGAAGTGGAATTGTTTCTTTAAACAGCATCGATAGTTCATCTTTTGAATAATTGATTTGCGGTGCCTCAAATCGTTTCAAGAGCTGCTCAAGTGTTGTGTATACTGTCTGCTGACGTTTTGTTAACTGGTAAAAGACATCATCGATCATTCCTAACTGATAATGCATCAAAAATAAATCAAAGTTTTTGACAACTGTTAGTTGCACACTTTCTTGTTGTCTTTCGACACGAAATACTAGCGGCAATTGTTCTCCAAATCGAATACCTGCATATGTTTGTTTGTCATAATGGAAGTGTAATCGTGTTGTTTGCCCTGTTTTTTCTAGTAAAGAACGTAATTGTTCAACAGGTAATAAAAGATAACGTTTATCAATTTTCCCTTTTGATTGTAATCCGGCAACACCCAGTAGTTGTTGCGTTTGTGAAATTTCAGATAACAAAGTTAATAATTCTTGATCTTCAGGCTGGAATGCTTGTCTCGCTAGGTGAAATGGATATTGCTTATTCACTGTATAACTTTTTTGATCGCTGTAACTTTGCAAAAATTCATAGATATTTTTTACGATATATGTTTTTTTAGGCGTTTCTAAATAACCTATACGTAGTGAAATACCCAAGACAGATAACTCAGGATGATAGTGATTGGTATCAATGATTTCTATATGATATTCCATCAATATCGGCTGTACTGCATGTTGAATTTCTTGATTTTTTAATCGAGAAAAACCTTTACTAAAAATCTCAGCTTCACTGGCTGGTTTTCCAAATGAGATTGATTGATCAGATTTCATTATTCGATTAATATTCTTTTGTCGTAGATATAGCTCCACCGCGACAGTATGTTTACAATATTTATGCTCTTGCCAATAAGGACACTGACAAAAATCTTCTTCTTTTGCTGTACCGTCTAAATCAACTAGATATAGCTCGCTTCCTAAAACCTCTGCGTGCCACACCTTTGCCTTTGAATCTGCTACAACGGATAATACTCGGTCGTCTTTTAGATATGTTCGGCCACGTTCAATGACTTTCTCAGGTATGCTCCATTTCATCCGTTTTCTCAGTTCCTTTCTAGAGTAACTGATAGTGAACCTTGCTTTGTCCGCTACCGTTAGTATGAATTTGTATTTGCTGTGGGATTCGTTCTTTTAATTCTTTGACATGACTAATGATTCCGATCATTCGTCCTTCGTTTTCAATTGTTTCTAAAGCTTCCATCGCCATTTCTAATGCTTCTTCATCTAAAGAGCCAAAACCTTCATCAATAAAGAGTGCATCAATCGACACTCCACCAGACTGGATCTGGATAACTTCTGCTAAGCCTAACGCTAGTGCCAATGCTGCTATAAAACTTTCACCACCAGATAATGTTTGAGCTCTTCGACTTGTACCAGCTTCATCATCGTAAATATTGATTTCTAGTCCTGTTTGCTTTCTCGAGCTGCCTACCTTATCTGCTAACTCAAATTGATATCTATTTTTAGTTAAGCGTTGTAATCGCTCATTGGCAACTTGCAAGACCTCTTCTAAATAAATCTGTAACACATACCGTTCTAAACTAGTCTTTCTTAAATTTTCGCCATTCATCGTCTGTGACAATTGTTTTAGCTCGCTTAAATTTTCTAGTTTTTGTTGTGCACTTTGATAAATTTCTTGGTAGTGGTCACTCGTTCGTTGATTGTTCTTTGCTTGTTCTTTTAATTGTGTACATCGTTCTTGTTTTTCTATGATCACTTGATTTTGTTGATTGATCTGTTCATTTAACGCATCTAAATCATGCTTCTGTTTTGGTAATCCTAGTTCTTCAAGCTGAGTGATTTTAGACGTAACAATCATTCGTTCATCTTGAAAAGCTTTCACTTCTTGCTTGGTTTTTTCTATATTTGGATAGTCTATAAAAAACTGATTGATCTCAAGTAGTGATGTAAAATACTTTTGTTTTTTGAGTAGCGAGTGAATCTGATCGTTTATTTCTTCTATTTTTTTTATAGTTTCCTCAAGCTGTTCTTGTTTTTGTTTTTTCTCAGCCTGCACACGTTCTAATTTATTTTCTACTGTCTGTCCGTGTTTTAATTCTGCATCTAAGTTTTGTTTAGACTCATTATACTCTACTTGATGCTGATTTACCCATGCCTGTATCTCACTAAGTGTACGCTCTCCCACTTGGACTTTCAAGTGGGCTAAGAGAGTCTGCTCTTGTTTTGATTTATCTAGTACGTCTTGATAGCGTTCTTGTGCATCGATTAGTTGTTTGTCTACTTGTTGTTTTTTCATTTCTAATTCAGCTTCTTGTTGCTGTGCTTTTTCAATTTTTTCGTGTTGTTTATCTAAGTCGTCCGTAATGTGCGCAATCATTTCTGATAGTGGTTGCTTCTCCTCATAGCTTTTAGGAAAAGCATCAACTATTGCTTTGCGCAATGTCTGTTGTTTCTCGTCAAGTTGTAAAACTAACGTATTGTATTGCTCTTTTTCTGATTCGATTTGCTCACAAAGTTTTTCTTGTTCTGTTTTTTGTTTTACAAGTGACATACGCAAATGTTCTAGCTCTTTTTCTGATTCTTCTAAATCTCTCTCAATTTTTTTTATCTGATCCACGCCTGCTACTTCGCCTGAATGCTGTTGTAGTGGATGTTCTGTCGCTCCACAGACTGGACACGCTTGTCCATCAATAAGCAATACTTGCAGACGTGTAATTTGAAGTGCCGCCCACTCACTTTTTAGTTGCCTATTCTTTTCTTCTTGGTTAAGCACTTGTTTACTCAAACTTTTTATTTCTTCCGTCAATACTTGGTCTCTTGCTTGATTTTTTTCTTGACTTTGCGCCATTAATTGCACTTTAGTTGTTGTTTCTTCCCATTTTTCTTTTTCATTCATGACCACTATCAGTGCAAGTTTATCTTTTTGAACATTTTCTTTTTGAGCAAGTGTTTTTTCAAGAACTGCCTGTTGTTGTACATAGGTTACCACTTTTTGTTCATACTCTTGTACAGCACTTTCTAATTCTTGAAGTTTTTGTTTCGTTTGCTTATTTTTTTCTTCTAGTTTTTCTTTCTGTTCTACATCAGGTAATTGTGCTTTTTCTGTTTGGATCGCTAGTTGGAGCTCTTCAAGTTTTGTTCTTTGATTCATCCGTAGCGTTTCATTTTTTTGCCATGTTTCGTACTCATTTTTTGTTTCCAGAATAACCTCAGATTGTTCCTTAAGCTTATCAGTGTATGTTATTTGTGCATGTAATAGCTCTTCAAGTTGTTTTGTTCGTGGCTGTACTTTTTCTACGAATGAATAGTTGGTAATTACTTCTTCTAATTCTGCTATTTGTTCAGCTTTCTCTTTCAGCTTTTCAAGCTTCTCTTTTTGGACTGCTAATTCTTCAAGTTGTTCGTTTTGCGTTTTCGCTTGATAATAATTTTCTTCGACTATTTTTTGTGTTACACGTAGCTGAGCGATTTCTTCAGTAAATTGGGTAATCTGTTCGTCTAAAGCAGCTTGATCTGCTGCCCATAAATCAAATTGTTCCTCATAGGTCAAAGAATCATGATCTACGCTTGGTTCATTGAAATAAGCATAATTTTGTTGAATGATTGCCATTTTTTCTTCGTATTGATTCAGCTGTTTCTCGTGTTCTTTGGTTTGTTCCTTTAATTGTTCATTCAGTTTTTTAAAAATTGCTGTCCCAAATAAATTACGTAAAATGGTTTCTTTATCATTACTCGAAGAAACCAAAAAATTACGAAACTCCCCCTGAGGTAGTAGGACGATTTGTAAAAACTGTTCTTTATCTAGGTGCAATAGTTCTTGTATTTCAACGTTTACTTCATTTTGCTTAGTAAATTGTTTTTTCTCTTTGTGTTGTTCATCGTAAATCGTCAGTTGAACTTTAGCTGCTTGTTTTCTTTGCCCCTCACCACGTTTTTTTGCAAGAAATTGTTCTGGCTTACGTTGGATTTGATAAATAAATCCTTGATGTTCAAAGGTAAATGTAACTACAGTTTCATCTGTTGGTGTAGCAAATAACGAGCGCATTTCTTTTCCTTCACGCAATTTACCTGACGTTTCACCAAATAAAGCATAAGACATTCCATCAAAAATCGTAGTTTTCCCGGCACCAGTTTTCCCACTAATCAAAAATAAAGGCACATCTTCAAGTTTTGAAAAATCGATTCTTTCATGAATAAACGGGCCAAAGTTTTGTAATTCTAATTGTTTAGGTTGCATCCTCTCAGTCCCTCTCTATTGCCTCTTGTAACGCTTGGTCTAGCCAGTTTTGCTGGTTGTTCGTTAATGGTTCTCCCGTCATCACAGAAAAGAAGTCTGTTGCCATTGTTTGTGGATTTCTTATTTGCTTTGTCTGCTTCTGCTTTACGTCCCGTATTTCACGTCCATTTATTCTTTGGATACCTAATATTCGTGGATAAATACGGCGCAAGTGGCTCATCATATTTGGAATAATTGCTCGGTCAGTTAGGTAAACCTGAAGATAAGCTTCTTTATCAATCGTTTTGATAAACTCAGGTTGGAGTAACTCATCAAAACTTGCAGTAACTTCAATTAATTCATGCAAAGGAGCTACTTCTCGAAATTCTCTTCTTTGTTCCTCCGTATCAATAATCCAAACTCCTTTGGTCTGATTTATTTCTGAAAGAGAATATTTTAGCAATGAGCCACTATATCGTGCATTTTCTTGTTGTAAAGCATTCTTATTGTGAAGGTGTCCTAGCGCAACATAATCAAAATCATTTAGGAGTTCCCCAGGTATTCCATCTAATCCTCCTACTTCTATTTTCGTTTCTGAATCTGAACGGGTACTTCCAGAAACAAAGAAGTGGCTTACTAATACCTGTTTTTTGGTTGAATCAAATTTTTCTCTCATTTTTTCAAGCACAGGAACGATTGCTTGATCAATTGTTCGAATAGAATCATCGTCAAAGTACAATCGTGCTGCAACTGGTTCAAAATAAGGAAGCAAAAAAAACTGTACATCTTTAATCGTGATTGGTTCAAAAGCCTCTTTCAATTGTGTATTCAAAAAAAAGGCGCTGTGTTTAAACCAACTAGTCCCGACAGATACTCGCGTGCTACTATCATGATTTCCAGAAATAGCCAGTATCGGAAATCCTTCCTTTAGGTTCCATTGAACCATCTGCTCATTGAACATCTGGACAGCATCAACTGGTGGAACGCCACGGTCATAAAGATCTCCAGCTATCACTATTGCGTCTACCACTTCTTCTTTTGCAATTTGCAAAACATCCTCTAGTACTTTTCTTTGATCTTCTAATAAATCATATCCCTGTAGCTTTTTTCCAATATGCCAATCTGCAGTATGTAAAAAACGCATGCTCTCACCTCAAAAAATATCCTTCTAACCATTATAACACTTTGCAAAAAGTAGGTGTATTCATTTTATTTTGCATAACTAAAAAACCGATAAAGCAACTACGCAAATGATGCGTATGCTTTACCGGAAAGAGTTGTTTTCGTAAATCAGTGTTGCTTATTTTACTTCATATTTAAACTCAGGATCAATTTCTTTATCCAATTTTTCAAAGGCAGCTTGTGTCCGACGTTCAACTTCTGCAAGACCTTCCTTGTCCATCTTCTTGATGTCAGAAATATCAATAGGTTCTCCAAAGCGAATCGTCACACGTTTTCTTGTAAACAAGCCTTTAAATGTCAATGGGCCTTGATAAACAGATGGAACGATTTTTGCTTTTGACATTTTAGCAATCAAAGCCATCCCACCTTTTAAATCAGATGAATGACGTGTTCCACTTGGAAACATGATCAATCCTAAATCGGTTGACTTTAAGATTTTCACAGGTTTCTTGATTGCACTCGGTCCAGGATTGTCTCTTTTTACTGGAAAAGCATGTGCATGCACAAGAATAAAGCGTAAGATAGGATTCTTAAATAATTCTTCTTTCGCCATAAAGCTAAACTCTTTCGGAGCAGCTGCTACCGCTAAATACAAAGGATCCCACCACGTACGATGTGGCGCTACTAAAATGTAGTTTCCATCTTGAGGTAATGCTTCTTTATTTTCGTAATGAGCATTTCCATTAATCACTGCCAAAACGACGCGAACGATGCCACGCATAAATCGATAAAACATACTCTCTTCCTTTCTCTGTACGCAAATAAGTATGCAAAAAAAAGAAGCATTTGGCAAGAAATTTTTTCCTATCTTTAACGTTTTTCTAAAACGTAGTATACTAGAAACACTTATCTTACTTATTTCTGGAGGAATTTTATGTTAAAAGACGGAGAGCGTATTGATCAGTTATACGCAGTAGATGTTCAAATCATTCAAAGTGATCAAGTCTTCTCCTTTTCATTAGATGCCGTACTACTAGCAAATTTCGCTCGTGTGCCCAAACGTGGAAAAATCATGGACTTATGTGCAGGAAATGGTGCTGTAGGGCTATTCATTAGTCAGCAAACAAATGCTTCGATTGACGAAATCGAATTACAACCTCGTTTAGCAGATATGGCAAAACGTAGTATTGTATTGAACAAATTAGAGGAACAGATGACTGTGCACACCATTGATTTAAAGGACAGTCTAAAAGTCGTCCGTGCGGATTCTTATGACTTAGTTGTTTGTAATCCTCCTTATTTTAAAGGTTTGCCCACAAATAAAAAAAATCCTAACGAGCATCTGGCCATTGCTCGTCATGAAATCCATACTTCATTAGACGCAGTAATCAAAACATCTAGCCAACTTTTAAAAACCAATGGTCGTTTTGCTATGGTACATCGTCCTGAAAGATTTTTAGAAATTTTAACCGCACTTCAAGCACATCAAATTGCACCAAAGCGTGTCCAATTTGTCTATCCAAGTGCAGACAAAGATGCAAATATTTTATTGATTGAGGGAATTAAAGGCGGTAGTTTAGATGGATTTAAAGCAGCGAAACCTTTAATCACTTATGATAAAGATGGAAAATATACTCCTGAATTGCAGGCGATGATTTATGGCAACTGACCATTATTTTTATGTTCTTCTCTGTCGTGATGGTACTTATTACGGAGGCTACACGACAGATTTGGCACGCCGGCTCAATGAACATAATACAGGTGTTGGTGCAAAGTATACCCGTTTAGCAAAACGCCGTCCGTTACAGATGATTCATGCAGAGCGTTTTGCTACCAGAAGTGAAGCAACGAAGGCAGAAGCTGCATTTAAAAAATTATCACGAAAACAAAAAGATGCCTATTTAAAAAGTAGCATTTCCGTTACTTTGCCCACAAAAAAACAAACCTGAGAACTACTCTCAGGTTTGTTTTTCTTTAACTAGCGTTTCTGAAATCAGATGAACATAATGTGTCATTCCTATTGGATTTGGATGCACTTGATCATCATAGAACCAATCATCATGCCCTTTACTATACGTATACCAATCAATCAACGTTAAGTTGTCATATTTTTCAGCCATTTGCTTCAACATAGAATTAACATCACTTTCCCAACGTTTTGTTGGCACATGTACTGTGACCCAGTAAACTTTTCTATTTCCTAAAGCTTTCATGACCTCATCAAATTGTGATTCATTAAAAGCACCATTTGTTCCCAGACCAACTAATACTTTTTTACTAAGTAAATCTTGTGATTTCAAATCATCAATCACCGTTGAACTGTCATATAATTGTCTACCAATTTCACCATCAATTACAGCATTTGGATAAAGTTCTTGTAGATCAGAAGCAGCATCTAAAATGACAGAATCGCCAACTGCAGTTAATTTCATTTCTTGTGCTTTATCTACTTGGTTCTCACTTAAATTATATTTACTTGTTAGTTCTTCACTATCTGGCTGAGTGGTTGTTTCATCCGTACTTGTAGATTTTTGTTTCGTTTTTTCGGCCATTTTTTTATTTGCAGCAATTTGTTCCTGCAATTGTTTTTGATCTGCAGTAACAGCATTTTTCGGTGCAATAAAGAATCCAACCAAAGCGATACATAGAACCAGTGTCCCCGGAATGACCCAGGGTTTTTGCTTACTTACAATAGGTTTAGTAAACCATGAGCGGACAACTGAAAATGTTTCCGCATAATTAAATCGAGCTAAAGGTCGTTCGATATACCGATAAGATAGCTCGCTAATTCCTAAAATCAAAGCAAGCTCAATGAATGTGTGTAGATACACATGATCACTCAAGTTAGTGATTTTTGCTTCGTAGAAAATCATCACAGGAAACTGGTACAGATAAATCCCATAGCTTCTCTTACCAATCCATGTAAATACGGGATTTGTTAACCAGCGATTTAAACTAGCACCTGGATGGACAGTAACAGCAACCAAGATGACACACAAGATGCTGAATAAAAACATACCACCATAATACACAAATGTGAGCGTATCATCCAAGAAAAACAAACTTAAAATTATTAAAAGAAGAGAGGTGATCCCCGCACCGTTCAGCAATCGTTTTGCTTGAATCGGTATTTCTTTTTTTAATCGATTGCTTGGCCAGACAATCGCCAAAGCGCCTCCCATTAAAATAGAAAAAAGACGTGTATCTGTTCCATAATAGACTCTGGTCGGATCAGATCCTGGTGTATAGAGGACGGCCATCAAAATTGCAGAAAGAGCAGTCAAAGCTAAAATGCCATAAAACTGCCAGTCTTTTCTTTTAACAAATCGCATTAAGAAAATAAAGAGTATGGGCCAAACTAAATAATTTTGACCCTCTACCGCGAGAGACCAAATATGCGTAAATGGTGACTCACTACCAAACTTATCAAAATAAGATAGTCCATTATTGATTTGCCACCAGTTGTTTACGTAAAGCAAACTACTAACAACTATCCCCCGAAGATTGTTTAATAAATCTCTTTGAAAGAGTGTAATATATGCAGAAGCTGTTACTAATAAAAATACCAAGCCAGGATAGAGTCGCTTCATCCTGCGGATATAAAATTGTTTTAAGTTGATTTTCCCATCTTGCTCCCATTCTTGTCTCAGGAGATCCGTGATCAGATAGCCCGATACCACAAAAAATATTGGTACGCCCAAATAGCCACCCTTCATATCCATTGGAAGAAGGTGATATAAAATAACACCAATAACCGCTAAAGAACGAATACCATCGAAGCCCGTTATGTATCGGCTATTCTTCAATCTTTTCTTTTTTTCCATTTAAAATTCCAACTTTTCATTTACTTTTTTATTTTTCTAATTTGTATTTTATATAAAAGTTATCACATAAAATACATAACACCTAACCTACACTATCATTACATAGAAACCACTTAAAAATCAATCGTTTCATCTCTTTTTTAATAAATTTTCAAATAAAAAAGAAAGAAAAATGGTTCACCATTTTTCTTTCTTTAGAATCATTTCTATTAAACGCCTTCTTCATAAAAATGGCCAAGTATTTGAACATTCTCGGCGATACTTACAAATGCTGCTGGATCAGAATCTTTCATCGCTTCACGAAGTAAAGGCAGTTCATAACGAGTAACAATCGTCATTAGAACAGTTTGCTTATCATGCTTATATGCTCCTTCTGCTTCATTGATAATTGTGATTCCGCGACGCATTTTGTTTTGGATAGCGCTAACCACTTGGTCTGGATGTTTGGTGACGATCATCACTTGCATCTTCTTTTGTTTCGTGAAGACAACATCTGTGACTTTTCCACTAACAAAGATCGAAACAGTGCTATAAAACATGTACTGCCAGCCGAATAAAAGACCTGCCACAAAAACAATCAATGCATTAAAGTAAATAGAGATCGAACCGATGGATTTTCCCGTTTTCTTTCGAATCGTAATACTGACAATATCCAGTCCACCAGAGGATAACCCATTTTTTAAAGCTAAACCAATTCCCGTACCATTCACCGCTCCACCAAAAAGCGCGCAAATGATTGGATCTGTAGAAAGTGTCGTTTCTGGGACAATATGGATGAATAAAGAAGTCAATGTTACAGTGATAAAAGTGAAAATCGTAAACTTTTTACCAATTTTTAGCCAGGCTAATAAGAATAATGGGATATTTAGTGCATATAACGTAATGGAGACCGGAATAGTAAATCCTACGACATTTGTTGAAAGTGTTGTTAGAATTTGGGCAAGTCCCGTGATTCCACTTGAATAAATATGACCTGGTTGATAGAAAAAATTGATGGCAAATGTTGCTAGTAACGCATAAACAATGGACACCGAGAGTTTTGTCGTATACTCATGATACGTCCAACTCTCAAAAGTTTTTTTCATGAAAAAGCCTCGCTTTATAAAATTATGGCTTCATTATACGTGTTTTATCTATAAAAAAAAAGAGTAACTCCTAAAAGAATTATGTAGTGACCCCCAAAAGTTAGACTTTTTTCGGAGTAGAGAAATCTACTCCGTTTTTTTGTTTTATTAAATTGAAATTTCTTTTGATTTACGAAATTGGACTGGACTTTTCCAGTTCAATTTTTGTTTAATGCGTTCATTATTGTAGTAATAAATATACTTATCAATGGCGGATTTTAACTCTTCAAAACTATGATACGTATGACCATAAAATATTTCTTGTTTGAGAAGGCCAAAGAAATTTTCCATTACAGAATTATCTAAACAATTCCCCTTACGGGACATG
>JBKEDT010000051.1:0-16466 GCA_047975565.1 Enterococcus sp. | reverse complement strand
CCTAACGCATCGATTCGATCAGCATCCTGAACGATTTGCCCTTCAATGGATAATTCTTGTTTTCCATCCGCTATTTCTTTTGAAAAAGAAAGGTGATCAATAATATACAGGATATGTTGCAATCTATCGGCTTCTACACCAATTGACTGAAGAAATTCTTTCAACTCATCATGTGCTTTAATAGGATCTGTAACTACTTTATCATCTACAGTATCATGGAGAAGCGCTGCCGCCTGGACAATAAATAGGTCCGCTTCAGGTAGTGTTTCTGCAATTTTTTGTGCCATACGCGCTACACGTTGTGTGTGATCAATTCCATGACCAGATGTATCAGTTACTAATCGTTGCTCCATATACTTCTCTACCGCAAGTAATTTATCCATTATTTACCTCCTAAAAAATAAGGCTGAGACTAAGAATGTCCCAACCTATTTTTTCTTTTTTATTTATTGCTTGATTTGATAAACATCAAAATATAAATTTTTCATGTAATCAATCAAATAGTGTGGGTTTAAAGATTCACCAGTTGCTTGAACAATCAATTCATTCGGTTTTTTTGAAGCACCATATTGATGGATATGCTCTTTTGACCATTCTTTGATTGGAGAGTAATCATCTGAACCAAGAACTTGATCCACATCAATTGTTTTTTGCATTGCATGAAGCAGTTGAGCCGCATACATATACCCCAAAGCATAAGATGGAAAATACCCAAAATCACCGCCAGACCAATGTACATCTTGTAAAATACCTTCTAAATCATTCGTTGGACGTATTCCTAAATATTCTTCGTATTTTTGATTCCAAATAGTTGGTAGCTCATCCACAGAAACTTCTTCATTAAAAATCATTTTTTCGATTTCATAACGAATAATGATGTGCAGTGGGTAGGTCAAACTATCCGCTTCAATTCGGATAAGGGTCGCCTTTGTTTTCTTTAATGAACGGTAAAAGTCTTCAAATGCGATATCATCAAACGTTCCCTCGGTACATTCTTGGAAAAACGGATATTGCTTTTTCCAAAATGAGCGGTTGCTTCCAATAATGATTTCATTAAATAAAGACTGTGATTCATGAATGCCCATCGATGTTCCTTCATAAAGAGGTGTATAGGCATATTTAGGATCGATATCTTGTTCATACATGCCGTGTCCTGCTTCATGGATCACACCAAATACGGCCATTGAAAAGTCCTGCTCATCCCAACGTGTTGTAATACGTGCGTCATTTGGATTGATTCCTGTCATAAATGGATGGATCGTATCATCTAGGCGTCCGCGACTAAAGTCAAAGCCTAACTTTTCAATAACACCTTCAACAAAACGACGTTGTTGCTCTTTCGTCACTGTACGGTGTAAGAACTCGCCTTCTACTTCTGAACCATGTGCCGCGATTTCCTTTCGAATTGCTAAAATCCCTTCACGTAACTGTCCAAATACCTTATCTAATTGTTTGACTGTCATACCTGGTTCATATTTATTCAACAGAACGTCATATGGTGTCTTTTCATCCTTTTTCCAGTAAGGAATCAATTCTTTGGTTAACTGGATGTTTTTTTCAAGTGATTCTGAAAAGTCCGAAAATTGCTTTGTCGCACGAGCATTCTGCCAAGCACTATTTGCACTAGAGATAGCTGCACTATAGGCGACCATCTTTTCTTTTGGAATCGATTGATTCAATTCATAGAGTTCTTTTGTTTTATTGTAAGCCGCTACTCCCACTTCTGAGAGTTCCTCTGGATGTTCAGAAAAATAAGCCAATGCTTCTTTTATTTTGGGGCCTGTCAAGCGTTCAAAATAGAGTCCATAGAGAAAACTATCCACTGCGCTTCGTTCTTCACTTGCCTTTTGTGGCATTCCAGTTTGAGTGTCCCATTCTAAGATTCGCATTGCTTGCTCTAAAAGATTCATTTCTTTCAACTCATTTAAAAATAGTTGTTCATTCATTTAAATTCCTCCTCTAAAAATCCAGCGCTTACCAATAATTTTACTCTTCTACACGAGGCTTTCTTGGTGGTCTCGTTCCCCAGTATTGGAATAAATCTGTACGTAACGCACCATTATAAAGCTTTCTTTTTTTCGTAGCTTTTGCCCCATAGAATTCTTCAAAAGCTAAATCGCTCGTTAAAATATACTTACTCCAAGTTTTTAATGGACGAAATACATTGCCCATTTCTTTATACAGTTTTCGAACGACTTCTTCTTCTCCCAAACGTTCTCCATATGGAGGATTGGCAACAATAACACCATATTCTTTATCTGTTTTGAAGTCTTTCACTGCTTCTTGTTTGAACGTAATTGAGTCCCCTAAGCCGATTTCTTCAGCGTTCGCGCGTGCAATTTCTACCATACGTCCGTTGATATCTGCACCCGTGATATCTAGTTCTACATCGTAGTCTGCTTGCTCATCTGCGTCTGTACGCACTTTATCAAAGATAGCATCTTCAAACCAATCCCATTCTTCGCAGGCAAAATCACGGTTGAATCCTGGAGCAATATTATGACCAATCAAAGCAGCCTCGATACATAACGTACCTGAACCACAAACGGGATCATAAAATGGGCGGTCTTTGCGCCAATTGGTCAACATAACTAATGCAGCTGCCATATTTTCTTTTAATGGCGCGCCACCTTTATCGATTCTATAGCCTCGTTTGAACAAGCTAGGTCCAGTTGTGTCTAAGGTAACCATTACATGGTCTTTAAGTAACGCAACTTCTAATTTGAATAATGCACCTGTTTCAGCAAAAGGAACAGAGGCTGGGCGATGATAGAATGTGCGTAAACGTTCCACGATTGCTTTTTTAGTAATTGCTTGACAATCTGGGACACTGTACAGTTTTGATTTGATTGATTTACCAGCTACAGGAAATTCTGCATCAAGTGGCAAATAGTCTTCCCAAGGCAGTGCTTTGACATTTTCAAATAGCTCATCAAACGTCAATGCATCAAATTCGCCGACAACGATTTTTATACGGTCAGCCGTACGTAGCCAAAGATTTGCTTTTGCGATTGTTTCCATTGTTCCTTCAAAACGAGCACGCCCGTTTTCTACTTGACATTCAATACCTAATTCACGTAACTCTTTACCTACTAACGCTTCTAAACCGCTTGCGGCTGTCGCAACAAGCTGAAATGTTTGATTATTTTTCATTTGTGATTTTCTCCTTATTTATAAAAAAAGCCTTCACAACATTGTTGGAAGGAATTCCCTGAAATAAAATGCGATTTTCTATAAGCCATGTTTTGTACGAATCATTCTCAGGGAGAAAATAATTCGTGGTAACCATCTATCTGCAGTCAAAAGACTGCCCCTTCTTCTCGTTCGTATTCCGATTAGAAAAGCGCCCCTACCAAAGTTTGGGTTGCTCGCTCGAGGGGTTTACCGCGTTCCACCGAATCAGTTTCCTGATTCGCTTCGTCACTGTGGCACTTTCAAGGATACTCAAGCATAGCTTACACCTTAGCTTTTTTTCCTGCCGTTACTTATTTTACTAAGTACCTTAGCTTATCGTTTCACTAAGCACGAACACTACAGACATCACAGTCTGTGCGAGCATGGACTTTCCTCAGCCTGATCAAGTCAGACCGCGATCACCCGAAAATCGCAATTATTTATTCGATTAAAAATTAAAATTGACGTGTTTTTTCGTTATCGTCACTATCATCTGCATTGGTATAGTTATTGGTATCAACAGTTGTTGTTTGAACAGACTCCATTTGATCCAATTTCTTTCCAAATACTTCACGTTCAAGATTTGATAAACGTTTTAAAATGTCAAAGTTTGTTACTGCTGCACTTTTAGGTGTTTCAGCAACTGGTGTACGTGTCGCCGCACTAGTTGCATTGGTATGACTTTTTGATAATTGTGCAACTTTTGCATTCAATTTGTCGTTTTCTTCTTGTAAAGCAAGGATTTGCTTGCTGTAAGTTTCATAATCTTTAATGACGTTATCCAAAAATTCATCGACTTCTACTGGATCGTAGCCACGCATTTTTGTTTTGAATTCTTGTTGTAAAATGTCTTTTGGACTAAAAATCAAATTTGCCATATTTACACCTCTAATTATTTTCCATTTGCGCTAGTTATTGCTTTTCTAACGCTCTACCTTTTATATTGTATCTGAAAAAAATGAAGAAATCAAACAGATTCTTCCTTATTCAATGGAATTTTGTAAATCATCCATTGAAATCAGTCGTAGGTCGTACTCATTTTGTTCTAAATAATTCGTCGCATCTCGGAAAAAAAAGGTAGGTTTTCCCTCGTACTCTTCATCGTAAATCAGAAGCGCTCCGTCTGTGTGTTCAAGAAGAAAATTGGTATGATTTTTTAATTGTTGTGGCGTTTGATATGGATGCTTACTAACGGATGCACAATAATCTGCAACCTGTTCTGCTAAAGCTTTTTTGGCCAAATTTTGTTCATTCCACTGTGCACCAAATTCTGCAAATGGATAGATGATTCCAAGTTTGACTTCTGGATAATCTGTCTTTAATTCTGCAACGACTTCTGCTGTCCAAAGTTCAACTCCGAGGTTGCCACTAATCAAGATCCATTCTGTACCTTCTTCAATAAAATTTTGTAGTTCACTTTTTAAAACATTCTTAATAACTTCTATCTTAGGGTCTTTGTCCTTGAAAACACCAATCTCATAATTTCGATAACCTGAGACATAGATTACTTTATTTGTTTGCATTTTAAGCCCCCTTTTCTTTCTTGAACATTCTTTGCTATAATGTGCTCTAGGAGTGTGATGAAGATGGTTTTACGCTATCCTAATGGGCAGCCGTACCTACATAATGCATCGTCTACCAAAAAAACTCAAGGGAAAAAAAAGCAACCTATCGAGTTTGGGAATCGCGGCATGCGTTTTGAAGATGCAATCAATGAAAGCAATGACTATTATCTTGCTCGCGAGCGTGCAGTGGTCCACAAAAAACCGACACCGATTCAAATCGTAAAAGTCGATTACCCCAATCGAAGTGCAGCAGTTATTAAAGAAGCCTATTTTACACAAGCTTCCACCACCGACTACAACGGAGTTTATCATGGATACTATCTCGATTTTGAAGCAAAAGAAACAAAAAACAAAACTTCTTTTCCGTTTAGCAATTTCCACGAGCATCAAATCAAGCATATGGAAGCTTGCTTAAAGCAGCAAGGAGTTTGTTTTGTTTTGTTATGGTTTTCAAGTTTGAAACGTTGCTTCTTTTTAGATAGCACTCATTTGATCCATTATTGGAATAAACAGAAAAACAATGGTAAAAAATCTTTACCCTTATCCCTGATTGAAGAACTAGGGATTGAGATCCATACAGGTTATGCTCCACGCATTCCTTATTTGGATGCATTGGATCAGCATCTATCATTAACTCACTAAAAGGAGAGTGCTCATGGCAAACAAGCAAACAAGGTCCTCGCGCAACTCAAGAGGTCCCTCAAAAAAAAATACTAGGCGTTGGCCGACAATCCTAAAAAGGACATTACTTGGACTTGTCATCCTGGGTTGTATCGCCTTTTTATCTGGCGTTGGATTGTTCTGGTATTATGCGAAAGATGCACCAAAACTTACTGACTCCGCGCTCGATTCTTCTACTTCCTCCAAGTTATATACAGCTGATGGAGAATTTTTTGAAGAACTAGGAAATCAAAAACGAGAAAAAATCAGTGCAAATGAAGTACCACAGCAACTAGAAGACGCTATCGTTTCTGTTGAAGATCGTCGTTTTTATAAACACATCGGTATTGATCCGATAAGAATCGTGGGTTCTTTCGTCTCAAATATCACAAGCGGTGATTTACAAGGCGGGAGTACATTAACACAGCAATTAATCAAACTCTCTTATTTCTCTACTAAGTCTTCTGATCAAACAATCAAAAGAAAAGCTCAAGAAGCCTGGTTAGCTGTTAATTTAGAAAAAGAAAAATCAAAGCAAGAAATCCTTACCTACTATATAAATAAAGTTTATATGGCGAATGGTCTTTCTGGAATGGAAACTGCTTCTGAGACCTATTATGGAAAAGAACTAAGTGAACTTTCGCTTGCACAAACTGCATTGATTGCGGGAATGCCACAAGCGCCTTCTGCTTATGATCCGTATGCGCATCCAGAGCAAGCTGAAAAAAGAAGAAACACCGTGCTTTACACAATGTTAGAAAACGAGAAAATCACCAAAGCGGAATACGAAAAAGCCAAAGCTGTTGATATCTCTGATGGCTTACAACCACTGTCTACTACAGACACTTCCGAAAACACAAAAATAGTCGATAACTATGTCAAAGAAGTCATCGATGAAGTAGAAGAAAAAACCGGGAAAAATGTTTATACAGATGGTCTTGACATTTACACAAATCTTGATTTAGATGCACAAAAACAACTTTATGAGATTGTAAATTCTGATCAATATGTCGCTTATCCAGATGACGAGATGCAAGTTGCTTCTACATTGATTGATGTCAATACTGGTCAAGTAAAAGCACAGATCGGTGCTCGCCACGTTGCAGATGATGTCACCTTAGGAATGAACCGCGCTGTAAATACTTCGCGTGATTTTGGGTCAACAGTAAAACCGATAACTGATTACGGCCCTGCTTATGAATACCTAAAAGACTCAACTGGAAAAACAGTTGTTGATGAACCCTATAACTACGAAAATACCGATCCTGCAGTCGCTGTGACGAACTGGGACAATCAATATATGGGAACTTTAACACTGAGACAAGCACTCTACTTATCTCGAAATGTTCCAGCAGTAAAAACATTTAATGAAGTCGGTGCCGATAATGTCTCGAAATTTTTAAAAGGTCTAGGAATTCAGTACGATACGATTCATCAAGCAAATGCGATTTCTAGTAATACAAGTACACAAGATGGAACAAAATATGGCGCTTCCTCTTTAAAAATGGCTGCGGCTTATGCGGCCTTCGCAAATGGTGGAACATATTACGAACCACAGTATGTAAATCGAGTTGTTTATAGCGATGGTACAGAAGATACGTACACCTCGGATGGTACGAAAGCAATGTCTGAAGAAACTGCGTACATGGTTACAGATGTTTTGAAGGATACAATAACAAAAGGAACTGGTACAAACGCACAAATCTATGGTCTCTATCAAGCTGGAAAAACTGGTACATCTAACTATACAGATGATGAATATGCAAAAATAGGTATTTCTCAAGGCATTTATCCAGATAGTTTATTCGTTGGTTACTCACCAAACTACGCTATCTCTGTTTGGACAGGATATGATAACAAGTTGACACCCGTCACGTCTACATCATCACATGTTGCTTCAGATGTCTACCGTGAATTAATGCAATACGTTTCAGCTAATGTAACCAATGCAGATTGGACAATGCCAAGCGGTCTTGTTCGTGCTTCAAATGGAGAGCTCTACTATGCTGATGAATATGCTTCACAAGTACAACAAGCAACAACTGCTTCTTCCTCTACCGTTGCTGTGGAGCAAGAAGAAAGCGAAAGTACATCAAGCTCTTCAAAAGAAGCTAGTTCCTCAAGTACCAGCAGTTCATCCGTTGAACAATCAACAAGTTCCTCGTCTGAACCTGAATCGACTACAGAATCTAGTTCTTCTAGTACAATAGAAACGACAGAGAAATCAACTACTCTGTCTTCTTCGGAGGAACAAACAATACAATCTTCCGAAACAACTACTGAAAATAATGCGACCAGCACAACAAAAGAAAATGAAACTACAAATGAAGCAGATACAGAAACAAATAATTCGAGCGAATAGAAAAAGGATGAGACAAAAATTGTCTCATCCTTTTTTATTTAACTCTTTCATTCGATTTTTTCCATCCTGACACCGGTCAAGAAGTGGACATTCTACACATTTAGGCGCTCGTGCCGTGCAGTGGTATCTTCCAAAAAAAATCATTGTATGATGCGTTTTGATCCAAAGCTCTTTTGGCACTTTACGCATCAGGGTCTCTTCTACTTCTAATACATTTGCTTGAAACTTACAAATCCTTAATCGCTTGCTCACTCTCTCAACGTGTGTGTCTACAGCGATAGCTGGAATACCAAACGCATCTCCCAGAACAACATCTGCAGTTTTACGCCCTACTCCTGGTAGCGACTGTAGCTCTTCGCGTGTTTGAGGTACTTGTCCATGAAAATCAGCAAGTAACTTTTGCGCGCATGCCTTTATGTTTTTTGCTTTATTTCTGTAGAGACCAATTGTTTTTATCTTTTCAATAATTTCCTCAATCGGCGCATTTGCCAGTTTTTCAGGCGTTGGGTAGGCAGAAAATAATTCAGGAGTTGCTTTATTTACAGAAACATCGGTTGCCTGTGCACTTAAGATAACTGCAATTAACAATTCAAACGGATTTCGATGTTTCAACTCCCCATGCGCATCTGGAAACATTTCATACATTGTTGCTAATACATCCATTGTCTTCTGCTTGTTTAACATACTTTACTCACTCATCCAGCCAATTTTTTAGTGACACTTTAGGTACAGTTTTCTGTGAATCTTCACCCACTTCTTTTTGCAGCAATTGTTGTTTCCTTCTCTTTTGGTCTTCTTCAACTTGTTGTTTTGTTTTCAAGTTTCTTTTTTCCCAAGAGAGTAAGATACGGTCAATATAGTTAAAACTATATGCTTGATTTAAAACCGCCTCTCGTAAAGCTAATTCCAGTAATGTAGGCGCATAATGATCGTCCGACAGCCATTGCTCGATACGTTGAAATTCAATCGGAGATAGTGGACGCCCAAACTCCTGTTCAAACATCCGATATAAATTGCGTATCTCTACCTCTTTTGACGCTTCTTCTTTTTTTTGTTCCTTATGCTTGATAAATTGTTCTAAATGTTCATAGATTGGAAATAAATCATAGCGATCGACTTTCTTACCCTCGATTGTCTGTGTCTCTATTTTGACAAATCCCTTAGTTACTAAATTATTCAATAATTGATAGATTTGTTCAGATTTTATTCCCATGTCATAGGCTAGTTCAACTAAATCTGGAAATCCATTACCTTGAGATTGTGCCATATGCAAGTGAAGAACAAATAAAAATTCATCTGATGTCAACCCAATTCGATGATAATTTTTTAATAATAAATTCGAAATCGTTGTTTGTCCACTTTGTAAAAAATCTTTTAATGATAGCATACCTTAACCTCCTAATTCAGTTATTAAGTATACGAAAAAAAAACTTATAGGTCAAAAGACCCACAAGTTTTAGCATGTTTTGTTATTCGTCTGTTTCTAAAATATATGGTTCCCCTTCATAGGTATACATCGTATTCAACGTGCCATCGTTCTCATCCGCATAAACTCGACGGCTAAAAGGATATTGATGCATCTTCCCATCTAGAGAATCATCCATTGAAAGAGTAAAAGTGTCTTCTTGTGTTCGATTTAATTCTCGAATAACTAAATCAGCGATTTTATCCAGAGGTAACGGATCTTTTGCTACTTTTTGATAGTCCTTCATAAAAGCTTCTTGTTGTTCAAAATATTCTTTATCCATTTCTATTTCCTCCCATTCGATACAGATAATCCAGTCACCTTCATTGCAGTGAACAACTGGCTCCTTACATATCAATTGTGGCAAAAAAAAGAGAAAAAAACAAATAAAGTTGCTTCTTTATTCAAAAAAGACAAGGCAAAAGTATATTTTTGCCTTGCCTCTTAAAATTATTTGTCGATATCCGCAAGTGCCGCTTGTGCTAAAAGGTTGATATAGTTCCAAGGACGGTCAAAATGTGGTTGGAAGAAGAAATCTGAGAGTGCTAGATCTTCAACAGTCATTTTATTTTGGATTGCTAAAGAAAGTGTGTTCGCAGATTGAGTGATGTCATATTTTGACATAAATTGTGCGCCAACTACACGGTTGGTATCTTTTTCATAGACTAGTTGCATCAAAACCTTTTCTGTTGTCGGCATAAATTCAGGACGATAGTTGTCTTCAAAGATAGTAGCCGCTACCTCTAAATTATTTAAAGGCGCACTTTCTGTTGTTACTCCTGTCGAACCAATTGTCCAACCAAATAAGTAAAGCCCTGACGTACCTTGTGTACCACGATAACGCATTGTTGGTTCTGTTAAATTTTTCCCGATCAATAATCCTTGACGTACAGCATTCGTTGCCAATGGGATGTAATTATCTGTTCCACTAGGGTTATACTTCACGATTGTAGAATCTCCACCTGCAAATACATCTGGATCACTTGTTTGCATGTATTCATTGACTTTGATTGCGCCATTAGGTAAAGTTTCCACTTGACCTTCAATCAATTTAGTATTTGGACGGAAGCCAACACATAGAATAACCATATCTGCATCAAATGACGCACTTGGCGTTACAACTGTTTTTACTTTTCCAGTTTCGTCCGCGATAAATTCGCTGACATTTTCTCCTAAAGCTAAGGTAACACCCTGATTTTCTAATTCTTTTTCTAAAATATCTGTAAATGGTTTATCTAGGTATTTATTTAAAATTCTATCTAAGCCGTCAATCAATGTTACTTGTTTTCCTGATTCTGCAAAAGCTTCGACTAATTCGATCCCGATATAGCCTCCACCAACAATCACTACTTTTTGTGCACTTTCTGCTTGTTTGATGATTTCATTTGCTTGGTTATAGTTTTTACATAATAGGATATTTTCTGATTCAATTCCTTTGATTGGAGGAATGATTGGCCAAGAACCAGTTGTCATAACTAATTTATCGTAACTTACAGTTTCTGTTTCACCAGTTTTTAGGTTGGTTGCTGTGATTTGTTTTTCTTTGGTATCTACTGTATCAACATTATGTTCCATTTTTACTGTCGCACCAAGAGAGGCTAATTCTTCTGGGTTTGAGTAGAATAATCCTGCTGGGTCTTTGACCACTCCACCGACATAAAGAGCGATTCCACAAGATAAAAATGAGACATTATCATTTCTTTCATAAACAGTTACTTCCGCATCTGTATGATTTGCTAAAATACTTTTTACTGCTGACGTTCCGGCATGCGTACATCCGATGACTACTACTTTCATTTTCTATTCCTCTCTCTCTTAAACAAACTCGTGTCTTTCGACAACACAAATATAGCAAATATAAAGCGTATACAAAACTTTTATGCTTGTGAATTCACAAGAAGCAGTCTTTTTTATTTGTTTTTTAATGATCAATCGTATAAACATGATTATACTAAGGATTTCTGTAATCACTACATCTCTATATTTGTTAAAGCAAGATATTTTTCACAAGAAAAAAACTTAGATTCACGAGGGAATCTAAGCTTTTTAAGAATCATTTAGTAGTACTTGTTTAGTCTGTTACATAACGTGTATGCAAATCTGTTAATGCATGAGCTACTGTTTGATGATTTTCACCAGTTGTTTTTTCCCATAACGGACGTAGCTGTTTCTCAACTTCTGGCTGTAAAGAGGTATAAATGACGTTTTGTCCTTTCGCCTCCGCTTTTTTCTGAAAATCAGCAAAGACATCACGAACAGTTAAATCTATACTAGGTACCCCACGCATGGAGAAAATGATTCCTGATGCATCATCTAAACTAACTAATGCATTTTTTAATCGTTCGGCAGACATAAAGAACAATGACCCGCTTATATACACGACCGTCCAATCTTCCAATTGATCTGTTTGGGGCAAATTCATTCTTTTCCAATCAATTTTCTCAATAGAAACAGTAATTGCCGCACTTTTCACAACAAAAAATACACATGCAATAACAATTCCGATAACAATCGCCATACTTAAGTCAAAAATAACTGTACAAATCATTGTTGTTAAATATAATAACATCGCTGACCAATAACGATTGCTAAATATTTCTTTAATCGTCTTCCACTCATTCATCCGCCAAGCAGTAACAATCAACACACCAGCTAAAGCAGCCATAGGAATTTGTGACATTATCGGTGCAAGAAGAAACATTGATAATAATAAGACGATTGCATGAATAATGCCCGCAAGTCGTGTCTGTGCACCTGATTTGATTGCTACGCTCGTTCTAGCAATTGCTGCAGTTGCCGGAATACCACCAAAAAATGGTAATAGCATGTTCCCGATTCCTTGTGCAACTAGCTCCTGATTACTATCTAATTGTTTGTTCGCCATCCTGCCAGCCGATGCACCACAAAGCAAACTCTCAATCATTCCTAATAGCGCAATACTGATTGCTGGTACCATCACTTGTTTCATCGCCGTATAATCAAAATCAGCAATGTTTAAATGATTAGAACTAATCAACGTCTTTGGTATTTCACCAACTGTTACCATTGGTAAGTTAAACACAAGCATAGCAACTGTACCTAAAACAATTGCTAATAATGAGCTAGGAAATTTTTGTGCCCATTTTTTGGGGTAAATGCTCATGCCAATAATCACTAATCCACCCATAAGCAACGCTAGGTAATTAATATCAAACCCAGTTTCAGAATAACTACTTAATTTTTCAATCAAATTTTCTCCTGTAGAATGAACACCAAATAAATTATCTACTTGTCCCAAAGCAATAATAATTGCTATCCCCGAAGTGAAACCAGTAATAACAGGGGCTGGTATAAAAGATGTAAGGGAACCTAATTTAAAAATGCCTGCAAGTAATAAAATAACTCCAGCTAAAAATGTAGCCAACAGTACCCCGGTGATGCCTTGCGTTGCGACAATCGACATCAATACCGCCGCCATCGCTCCTGTCGGTCCAGATATCTGATAAAAACCTCCTGAGAAGCTACCAATAATAATTCCTGCAATAATAGCTGTTACAAGTCCTGCAGCAGCGTCTACGCCACTAGACACCCCAAAAGCAAGCGCTAAGGGCAACGCTACTGCCGCAACTGTAATTCCCGCTAACAAATCTTTTTGAAATGACGCTCTTGTATACCCATGAAACTCATTTTTAATCAACAAAACATACTCTTTTAACACACGCAAACCTCTTTCATGAAAATTTTATCACTTTTACCAGAATACCATAAATCAAAACCGAATAGGGCTACTTTTTAGAGATTATAAGTACTATTAGTTCAAAGAATAACTCTCAACAGGTATAATTAGGGCAACTAATAATGAAAGTGGTGAGAGGATGCACTATTTTGATAATTGGAAACAAGACATCTACTCGATTCCCAATATACTTTCTATCTGTAGAATTTTGCTCATTCCTTTTTTCTTCTTTTTCTTTTTCGAAGGAAATAGTCTTGTCGCAGGTATACTTATCCTCATCTCAGGAATCACTGATTTTGCGGATGGCTATATCGCACGACAGTATAATCAAATCACAAATCTTGGAAAAGTCCTTGACCCCGTTGCAGATAAACTGACGCAATGCTCATTGATTTTCGTTACCACATTCACGTTTCCGATTGCTTGGGCTATTTTGGGATTATTTCTACTAAAAGAGCTTTTTATGTTCATCGTTGGAAGTATCAGTCTAAAAAAAGAACAGCCAATAGATGGCGCAAAATGGTATGGAAAAGTCGCGACTGCCGTTATTTATGTTTGTATGATTTTGTTTCTCTTGTTCCCTGATTTTTCAATGACCTACCATGATCTTCTTCTTTGGTTAGTTCTGCTTTCACTAGTACTATCTTTTGTTCTCTATGCTAGATATTACTGGGCTCATTTTTTTAAATAAAAAACAAAAAGACATCTTTGGGTATTTACCCAAAAGATGTCTTTTCACATTATGTAGCAACATCAATTATTCAGTTAACGATTTACACTCAGGACATAACCCGTATAATTCTAAGCGATGCTCATAGACATCAAACCCAGTTAAACGACTAGCCGCCATCTCTATATCTTCTAAAGCAGGATAATGGAAATCAACTATCTTCCCGCATTCTCGACAAATAACATGATAATGTCTTTGAGAACTAAAATCGAATCGGCTAGATGCGTCTCCGTATTTCATCTCTTGAACAAAGCCAAGGCTTGTAAACAATCGCAAATTATTGTACACGGTCGCGACACTCATACTTGGAAAACGTACTTCAAGTGCTCGATAGATTTCATCTGCTGTCGGATGTGTATGATGCTCGATCAGATATTCGAGTATTGCATATCTTTGAGGCGTAATGCGGATATTCTCTTTTTTTAACTTTTCAATTGCTTGGTTTACTTCAGTGCTCTCCATCGATACACCCCACTCCTTATTTATCTCAATGCCTATCATACTATGTTTATTCACTAAAATCTAGCACTCAGGAAGCAGATAAATGAAAAAACAAAGAAGAGATTTAAATAAATGTTTTTTTGAACCCCCCTCTGGTCTGCCATTTATTCAGAAAAAAGGGCTGAAACATTCTCATATTCCAGCCCCTTCCAATCCTATTTTCTATGCTTCATCCACTTGATAAAGTGCTGTAGATAAGTAGCGTTCACCATTATCCGGTACAATTGCTAAAACGCGTTTTCCCTTACCTAGTTTTTTCGCTACTTCAATCGCTGCAAAAATTGCTGCTCCTGAAGAAATCCCGACTAAGATGCCTTCTTTTTGTCCCATTTGACGAGCCGTTTCAAGTGCATCTTCGCTTGAAACAGGTAAGACTTCATCATATACATGAATATCCAAAGCTTTTGGTACAAATCCTGCACCGATTCCTTGGATCTTATGTGGTCCCGCTGGCTTGCCCTCTAAAACTGCAGATTCTGCTGGTTCTACCCCATATACTTTGATGTCAGGGTATACGCGTTTTAATTCGTGACCAGCACCAGTAACCGTTCCGCCTGTACCGATTCCTGCGACAAACGCATCTAGTCCATTCGTACCAAATGCAGACTGTATTTCCACACCGGTTGTTTTTTCATGTATTTCTGGATTTGCTGGATTTTCAAATTGCATCGGCATAAAGTAATCGTTAGTGTCAGCAAGTTCTTGCGCTGTAGCGATTGCGCCTTTCATTCCATCTGCACCAGGAGTCAAAATCAATTCTGCTCCGTAAGCCTTCATCAATAAACGTCTTTCCATGCTCATTGTTTCAGGCATAACAATGATTACTCGGTATCCCTTAGCTGCACCGACCATCGCAAGACCGATACCAGTATTTCCTGATGTAGGCTCGATGATTGTAGCGCCTGGTTTTAATTGTCCATCTTTTTCAGCCGCTTCAATCATACTTAATGCAATACGGTCTTTTACACTTCCACCAGGGTTAAAAAACTCTAATTTCACATAAACATCTGCTGCATCTTCTGGAACAAGTTGATTTAACTTTACAATTGGTGTTTTTCCAACTAACTCTGTAATTGATTGGTAAATATTTGTCATTTCCGCTCCCCCTTATCACTCTCTACATTACTATCATAATATATTATTTCACATTCTGGCGAATATTTCGTCTTGTAGATAGTTCTGTTCTGTAGTCTATGGAATCGATTACGCAAAAAAGATACCTCGCAAGGAAAACTCCAAGGAGGTATCTTCTTTGAATAATAACAATAATAAGTTCAAATCAATTACACATTCAATGTTTGACCGACCATTAATGTATCTCCAGAAAGGCCATTATTCGCAATAATAGCATCTGTTGTCGTACCAAATTTAGCAGCAATATCCCACAATGTATCTCCTGCAGCAACTGTATAAGTTTGGCCACTTGTTGCTGTTGTAGAGCTTGCTGAATCTGCTGTATTTGTTGTACTTGATGAATCTGTTGTGCTGCTAGATTCTGTTGATGCTGCTGTATTACTAGACCCTGTCGATGCCGCATCAAATCGAGTTAGATTATATGTGCTAATCAAACTGTTTAACTTTGTACCATAATCAGGATCTGTTGCATAACGACCTGTTAGGTATGCTGTTGCTTCCGTATAACTTGATGTTCTACTTCTCCAAGCACCTGCATAGTGATATTCACCTGTAGAGAAACTTGTTGAACGAAGTACATTCGCATGATCTTGGAATGACTCCCAATAAGAAGAATATTTACGGAAAGGTTCATTCATCGTTACCCATTGACCGTTTACATACTCCTTGGTTGACATATAAACTACTTCACCATCATAACTTCCCTTTACACCAAACAAGTTATAATTAGGTGCGCTAGCTAGTCCAGAAGTTCCATAGCCGCTTTCTAGTAAAGCCTGCGCAATCATTACTGATGCGTATAAATCACTATTTGCAGCTACTTCTGAGGCTGACCAACCAATTTCATCAATAAATGCTTGCGGGTCAGAAGTAGTTTGGCCTTGTGTTTGCTCATCTGCACGAGCTTCATTTGGTGCTGCTGTAATCACCAATGGCCCAACCAAAAGACTTGTTCCGATCAAAGGAGCAATTGCCTTTTTGTTTATTACTAATTTAGGTGCTTTCTTTTGATGGCGGGCGCTGCGAGTTCTCAGCTCTTGCATTCAAATACCTCCTCAAAATAAAAAAACTTATAAAAAAGTTTTCCTTAAACCAAACTTAAGTAATTAAATTATACGTTTAAATTTTGGAAAACTCAATTTGATATGAATTATTTCTTT
>JBKEDT010000031.1:0-24365 GCA_047975565.1 Enterococcus sp. | reverse complement strand
CGATATAGGAATGTTTAGGAATACCTAAGTCCTTAAGTGCCTGCCACTTATTGATATTCTTTGGGCTAATATCAATAAGGTTCTCGTTTAGATGCTTATTAATGAAAACATCTAACTTTCTTAATTCTTTCTCTATTTGAGTGTCGTTATCGGAGGATAAAAGGAGTATCTTAATAATTGACTGTAAAGAGTCAACTGGAAGCTGTGTAGCTAGATTCATAGGGTCAACATTTTTTAATATAGGATGACTGTTTGATCCAGTGTAGGCATAATCCCATATATCGTCTATAAGGTATGTTCCGTTATATTGTGTAATTAGTTTCAATATTTTTTGTGTATCTATTTTATTGAATGAGTTTGCTTTAATTATTTTTTTATCTTTCCAAATTATTGATCCATTTCCACCTATTAAAATATGGTTATGAAAAGATGGGTCTATAACGGGAAGCATATCTCTAATAGGCCGAGCGGAAGCAAAGAGAACTTCTCTACCAGATCTTTCTAAATGCGATAGTGCATTTAGAATGTTTGTTGAGATTGCTTCACCATTAAAGCATATTGTCCCATCAAGGTCGAAAACACATTTCGTCATAAAAAAGCTACCTTCTTTCTGGATAGTAGTACTAAGTAAGTACGATTAGTTTCTATTTTAACAGAAAATGTGTAAATGATCTTATTTGACAAAGGGATTCGAGTTAGGCATAATAACAGGTATATAAATATGATAAATATCGCCGGATAGACGTTTACCCTACACATAGGCCAAAGAGTGTAGTGGTAGATGTCTTTTTTTATTTGGTAGAAAAAGCAAAGGGGAATCAATATGTTTGGAATGGTATTTAGTCTCACGATCGGTGTGAGTTTATTAGATAGTTTAAATCCTATAGCAATCGCTCAGCAATTTATTTTGCAATCTACGAGTAAAAATAAGCATTCTATAGTGGGCTATATCTTGGGGATTGGGAGTACAAACTTTCTTTTTGGGCTGTTGTTTTATTTTGGATTAGCAGAAAGTATTCGAAATGGGTTTATTTTCTTGATAGAAAGATATGCTATACTATGTTCAGTGTTCATCTTTATTGCTGGTGTGTGTTTACTACTTCATTGTTTGCATACAATACTAAGAAGAAATGGACGAGCAACCGAGCAACCGGTACTGAGAAAAAGAAAAACAAACTTATCATTTGGGCAACTGTTTATGATAGGGGTAGTTTCTTGTTTATTTGAATTGACAAGTGCATTACCGTATATCAGTTATTTGACACTTCTGATTTCATTCAATTTAGATTGGATGATGGTCCTAGTTATGCTGGTACTTTATAACCTAGTTATATTTAATCTTCCTTTATATGCTTTATATATTGGTTCACTTCTTTTTGAAAAGAAACTTGCTTTGATTTATTCTTACTTTGATCGAGGACTATCATTTATTACTAGAAGTATTTTACCAATCATAGGGATTATTTTAAGTATAGGTTTGTTTTATGTAGCTATTTTTTATTTTTGATTGAATCAAAAAAAGATATAAGCGTTATGCTCATATCTTTTTGGATTAAGTCGACTGGACATCGAGTACTGAGTAGCTGCGCACATCAAATCTATTTCGACTCATTGAATATTCAATTGGTCGACCATCTTTTAAATAGACAACTTGCTGTACTTCAAGTACAGGATCAGTTGTGGAACACTTTAAGTAGTCTTGATCGAATGTATCACTTTTATCTGCAGAGATAGCACGATAAGCACCAGCAAAGGCAAGGTGTAACTCTTTGTGAACATATTCGTAGATTGAAGAAAGCAGGTGTTCTTTTTTTAAACCTGGAACTAAATCTACAGGCATGTAAGTATGCTCAAGAACATAAGGTTGGTCATCCAGTACCCGTAGACGATGAATATTATATACGGGTTGCTCTGCTTCGATCATAAGACGTTCTTGGATTTGTTGACTAGGAAATTCAACGTCAAAATGAATGATTTCGCTTTTTAATGAGCGATGTTGTCTTTTCATTTGGATACTTAAGCCTTCATATTCATCGACTGGTGAAGTATCTTTCTGAATGAAAGGGTGGTTCAAAATTTTTGTTCCTGAGCCTCTTTGTGAGTAAACTAAGCCTTCCATAGATAAAATATTGATGGCTTTTTTGATTGTCATTCTACTAGCACCAAATTCTTCTACCAAATCGATTTGATTGGGTAAGAAACTATTTGGAGGATAGTGTTCTGAACGGATACGCTCGCGTAATGTGTTAGCGATATCTTCATATTTTGGCATCTAATCACCTCATGTTGAGTATAACATTTATAGAGAAAGAAAGTCGATATTTAGATGAATTAGGAATGTGAATAAAAAATGCCAAAGGTTCGATTATTCGAAACACTTTGGCTTTTTTATTTAAATATCTGTATTTGGTTGTTTGTCTAATACTTTTAAGAATGGGAACCAAATCAATCCTACGAGAATAAAGTCAACAACTTGTAATGCTCCACCTAGCCATGAGTTGGTTGCTAACATTCCACTAGCAATGATCGGAACTGTCCAAGGAACAGAAACTCCTGTTGGTGCTGGAACGATTCCTGCAGCCATAACTAGATAGTTGAAAGTTGTAACGATCAATGGTGCAACAACCCAAGGAATTAAGATTGTAGCATTTAATACGATTGGCATACCGAAGATTACTGGTTCATTTACATTGAAAATCCCAGGTGCTAATGCCAAACGGCCGATTTCACGATATTGTTTTTTCTTCATAATAAATGCCATAAGTAGAACTACAGCTAAAGTCATACCAGAACCACCCAAACCTACTGTAAATGTTTCCATAAATGGTTTTGTAATGATATGTGGTAACTCTTGTCCATGTTGGTAAGCTTCTAGATTATCTAGCATTAATGTATTCCAGATTGGATCCATTACTGAGTTGATGATAATTTGTCCGTGAAGACCAAAGAACCATAAAAATTGTACAAAGAATAAAGCAACCAGTGTGGCAGGTAAGCTACTACCAAGTCCAGTTAATGGTTTTTGAATCAATTCGTAAATGACATCGTGTAAGTTTGTATTAAATACACCGACAACGATAGCATTAATAATTAAAAATACACTTAATGTAATGATAGCAGGAATCAATGCAGCAAATGATTTTGTTACTGCTGGTGGCACACCATCAGGCATTTTGATTTGCCAACCACGTTTTGTTACTCGGCAGTAGATTTCGCCAGCAAGAAAGGCAGCAATCATACCGATAAACATTCCTTTTGCACCCAAACGATCTAAAGAAAGAACACCAGTGATTTCTTCGCCACCTGCTGAAGTCATGAAGAAAGGAGTTAAGATAAGGAAACTAGCAAAAGAAACTGCACCACCAAAAATCCCTTCAACATCGTACGATTTAGACAAATAATAGCCTATACCAAAAGTTACAAATACAGTCATAATACTCATTGTTGCGTTTTGACCATTACCAAATAATGTAGAAAGAGTTGTTTTTGTTGCATCGTCGAAGAAAGGTAAATTATTAATAACAACAACGATTGAACCAAACATAGTTAGTGGAAATGATAGCATAAATGCGTCACGAAGAACTGTTAGGTATCTATTTTGCCCAAGCAAATTTGCTAATGGCAGAATTTTTTCAGAAATCTTATCCATAAATCCATTCATCTTTTTCACCTCAGAAATTATTTTGTAATCGATTACATATGAAATATACCATTGTTTTATTTTAATGTCTAGTCATTTATTAAAAAAGTATTGATTTATTTCTAAGTCTTCGTTATGATAACGGTATCAACTAAAAGTGAGGGTATTATTATGACGAAATATGTATTTCCTGAAAATTTTTGGTGGGGTTCCGCAGCTAGTGGTCCTCAAACAGAAGGACGAATTGAAGAGGATGGTAAAGGAGAAAATATTTGGGATCATTGGTACGGACTAGATCCTGAAGCATTCTTTAACCAAGTAGGGCCTGATAAGACATCACAAGTCTATACAAAATATAAAGAAGATGTTCAGTTAATGAAAGAAACGGGACATAATACATTTCGTACATCAATCCAGTGGAGCCGCTTGATTCCAAATGGTAGTGGTGAAGTAAATCCTAAGGCTGTAGAATTTTACCGTTCGTATTTTGAAGAACTACGTGCAAATGGAATTGACCCGTTTGTAAACTTATATCATTTTGATATGCCAATGCCATTGCAAGAAATTGGTGGATGGTTAAATCGTAAAACAGTAGATGCGTATGTAGCATTTGCAAAAACTTGTTTTGAGTTGTTTGGAGATTTAGTAGAAAAATGGTTTACACATAATGAACCAATTGTTCCTGTTGAAGGAGGCTACTTGTATCAATTCCATTATCCAAATCATATCAATATGAAAGAAGCTGTCCAAGTAGGGTTCCACGAAACATTGGCTAGTGCTCAAGCAATCAAAGCTTACCACGAAGGCGATTATTCTGGAGAAATTGGAATCATTTTGAATTTAACACCAAGTTATCCAAGAGATGCAGAAAATCCAGCGGATGTTAAGGCTGCGGCAATTGCAGATGCATTCTTCAACCGTTCGTTCTTAGATCCTGCGGTAAAGGGAGAATTTCCAGAAGAATTAATCACTATAGTAAAAGAATTAGATATGTTGCCAGAAATGCACGAAACAGATTTGACAACAATTAAAGAAAATACAATCGATTTATTAGGAATCAATTATTATCAACCACGTCGTATCAAAGCAAAAGAGACACCTATTGATCATGAAAATGGCCCAATGCCAGACGATTATTTTGATAATTATGATATGCCGGGTAAAAAAATGAATCCATATCGTGGATGGGAAATCTATGAAAAAGGAATTTACGATATTTTGACCAATACACGTGAAAATTATGGAAACATTCGATGCTTTATCTCTGAAAATGGTATGGGTGTTGAAGGTGAAGAACGCTTTGTTAATGAAGATGGAATGATTGAAGATGATTACAGAATTGAATTTGTAACGGATCATTTGAAATATGTGCATCAAGCCATTCAGGAAGGTACGAATTGTTTAGGATATCATATGTGGACATGTATGGATAATTGGTCATGGACAAATGCATACAAAAATCGTTACGGGTTTATCGCGGTCGATCTAGATCAAGATGGGAAACGTACAATCAAAAAATCAGGGCATTGGTTCAAGGAAGTTTCAACAAACAATGGATTTGATGCATAATATAATTTTTTGAGAGGGTGGACATTCTTGTTCATTCTCTTTTTCATAAGAGTTGCGAGTTTATCGCCTTCATTGTAAACTAAAAGAAAAGGAGGCGTTTTCTATGTCAAATCGATATGAAAATATTTTGATTCCTACAGATGGTTCTGATGCAGCAATGCGAGCTTTTGAGGAAGCAATTGAAATTGCTAAGACGAATAATGCGACGTTACATGTCTTATATGTCAATGAAGTAACAGGAAATTATTTTGGAGATTTTGCCTTTACAACGAAGAATTTACAACAAGAGTTAGATGAAATCGCGGAACGGAAGATGGAAAGATACACAGAAATCGCAAATGAAAAAGGATTAGAAGCAGTTAAGACGTATATTATGTATGGCTATCCGAAGACATTGATTGCTGATTTCAATGAATCAGATGTAGAAATCGACCTGATTGTGATGGGGTCTACAGGACTAAACGCTGTGGAACGTGTTTTAGTTGGCTCAACAACTTCCTATGTTGTGACACATGCGAAGTGTAATGTGTTGGTAGTCAAATAAATAAGCAAAGAAAGGACCGAAAACAAATTGTTTTCGGTCCTTTTCTGTTACAGACAGCTGTTGTGGACTACTTTTATGGTTGTGCCATCCACATAGGTTCAAGACAATTCCCATCTAAATCATATACTTCAAATCCAAACATTTGGTCTTCTGGAATACCCATATCGACCTTAAAGTAGGTGCCACCATTTTCTTCTGCTGTTCTTGCAAATTTTTTGATAGCTTCTGGACTTTCCATGCTGAATGCAATCAACGCAGCACTGGAAGTGGCTGTGTCAGCAATTGTCCGTTCACGGATAAATTGACTGTAGAAAGAATGGTTGAGGAGCATGATCCAAAAGTTATCGTCCCAAACCATTGCGCTAGCTTCTTCTGTTGAAAATTCAAGATTCTGTTTAAAACCAAGCTTTTCATAAAATTTAGTTGCCAAAGGGACATCTGCTACAGGAAAATTTACGAACACCATCGTTTGCATAATAAAAACTCCCTTCATTTTATGCCAGTATAACATGAATTCGCTTACATTTATTCGAAGAAGCTTCTATAAAAGGAAAATAGCGAAAAATTTTTATATTCAAGAAAAAAGAACTATAATAAAGAAAATCAAAAGAAGTGAGGCAGGATAAATGGAACAATATACGCAAGCACTAACGATTGCAGGGTCAGATAGTGATGGAAGCGCAGGAATGCAAGCGGATTTACATACATTTTTTACAAGAGATGTTTATGGGGCTTCTGTATTAACAGCATGTGTTGCAGGTAACTCTTATGGTATTGCCAAAAGTGTGGCTTTACCCACAGATTTTATAGATACTGAATTTGAATTGTTAGCGGAGGATTATCAGATTTGTGCAGCGAAAACAGGAATGTTAGCTGACAAGAAATTAATTCAAACAGTTGTAAAAAATTATAAAAAATATGATTTTGGTCCATTAGTAGTAGATCCAGTTATTGTAACCAAACATGGGGACCTATTGTTAGAAGAAAGTGCTTTTCAAACGTTGAAAGATGAATTGATTCCTTTAGCAACAGTCATTACACCTAATTTTTATGAAGCAGAGAAATTAACAGAGCTGTCATTAACAAAGGATGCAGATTTTGTACAAGCTGCAAAAGTATTACAAAACATGGGAGCAAAGAATGTCTTGATTAAAGGACATCATAATCAAGAAACACCACAAAAAGAAGTTCGTGATTATGTATTACTTGAATCTGGGAGAAGTTTTTGGTTAGCAGAACCTTACCACCCTACCAATCGCATCAACGGAACTGGGGATACGCTGTCTGCTTGTATCACCGCAGAACTTGCTAAAGGGACATCTGTAGAAACAGCTATACGTATCGCTAAAAAATATGTGAATTTAGCCATTGCGGATGAGTTAATAGTAGGGCATCGATTTGGGCCAATCAATCATTGGGCAGCAATGACGGACTCGATTAAGTGATAGTAGGGAAAATCTATAAAATAAAAAAGCTGAAACAGCTGGAAGGATTGAGTTATTGACTCAAAATCTTCCTAAGCTATTTCAGCTTTTTATAATTACAATATTGGAGAGAGTAAACGAGAGAACTGTTGTTTTAGCAAGAGCCATTTAGACATCTGTTTGATTTCTTCACTTGTCAGTTGCGTTGAGACCTTTTGATCTGCTAAAAATGCATGTTCCAATTCATCAACAACAGTTGGATCATAGAGTACTGCACTTGATTCAAAATTTAGCTTGTAGCTTCGAATATCTTGATTGGCAGAACCTACAATAGCCAGAGCATCATCGACAATCAATGTTTTTGCATGCAAGAAACCGCCGTTGTAAATAAATAGTTTAATATTTTCTTTCATCATTTGTCGTGCATAATATTGTGTTGCCCGGTAGATAAATGGGTGATCCGGTTTATCTGGAATCATGATGCGAACATCTACACCACTCGCTGCTGCAATTTTTAAAGCGGCAATGACACTTTCATCAAGTACGAGATACGGTGTTTGAATCCATAATCTGTGTTTGGCAGAAGTGATGGATTTAATAAAAGCTAGCTTGATTTGTTCTTTTTCTGTATTTGGTCCACTGGAAATCAATTGGATAGAAGTAGTTGCAGAATCATCTACTTCACTTGCGGGAAAGAAATAGTCTAATTGATAGTTTAGCTTTTCTTTAGCAGAAGTGGAAACATTCCAGTCCATAATGAAACGCATTTGGAGTAAGGAAGAAGCTGCTCCATAAATACGTAAGTGTGTATCGCGCCAATAACCAAATTTCTTTGTAGTCGTTTGATATTGATCTGCTACATTGAAGCCACCAATATATCCGATTTTCCCATCAATCACAACAATTTTCCGGTGATCATGGTAATTTAATCGGAATTTTAATAAGGCTTCTTGAGAGGTCAAATACATGCTAGCTTGTCCGCCATTTTTGATTAACTGTTCAAAATCTTTTGTTTTTGTTCCATGCGAACCCACTGCATCATATAGCAAGCGCACTTCAACACCTTCAGCAGCTTTTTGTTCTAATAAACGAAGTATTTCTGTACCAAGGGTATCTGTAACGAATGCATAATATTCAATGTGTATCGAATGCGTTGCTTCTCGGATATCTTGTTTGAGTGCATCAAACTTTTTCTTTCCATCAGTAAACACTTTAACTTGATTTTTGCGTGTTACAGGCATTCGATTGAGCGAAGAGAAGAAATCCACAAAATCTTGTTGTTCTGTTGTGTCCATTTTCTCTCCATAGAGTGCAAGATTTTTTTCACTAAAGTCAGCAAAGCTTTCTAGCTCATTTAGGTCACTTTGTTCAAGGCGGTATTTCTTCTTATCCGTCAACCCTCGACCAAAGAATAGATATAAGATAAAACCAAATCCGGGTAGTACAAATAGTACCAGTAGCCATGCCCAAATTGCAGCGACATCACGTGGTCGCAACAAAATAACACAAGCAGCAATAATTGCATTAAGAATATAAATGAGTGTTGTTATACCAGCCACCATTTAAATAACTCCTCCTTTAAATAATTTTTTACCTAAAGAAATAGTATCAATATATATGTGATTTGCGAAGTGTTTTGCTAATGAAATAACAAATTATTTTTTTTTCAAAGAGATTCCTTGATTTTTTTCAATAAGTAGGGTACGATACTTGCATAGTGAATAATCTCCTTAGGGGAGTAACCGGCAACGCATGTTGTGATAATATCAACAGTAAGTCAACCGTATGGTTTTCTGGTATTGTATGAAATGGTGAGACCTAAGACAAATCGATATTTGTCTTAGGTCTCTTTTTTTCACAGAGAATCATATGCGAAAAAATAAGAATAATGGGGGATGAATGTTGGATACAAAAGAAAAACAAACTCAGACAGTGACGTATAAGGAATCTCTAGAAAACCTTATGAAGCAAACTGGTGGTTCAGAATCTGGATTGAGTGTAACGCAAGCACAAGAAAGGCTAGAACGGGATGGGTATAACCAGCTAAAAGAAAAACCGAAGACGCCAGTTTGGAAACTTTTCTTGGATACATTTAAAGATGCAATGGTTATTGTATTACTGATTGTTGCAGCTATTCAAATGGCAATGGGCGAATATGTTGAATTTGCTGTTATTTTCCTTGTGTTGATGCTAAATTCAGTAATCAGTGTGGTGCAAACCAAGAAAGCAGAAGGCTCGCTTGAAGCACTGAAAAGTTTATCCGCACCTGATGCGCGTGTGATTCGAGATGGAAAAGAACGGACAGTATTAGCAAAGGAATTAGTTGTCGGAGATATCGTTTTGTTAGAAGCAGGCGATTATGTTCCTGCTGATGGACGTTTATTAGAAGCCGGAGCATTGAAAGTTGATGAAGGAATGCTTACTGGTGAATCGACACCTGCAGAAAAAGAAGTAACAATGATTTCGTCAACTGTACCCGTTGGTGACCGCATCAACATGGTTTTCAGTGGAACGATCGTGACCTATGGACGTGGTAAATTCTTAGTTACCGCTACAGCCAATGATACTGAGCTTGGTCAAGTAGCTGGATTATTAGAGAACACGACAGAACAAGCAACACCGTTACAACGAGGATTAGATAGCTTCAGTAAAAAACTAAGCTTATGGATTTTAGCTCTATCATTGATTATTTTAGCGATTCAATTAATTCGTATTTTTATGGGTGAAGGTTCTGGTGATTTAACAGCAGATATTATTAATGCAGTGATGTTTGCCGTAGCCGTAGCTGTAGCTGCAATTCCTGAAGCCCTACAATCGATTGTGACAATCGTCTTATCTATTGGAACAAACAAAATGGCAAAACGCCATGCGATTATCCGAAAATTACCTGCTGTAGAAACACTAGGTTCTGCAAGTATTATCTGTACAGATAAAACAGGGACTTTAACACAAAACAAAATGACTGTTGTTGACTATTATCTAGCAAATGGTGAAACTGGAGACTTCACGAATGACCCTACAAATTGGTCAAATGATGAACGTCGCTTGGTAGAAATCAGTGTACTAGCAAATGATGCGTCAATCGCAGAAGATGGTGGAAAATTAGGTGATCCAACAGAAGTTGCATTGATTGACTTTAGTGAAGAACAAAATCAATCATATGAAGAGATTCGTAAGCAATTTCCTCGAAAAGCAGAGTTACCTTTTGATTCAGATCGTAAATTGATGTCAACAGTTCACAAAATTGACGGTGAATCACTTTTATTAACCAAAGGTGGTCCAGATATTGTCTTCCAACGAAGTACACGTGCACTGATCAATGGTGAAGTTGTACCATTGACGGATGAATTAAGACAACAGTTTGAAAAACAAAACGAAGATTTTTCAAATCGTGCATTACGGGTATTAGCTTTTGCATACCGTCCAATCGAATCGACACAACTTTCATTTGATGATGAACATGAATTGATTTTAGTTGGATTGTTAGCAATGATCGATCCACCACGCGCAGAGGTTACACAAGCCGTTGCTGAAGCGAGAAGTGCAGGTATCAAAACAATCATGATTACAGGTGACCACAAAACAACAGCTGTAGCGATTGCCAAAGATATCGGTATCTTTAGTGAAGGCGATGAAGCATTAACTGGTGCAGAATTAGATGAACTAACAGATACACAATTAAATGATGTCCTAGAAAAAGTGACTGTTTATGCACGTGTTTCTCCTGAAAATAAAATTCGAATCGTACGTACATGGCAAGAAAAAGGACATGTATCCGCAATGACTGGTGATGGTGTAAATGACGCACCAGCCTTGAAACAAGCAGATATCGGTATTGCAATGGGCACGGGTACTGATGTGGCGAAAGATGCAGCTGCAATGGTCTTGACGGATGATAACTTTGCCTCAATCGTTAGTGCAGTAGCTGTTGGGCGAAATGTGTTTGATAACATCAAAAAAGCAATTGCCTATCTATTTGCAGGAAACCTTGGAGCAATCATCGCAATTATCTTTGCTCTAGTAATGGATTGGGACAATCCATTCACTGCATTACAACTATTGTTCATTAACTTAGTCAACGATTCACTACCTGCAATTGCTTTAGGAACTGAACCAGAAGAACCTACAATCATGAATCACCCACCACGTGATCCTAAATCAGGTATCTTTACTGGAAGAACATTGATTTCTGTTACGTATCGTGGAATCTTGATTGGTATTGCAGTAATTATTGCCCAAATGATCGGTATGCAACATTCTCCAGGATTTGGGGTTGCAATGTCCTTCTCAACATTGATCTGGTGTCGTACATTACAAACATTGCCTGCACGTTCAAATTCACAAACCGCTTTACAAGCTGGTTTATTCACAAATAAATATGTTTTATTAGCTTTACTTGTGTGTGCTGGGCTATATAGTATTACAATGATTCCTGGCTTGAAGAGTGTCTTCTCCATTCCAGCAGCATTTGGATTGACAGAAGTTTTCTTATGTATTGGAATTGCCTTGATTGCAATGATTTGTATGGAAGTAACAAAAATCATTTTGATCAAAATAAAAAAAGATGCAGCAGAAGAATAAATAGTCTAAGAGCCCAACAGCGATTCGTTGGGCTCTTTTTAATTGAGGAGAGACGAGATGAATGAATGGAATGAGTCATTTTATTGGGATGACTTCGCAGAAGAATATTATGCAATTCAAAAAGAATCACGTGTTCCGATTACGAAAGACATCGTAACCTCTATGAAAGCAAACGGTATTTTACCTGCAAAAAGTGTGGTTGATGTGTGTGGTGGTGCTGGAAGATATCTTCAAGAATTAGCACCGCTTACGGATAGGTATACATTGATGGACTTCTCAACGGAAATGTTACACTATGCTGAGAAAGAGCGAGAGGCCGCTCAGCTAGAAAATGTAACCTTTGTAAATCAATCGTTAGACGACTTTTTAGAGAATGACTCAATAAAAGCAGAAGTACTTTTTGCGGCTTTGGTACCTCCGTTACAAACAATTGAACAGGTTGAGCAGATGACACAAAAAACATCAAAATGGTGTGTTGTTCTTCGGATGCTGGATCAAAAAGACTCACTATTTACACCAATAGACACACATTTTGGGCTAATTGATTTTCCAGAAATAACTGATGCGCAGATCATGAATAGGTTTGAAGACCATTTAAAGCGCAAGGGGTATTTTGTAAAAGCAGACGACTTTACTTATCAATTCGAAGAAGAAGTGTCAAAGGACTTTTTCGAAGAATATTATGAAGAATACCAAGAGACAGAATATTTTTTAGATAGAGTCAATGAGGAATTTCTAAGGAGCGATAGCCAAATCAATACAACGACAATTCACTATCGTGCGCTTTATTGGAAGAAATAGAAAGAGGGAGCGGCTTTCAGCCACTCCCTTTTATTTTTGCTCGTGTTTGATGATTACTTACGGTAATAGCGGATATCCTCTTCAATTTTTGTGATTGAAAATGGTAATGGATTACTGTACGTGCCTTGTTCTCCATGCTCAGGTAATTTTTCAACGAATAGTTCTTCATATTCTGCTAAAGAAGCACGGCGACGATTATTTAACAAAGCCTGATGATAGTCACCGAATAAGTGATTTTCATAACCGTCAACAAGATAAGCTGTAAAGAATTCACTGACTGCACCAGAGCCATAGCTAAATAGACCAAGACGTGCACCCGCAGTTAATGTCTCACTGTTTTCTAGTAAGGAAATAATACCTAGGTAAAGCGAGCCGGTATATAAATTACCAATACGACGGCTATACGTAATACTTTCTTCATAGCGTGTAAGTAAACGTTCTTGTGTTTGTTCATCTGTTTCATCAAGAATACTTTTCAGTGCTTTTTTCCCCATTTTTGTATAAGGAATATGGAAGCAAAGCGCATCGTAATCTTCTAAAGCTAAGCCACTTGTTTTCTTATGTTGTGCCCAAACTTTTTGGAAAGATTCAATATAAGCAGCATTTGATAAATGTCCGTTAACGACTGGAAATTCACTGTAATCTGGACGCCAAAAGTCATAGATGTCTTCTGTCAAAAATGTATTGTCATTATCAAGTTCTAAGACACGAGGATCTTTCGTTACCATCATTGCGACCGCACCAGCACCTTGTGTGACTTCTCCACCAGTACGAAGACCATATCGTGCAAGGTCACTAGCGATAACAAGGACCTTTCTATTTGGATGGTTACTGATATATTCTTTTGCCATTTGTAAGGCAGCAGTTCCACCATAGCAAGCTTCTTTTACTTCAAATGAGCGTGCAAATGGTTGAATGTTTAGTAGTTGATGCAAAATAACCGCACTTGCTTTTGAATGGTCAATGCCAGTTTCTGTTGCAACAATTACCATGTCGATGATTTGTCGATCGCCATCAGTCAAAATTTTACTTGCAGCATTTGCACCTAATGTAATGATATCTTCAGAAGCTTGATTAAACGCCATTTCATCTTGCCCAATCCCAATATGGAATTTTGCTGGATCTTCACCGCGTCCTTCTGCTAATTCTGTCATGTCTAAATATAAATTTGGTATAAAAAAGGATAGTTGATCAATCCCTATTTTCATATAAACACCTCTTCAATTCTATTCACTATTGTTCCCTTATATACGTTATCATAAAAACTTTCGAAAAGAAGTAAAAATTGTTCATTATTTAAGGATTGTTAAAATTTTTAAAGAAAAAAAAATCAATTTCATTCTTTATTTGTTTTTTATACAAAGCATGATATATTTTCTATGGAGGTGTCAGAATGAAAGAAGTTGTTATTATTGATGCAGCTCGAACACCAATCGGTAAATACCGTGGTGGGCTAAGTAGCTTGACAGCAGTTCAATTAGGTACAGAAATCACTAAACATTTATTATACAAGACAAATACTGATGTAGAACGGGTAGACCAAGTAATTTTCGGGAATGTACTGCAAGCGGGGAACGGACAAAATCCAGCAAGACAAATTGCGATAAATAGTGGAATCCCAGTAACAGTTCCTGCAATGACAATCAATGAAGTGTGCGGATCTGGATTAAAATCTGTTATTTTAGCGCGACAACAGATTCAATTAGGTGAAGCCGAATTAGTCATAGCTGGTGGAACAGAAAGCATGTCACAAGCACCATTGATCCAAGCTTACCAAGCAGAAACCAAAGAGTATGGGGAAGGTTTTTCTAGCATGGTCAATGATGGGTTAACGGATGCCTTTTCACAAAAGCATATGGGATTAACTGCTGAAAATGTGGCAGAACAATTTCATGTGACACGTGAAATGCAAGATGCGTATGCACTTCATTCTCAGTTGAAGGCAGCTAAAGCGTCATCTGCAGGTATTTTTGAGGAAGAAATCATGCCAGTCGTGGTGAATGAAACACTTACAGTAGCGAGCGACGAAGGAATTCGTGGAAATAGTACGCTTGAAAAATTAGCAACGCTAAAGACTGTTTTTAAAGAAGAGGGAACAGTGACAGCTGGGAATGCCTCGACGTTAAATGACGGAGCAGCTGTAGTGATTTTGGCTTCAAAAGAATATGCAGAAAAGCATGCTATTCCTTATATTGCACAAATAAAAGAAGTATCAGAGATTGGAATCGATCCATCTATCATGGGTGTAGCACCGATTACTGCAATTCAAACTCTTCTAGCAAAAACAGATTTGACACTTGATGCAATCGACTTATTTGAGATCAACGAGGCGTTTGCTTCTTCTTCTGTAGCAGTGATGGATGAATTACAGTTGCCTGAAGAAAAAGTCAATATTTATGGTGGAGGCATTTCCCTTGGACACCCAATTGGAGCTACAGGTTCAAGATTATTGGCAACATTAAGCTATGGATTGATTCGTGAGAAGAAAAGATTCGGTATTGCATCACTATGTATTGGTGGAGGATTAGGCTTAGCAATGCTTCTTGAAAATCCAAAATATGCAACTGATGGTCCAAATACTAAAAAAAAAAATTCTATGAACAAAAACCAGCAAAACGGCGACAATTATTAGCTGATGAAGGATTTCTATCAGAAGCAGATGTGGAAATCTTAGGACAACAACAAACTTTACCAGAAGAAATTGCGAATCATCTGATTGAAAATCAAATTAGTGAAGTGGCAACGCCATTGGGTGTAGCAAGTAATTTTGAAATCAATGGAATGAAAAAAATAATTCCAATGGCAACAGAGGAACCCTCTGTAATTGCTGCAGCAAGTAATGGAGCAAAATACTGTGGGAATATCGTAGCAACGACGCCGCAACGGCTTATGCGTGGGCAGATTGTTCTAACTGGACAAATTGATTTCTCTGCGATTGCTTCAGATATCAAAAAGAAAAAAGCAGACATCACTGAACGGGCAAAATCAAGTTACCCATCCATAGTTTCACGAGGTGGAGGGTTGGCTGAGATACGTACACGTCTATTTGCAGGTGTCGCAACCAATTATCTATCCGTTGATTTTTTGATTGATACGAAAGATGCGATGGGTGCCAATATTGTCAATACGATTTTAGAAGGTATTTCTGAATTATTCCGTGAATGGTATCCAACAGAGGAAATTTTATTTAGTATCTTAAGTAACTACGCAACTGAATCATTGGCACATGCAGTGTGTGAGATTCCGGTTGAAAAACTGCATAAAGACGCTTCTACAGCCAAAAATATTGCACAAAAGATTACTGAGGCTGGGGAATTTGCTCAACTGGACCCTTACAGAGCAGCAACACATAATAAGGGAATCATGAATGGTATCGATGCCGTCATCCTTGCTACAGGGAATGACACACGTGCAGTAGCTGCGGCAATTCATGCATACGCAGCACGTGATGGGCAGTATCGAGGATTAACAAGCTGGACGATTCAAGAAGAAAAGTTAGTTGGAGAGATTACTGTTCCTTTAGCGGTAGCAACAGTCGGTGGTGCAGCGAGAGTATTACCTAAAGCAGGTATCTCATTAGACATGTTGGCTGTTACAAACGCAAAAGAGCTGGCACAAATCATTGCAGCTGTAGGATTAGCACAGAATTTTGCAGCCTTACGTGCTCTCGTGACGGATGGTATCCAAAAAGGGCATATGGGCTTACAAGCACGCTCACTTGCTCTTACGATAGGTGCCAAAGGGGAAGAAATTGAGCAAGTAGCAGCATATCTTCGTACCGTTAAACCAATGAATCAAGAAACTGCGCGAAACTATTTAATGGAAATCAGAAAGAAAAGCTAAACAAAAAAAGATCAACGGCACATGCTGTTGATCTTTTTGATTAAACTTAATGCTTAACGATTGCTGATTTTTGTTGCAGCAAAAGCTTCAACAAGAGGTACGAACGTTAATTTTACTTTATATTTACGTTCCATTGCTTTTTCAATAGTAAAGGTATTTTCTTGACTCATTGAGATTTCTGCAAGTTTACGAGGTTCTTTCGCAGCTTCTTCGTATACGATTACTGCATCTGCGTTACTTTCAACGTAGAATTTTGGATATTCAGCTATAGCTGTCTTGAACGCGTCAAGAGTCATATCGCCAGTAGCTACTTCAGCAGTTTCTACTGTTGGTTCTGGTTCTACAACAACGTCTTTTATTTCTTCTTTCGCTGATTCAGCTGCTTCGATTGTTTCAGCAACTTCTTCCGCAAGAGTAGGTACTGGTTCAGCAGGTTGATCCATACGTTTGTCATTCCAATAAGAAACGATTTCTGTTAGAAGATTATCGCGAACACTTTGGAAAACATCTTCTTCTCCTGAACGAATACGTTTTAGAACAGTTGTAAATGTATCATCGATAGGTACTTCGATTCGAGTATCCTCATTGTTTTTGCCAGCTAAGCCAACCAATAATTCATGGCGGTCACGTGGATTCATCGTAATTTGTAAAGGTAAACCATAACGACGAATACTTTCAGATTCCATTTGAGTAAAAAGTTTTCCACGAATTGCGTCTAAAGATGGACGAAATTGATTCAATAATTGTTGTTTTTGTTTTTTCTTCATACTTTCTCTCCTTCATTCATACCATTCGTATTATAAAAAATATTTAGGTAAATGAAAAGGATTTAGGGAAAAAAACTTCTATTTTCACTATTTTTTATCTAAAATAATAGAAATAATAGTAAAACAACAAGAATTATTGAAAAAAAGAACGAAGAAATAGGAGAAAATGAAGCGACATCCCAAAGTTAGCGTTTTGGTCTAACTTTTGGGGGCCACTTCAAAATACCTATCTCTTTCGTTCTTTTATTATGGAATCAATGCAAAGGAGTTAGAAGAAAGAACTAACTCATGTCCTTGCCACGAGTCAAAAACCAATGGCTCAGTGAGACGTTGCTCTAATTCATCGATAATTTGGTCATGTGACCAACCTCGCGCAGGAAAATGTTGTATTTTGTCTGGATAGAACAAAAAAACAAACTCTTTGTGGAACGTTTGTGTAATTTCTTTAGGTAGTTCGTCTAAACGTTGACGAGGTGTCATCGTTTGTTCACTCCAATCGATTAAAAAGTAGTTTGATCAGGATCGGTTGCTTTGCCGACTACACCATCTAATTGATCAATCTGTTTCATTTCTTCTTCACTTAATACAAAATCAAACAACTGTGTATTTTCTTCAATACGACTTGGTGTTACTGATTTTGGTAAAGGCAAGAAGTGGTGTTGTAAGGACCAACGAAGTGCAATTTGAGCAATTGACTTATTATGTTTTTGCGCAATTTGTTTCATTTCAGGTACATCAAAGATTTTACCAGTGCCAAGAGGACTATACGCTTCAATGACCATGTCATGAGCATGCGCATAATCGACAACGGCTTGTTGCAATTCACCTGGAGCTAAGAAAATTTGATTGACCATTGGTTGAATTTTTGCTGTTTTTGCTAATTCCTCTAAATGATGAGGCAAGAAGTTGCTGACCCCAATTGCTTTGATTTTCCCAGCAGTATAGAGTTCTTCAAATGCCTTCCATGTTTCGGCATTTGCTGCTTGCCAATTATCCCGGAACGCAATTGGGTTTGGCCAATGAATCAAGAAGAGATCAATGTAATCTGTCTGTAGATTTTGAAGTGACTCTTCAAATGAAGACATGACTAAGTCATAACTATGATTGTCATTCCAAAGTTTTGTTGTTAAGAAAATTTCTTCTCTTGGAATCCCACTTTCTTTGATAGCTTGACCAACACTCTTTTCATTTTTGTATCCTTGTGCTGTATCGATATGACGATAGCCGGCTGCCAATGCTGCTTTTACGGAATCCACTGCAACTTCGCCATTCGGTGTTTGCCATGTGCCAAAGCCGACAACAGGAATTTCATAGCCATTAGCTAAATGATAGGTACTAGTTAAACTGTTCATCTGAACATCTCCAATCAGGGTTAGTTATTATACATATCTAGTCTATCCTATTTTAAAAAAATTCCTAGTGATATGCCTAGAAAATGTCTGAGGTTAAAATTCCTAATTTTTTTGTAACCAAATAAAAGAGAGTGGATTTTTTTTTTCATTTCGTTAAACTAGAGCAGAAGGGAATGAAACCTAGTGGATATTTATTTGAAAAAAGCAGTGATGCAAGTAATTGATCGAGAAAGCGGGTCACCAATGTTTTCTCAAACAGAATTAGATTTAACAAAAGAATTTATCCGTGATTTTTTACAAAAGAAAATCATAAAAATATCTTCTGCACAAACAAAAACAGGTCAATTAGTACCGGACACAACGTTTACGAATCTTATCGCACAAGTACAAGAAGATTTTTTGCCAATAAGTCAACAAATTGTTGAATACTGGTATGAAGCGTATAAGGAAAGCGAAGACGGCCCGGGAGCAGATGTATTTTTAGTTCTATATGAAATGGATGCACAAATGTACTTCGCTTTCTTAAAGATAAATTACCGTGAAGCGTATACACATTTTATTGAGGTTGGAGATGCAGGAATCGATAATCGATTGATTTTGAATCGTGCAATTTTAGGGTCGAAATCACAAAAAGCAGATGAAGCATTTGCTGTTGATCTCTCTAAGTTTACCTATGAATTAATTGAGAAAAAATATGAATTTTCCGGAAAAAAACAATTTTATTTTTCTACACGAGTAATCGAAAGCTTACCGGCACCTTCTCTAGATGAAAATGTAAAAATCATCCAAAAAGTAGCAAAACAAATCGGCAAACAATTTGAAGCAGAAGAATTTGATGTGATTGCAGATGTGAAAGAAGCGGTTTATGACTCGATCGAAGAAACTGGTCGCTTGGATCATGAAGCAATTGCAGAAAAAATATTTAAAGAGAACATTACTGCTAAAATGGCTTTTAAAGAAGAAGTAACAGATTCTGGATTTGTGCCAGAAGCAGTTCCAGTAAAAGAAGTTCAAGAAATCTCAGAGAAAAAATTTGGAAAACAGAAATTCAAACTATCTAACGGAATTGAATTGATTGTACCAGTAGATGTGTATAGAAACCCTGAACTTATCGAGTTTGTGAATAATCCTGATGGCACAGTCTCTGTTATGATAAAGAATGTAGAGGAAGTCTTGAATCGACTGTAATAAGAAAGTATTTTCGCTTTTATCCAAAAAGAAGTACCAGAAACATGTGAATGTCGCTGGTACTTCTTTTATTTTTTGTTATTCAGTTAATTTAGTTAAAGCTTTATCAGGTACATCATTTTTTTTAACTTCACTCCAAGACAGCACACCTTTTCTTGGATTTACTTTTACTTTTAAATATGCATTGGTACGTAAAGGTTGGTCACGTACTTCAGACATATGGATTTCTTTTCCTTCTCCATCTTTTGTATAAGCCATTTGGTCATAATCAAATTGAGTGTAGGATTCGCCATTATCAAAATGGCCTTCTTTACGCGTGCCCTCTGTGACTATCTGTGTATAATAGTCTGTTCCACCATAAAAGTAATGGTAGGCAATGCCACTTCCAGTACCCAAAATAACTAAGACAACTATAAAACCAATTAATTTTTTCATATCGTCACCTCGTATTGTTATTATTCATTAAATTTGCATATCTGTCTATAATAGAGGCATCTAAAAGGCTAACATTTTTGTTAGACTGTGAAAGAGTAGGGAGAATTTATAGAATATGGTACACTAAAGAAAAGAAAAAATGAGGTGAAGACCAATGACTGAGCGTTATTACGAGACGAGTTTGCAGTTCAAATGGGGGATAGCCGCGTATAGTGATTTTCTTGCACAGACGTTGCTCTGGATACAAAAACATGATGCAACACTTTTGTTTAAGCTTCATTTGACCTATGATTTTGAACGGATCACCTACACTTATTCCTCGATTGAGGGAGTGTTTGTACGGTCAGCAAGTGAGCAAAAGAATTATTTTAGTACACCAACAAATTTTGTGTTACAAGTCGATGATCGAGATGCGTTTGATCGGTTAGTAGCTATTGGCAATCGTGAATTAGTAGAATTTAAACAAGTTTTACTTGAACCATTGGAAGATACAGAAGATGCGTTGAAGGAGCATGCAATTGAAGAGCTGATTTTTATTGTATTTCATTTGTCACCAGAGTGGAAGAATACGAATACATTAGTTATTGAAGATCCTTCACCGCAAAAAGTAAATGAAAGTAAAGCGTTTTTAGTATAAAAAACATTTTGGTATTGTTGACAATGTGTTATTCAAAAGGTAACATATATTGCGTTGACAGTAACTTTCGTGTAATTGGTATAGACAAAGCATGGAATTTTTTTAGACGGTAGGAGACCTGTCCAGTTTAAAAAAGTGTTACATGCTTTTTTTGCGCGTCAATAAAAACATTTGTTATGAATACATGGGGAAATAAAGGAGTTTGGTTATGAAAGCTTATATGCAACGAATGGGCCGTTCACTAATGCTACCAGTTGCGGTTCTTCCCGCAGCATCCTTATTAGTTGGGATTGCGAATTGGATGGTCGGAACAATTGGAGAAAGTGCTGCATCCACATTTTTGATGAATGGTGGTTTGGCAATTTTAGATAATCTCGCACTGTTATTTGCAGTCGGATTAGCTTTAGGTATGTCAAAAGATAAAGATGGAGCAGCTGCGCTTGCTGGGTTAGTTGCTTACCTGATTCCTAAGTCAGTACTTGCAGCATCTTCAGTACAAGGTCTTTTAGGTCTAGCAGATATCGGGGATGTAAACCCTGCATTTAATAGTATGGGAAATAATGTGTTTGTTGGAATTGTTGCTGGATTGGTTGCAGCAGCGATGTACAATCGATTTAGTGGGACAAAATTACCAATGGCCTTATCATTTTTTAGCGGAAAACGACTTGTTCCGATTATGTCGGCACTTGCAATGCTCGCTATTTCATTACTGTTATTATTTATATGGCCAGCTGTGTATAATGGATTGGTTGATTTTGGTGAGTTCATCTCTGGGTTAGGTTTCGTTGGTGCAGGAATTTATGGATTCTTTAATCGTTTATTGATCCCTGTTGGACTGCACCATGCATTAAATTCAGTATTTTGGTTTGATGTTGCTGGAATCAACGATATCGGGAACTTCTTGGCAGGGCAACAAGCAATTGATCAAGGACTTGCAGTCGTTGGAACTACAGGAATGTATCAAGCTGGATTCTTCCCAATTATGATGTTTGGTCTTCCGGCCGGTGCATTTGCAATTTATCAATGTGCACGCCCGGAACGTAAAAAGGCGACCGCATCACTAATGTTAGCCGCAGCCTTTGCGTCGTTCTTTACAGGGGTTTCTGAACCACTCGAGTTTTCATTTATGTTTGTTGCATGGCCGTTGTACGTGTTACACGCCGTATTGACTGGTCTATCTCTAGGGTTTGCTGCATTCATGCATTGGACAGCAGGCTTTGCTTTTAGTGGTGGATTTGTTGATTTCTTCTTGAGTTTGAAAAATCCAGTGGCAAATAAACCAATGATGTTGATTATTCAAGGTTTGGTATTTGCTTTGATTTATTATGTGACATTTCGTTTTGCAATCACTAAGTTCAATCTGATGACACCAGGTCGTGAAGAAGGAACGGATGAAGTGACAGAAGATCTTGATACGACAGTTAGTGGAGACAAGTTTGCTGTTTTAGCAGATAAAATCTATCGTGCTTTAGGTGGTAAAGAAAATGTAACGGCAATTGATAATTGTACAACACGCTTACGTTTACAAGTAAAAGATACTGCTCGTGTCGATCAAGCAAAAATTAAAGCTACTGGTGTTCCAGGAGTCAAAGTAATTGATAAAACAAATATTCAAGTAATTGTTGGTACCGAAGTACAATTTGTGGCAGATGCAATGGCACAAATGCATGCGGGAACCTATATACCATCGGATACGTCCGTAGAACCAGCAAAAGAAGTTCGTGAATCAGTATCATCTGATACGAAAGTGAATGAACTTTTTGCACTTGCAGCTGGAAAAGTTATCCCGATTTCAGAAGTATCTGACGAAGTATTTTCGACAAAAATGATGGGAGATGGCTTTGCTGTATTACCTGAAAATGGTGAAATTTTTGCTCCAGTAGCTGGAAAAGTGACAAGTATTTTTCCTACAAAACATGCTATGGGTATTTTAACTGATTCAGGGTTAGAAGTTTTAGTACACATGGGCTTAGATACTGTTGAATTAAAAGGTGAACCGTTCACATTATCAGTTGAAGAGGGTTCAGTAGTTGCGCAAGGAAGTAAATTAGCAGATGTCGATCTTGCAGCACTAGATGCAGCAGGAAAGAAAAAAGATATGATTGTTGTCTTTACGAATCAAGATAACGTTGCTGAACTATCCATTCAGCCAACAGATGAAGTGAAAGCAAGTCAACAAATAGGAAAAGTTGTTGCAAAATAAAATTACGGGAACTAGTTCAAAGCGAGAAAATGTTTTGGGCTAGTTTTTTTGAGTTTTCCATTAAGCGAGTCGAATAAATTGACTTTGACTAACTTTGACGTATAATAAGTGTATCCTTAAGACTTATAAAAAGTAAGGATGACAAATTTTTTTAATTTTTGAAGAAAAGGATTATAATGAAACATGAGAGCGCTGATGGAATCAGTGATCCAAATTATTTAGGAGGTTTGTATATTATGGCAAAAGAACATTATGACAGAACAAAACCACACGTTAATATTGGTACTATTGGACACGTCGACCATGGTAAAACAACATTAACAGCTGCAATCACTACAGTTTTAGGGAAAAAAGGCCTCGCAAACCCGCAAGACTATGCTAGTATTGATGCAGCGCCAGAAGAACGTGAACGTGGTATTACTATTAACACTGCACACGTTGAATATGAAACTGAAAAACGTCACTATGCACATATCGATGCCCCTGGACATGCCGATTATGTAAAAAATATGATTACTGGTGCAGCACAAATGGATGGAGCAATCCTTGTTGTATCTGCAACTGATGGACCAATGCCTCAAACACGTGAACATATTTTGTTATCACGTCAAGTAGGTGTAAAGAACTTGATTGTTTTCTTGAACAAAACAGATTTAGTTGATGACGATGAATTGATTGACTTAGTTGAAATGGAAGTTCGTGAGCTATTGAGTGAATATGGTTACCCAGGTGACGATATTCCTGTTCTTAAAGGTTCTGCATTAAAAGCTTTAGAAGGTGATCCAGATGCAGAAGCAACAATCATGGAATTGATGGATACAGTGGATGAATATATCCCAACTCCAGAACGTGATACAGACAAACCATTACTATTACCAATTGAAGATGTCTTCTCAATTACAGGACGTGGTACTGTTGCTTCAGGTCGTATCGACCGTGGAGTGATCCGTGTCGGTGATGAAGTAGAAATCGTCGGATTAAAACCTGAAACGAAAAAATCAATTGTAACCGGTGTTGAAATGTTCCGTAAAACATTAGACTATGGTGAAGCTGGGGATAACGTAGGTGTCTTACTTCGTGGGGTAACTCGTGACGAAGTCGAACGTGGTCAAGTACTTGCAAAACCAGGTTCAATTACACCACATACACGTTTTGAAGCAGAAATCTATGTATTGACTAAAGAAGAAGGCGGACGTCATACACCATTCTTTGATAACTATCGTCCACAATTCTACTTCCGTACAACAGATGTAACAGGTACAATCAAATTACCAGAAGGTACTGAAATGGTTATGCCTGGCGATAATGTAACAATCGATGTTGATTTGATCCACCCAATCGCTGTCGAAAACGGAACAACTTTCTCTATTCGTGAAGGTGG